>NZ_JAOBZC010000007.1:0-196980 GCF_029838645.1 Enterobacter sp. GD03975
TTGCAGATCCTTCATTTCCATAAACTAATCACCTATCCCTGCGTATATACGGTAAACTACCCCGGTTTTTGCATCAGGATAACGTCTATGAACCACTCCCTTAAGCCCTGGAATACCTTTGGTATTCAACGAAATGCTAATCAAATTGTACGTGCCGAAAATGCTCAGCAGCTGCTGAATGCGTGGCAGAGCGCAACAGAAAACGGTGAACCCGTACTGATTCTGGGCGAAGGAAGTAATGTCCTGTTTCTCGATGATTTTGCGGGAACGGTGATCGTCAACCGCATCATGGGAATTGACGTTGAAGAGCGCGCTGACAGCTGGTATTTACGCGTGGGTGCTGGCGAAAACTGGCACCGTCTGGTGCAATATACCCTTGAAAAAGGGATGCCCGGGCTGGAAAACCTGGCCCTGATCCCGGGCTGCGCAGGATCGTCTCCTATTCAAAACATCGGTGCCTACGGCATCGAACTGAAACACGTCTGCGAATACGTCGACTGCATTGAGCTGGCCACAGGTAATGCGCAGCGCTTAACCGCAGAGCAGTGCCGCTTTGGCTATCGCGACAGCATTTTCAAGCACGAGTATCAGGATCGGTTCGTCATTGTGGCCGTTGGTCTGCGTCTGGCAAAGGACTGGAAACCGGTGCTGACTTACGGCGATCTGACCCGCCTCGATCCGGCTACCGTCACACCGCGTGAGGTATTTGATTCCGTTTGCCATATGCGAATGACCAAGCTTCCGGACCCGAAAGTGAATGGAAACGCGGGCAGTTTCTTCAAAAACCCGGTGATCGGCAGCGAAAACGCCAAAGCATTTCTCGCCGGCTGGCCAACGGCTCCGCATTATCCTCAGGCGGATGGCAGCGTGAAGCTGGCCGCAGGCTGGCTTATCGATCAATGTGATTTAAAAGGTACCACTGTTGGTGGCGCTGCTGTTCACCGTCAGCAGGCACTGGTACTGATTAACCAGTCCAACGCGACGAGTGAAGATGTCGTCAACCTGGCGCACCATGTTCGCCAGCGCGTGGGCGAAAAATTTAACGTCTGGCTGGAGCCTGAAGTTCGCTTTATTGGCCGAACAGGCGAAGTGAATGCCGTGGAGACCATTGCGTGAAGGACAATACAATTCCGTTAACTCTCATCGGCATTCTGGCAGATGGCGAGTTTCATTCTGGCGAGCAGCTGGGCGAACAGCTGGGCATGAGCCGCGCTGCTATCAACAAGCATATACAAACGCTCCGCGACTGGGGCGTGGATGTGTTTACGGTGCCTGGTAAAGGTTATAGCCTGCCGGAACCGATCCAGTTACTGAATGAAGAGACCATTCGCAGCCAGATTGGGCACGGCAACGTTGCGGTATTGCCGGTTATTGATTCGACGAACCAGTATCTGCTGGACCGCCTGAGCGAGCTGACATCCGGCGATGCCTGCGTTGCCGAGTATCAACAGGCAGGACGTGGCCGTCGGGGTCGCAAGTGGTTCTCGCCATTTGGCGCCAACCTCTATCTCTCCATGTACTGGCGGCTTGAGCAGGGGCCGGCTGCGGCCATCGGGCTGAGCCTGGTCATCGGTATTGTGATGGCAGAGGTGCTGCACGATCTGGGCGCGGATAACGTGCGGGTGAAATGGCCGAACGATCTCTATCTCAACGATCGCAAACTGGCAGGTATCCTGGTTGAACTGACGGGAAAAACGGGCGATGCCGCGCAGATCGTCATTGGAGCTGGGCTAAACATGGTAATGCGAAACGTGCAAAACGATGTGGTGAACCAGGCCTGGACCAATCTCCAGGAAGCGGGGATCGCCATCGATCGCAATACGCTTGCCGGCCGGATGATCAATGAGTTACGAAGTTCGCTGACGCTCTTTGAACAGGAGGGATTAGCGCCATTCCTCTCCCGCTGGGAAAAGCTCGATAACTTTATTAACCGACCGGTGAAGCTGCTGATTGGGGATAAAGAGATTTACGGCACTTCACGCGGTATTGACGCACAGGGCGCGTTGCTTCTTGAACAGGATGGCGTGATTAAGCCCTGGGTGGGCGGAGAAATTTCGTTACGAAGTGCAGAGTAACCCTCTCCCCACAGGGGAGAGGGTGTAGCGGCTATTACTGCGGATATGGCACCCAATCCCCGGCATTCAGTCGGACATAAGGCTTGTTCTGATACTGGATCACCACCGCGTTAGCGTTTTCCGATACCTCTGCCGTCTGCGGCAGCCCGCTGGTGAGCTGATCCCAGTTCACGCTATCCTCCACAAACAGCTTACCGTCTACTGCGCGAGCAACCAGTTCCGAGATGGCCAGATAGCTGCTTGGCTGGGTGATCTCAACAGGCGCACCCTGACGCGGCGCCTTCATGCCAAAGAACTTAATCCCGGCCGGAACGTTAGTGATGGACGGGCTTGGGATATCACGCAGGCCAGACACCTGCATCCTGTCGCCTTTCAGCGCTCCACCATGTTCCGGTACCACCACCACCATCACTTTACGCCCTGATTTTTCCAGCTCGGTAAAGAACGCATCCAGCTCGTCAAAGAACTTCTGGGCACGGGCTTTATAATCGGCCGTTTTGCTTACGCCTGGATAGTGATTCCCGTCGTGCAGCGGCAGCGTGTTATAGAACGTCGCGCTACGCGTCCCTTCTTCTTTGCCGACGGTATCGAACCAGCGCTGAAGCACGGCGGTATCGTCATACACCGGCGAACCATCGAAGCCCAGTAACGTCACCGGCAGCCCTTTCTGGTCCATCAGTGGCGCCTGCATTCCCCCCTGTTCACGCACTTCCTTCAGGAAGTTACCGAACTGGCCGTTGTGGCCCATCATCAGGTGCTGCGTAAAGCCGAGTTTTGCCAGGTTATCGAACAGATAGCACTGGTTAGCTGCGGGCTGGTAGAGATTCTTATGCGAAGGCTGCCCACAGCTTGCACGCAGCAGACGGATAGCCGCCGGGCCGCTGTAGGAGGTGGCGGAGTTGAAGTCTTTAAACTGTATATCGAAATGCGACCACAGCGGATGCGACATCAACCCGGCCGCATCGACATCCGCCCAGGACAGAGAACAGATGTTAATCACCAGCAGTTCAAACGGCTGAGCATCGGCAGGCAGCGCATCCGGGAATTTCGTCTGGCGCTTATCTTCCGCAGCGTAAAAACTGGAGAGCCACGCGTTCAGGTTAGTGGATGTCGGCGGTGCGGTCTGCGCGGGGATATCCCCTACCACAGGCTTATCCCCTGCTGTCGCGACGGTAGCGGCGGCGGAACCGCCCGTGGTGGTCACGGTTGTTGTCGGCTGACCGGCTGGCCACAGCGAGAAGCTCGGGCCCGTCAGCGTCAGGACGTTTAGCCAGACCATAATCGCGACGACGAACACCGTCACGCGGATCCACTGAGACAGGAACAGCCAGGCGACCAGCAGGACAAATACCGCACCAATCATCTGCCAGTTAATAAAGCGCTCAACCAGATCGAGCATATAGTCCGCACTGAAACCTGCGACCTGGGAGCCCTGGCTCATGATGCTTTCGGGGCCAGGCAGCCAGGTATCATGCCAGAACAGGGCGAAACCGATGGGGATAGCGACCCAGTGACGTATACGGTGCAGCCTGAGGTTCGGAATTGGCATCAGCAGGAATGCCATAAACACCAGGTTAAGCAGAGGGTGGAAATTAAGGTAGCCTGCCCACAGCAGACCAAACTTCACCAGAAAGTAGAAATTCCAGCCGGACAGGCCGCGCCAGTATTGCCAGAGTGGCGATGGCGCCGAAGAGGTATAGGTAGAATTAGTCATGTTTTCGGTTTGCCTTGACGTTCGGAGCGCGAGTCAGTGTTCCGGCGGGTTTAATATAGCGAGGTTTGACGAACAGTAATCTGACCGTATCGCGAATACGGCGCAGGGAATGGCGCGCATAGTAGCCCAGCGGCAAAAAAATTAGCGCACACAGAACAACCAGTTGAATGATATCGCTGATATTCATAATGGCGCGCTCTCCTTGTTCTCATCCAGTAAACGTAGCGGCTCAGGTACCCGACGCCAGACATGCCCGTCATGCTTCGCGTTGAGAACCGGTACGGCACCGCTTGTTACAGGCAACGGTTTGGCCCACTTTTCGGGTGCCAGGGTACGCATCTGGACCAGCTCAGCAGCGATCAGGTTATCTTCGAACCAGACCATGCGGTTCGAGAAAATATCTCCGGTAGGCAGCGGGAAAATATGGTTCAGCGCGGTATCCAGATCGTTCACCCGGCAGAAGGAGAGGAACAGCACCAGGCGATTATCGCCAATGGTCATGATATCCCCTGTACGGTTAGGGCGGCACAAAGTAAGCGCCTGCTCAACACGAATGCCCGGCACGGGACGCAGGGCAACCATCACCCCTTTTCCGTCTGCCGGTAACAGCGTATTGCTTATCATGTTGCCCACCGCATCGCAGAAGGTGTCCCACTTCTGGTAGCCGCGCAGCTTCATCGGCTGCGTCATGGAAAGCAGGGTGCTGATATCTTCCGGAACGTGGCGGTTAAACTGCTGGCCCTGGATGCTTTCGATCAGCGTCAGACAGCGCGAGAGGGGCGCATTCCAGGGGATGACCATATTAGCGCCACAGCCCAGTAACAGGCGCTCATCGGTGGCGCGCAGGCTGGTATTATTTTCACGCACCACGATTTTTAACGCGCTGCCGCGCTGTCGACGTAGCGTGTGAATATGCCTTGCCAGCGTTTCGATTTGGTTATTCTGAATCAACGAGAAGATAATGGTCGCCGCCTGCGTGGTGCGCGCTTCATCAAATAAGGCTTCATTGGTTTCGAACAGTGACCAGTGTTCAGAAAGAGCAGGCGCGCCTTCCAGTACCGCAATATGACTCAGTACGCGTTTTTCATCACTGCGTGGCTGAACCACCGTCTCTTCCTGTTGAGCAAGATGCCACTCATCCCCGACATGTTTGAGGGTAAGCTGCTGTCGGGAGCTCACCCCTTTTTCATTGCACCAGAATGCCACGTCGTACAGATAGCTGTCAGTCTGGACACGAATACTGGCCAGGCCATAGAGGGAGCGGTATTCACTCATTAAAAGTGAAAAAAGCTTGTCGTTATTACTGCCTGGGTTAACCACCAATAAGGTGCAATTTTGATTTTTCGCCCATCTGTTGATTCTTTCCAGCCATTTCAGCAGTTTTTCTGACGGAATATTTTGTAGACCGTTTTGAGAACATTTAAGAATCAGTAAATAGTGTTCAGGAACAATAGAGCACTGAATATCGCGGGGTAAAAAGTATAAACTGTCGGCCTCTGCTGACATGGAAAATAATCGTACTGTCTGGGGTCCACGGTCAGTTTCGAGCCTGATGATTGACTTTGGCTCATCGCCCATCGTAATGACGGCAACGCGGGAATCCTTACCCTGCGCCGCTATCGTCTGGTTTACCAGACTGATGGCATCAGCATTACGATCCGTATTAACCCACCAGACTCCTCCGACTGGCATGTGGCGCAATTCGTCCCATAATGACTGGATGCCAATAGAAAATATGGAGTCCACGGTGTCCCTCTTTTCGTCGAATTTCTATGCCTCTCAGTTTACTAGCGAAAGCGTAGAAATAAACCTAACATTGAAATTAAAGAACATCAGATTTAGCATGTAAATGAATTTCGTGGGCAGGACGCCTCGCTGCATCTGAATCTTATGATTTTACTCAAAGGGATGAAATAAGAATGCAAAATAACGAACCCGCAACGCCAGTCGACTCAAGCCTGGGTTACACATTCCAAAACGATTTTCTGGCGCTCACGCAGGCTTTTTCGTTGCCTGAAATAGATTACACCGATATTTCCCAGCGGGAACAGTTGGCTGCGGCTATTAAACGTTGGCCGTTATTAGCTGAGTTTGCCCAACAACAATAAGGAAGCCATTGATGGCCGTACTAGGATTACAGGGCGTCCGTGGTGGGGTAGGTACAACTTCCGTAACCGCGGCGCTGGCGTGGTCATTGCAGGTTTTAGGTGAATCGGTACTGGTTATTGATGCCTGCTCCGATAATTTGCTGCGCATGTCATTCAATGTCGACTTTACGTATTCAAACGGCTGGGGGCGCGCGCTTCTGGACGATAAAGACTGGCGGGATGCGGGTTTGCGCTATACCTCCCAGCTCGATTTGCTTCCTTTTGGTCAGCTGACGGAAACCGAACGCGGGAATGAAGCCGCGTTTCAGCGCCTGTTCTCTCGCTTCACCACCGCGTTGCAGAGCCTGAAAGAGAAAGGGCACTATCGGTGGATCCTGCTGGACCTGCCGCACGGCGCCGCGTCGCTGACCCGCCAGTTGCTGGCGCAGTGTGACCATGTGCTCTCCATCGCGAACGTAGATGCGAATTGCCATATCCGTCTGCATCAGCAGGCGTTGCCTGCCAATGCCCATATTCTGATCAACGATCTGCGCATTGGCAGCCAGATCCAGGACGATCTGTACCAGGTCTGGCTACAGAGTCAGCGCCGCCTGTTGCCGATGGTGATCCATCGTGACGAAGCGATGGCGGAGTGCCTCGCGTCGAAACAACCCCTTGGGGAGTACCGTAGCGATTCACTGGCGGCGGAAGAGATCCTGACGCTGGCCAACTGGTGTCTGCTGCACTTTGCGAAAAGGCCTGAGTCTGCCGGGAGTACGGCATGAGTCGCCTGACCAGCTGGCTGCTCATCCCGCCGGTCAGTTCGCGCTTAAGTGAACGCTATCTCCATTACCGTCATCACGGCGCTTCATCGCTGAGCGCTGCGCTGGGCTGTTTCTGGATGGTTCTTGCGTGGATGTTCATCCCCCTTGAACATCCGCGCTGGCAACGTATTCGTGCGCGCCACGGTGAACTCTATCCGCATATCAACCCTGACAAGCCGCGTCCGCTCGATCCCGCGCGCTACGCTATTCAGTCCATCTGGCTGCTGGCGACCTCAACGGGCGCGGAGAAAAAAACGTCCCGCTGGCGCAGCTTCGATCGCGTGCAGAACCTGCGTGAACGCTATCACCAGTGGCTTGACCGGCTACCCGACCGGGTTGGCGACAGAACGGGACATTTAGATAACCACAAAGAGCTCGGGCACCTCCACCCGGGCTTGCGGCGTTTTATTCTCGGCGTGGTGGTGGCGTTCTCGCTCATTCTGGCGCTGGTCTGTATTACCCAGCCGTTCAACCCGCTGGCGCAGTTTACCTTCCTGATCCTGCTGTGGGGCGTGGCGCTGCTGGTGCGGCGCATTCCGGGACGTTTTTCCGCCCTGATGCTGATTGTGCTGTCGCTGACCGTTTCCTGCCGCTACATCTGGTGGCGTTATACCTCAACGCTGAACTGGGACGATCCGGTCAGCCTGGTGTGCGGGCTAGTGCTGCTGTTTGCGGAAACCTACGCCTGGATCGTGCTGGTGCTGGGTTACTTCCAGGTTATCTGGCCGTTGAATCGTCAGCCGGTGCCGCTGCCAAAAGACACGACCCAGTGGCCAACGGTGGACCTCTTCGTGCCGACCTACAACGAAGATCTGTCGGTGGTGAAAAACACCATCTACGCCGCGCTGGGTATCGACTGGCCGAAGGACAAAATCAAAATCTGGATCCTCGATGACGGTGGCCGCGCCGAGTTCCGCCAGTTCGCAGACGAAGTGGGGGTAGAGTACATCGCCCGTACCACTCACGAACATGCTAAGGCCGGTAACATCAACAATGCGCTGAAATATGCCAAAGGGGAGTTCGTCTCTATTTTTGACTGCGACCACGTGCCAACGCGCTCGTTCCTGCAAATGACGATGGGCTGGTTCCTGAAGGAGAAAGAGCTGGCGATGATGCAGACGCCGCACCACTTCTTCTCGCCGGATCCGTTTGAACGTAACCTTGGGCGTTTCCGCAAAACCCCGAACGAGGGCACGCTGTTCTATGGCCTGGTGCAGGACGGGAACGACATGTGGGACGCCACGTTCTTCTGCGGCTCCTGCGCGGTTATCCGCCGCAAGCCGCTGGATGAAATTGGCGGCATCGCCGTGGAAACGGTCACGGAAGATGCTCACACCTCCCTGCGTCTGCACCGCCTTGGCTATACCTCGGCCTATATGCGCATTCCCCAGGCGGCGGGGCTGGCAACGGAATCCCTGTCGGCACACATCGGCCAGCGTATTCGCTGGGCGCGCGGCATGGTGCAAATCTTCCGTCTCGATAACCCGCTGATGGGCAAAGGGCTGAAGCTGGCGCAGCGCCTGTGCTACGTCAACGCCATGTTCCACTTCCTGTCGGGTATTCCACGGCTTATCTTCCTCACCGCGCCGCTGGCGTTCCTGCTCCTTCACGCTTACATCATCTACGCTCCCGCGCTGATGATTGCCCTGTTCGTGCTGCCGCACATGATCCACGCCAGCCTGACGAACTCGAAGATTCAGGGAAAATATCGTCACTCCTTCTGGAGCGAAATTTACGAAACGGTGCTGGCCTGGTACATCGCGCCGCCAACCATGGTAGCGCTGATTAACCCGCATAAAGGGAAATTTAACGTCACCGCGAAGGGCGGGCTGGTGGAAGAGGAGTATGTCGACTGGGTGATCTCCCGGCCCTATATCTTCCTGGTGCTGCTGAATATTGTGGGCGTCATTGTTGGGATCTGGCGCTACTTCTACGGCCCGGAAAACGAAGTCCTGACGGTCTTCGTGAGTATGGCGTGGGTGTTTTACAACCTGATTATCCTCGGTGGCGCGGTGGCGGTATCGGTGGAGAGTAAACAGGTCCGCCGCGCGCACCGCGTCGAAATCAGCATGCCCGCAGCCATTGCCCGCGACGATGGCCATCTCTTCTCCTGTACCGTACATGACTTCTCGGATGGCGGTCTGGGTATCAAGATCAACGGTCAGGCTAAGGTGCTGGAGGGGCAGAAGGTTAATTTACTGCTTAAGCGCGGCCAGCAGGAGTATGTCTTCCCGACGCAGGTTGTACGCGTGAGAGGAAATGAGGTGGGTCTGCAACTGATGCCGCTGACCAAAAAGCAACATATTGATTTTGTGCAGTGTACGTTTGCCCGCGCGGATACGTGGGCTCTCTGGCAGGACAGCTTCCCTGAGGATAAGCCTCTGGAAAGCCTGCTGGATATTCTTAAGCTGGGGTTCCGTGGCTATCGTCACCTTGCAGAATTTGCCCCGTCGTCGGTGAAATTAATTTTCCGGTCACTTACTTCGCTGGTTTCCTGGGTCGTGTCGTTCATTCCGCGTCGGCCTGAGCGAGATGAAGCGAAGCAGGCGGACCCGGTTATGGCTCAACAATGATGATAACGCGATGAAAACAAAACTTTCCTGGTTATGTGCAGTGGCAATGGGGATGAGTGCGCTCCCTGCAACAGTGGCTAACGCGGCGCCTGATAACGCAGCGGCCACGCCCGCTCCAACGGTGCCTGTCGTCGCGCAAGCGACCGATCCGGTTGTGACGGCGGCGCCGGGGCAGACGGAAAACGTCGTCCCAAATCAGCCGACGACGGGGAATACGCTGCCTGCCGGTAATCCGGTGGTGGGGCAGGTCATGCCTGGCGTGCCCGGTGCCAACGCACCCGTGGTTGCGGAAAATACGCCGTCGCGTGACGTTAAGCTGACGTTCGCCCAGATCGCCCCTCCGCCGGGCAGCATGGTCCTGCGCGGCATCAACCCAAATGGCGGTATCGAATTCGGTATGCGCAGCGATGAAGTCGTGTCGAAAGCGATGCTCAACCTGGAATACACGCCATCGCCGTCGCTGCTGCCGGTGCAGTCCCAGCTTAAGGTCTATCTGAATGACGAACTGATGGACGTCCTGCCAGTCACCAAAGAGCAGCTGGGTAAGAAAACCCTGGCCCAAGTGCCGATTAACCCGCTGTTTATCACCGATTTTAACCGCGTACGCCTTGAATTTGTTGGCCACTATCGCGATGTCTGTGAAAACCCGGCCAGCAGCACCCTGTGGCTGGATGTGGGCCGCAACTCCTCGCTACAGATGACGTATCAGCCACTGGCGCTGAAAAATGATCTCTCGGCCTTCCCGGTGCCGTTCTTCGACCCGCGCGATAACCGTCCTCTGAACCTGCCGATGGTGTTTGCGGGCTCTCCGGATGTGACCGAACAGCTGGCGGCCTCCATCGTGGCATCCTGGTTTGGTTCCCGCTCCGGCTGGCGCGGTCAGAGTTTCCCGGTCATGTACGACAAAATGCCGGATAAAAACGCGATCGTGTTTGCCACCAACGCCAAACGTCCGTCATTTCTGCGTGACCATCCGGCCGTGAAAGCGCCCACCATCGAGATGATCACCCATCCGGACAACCCGTACGTGAAGCTGCTGGTGGTCTTCGGGCGTGATGAAAAAGATCTGGTGCAGGCGGCGAAGGGCATTGCGCAGGGGAATATCCTGTTCCGCGGCAACAGCGTCGTGGTGGATGAAGTGAAACCGCTGCTGGCGCGTAAGCCTTATGATGCCCCAAACTGGGTGCGCACCGACCGCGCGATCACCTTCGGTGAGCTGAAAACCTATGAAGAGCAATTGCAGTCCACCGGGCTTGAGCCTTCTCCCGTCAGCCTGTCGCTGAACCTGCCGCCGGATCTGTATCTGCTGCGCACCAACGGGATTGATATCAACCTGAACTACCGTTACACCGCGCCGGCAACCAAAGACAGCTCGCGCATGGATATCAGCCTCAACAACCAGTTCCTGCAATCGTTCAGCCTGACCAGCAGCCAGGAGACAAACCGGCTGATGCTTCGTCTGCCAGTATTGCAGGGGCTGCTGGACGGTAAAACCGACGTGTCGATCCCGGCGCTGAAGCTGGGTGCGGTGAACCAGCTGCGGTTTAACTTCCAGTATATGAACCCGATGCCGGGTGGAACGGTGGAAAACTGTATTACCTTCCAGCCGGTGCAAAACCACGTGGTGATTGGTGACGATTCCACAATCGACTTCTCAAAGTATTACCACTTTATCGCGATGCCGGACCTGCGTGCGTTTGCAAACGCCAGCTTCCCGTTCAGCCGCATGGCAGACCTCTCTGAATCAATTGTCGTGATGCCAAAAGCGGCCAACGAAGGTCAGGTTGCCACGCTGCTGGATACCATGGGCACCATCGGGGCGCAAACCGGCCTGCCGGCGGTCAACGTGACGGTGACGAACGACGGTAGCCAGATCCAGAACAAAGACGCCGATATCATGGTCATCGGCAACATTCCGGACAAGCTGAAAGACGAGAAGCGCGTCGATCTGCTGGTGCAGGCGGCGCAGTCATGGGTCAACACGCCGCTGCGTCAGACCGAGTTCCCGAGCATCATGCCGGACAGCGGCGATCGTCAGGCCAATATCAGGACGACCGTAAGCTCAACGGGCCCGATGGCCGCGATTGTCGGCTTCCAGTCGCCGTATAATGACCAGCGCAGCGTTATCGCCCTGCTGGCGGACAGCCCGCGCGGCTATGAGCTGCTCAATACGGCCATGAACGACAGCGGTAAACGGGCGGCAATGTACGGTTCCGTCTCGGTTATTCGTGAGTCGGGGGTCAACAGCCTGCGCGTGGGGGATGTCTACTATGTGGGCCATCTGCCGTGGTTCGAGCGCCTGTGGTACGCCCTGTCTAACCACCCGGTGCTGCTGGCCGTGCTGGCTGCGCTCAGCGTCGTATTGCTGGCCTGGGTGCTGTGGCGTCTGCTGCGAATCATTAGCCGTCGTCGTCTTAATCCGGACCATGAGTAAGCGGTGATGAAAATCTTTCGTGGGTGTGTAGTCGCAGCGTTGATGCTGGCGGCGGCGAATCTTCATGCCGCCTGCCGCTGGCCCGCCTGGGAGACGTTCAAGCAGGATTATATGAGCGAAGGTGGGCGCGTTATCGATCCCAGCGACGCGCGCAAGATCACCACCTCGGAAGGGCAAAGCTATGGGCTGTTCTTTGCGCTGGCAGCAAACGATCGCAAGGCGTTCGATCTGCTGCTGGCATGGACGCGCGATAACCTTGCCGAGGGGGATTTAGCCCAGCATCTCCCAGCCTGGCTGTGGGGGAAAAAGGACGACGAAACCTGGGCCGTTATCGACTCGAACTCGGCGTCGGATGCCGATATCTGGATTGCCTGGTCGCTGCTGGAAGCCGGGCGGCTATGGAAAAATCCCGATTATACGCGCACGGGTAAGGCGCTGTTGACGCGCATTGCCACCGAGGAAGTGGTGAAGGTGCCGGGTCTGGGCTCTATGTTGCTGCCGGGTAAAGTCGGTTTTGCCGAAGAGAGTGCCTGGCGCTTCAACCCCAGCTACCTGCCGCCGCAGCTTGCGAGCTATTTTACCCGTTTTGGTGCACCGTGGACGACGCTCCGAGAAACCAACCTGCGTCTGCTGCTGGAGACCGCGCCTAAAGGATTTTCCCCGAACTGGGTGAAATATCAGAAGAAGGGCGGCTGGCAGCTGAAGCAGGATGCGTCCCTTATCGGCAGCTACGATGCGATTCGCGTCTATCTCTGGGTAGGGATGATGAACGATAGCGATCCACAGAAAGCCCGGCTACTGGCGCGTTTCAAGCCCATGGCGACCACCACAACCAAACAAGGCTTGCCGCCGGAAAAAGTGGACGTAGCGACCGGGAAACGTACCGGAGATGGGCCGGTTGGGTTCTCTGCCTCCCTGCTTCCGTTTTTACAAAACCGGGACGCGCAGGCGGTGCAACGTCAGCGCGTCGCCGATCGTTTTCCCGATAATAATGCTTATTACAGCTACGTTCTGACCCTCTTTGGACAAGGGTGGGATCAGCATCGTTTTCGCTTCACCGCGCAAGGTGAATTACTACCGGATTGGGGCCAGGAATGCGCACGTTCACACTAAATCTCCTCACGTTATCGCTTGGCCTGGCGCTAATGCCCCTGGCCCAGGCCGCCAACTCCCCGCAGCAGAGACAGCTGCTGGAACAGGTTCGTCTGGGCGAATCCACGCAGCGTGAGGATTTGGTGCGTCAGTCGCTCTACCGCCTTGAGCTGATCGACCCCGACAACCCGGACGTGATTGCCGCACGCTTCCGCTATCTGTTACGACAGGGCGATACGGCGGGCGCGCAAAAAGAGCTGGATCGCCTGAAAGGAATGGCACCCGATTCCAGCGCGTACCAGTCCTCCCGTACGACCATGCTGCTCTCCACGCCGGACGGTCGCCAGGCCCTCCAGCAGGCTCGCCTGCTTGCCACTACCGGCCATACGCAGGAAGCCATTGCCGCGTATGACAAACTGTTTGACGGTAATCCGCCCTCCGGCGACATCGCGACGGAGTACTGGAACGTGGTGGCAAAAGATCCCGCCCGCCGGAACTCAGCCATAGGCCAGCTTAAAAACCTTAACGCCACCAGCCCGGGCAACGCCCCGCTACAGGCCTCGCTGGCCCAGCTTCTGTTCGAGAGCGGACGCCGTGACGAAGGGTTTGCGGTGTTGCAGGAGATGGCCAAATCGAACAAGGGCCGCAGTCAGGCGTCGGATATGTGGTACCAGCAGATCAAAGATCTGCCGGCCAGTAGCGCCAGCGTCACCGCGCTGCAACAGTACCTGAGCGTGTTCAGCGATGGGGATAACGTGACGGCGGCGCGCGCGCAGCTTGAAGCGCAGCAAAAACAGCTCGCCGATCCGGCGTTTCGCGCCAAAGCCGAAGGGTTAGCCGCGGTGGAAGCCGGGCAGGGCAACAAAGCGGTGACGGAGTTGCAGAAAGCGGTCAGCGCCAACCACGCCGACAGCGAAGCCGTAGGCGCGCTGGGGCAGGCCTATTCCCAGAAAGGCGATCGCGCCCGCGCGGTGGCGCAGTTTGAAAAGGCGATCGCCCTCGATCCGCAGAGCGATAACCGGGGCAAATGGGACAGCCTGCTGAAGGTCAACCGATACTGGCTGCTGATCCAGCAGGGGGATAACGCCCTGAAAGCCAACAATACGGCCCAGGCGGAACGCTATTACCAGCAGGCGCGCAGCGTCGATAATACCGACAGCTACGCGGTGCTGGGGCTGGGTGATGCGGCGGCGGCGCGTAAAGATAACGACGCGGCCGAACACTATTACCGCCAGGCGTTACGTATGGACAGCGGCAACACCAACGCGGTGCGCGGTCTTGCCAATATTTATCGCGCACAGTCTCCGGAGAAGGCGACGCAGTTTATTCAGTCGCTCTCTGCCAGCCAGCGCCGCAGCATTGATGATATTGAACGTAGCCTGACGAACGAGCAGCTGTCAGCCCAGGCCGAACGGCTGGAAAGCGAGGGGAAATATGCCCAGGCCGCAGAAATTCAGCGCCGACGCCTTGCGCTTTCCCCGGGCGACGTGTGGATCACCTACCGGCTGTCGCGCGATCTGTATAGCGCTGGTCAGCGCAGCCAGGCGGATAACCTGATGCGTCAGCTGGCAAGCCAGAAACCGGGCGATCCGGAGCAGGTTTACGCCAGCGGGCTGTACCTGTCCGGCAACGATCGGGACCGCGCCGCGCTGGCGCATCTGAACACGCTGCCGCGCGACAGGTGGAACAGCAACATTCAGGAGCTGGCGAGCCGCCTGCAAAGTAACCAGGTGCTGGAAAACGCCAACCGCCTGCGCGACGGTGGAAAAGAGCAGGAGGCGGAAGCGCTGCTTCGCCAGCAGCCCCCATCCACCCGTATCGACTTAACGCTGGCGGACTGGGCTGAACAGCGTGGCGATCATGAGGCCGCGAAAACCGCCTACAACACCGTCCTGCAACGGGAACCGCAGAACGAAGACGCGATTCTCGGCCTGACCGAAGTCAATCTTGCTCAGGGCAACAGGGACGCCGCTCGCGCTGAGCTGGCGAAACTGCCCGCGGCTCAAAACGGCGAACCGCTCTCCCTCAATATGCAGCGCCGGATCGCCATGGCGCAGGCCGGTCTGGGTGATTCTGCCACGGCAGAAAAGACCTTCAACGCCATTGTTCCTCAGGCAAAATCGCAGCCGCCTTCTATGGAAAGCGCGCTGGTGATGCGTGATGCCGCCCGTTTCCAGGCGCAAAACGGCCAGCCTCAGCAGGCGCTGGAAACCTGGAAAGATGCGATGGTCTCATCGGGCATCACGACGACCCGTCCGACCGATAACGACAGCTTTACGCGTCTTACGCGTAACGATGAGAAAGATGACTGGCTGAAGCGCGGCGTACGCAGCGATGCAGGCGATCTTTATCGTCAGCAGGATCTTAACGTCACGCTGCAACACGACTACTGGGGCTCCAGCGGCACGGGGGGCTATTCCGACCTAAAAGCGCACACCACCATGCTCCAGGTTGATGCGCCGCTGTCGGATGGTCGCATGTTCTTCCGTAGCGATCTGGTCAATATGAACGCCGGTTCCTTTGATACGGACAATGGCACTTACGATCCAACGTGGGGCACCTGCGCCGAAACGCCATGTCGCGGCAGCACGAATCAGTCGGCCAACGGCGCCAGCGTCGCCGTCGGCTGGCAGAACCAGACCTGGGCGTGGGACATCGGTACAACGCCGATGGGCTTCGACGTGGTCGATGTAGTGGGCAGTCTGAGCTACAGCAACGACTTAGGGCCGATTGGCTACACCCTGAATGCCCATCGCCGTCCGATTTCCAGCTCTGTGCTGGCCTTCGGCGGGCAAAAAGATCCCAATACCGACACCACCTGGGGCGGCGTGCGTGCCACCGGTGGCGGCGTGAGCGTGAGCTACGACAAAGGCGAAGCTAACGGTATCTGGTCAAGCCTGAGTGCCGACAGCCTCAGCGGGAAGAATGTCGAAGATAACTGGCGCGTCCGCTGGATGACCGGCTATTACTACAAGCTTATCAATCAGAACAACGAGCGCCTGACGGTCGGCGTGTCTAATATGCTCTGGCATTACGATAAGGATTTAAGCGGTTATTCGCTGGGCCAGGGCGGTTACTACAGCCCGCAGGAGTATGTGTCGTTCGCCTTACCGGTGAACTGGCGTAAACGCACCGAGAACTGGTCATGGGAGCTGGGTGGCTCCGTCTCCTGGTCCCATTCAAAAACAAAAGATGTGATGCGTTATCCGTTGCAGGGGCTGATCCCGGACAATGAGCCAGGCCGTTATACCGATAAAGGTGTGATGGAAACCGGAAGCAGCTCGTCAGGGACGGGTTATACCGCAAGGGCGATTGTTGAACGCCGCGTGGCGTCCAACTGGTTTGTCGGTCTGGGCGTTGATATTCAGGAAGCGAAAGACTATACCCCGAGTCATGCGCTGCTCTATGTTCGGTATTCTGCCGCAGGCTGGCAGGGTGATATGGACTTACCGCCGGAACCGCTGGTGCCTTATGCAGACTGGTGATCGGATTTTTGCTTAATCTAATTGTAAGTCTCTCTTAAAAGTGCAGCTATCGGGTATACTCGGGCGCACCAGGTTTACACCCTGGTGCGCCCTGCGCTTCGAGTTTTGTGGAGAGTCATTTTGCGTGTCAGCCGTTCCTTAACGATCAAACAGATGGCGATGGTGTCTGCCGTCACAATGCTGTTTGTCTTCATCTTCTGCGTCATTTTGCTGTTTCATTCCGTACAGCAGAACCGCTATAACACGGCTTCGCAACTGGAAAGTATTGCCCGCTCGGTGCGGGAACCTCTGTCGGCCTCGATCCTGAAAGGGGATATCCCCGAGGCAGAATCCATTCTGAAGCGCATCCAGCCTGCCGGTATCGTGAGCCGCGCCGACGTCGTGCTACCCAACCAGTTTCAGGCGCTGCGGATGAGCTTTATCCCGGAGCGTCCCGTCCCGATGATGGTGATGCGCCTGTTTGAACTGCCGGTGCAGATTTCGCTGCCTCTCTATTCCCTGGAAAGACCGGCTAACCCGCAGCCGCTGGCTTACCTGGTGTTACAGGCGGACTCGTACCGCATGTATAAATTCGTCATGAGCTGGGTTGCTACGTTGGTAACCACTTACTTACTCTTGACCTTAATGTTGAGCGTGGCGCTGACGTGGTGCATCAACCGGTTAATTGTGCATCCGTTACGCCGCATCGCGCGGGAGCTGAACGACCTCTCTCCGCAGGAGCACATGGGGCATCAGTTACCGTTGCCGCGCCTGCATCACGACGATGAAATCGGCATGCTGGTCCGGAGTTACAATATCAACCAGCAGCGTGTCCTGCGTCAGCAGGAAGAGCTCAGTAACAATGCCACCCGTTTTCCGGTTTCCGATCTGCCAAACAAAGCGTTTTTAATGGCCCTGCTGGAGCAGACCGTCGCCCGCCAGCAGCCCACCGCGCTGATGGTGATCGCCTGCGAAACCTTGCAGGACACGACGGGCGTGCTGAAAGAGAGCCAGCGCGAGATGCTGCTCCTGACGCTGGTGGAAAAGGTGAAATCTGTTCTGGCGCCGCGCATGGTGCTCACCCAGGTCAGCGGCTATGACCTGGTGGTGATCGCGCACGGCGTAAAAGAGCCGTGGCAGGCCATTACGCTAGGTCAGCAAGTGCTCACTGTCATTAATGAACGGCTGCCCATTCAGGGTATCCAGCTTCGTCCGAGCGCGAGCATCGGGATTGCGATGTACTACGGTGGCCTGACCGCCGAGCAGCTTTACCGACGTGCTTTCTCGGCAGCGTTCACCGCGCGCCGGAAAGGGAAAAATCAGATCCAGTTCTTTGACCCGGAGCAGATGGAAAAAGCCCAGCAGCGCCTGACGGAAGAGAGTGACATTCTGACGGCGATGGACAATCGTCAGTTTGCGCTCTGGCTACAGCCGCAGGTGAATTTGCGCACGGGTGAAGTGACCAGCGCCGAAGCGTTGCTGCGCATGCAGCAGCCGGACGGCACGTGGGAGCTGCCTGAGGGGATGATCGAACGTATTGAGTCCTGCGGCCTGATGGTCACCGTGGGGTACTGGGTGCTGGAAGAGTCGTGCCGCCAGCTTGCGGCCTGGCAGCAGCGGGGCATTACGCTGCCGCTGTCGGTGAATCTCTCTGCGCTACAGCTGATGCACCCGACCATGGTGCCGGAGACGCTCGCGCTGATCCATCGCTACCGCATCCAGCCCGACACGCTGATACTGGAAGTCACCGAGAGCCGTTGTATCGACAATCCTGACGACGCTGTCGCCATTCTGAAACCGCTGCGTAACGCCGGGGTCCGCATTGCGCTGGACGATTTTGGTATGGGGTATTCCGGCCTGCGCCAGCTTCATCACATGAAAACCCTGCCGGTGGACGTCCTGAAAATCGACAAAACCTTTGTTGAGGGGCTGCCGGAGGATTGCAGTATGGTACAGGCGATTATTCAGATGGCGCACAGCCTGAATCTGCACGTGATTGCCGAGGGAATTGAAAACGACGCCCAGCGCGAGTGGCTGGCTGCGGCGGGCGTGGAGAGCGGTCAGGGCTTCCTTTTTGATCGTGCCGTGCCGTCGGATATCTTTGAGCAACGCTATCTCGCCGCTGCTGGCAATAACGCAAAAGTGTAATTTTGTTGCTGGCTTGTGCGAGCCAGCTCAAAGTTCTTAACATTTGTGTTTCAAATTTGAACCTCGTTTATTTCTGTCCTGTTATGTGGGTGTTATTTTAAAGCCGCAGGTTAACCATAACCTTACAAAGCCTGTAGTTTTTCTTCCCAGGGACACCCTATGAAAACCTCACTCTTCAAAAGTCTTTACTTCCAGGTCCTGACAGCCATCGCCATCGGTATTCTGCTTGGTCACTACTACCCGGAACTGGGCGCGCAAATGAAACCGCTTGGCGACGCGTTCGTTAAGCTCATCAAAATGATCATCGCGCCGGTCATCTTCTGTACCGTGGTGACCGGTATCGCCGGCATGGAAAGCATGAAGGCGGTCGGCCGTACGGGGGCAGTTGCCCTGCTGTACTTTGAGATTGTCAGTACCATCGCGCTGATTATCGGCCTGATTATCGTGAACGTGGTGCAGCCTGGCGCGGGCATGAACGTTGATCCGGCCACGCTGGATGCGAAAGCGGTGGCGGTTTACGCTGAACAGGCGAAAGATCAGGGGATTGTGGCCTTCCTGCTGGACGTGATCCCGAGCAGCGTAATTGGCGCGTTCGCCAGCGGTAACATCCTTCAGGTACTGCTGTTTGCCGTGCTGTTTGGCTTTGCCCTGCACCGTCTGGGCAGCAAAGGCCAGCTGATTTTCAACGTCATTGAAAGCTTCTCGCAGGTTATCTTCGGCATCATCAACATGATCATGCGTCTGGCCCCGATTGGTGCCTTCGGCGCGATGGCGTTTACCATCGGTAAATACGGCGTCGGCACGCTGGTACAGCTCGGCCAGCTGATTATCTGCTTCTACATCACCTGTATTCTGTTTGTGGTGGTGGTGCTCGGCTCCATCGCCCGTGCGACCGGCTTCAGCATCTTTAAATTTATCCGTTACATTCGTGAAGAGCTGCTGATCGTGCTCGGTACGTCCTCTTCTGAATCCGCGCTGCCGCGCATGCTCGATAAAATGGAAAAGCTGGGCTGCCGTAAGTCCGTGGTGGGGCTGGTTATTCCGACGGGCTACTCCTTTAACCTCGACGGCACCTCGATATACCTGACGATGGCGGCGGTCTTTATTGCCCAGGCCACCAACAGCCACATGGATATCTTCCATCAGATTACGCTGCTGGTGGTGCTCCTGCTCTCCTCAAAAGGGGCGGCGGGCGTCACGGGCAGCGGATTTATCGTGCTGGCGGCGACCATTTCAGCGGTTGGTCATCTGCCGGTGGCGGGCCTGGCCCTGATCCTCGGTATCGACCGCTTTATGTCTGAAGCCCGCGCGTTAACCAACCTGATCGGCAATGGCGTGGCGACGGTCGTTGTAGCGAAGTGGGTGAAAGAGCTGGACCACAAGAAACTCAACGATACGCTGAATAACCGTCCATCTGAGGACAAAACCCCCGGTTTATCCTCTTAATCCCTCATAAATGCCCGTATTCCCTTGTGGGGATGCGGGCACCTGCGCATAATAACCGCTCATACCTGTCATAATTCGACAAGATTTTTTTGAGGTATATTTCACTTCCGCCCGTGACGTTTAGCCGAACACGCTGTCTAATCGGAAGGTTTTCATCGTCATCTTTGAGTGCTCACGTCGCGAGACACTCTCTTTAACCAGGAATGTTGATCAGGGGTTCACATGCAGGGCACAAAAATTCGACTCTTAACCGGCGGTTTGCTGATGATGGCAGCAGCCAGTTATGTGCAGGCAGATGCGCTCCAGCCAGACCCGGCCTGGCAACAGGGAACACTGGCGAACGGTTTCCAGTGGCAGGTATTATCCACCCCGCAACGTCCGAGCGATCGCATTGAAATTCGTCTGGCTGTGAATACCGGCTCCCTCACAGAAAGCACCCAGCAGACCGGCTTAAGCCATTTTATTCCTCGACTGGCGCTCACCCAGAGCGGCAGTTTGCAGGCGGTTCAGGTGCGTTCTTTATGGCAACAGGCCATCGATCCAAAACGCCCGCTTCCCCCGGCTGTGGTCTCCTATGACTACACCATGTTTAACCTGAGCCTGCCCAACAACCGTAACGATCTGCTTAAAGAAGCGCTTACCTATCTTTCCGATGCGACCGGCAAACTGGCGATTACGCCGGAGACCGTAAACTATGCGTTGAGCAACAGCGACATGGTGGCGACCTGGCCGACGGATACCAAAGAAGGCTGGTGGCGCTACCGCCTGAAAGGGTCAACGCTGCTTGGCCATGACCCGGCAGAGCCGCTGAAACAGCCGGTTGACGCACAGCAGGTGAAATCTTTCTATCAGCAGTGGTACACCCCGGACGCCATGACCCTCATTGTGGTGGGTAACGTGGACAGCCGTGCGGTGATAGAGCAAATCAACAAAGCCTTTGGCGATCTGAAAGGGAAGCGTGAAACGCCAGCGCCGGTTCCTACGCTTTCTCCGCTGCGTCCTGAGACGGTCAGCATCATGACGGATACCGTGCGTCAGGATCGTCTTTCAATGATGTGGGATACCGCCTGGCAGCCGATTCGCGAGTCTTCTGCGCTGTTGCGTTACTGGCGTGCGGATCTCGCGCGTGAAGCGCTGTTCTGGCACGTTCAGCAGACGCTCAGCAAGAACAACGTGAAAGACATTGGCCTGGGCTTTGACTGCCGCGTGCTGTTCCAGCGCGCGCAGTGCGCCATTAACGTGGAATCGCCCAGCGATAAGCTGAACGCGAATCTCGGCGTGGTGGCAAAAGAGCTGGCTAAAGTGCGCAAAGAGGGCCTGTCTGAAGAGGAGTTTAACGCGCTGGTCGCGCAGAAATCCCTCGAATTGCAGAAACTGTTCGCCACCTATGCCCGCGCCGATACCGATATCTTAATCAGCCAGCGCATTCGATCCTTGCAGAATCAGGTCGTGGACATCGCGCCGGAGCAGTATCAGAAGCTGCGTCAGGATTTCCTGAACGGCCTGACCGTTGAAATGCTGAATCAGGATCTGCGTCAGCAGCTGTCGCAGGATATGGCGTTGATTCTGTTACAGCCGAAAGGTGAGCCGGAATATGACATGAAAGAGTTGAAGGCCACCTGGAACGCCATCATGGCAACGGCGCCGCAGCCAGTACAGGCGGCGGCCGATGATTTGCATCAGGATGCGAGCGATATTCCTCAGGGTCAGTAAGGTCCTGAGTGCCCTCTCCCTGTGGGAGAGGGCTAGGGGGAGGGCATCAGCCCGCACCGTTCTTAAGCAGGCATCGCCTCGCGCGGAATAATCGCTCCGCGATACTGAATCACCGTGCTGGCCGTCAGGTGACCGCGCTGCGCTGCCGCTTCCGGTGTACCGCCGGTCAGACGTACCGCCAGATAGCCCGCGCTGAAAGAATCGCCCGCCGCAGTGGTATCAATCACTTTCTCTTTCGCCAGCTTCACCGCCGGAACCTCTGTCACGGCTTCACCCGTCACCGCCACCAGGCAAGACTCCGCCCCGCGCTTAATCACCACTTCACTGACCCCAGCGGCCTGCGTCCGGGCGATAACCTCATCAACCGGTTTTTCACCCCACAGGGCATCTTCATCATCCAGCGTCAGGAAGGCGATATCGGTGCATTCCAGCATCTGCTGGTACACCTGCTGCGTCTCTTCACGGCTGGCCCAGAGGCGCGGACGGTAGTTGTTATCGAAAATCACTTTGCCGCCGTTGGCGCGGCATTCGCGCAGCAGTGACAGCAGCTTTTCACGGCTCTGCTGGCTCAGGATCGCCAGGCTAATCCCGCTCAGGTAGAGGTAATCAAAGGTGGCCAGCTCTTCACAAATCGCGGCGGCGGCATCGCTTTCCAGCCAGAATTTGGCAGCCGCTTCATTACGCCAGTAGTAGAAGGTGCGCTCGCCGGTGCTGTCGGTTTCGATGTAGTACAGACCCGGCAGACGGTTTTCCATTCGCTGGATCAGCGACGTCCCAACATTTTCACCCTGCCAGGCTTCCAGCATCTGCTGGCTGAAGCTGTCCGTGCCGAGCGCAGTAACGTAATCCACGCTCAGCGCGTCGGGGTCGACCTGACGGGCAATGTAAACGGAGGTGTTCAATGTATCGCCGCCAAAACCGCGGCTCACTTCCGCGCCTTTCTGGGACAGCTCAATCATGCATTCGCCAATCACGGCAATTTTCTTAGACATAGTCGTGAACCTGAACAGAGTAATTAAAGGTAGTGTGCGCTGTGTGTTTTTTACGGTCAACCATATTAAAACGACGTTCCATTATTTTTTTTGAGCCAGCGCGTGTTCCGGCATATTTCTGTCATCTTAATTTCATTTTCCCGGTGAATTGAACATAAAGTTCTCACCTGGCGGGCCGATAACTCAGTGACGAGTCCAGAAAGGCTATCCCATACAACAGGACATCCGAAATGAAGTCAGAGCAGGTTATCCAGCGGCTGAGCACTACGCCTGAGGCAAGTATTGAGAACTTGCAGGAGCATCGCTACTGGCTGCAATGCGAGCGAGCGTATACCTATCAGCCCATCTACCGTACCGACGGTCGGTTAATGGCGATTGAGGTATTAACGATCGTCACTCATCCGTCGAATCCTTCACAGCGTATCGCGCCGGACCGCTATTTTGCGGAGGTTGCCGTGCGTCAGCGCATCGACGTGCTGGAAGAGCAGCTGAGAATGCTGGCGACGAAGCAGGCCTTCTTCGAGCAGCACGGTATTCTGGCGTCGGTGAACGTGGATGGCCCAACTCTGATGGCGTTACGTCAGAATGCGACGTTGCAGGCGCTGATTGCCACCCTGCCGTGGATGCGCTTCGAACTGGTGGAGCACGTGCGTCTGCCGCAGGACTCCTCGTTTGCCTCGATGTGTGAATTTGGCCCGCTGTGGCTGGATGACTTCGGTACCGGCATGGCGAACTTCTCCGCCCTGAGTGAAGTGCGTTATGACTACATCAAAGTGGCCCGCGATCTGTTTATTATGCTGCGCCAGACGTCGGAGGGACGGAACCTGTTTACTATGCTCCTGCAACTGATGAACCGCTATTGTCAGGGCGTCATTGTGGAAGGCGTGGAAACGCTGGAAGAGTGGCGCGACGTGCAAAATTCCCCGGCAGCCGCGGCACAGGGTTATTTCCTCTCTCGTCCTGTCCCTATGGATACCCTGGAAAAGGTGATAACCACGCTCTGATATGCCCGCTTCCCTTTGTCTGAACTATAGTTTTATAGGCAAGTTCATCAGGAAAGGGGACAACAATGACAAAAACAACCAGGGTGATTTCCTGGACAGCAGGGATTTTCGTGTTGCTGATCGTGGTCTTAATCATCATTATCGCCACGTTTGACTGGAACCGCCTCAAACCGACCATCAACCAGAAAGTCTCAGCCGAGCTAAACCGCCCCTTCGCAATACGTGGCGATTTGGGCGTCGTGTGGGAGCGCCAGAAAGAGGAAACCGGCTGGCGAAGCTGGGTGCCCTGGCCGCACGTCCATGCCGACGACATTATGCTTGGCAACCCGCCCGATATCCCCGAAGTGACCATGATCCACCTGCCGCGCGTGGAAGCCACGCTCGCGCCGTTAGCTCTGTTAACGAAAACGGTCTATCTGCCGTGGATCAAACTTCAGCAGCCCGACGCGCGGCTGATTCGCCTGTCTGAGAAAAACAACAACTGGACGTTCGATCTCGCCGGCAGCGACGATAAAGATCCGAATGCGCAGCCCTCTTCGTGGTCTTTCCGCCTCGATAATATTCTGTTCGATCGCGGGCGGATCGCCATTGACGATAAGGTGAGCAAGGCCGACGTGGAGATCCTCGTCGATCCGCTGGGCAAGCCGCTACCGTTTAGCGAAGTGACGGGCAGTAAAGCCAAAGGCGATGACAGCAAAGCGGGCGATTACGTCTTCGGCCTGACGGCGAAGGGGCGCTACAACGGCCAGCCGCTCACCGGCAAAGGCAAAATCGGCGGCATGCTGGCGCTCAGAAGCGAGGGCACGCCATTCCCGGTGCAGGCGGATTTCCGCTCGGGCAATACCCGCGTGGCGTTCGTGGGCACGGTTAACGACCCGATGAACATGGGCGGCGTCGACCTCCAGCTTAAGTTTGCCGGCGATTCGCTGGGTGAACTGTACGATCTCACCGGCGTGCTGCTGCCGGATACCCCGCCGTTCGAAACGGACGGGCGCCTGGTCGCAAAAATCGACGCTGAAAAATCGTCCGTCTTTGACTACCGTGGGTTCAACGGCCGCATCGGCGACAGCGATATTCACGGTACGCTGACCTACACCACCGGAAAACCACGCCCGAAACTGGAGGGTGACGTTGAATCCCGCCAGCTGCGTCTGGCCGATCTCGGGCCGCTGATTGGCGTAGATTCGGGTAAAGGCACGAAGTCAAAAGAGGTCAAAAAGGACGTCCAGCCTGCGGGCAAAGTACTCCCCTATGACCGCTTCGAAACCGACAAGTGGGACGTGATGGATGCGGACGTGCGCTTCAAAGGACGTAAAATTGAGCATGGCAGCACGCTGCCGTTGAGCAATCTCTCAACCCATATCATCCTGAAAAACGCCGACCTGCGCCTGCAACCACTGAAGTTTGGCATGGCGGGTGGAACCATTTCATCGAATATCCACCTGGAGGGGGATAAAAAGCCGATGCAGGGACGGGCGGAGATCCAGGCGCGCCGGCTGAAGCTGAAAGAGCTGATGCCGGACGTGGAGCTGATGCAGAAGACCCTCGGTGAGATGAACGGCGACGCGGACATTCGCGGCACGGGCAACTCCGTGGCGGCGCTGCTGGGCAGCGGAAACGGCAACCTGAAGCTGCTGATGAACGACGGTCTGGTGAGCCGTAACCTGATGGAGATCCTGGGGCTGAACGTCGGGAACTTTATCATCGGGCAAATCTTCGGTGACGACGAAGTGCGCGTGAACTGCGCGGCGGCAAACGTGGATCTGGTCAACGGCGTGGCGCGTCCGCAGATTTTCGCCTTCGACACGGAAAACGCGGTTATCAACATCACCGGTACCGCCAGCATGGCGTCCGAGCAGCTGGATTTAACCATCGATCCGGAAAGTAAAGGTATTCGTATCATTACCCTGCGTTCGCCGCTCTACGTGCGCGGGACCTTCAAAGAGCCGCAGGCGGGCGTTAAGGCCGGGCCGCTGATTGCGCGCGGTGCAGTTGCCGCCGCACTCGCCACGCTGGTCACCCCTGCGGCGGCGCTGCTGGCGTTGATTTCGCCGTCAGAAGGCGAAGCGAATCAGTGTCGGACGATTTTGTCGCAGATGAAGAAGTAAGGTGTGGCCCGTTCTTGCCGGGTGGCGCTGCGCTTACCCGGCCTGCATGTGAATCGTAGGCCGGGTAAGGCGTAGCCGCCACCCGGCATCATCTTACAGCGACTGATGTTTAGTTTCGTGCGTCAGCAGCAGCGCAATCAGCGTCAGCGCTGCCATTGCCGCCAGATAGACGCCCACATAGAACAGGCCATAGTTTGCCTGAAGCCAGGTGGCGATATACGGGGCGACCGAGGCGCCCAGAATAGACGAAACGTTATAGGAGAACGACGCGCCGGTATAACGCACTTCAGTCGGGAACAGCTCCGGCAACAGCGCGCCCATCGGGCCAAAGGTCAGTCCCATCAGGCTCAGGCCAATCAGCAGATACGCCATCACCAGCGCAGGGCTACCTGAACCCAGCAGCGGCGGGAAGACAAACAGCGCGAACAGGATGATCAGCGAGGTGATGACGATCATGCTTGAACGACGGCCAAATTTATCCGCCAGCAGGCCCGCGATGGGCACCATCACGCCAAATCCAATCACCGCCATCATCAGCATCCACAGCACTTCGTTACGCGGCAGGCCCAGCCCGACCGGTACGGCGGCGGTGCTGTAGGTCATGGAGTAAACGGTCATGATGTAGAACAGCGTATAGGTCGCCAGCATAATGAACGTGCCCAGCACGGTTACGCGAAGGTGTTTGGTCAGCAGCGTGCCCAGCGGAACTTTAACCTGTTTTTTCGCCGCGGCGACTTTCGCGAAGACCGGTGTTTCGTGCAGGGACACGCGCACGTACAGGCCAATCAGCACCAGCACGGCTGAGAAGACGAACGGAATACGCCAGCCCCAGCTCATGAACTGTTCATCGGTCAGCAGCCAGGAGAGGAGCAGGAAGGTGCCGTTAGCGAAGAAGAAGCCAATCGGTGCGCCCAGCTGCGGGAAAGAGCCATACAGCGCACGCTTGCGCGCCGGGGCGTTTTCGGTCGCCAGCAGCGCCGCGCCGCCCCATTCCCCGCCCAGGCCTAAACCCTGACCAAAGCGCGCCAGCGCCAGCAGCACGGGCGCCAGAATGCCAATAGTTTCATAGGTCGGCAGCAGGCCGATGGCAACCGTAGAGATCCCCATGGTCAGCAGCGAGGCAACCAGCGTCACTTTACGGCCAACGCGATCGCCAAAATGCCCAAAGACCGCTGAACCAATCGGACGCGCAACGAAGGCGATAGCAAAGGTGGCTAAAGACTGTAGCGTGGCTGCCGTCGGGTCGCCCTGTGGGAAGAAAATATGCGGAAAGACAATGACCGCAGCGGTGGCATAAATGTAAAAGTCGAAGAACTCAATGGCGGTGCCAATCAGCGATGCGACGACGACTTTATTGCGGGAGTTGACCGGAACGTGTTCCGCCCCTTCGTTAAGTGTGGTGGCTGTTGCTTGCATAATATTTTCTTATTTTTGGACGAACGAAGGGCCATATTAGGCACAGCAAAAGCGACATTTCAATCTGTAACAAAGGCGTGGCGTGGTCATAAAAGCAACAAAAAGCGGATAATTTTCAGGCCAGCGAAAACACTTCCATGAAATGCTTCACACATTTTAAATATCAGTCATTAAAACTGGTTTTGAGTTAAATAAAAGTTACGGTCTGGATTTATATGCTGAAATGATGAATCGGGCTGAAATATCAGCCCGACAGAACATCAGTGGTGGGTTTTTCCCGGCATGCGCGGGTCGTCTTTATACTCTGCGGTGGCGATCCACGCGGCGCAGAACAGCGTCAGGCGCGCGAAGAAATAGAAGAAGGCCATCAGCCCCAGCACTGAACCAAAGGCCGCGCCGGAAGGAGACTTGACCAGCGACGGCAGCGTATAGGTCATCACAATTTTGATTACCTCAAAACCAATAGCGGCAATCAACGTCCCACGGATCAGCGCCTTCTTGCGCGGGCGATGGCGGGGCAAACGCCAGAAGATCCAGAAGAACAGCAGGTAGTTAGCAAAGATGGAGATGGCAAGCCCTATACCGCGCCAGGCTGGCTTCAGCCATTCAATGTAATCCAGATACAGCGCGGAGATAATCATCTGCTGCGCGGAACCGGCGACCGAGGTGATAGAGAGCGTGATGACCAGTGCCACCAGCAGTCCAATCAGCGAAATAAAGTCGCGCAGATACTTCACCCATATCTTCTCCTGGTCCTGCGGCGTACGCTCCCAGACGTCACGCGACTGGGCGCGAATGGCCTCACGCAGGTTGCCCATCCAGTTCACCCCGGAGTAGAGCGCAATGAGCAACCCGACGATACCCACGGTGGTACGCTGCTGCACGGCGGTATTGATGGTGCTTTTAAGCGTCGTGGCGAGCGTCTGGTCGCTAACGTTGTTCAGGATCTTATTGAAGATGTCCTGCAATAGCGTCGGGTGAGACGCCAGCACAAAACCGGCGGCGGCAAACGACACCATCAGGATGGGGATCATCGACAGGAAAGAGAAGTAGGTGATCGCCGCGCCGAACTGATTTCCCATGCGGTCGTTGAAGCGCTCAGCGGCGCGTATCAGGTGGGCAATCGCGGGTATCTGCTGAATTTTTTCAGCTATACCGGTTACGGTGCCCAGCGCTTTGCTGGCCGTTCCAGGCTCTTTCGGCGCTTCAGGTTCGTTATCCATCTTTTTGATGGGTTCATAATCTAAATGTTGAGTCGGTCGTTGCGGGTTATTTTCCGGCGTCACGCGCATTTTCCTTTTCGTTGAGCTGGATGTTACTGAATTATAGCTTGCGACTAGTCCACGTAACTTTTTGTGAGTTCGGTAAGCCACGCCATAAACACATGCACCCGGCGGGAGAGGTTACGGCGGTGGGGATAAATGAGGGAGACGGGCATCGGTTCAGCCCGGTACTGCGGCAGGATCTCCACGAGTTTTTTCGTGCGCAGGGCATCACGCACCCCGACGCGCGGGACCTGTATAATGCCAAGCCCGGCGATACAGGCGGCCTGGTAGGTTTCCGTGCTGTTGACCGTTAGTACGCCTCCCGTTTTCACCCACTGGGTCGCGCTGCCGTTGAAATACTCAAAACCCAGCGGGCGGGTGCCCAGCGTGGCGGAGTAGTGAATGAGGGCGTGTGAGGCCAAATCGTCCAGCGTCTCAGGGTAGCCGAATCGCGTCAGATAGTCCGGGCTGGCGCAGTTAATCACCGAAAGCTTCCCAAGCGGACGGGCGATAAGCCCGGAGTCCTTCAGGTTACCCACGCGCACCACGCAGTCAAATCCTTCGCGGATGACGTCCACCAGGCGGTCGCTGCTGCTCAGCTCCAGCTCAATGCCGGGGTACTGCTGTAAAAAGGCAGGCAGTTTTGGAATGACCACATTTCGCGCAATGGCAACGGGCATATCCACGCGTAGCCGACCGCTGATGGAGGAGGGGTCGTGCAGGAACATGCCGTCCAGCTCGTCTAGGTTCATCAGCAGATCTTTTGCACGTTCGTAATAAACCATGCCGTCCTGCGTCAGGCTGACGCGGCGGGTAGTGCGGTGCAGCAGCTGCGTACCCAGCGCGTTTTCCAGGGCCTGGATCTGCCGCGATACGCTCCCTTTGGGCAGGCTTAGCGTCTCCGCCGCGCGGGAAAAACTCTCCAGTTCCGCGACGCGAAGGAAAAGCTGCATTGCGTGTATTTTATCCATAGATGTTAGTCATTGTTGTTATGAATGAAACAGTGAAGCGTTAGCAGGAGTATTTATTGATTTTCTACCATCTAATAAGCTCTTTCTCAATCTTCATCACAGACGAAACGAGGTGAATTATGCGTGAACGTATTGCATTAGTGACCGGCGGTAGCCGCGGCCTGGGTAAAAACGCCGTTCTGAAGCTGGCTGCGGAAGGGACAGGCATCATCCTGACCTGGAACAGCAGCCAGCAGGAGGCGCATGACGTTGTGCGCGAAATAGAGGTAAAAGGCGGAAAAGCGGCCGCATTGCAGCTTAACGTCGGCGATACGGCAAGTTTTCCGCGTTTTGCTCAACAGGTGAAGGACACCCTTCAGCACGTCTGGCAACGTGACGCCTTTGACTATTTAGTGAACAACGCCGGCACAGGCTTGTACGCCCCTTATACCGAGACGACGGAGGCGCAGTTTGACGATGCGGTGAACATTCATTTCAAAGGCCCGTTTTTCCTCACGCAGCAGCTGCTGCCGTTAATAAAAGACGGGGGACGTATCCTGAACGTCTCCAGCGGACTGGCCCGTTTTACTCAGCCAGGCTCAGGCACCTACGCGGCCATGAAAGGGGCGATGGAAGTGCTGACCCGCTATCAGGCAAAAGAGCTGGGCGCGCGCGGTATTTCCGTCAATATCATCGCGCCCGGCGCCATTGAAACCGACTTTGGCGGCGGACGCGTGCGGGATAATGCGGAGCTTAACCAGCTGCTGGCGTCGCAAACTGCGCTGGGACGCGTGGGCCTGCCCGATGATATTGGTGACGCCATTGCGGCCCTGCTCAGCGACAAACTGGGCTGGATGAATGCGCAACGTATTGAAGTCTCAGGCGGTATGTTCCTGTAATGTTCGGTCTTAAGAGGAGGGAACTCTCTTAAGGAAATCCTTAATTCAGGTATGTCTAAATGCGGGAAAATATAAAGAGAGCCGGATGAATTGTAACCTCTCCGTTCATTGAGTTTTTTCTTAAAAAATGCCTCTGTAGAATCCCCCTTCGCTATTCTCAGAGGAGTAAAACGATGCGAGTAATCATGTTTGACAGGCAGTCACTATTTATTCATGGAGCGATGTGCAGTTTGCAGAAGTTAATTCCGGAAATAGATTTGACAGGGACTCGTCAGACTGATGAATTATGGGCGCAATTATCCGCGTCACCCTCCGCTATCGTCATGATAGATGGATATTTAATTCATGATAATGGCGTGGCTTTACTGGAAGAGATTACGGAACGTTTTCCAGCGGCGCGCGTGGTGTTGGTATTAACGAAAAAAGAGCCTCGCTGGGTTGAGCAAATGCTACAGCGCAACGTGGTGGCGATAATCCCCCGCAATGCAAATCCCGAACGCTTTTCCGCAGTGCTGGATTCGGTATCGCGAGGGATGGTCTGTTTTCCCGGCGAGTGGCTGAAGCAGCACTCCTCCCATGATGAGCTGTCATTGTTAAGCGAGCGCCAGCGTGAGGTGTTGAAGTTACTGGCGGCCGGAGAGTCGAATAAAGAGATTGGGCGTAATCTCAACATCAGTGCGGCAACGGTAAAAGCGCATCTTGAGACGCTTTTCCGCCGTCTTGACGTCAAAAACCGGACGCAGGCCGCGATGTACTACACCCGGGCGACGGCCTGAAGGATCTTCTCTGGCAGAGGGGAGTCTTCCCCAAAACTGAAGAGAGTTAATACCAGGGCATCATGCTGCTGTTGGGTTAATGGGCGTCGGTTGGTTTCCCGCAGCAGTGTCTCACATAATTGAATATCATTGAAAAGCAAATACTCCGCCTCAGCCGGCGTAATGAGGCCGTTAAATTTCTCCCACTGGCGAATCACGTGACCGTAACCTATAACCCATATTCCCTTTTCGTCACGGTATTTTTCCAGGGAAAGTCCCTGCTGCTTTTTAATTAATGCGATTGCAGCAGACGTTATCTGCATTGCATAACCCGTCATAAGCGTTTCCTCTTAATGGCGGGACTATAGAGGAAACGACGTCCGGGGAATATCCGCCAAATGGCTGTTGATCAGGTTTTACTGAACGGGTATTCCTTTTTCAATAATCCGAACAGCCAGTCGTTATGCCATTGCCCTGAAAGGAAATAACTCTCGCGCAACTCACCTTCCAGCTGAAAACCTGTTTTTTCCAGCAGCCGCCTTGAGGCGATATTTCCCGCGGTAACGGTGGCGGTGAGCCGACGAATATTGCCCTGAGTCAACGCGAAATCACACACGGCCCGCAGCGATTCAAAGCCGTATCCTTTCCCCTGCGCAAAGGGCGCAAAGAGAAAACCAACTTCGGCACAATCTGCTTCCCGGTGTACATAGCCGGTTACGCCCAGCGGCGTCTGGCTGGCCGTATCACGCACCACAAGGCAGAGCCAGTGTGCGCTGCCCGGCGTCCACGGCAACAGACGAGACTCAAAGGCTTCCCGAATATCCGCCTCGCTACGCGCCTCGGCGACAAAACGCATCACGTCAGGATGTTGCTGAAGCGACAGAAAAAAGAACCAGTCTTGCTCCTGAAGCGGCGAGCAGGTGAGGCGTGCGGTCGTAAAGGCGGGCATTCAGATTCTCCTGAGGCATTGTAAATGATTATAGGGTTGTCACTTTATTTCAACAGAAAGTCAGGTATGTTTAACCTCGTATAAATAAAAAGAAAAATCACCTTTAATGCCGCTTTAGCGGTATTTGTTGTCTCTCAAGGAAAACAAAGATGATGAGCTCATCGCATCATACCCGCGAGCAGTTTGAACACTGCCTGGCGGCGATCCGTCAGGCGTCTGTCGAAATCTTACTTCTGTTGAATGTACCTGTTAGTGAAGGCAAAGATCCACGCTGGTTTCTGGAACAGCTGGACAGCGCCCGCCTGGGGCTGGGCGGGTGGGGCGCCGTTGCCAGGAAGCTGAACCTGAATGATGCGGAAATGACGGCCTTTACGCTGCAATTACGCTTGCTTCAGCAGCGCGTCCCCCAGTATGAAAGCGGGCAGGACGTCAGCGAAAACCAGCTGATTGCGGCGATGCGCTTTGTAACCGCTCTTGAATATCTGCGTTTGCAACAGCCCCTCCTGACCTACGATACCGGGATGGCGCCAGAGCAGGCGAGCCAGCTCCAGGCGCAGAAACAGGTGCGAGCCATCGAGCTAATGATAAAAGGGCTGATACAGCAGGCGTGGCCCGATCCGACGCGGCTGAATAATCATCTTAAGACCTTGTTTAACGCCGATCGCGTGCGTCGCTGGCTGAAAAACGGTGAAATTAACGATGTGCTGAGCGGCATGTTGTTCAGCGAGCTGGCCCAGATGCTGGTGGATAAAAAAGAATTTAGCCGCTATTACGCGTCGCTGTTTAACGACCCGGACATGCTGACGCTGCTGGTAGAGCCTCGCAAAACGCTGCAAACCTTCCTCGAAGATATCCGTCAAATCCGCAACAGCATCACCGTACAGCAGCCGTTAAGCGGGGCGCAAATCCAGCTGCTCGAGAGCTATTACACGCAGATAACCCGCTCCGTTCAGCGCGCGTTTGAGGAAGGGCGGACACGCATTAACCCGGCGGCGCTTATGGCGGTGGAGGAAAGCGAGCTGCACGCGTTCTGGGAAAAGGCGCAGAAAAGGGATCGCACCACGGGTGGCGATCTTTTTGAAGTGCGCGACAGCATAGAGAAACCGACCCAGCGCGCCGCGCGAACGCCCGAGCAGCGCGAACAGCTGATTTCCGGCGTGCTGTGGGGAGCGGTTGGCGTGATGGTTATCGCGATTATCGTGGGGGGAGCCTGGCTGGTAACCAGCAGTAAACCGCAGCCGGCTTTAGCCAGTTCGGCATCTCCCGCGCCGGTGCAGGAGATGCGCGAAACGCCTTCCTCGCGAGAAACGCTGACGCGTATGGGTGTGACCTGGGATGAAAACAACTTCCGTTCAGCTATCAGCCGCAACGATACCCGCGTGGCGCTCCTGTTCTTGCAGGGCGGGATGGACTGGAAAGTGTCATGGACAGAAGAGGCGTTATCGGCAGGCTACGACGACGTGCTGGAAGTGATGCTGCGCTACCGCCTGCAAATGACAGAGCAAAAGCCCTGCCGACGCTTTATTAACACGCTTAGCCATGCGATGGCGAACGGCGAATCGCTGACGTCTATGCGCAAGCAGTACCTGAAAGCGTTCTGTACCGTCCCGGCAGTGGTGAAACGCCAACAGCATGATGCGGATATGGCCACGCGCCGCGCTAAATCTCAGCCGGATGCCACCACAAAAAAATGGCAGTCCATCCAGACTGCCATTTATGAGGTGATCCGCTGATTATTTTCCCCCTCTCCCCTGAGGGGAGAGGCTCAGGGCTCCCCATACAACCCAATCAACCGCCGCACCACGCCATTGGTCCAGCCGAAGCCATCCTGCAACGGATACTCCCCCCCGCCACCTTCGCGTGGCGTGCTGCTGGCGATGTGGTACTTCTCAATCAGCTTATGATGGGTTTTATAGTAATGGTTCACCGTGTGCAGCCAGCTCCAGGCGATCTCATCTCCCAGCGAGTCGTTGCCGTACTGTTTGAACCCCTGAATGGCCATCCATTGCAGCGGCGCCCAGCCGTTCGGCTTATCCCACTGTTCGCCTGTTTCATATTCGGTGGCGAGGATCCCGCCCGGTGTGAGCAGACGGGCTTTAACGGCATCGGACAGCCGCTCCGCCTGCTCATGCGTCGCCATGCCCACGTACAGCGGCACAATGCTGGCCGCAGAGAAGAGCGCCAGCGCTTCACGTCGCCAGTCGTAATCGCGATAACAGCCGTTCTCGTCGTCCCATAGGTAGCGGTTCACCGCCGCGCGGCGGTCGCTGGCTTTCTGACGGAACAGATCGGCGGTCTCTTTATCCCCTTTCGATGCTGAGATATTGGCAATAGCGCTCTCCAGCTTGAACAGGAACGCGTTCAAATCGATGGGGATAAATTGCGTCGTGCGGATGCTGGCCAGCCGCGCCGGATCGCGCAGCCAGCGGGATGAGTAATCCCATCCGGAGGCTGCCCCGGCGCGCAGGTCGCGATACACCTCGTTCGGCGGACGACCCGAATGACGGGCGGTTTCAACGTCCTCAATCCAGGATTCATCCCGCGGCGTATCGCGATCGTCCCAGTAACGGTTAAGCAGGGAGCCGTCCGGCATGCGGACCGCACTGCGATAGGCCTGATTGAGCAGCAGCGATTCTGCCCCGTCCATCCAGAAGGCGTACTCCATCTTGAGGTGTTCAAGATAGCGCTTCGCCCCGCGCACGCCGTCCTCTTCAAACAGCTCCACCATCAGCGCAAATACCGGCGGCTGGGAGCGGCTGAGGTAGTAGGTGCGGTTGCCGTTCGGGATATGGCCATAGCGCTCAATCAGCCAGGCGAAGTTATCGGCCATACATTTCAGCAAATCGTTACGACCGCTTTCCGCCAGCCCCAGCATGGAGAAGTAGGAGTCCCAGTAGTAGGTCTCGCTGAAGCGACCGCCGGGCACAATATAGGCCTGCGGCAGCGCCAGCAGCGACGACCACGGGATGTGATCCTGCGGCTCGCGTGTCAGCACGGGCCACAGGTTATCAATGTGTTCTTTCAGGGAGAAGCCGGGATCGGAGACGTACTCTTTGCTGTAATCCTCCGGCAGCCAGAAGTGATTCTCCACAAAGCGCGCCAGGTCGAAATCACGGTGACGACGCACCTTGCGGTAGCGAATCAGGATATCCAGCGGATCCATCTTCGGCGCACAGTCGGGGAAGGTTTTGCTGTCCGCAAACAGCCGCGACGACTGGACGTGTTCAAACAGTTCAAGGTAGCGGTCTGCGGGCGTGAGGGCATCGGACGCCGGCAGCCCTTCAATCATTTCCGGTTCCGGCTCTGCCTCGATCATCTCATCCAGTTTTAACTCACAGGGATCGGTTTCGTAGCGCAGCTCTTCTGCAATTTCGAACTCGATTTCCTCGGCAGTCTGTAGTTTCTGGTTGAACATGGTGATAAAGACCTCCGGTTATGTGTTCTCAAAGACTGGTTTTTCCGGGCGTCCTATAAGCGTAGACATTCGCTTCGGTAGATGTGGGGGGATATGTGCGGTAGATCACTATTTTCGGAGCATTCGTTTTGCAACGATTTGTGAATGTTAATGAAAAATGCCCCTCCGGGGAGGGGCATCAGGCTTAACGCATGGTCACAAATTCTTCTGCCGCCGTCGGGTGGATCGCGACGGTGTTATCGAAGTCTTTCTTGGTGGCGCCCATCTTCAGCGCCACCGCGAAGCCTTGCAGGATCTCGTCCATGCCGAAGCCAATGCCGTGGATACCGACGATCTTCTCGTCCGGGCCCACGCAGACCAGCTTCATGCGGCACGGCTGACGGTGCGAGGTGACTGCGGTATACATTGCGGTAAACGCCGATTTGTACACTTTCACCTGGTCATCGCCGTACTGCTCGCGCGCCTGCGGCTCGGTTAAGCCGACGGTGCCGATGGGCGGGTGGCTGAAGACCACGGTCGGGATGTTGCTGTAATCCAGGTGCTCGTCCGGCTTGTTGTTAAACAGGCGCTCGGAGAGGCGACGGCCCGCGGCAACGGCAACCGGCGTCAGTTCGACGGCACCGGTGTTATCCCCGACGGCATAAATGCCCGGTACGCTGGTGTTCTGGAACTTATCAACGACGATATACCCTTTTTCATTGGTTTTCACGCCAGTTGCGGCCAGGTTGAAGTTGTCGGTTTCCGGTTCACGACCAATCGCCCAGATCAGGCAGTCAACGGTCTGGCTGCGGCCATCTTCCAGCTCCAGCGTCAGGCTGCCGTCTGCATTTTTAACGACCGCTTTTGGCACGGCGTTGGTGTGCAGCGTTGGGCCTTCGGCGTTCATCACCTCAACCAGCGTCTCGACGATCAGCGGGTCGAAGCTGCGCAGCGGCGCGTGTTTACGCACGAACAGGTGCGCCTCTGCGCCCAGGCCGTTAATCACGCCAGCCAGCTCAACCGCGATGTAACCTGCGCCCACAATGGCCACGCGCTCAGGCAGAGCTGGCAGCTCGAAGAACCCGTCGGAGTCGATACCGTATTCCGCGCCCGGAATGTTCGGGTGGCTCGGACGGCCGCCGGTGGCGATCAGGATGTGATCGGCAGTGATCGTCTCGCCGTTCACTTCGATCGTTTTCGCATCCACAAAACGGGCGAAGCCGCGGATCACGTCAACGTTATTCTTGCCCAGCACGTTGTCGTACGAGGTATGAATACGGTCGATGTAGGCGGTACGGCTGGCGATCAGCTTGTCCCAGTCGAAGTGGTTGATGGTGGTGTCAAAACCGTAGTCCGGGCCATACATATGAATAGCTTCACGGATTTGCGCGGCATGCCACATCACTTTCTTCGGTACACAACCGACGTTCACGCAGGTGCCGCCGAGCGCTTTGGCTTCAATCAGCGCACACTTCTGGCCGTACATGGCCGCACGGTTAATGGAGGCGATGCCGCCGCTGCCGCCGCCGATTGCGATGTAGTCATAATGCCTGGTCATAGTTTTTGTCCTTAATCGTGAATTGCCGCGATTGTATACCTGAAATCAATAGTTTCCACCGATGGCTGCAATTACTCCGGCACAATCCAGCTTACGGTGGCGTGTCCTGTTCCGGCAGGCACCAGCGTTTTGTGCAGCCACGGCAGCACGTTGTTCATCTGCGCTTCCAGCTTCCACGGCGGGTTAATCACAATCATGCCGGAAGCGGTCATGCCGCGCTGGTCGCTGTCGGGGCGCACCGCCAGCTCAATTTGCAGTATTTTACGAATGCCGGTCGCTTCCAGATCCTTAATCATGCGTTTAATCTGCGCGCGCAGCACCACCGGATACCACAGGGCATAGGTTCCGGTCGCAAAGCGTTTGTAACCTTCGTTGATGCCGGTCACCACCGCCTGATAGTCGGTTTTGATTTCGTACGGCGGGTCGATCAGCACCAGGCCGCGACGGGAAACCGGCGGCAGCTTGGCTTTCAGCTGCTGGTAACCGTCGGCTTTGTCCACGCGGGCGCGGTTATCTTTCTGAAACTCAGAGCGCAGCAGCGGGAAATCGCTCGGGTGCAGTTCGGTCAGCTGGAGGCTGTCCTGCTCGCGCAGCAGCTGGCGGGCAATCAGCGGGGAGCCCGGGTAGTAACGCAGCTGGCCGTTGCGGTTAAAGTGATTCACCACGCCGATGTACGGCTCCAGCTCGGCAGGCAGATCGTCCTGCTGCCAGATACGCGCAATCCCTTCCAGATATTCACCGGTACGCTCGGCATGCTCGCCGCTCAGCTGATAACGGCCCGCGCCCGCGTGGGTGTCCAGATAGAGAAACGGTTTATCCTTCTCTTTGAGCGATTCGATGATCAGGCTCTGAACGGTGTGTTTAAGGACGTCGGCATGGTTGCCAGCGTGGAAGCTGTGGCGATAACTGAGCATGGGTAATGATATTCCGCTGAATTGACGATTTGCCACAGTTTACAGCAGAACGGCAAAGATTACCCGCAGGCCCGGTAAGCGCAGCGCCACCGGGCTCTTTTCGACAACGTCCGGCATTGAAATCCTCTACACTTAACCCCATTACTGAACAATATGCACAGCGCCGGATGCGCGCTTCATTCATCTATTTCAACAGGACAGCGTTTATGACCAATCCATTACTGACGCCTTTTTCGTTGCCACCGTTTTCTAAAATCCTCCCTGAGCATGTGGTTCCAGCCGTTACCCAGTCGCTGGACAACTGCCGCGCGGCGGTAGAAAGCGTGGTTGCGCAGGGCGCGCCGTACACCTGGGAGAATCTGTGTCAGCCGCTGGCCGAAGTGGACGACGTGCTGGGGCGTATCTTCTCCCCGGTGAGCCACCTGAACTCGGTGAAAAACAGCCCGGAACTGCGTGAAGCCTACGAACAAACCCTGCCGCTGCTCTCTGAGTACAGCACCTGGGTCGGCCAGCACGAAGGGCTGTACAAAGCCTACCGCGACCTGCGCGACGGCGACCATTATGCCGAACTGAACACGGCGCAGAAAAAATCGGTTGATAACGCCCTGCGTGACTTTGAGCTGTCCGGTATCGGTCTGCCAAAAGAGAAGCAGGTTCGCTACGGCGAAATCGCTGCGCGCCTGTCCGAGCTGGGCAACCAGTACAGCAACAACGTCCTCGACGCCACCATGGGCTGGACGAAGCTGATTACCGACGAAGCCGAGCTGGCGGGTATGCCGGAAAGCGCGCTGGCGGCAGCGAAAGCCCAGGCCGAAGCGAAAGAGCAGGAAGGCTTCCTGTTAACGCTGGATATCCCGAGCTATCTGCCGGTGATGACCTACTGCGACAACCAGGCCCTGCGTGAAGAGATGTACCGCGCCTACAGCACCCGCGCCTCCGATCAGGGGCCGAATGCGGGTAAATGGGATAACAGCCCGGTGATGGCGGAGATCCTCGCCCTGCGCCACGAGCTGGCACAGCTGCTGGGCTTCGACAGCTACGCGGATAAATCCCTCGCCACCAAAATGGCCGAGAACCCGCAGCAGGTGCTCGACTTCCTGACCGATCTGGCGAAACGTGCTCGTCCTCAGGGGGAGAAAGAGCTGGCCCAGCTGCGCGCCTTTGCGAAAGCCGAGTTTGGCGTGGACGAGCTTCAGCCGTGGGATATCGCGTACTACAGCGAAAAACAGAAGCAGTACCTCTACAGCATCAGCGACGAACAGCTGCGTCCGTACTTCCCAGAAAACAAAGCCGTCAACGGTCTGTTTGAAGTGGTGAAACGCATTTACGGCATTACCGCTAAAGAGCGTACCGATATTGACGTCTGGCATCCGGACGTGCGCTTCTTTGAGCTGTATGACGAGAAAAACGAGCTGCGCGGCAGCTTCTATCTGGATCTTTACGCGCGTGAAAACAAACGCGGCGGGGCGTGGATGGACGACTGCGTGGGCCAGATGCGTAAAGCGGATGGTTCCCTGCAAAAACCGGTCGCCTATCTGACCTGTAACTTCAACCGTCCGGTAAGCGGCAAACCGGCGCTGTTCACCCACGATGAAGTGATCACTCTGTTCCACGAGTTCGGTCACGGCCTGCACCACATGCTGACCCGCATCGAAACCGCCGGCGTCGCCGGTATCAGCGGGGTGCCATGGGATGCGGTCGAGCTGCCAAGCCAGTTTATGGAAAACTGGTGCTGGGAGCCGGACGCGCTAGCGTTTATCTCCGGCCACTATGAGACCGGCGAACCGCTGCCTAAAGAGTTGCTGGATAAAATGCTGGCGGCAAAAAACTACCAGGCGGCGATGTTTATCCTGCGTCAGCTGGAGTTCGGCCTGTTCGATTTCCGCCTGCACGCCGAGTTCAGCCCGGAGCAGGGGGCGAAAATCCTCGAAACGCTGGCCGAGATTAAAAAGCAGGTCGCCGTTATTCCAGGCCCAACCTGGGGACGCTTCCCGCACGCGTTCAGCCATATCTTCGCAGGCGGATACGCCGCGGGCTACTACAGCTACCTGTGGGCCGACGTGCTGGCGGCGGACGCCTTCTCTCGCTTCGAAGAAGAGGGGATTTTCAACCGCGAAACCGGTCAGTCGTTCCTCGATAACATCCTGACGCGCGGGGGTTCAGAAGAGCCTATGGAGCTGTTCAAACGCTTCCGTGGCCGCGAGCCTCAGCTGGATGCGATGCTGGAGCATTACGGAATCAAAGGCTGATTGCTACGTGAAGATCTGCTTAGTGGATGAAACGGGCGCCGGGAACGGCGCCTTATCTGTTCTGGCGGCCCGCTGGGGGCTGGAACATGATGAAGACAACCTGATGGCGCTGGTGATGACGCCGGAACATCTGGAGCTTCGCAAGCGCGACGAGCCGAAGCTCGGCGGGATTTTTGTCGATTTTGTCGGCGGCGCGATGGCGCACCGGCGTAAGTTCGGCGGCGGTCGCGGCGAAGCGGTGGCCAAAGCGGTCGGCATTAAGGGAAGCTATCTGCCGGACGTGGTGGATGCCACGGCGGGGCTGGGGCGCGATGCGTTTGTGCTGGCGTCGGTGGGCTGCCGGGTGCGGATGCTGGAGCGTAATCCGGTTGTCGCCGCGCTGCTCGACGACGGGCTGACGCGAGGCTATGCGGACCCGGAAATCGGCCCGTGGTTGCAGGAACGTTTGCAGCTGATCCACGCGTCAAGCCTGACGGCGCTGACGGATATCACTCCGCGCCCGCAGGTGGTCTACCTCGACCCGATGTTCCCGCACAAGCAGAAAAGCGCGCTGGTGAAGAAAGAGATGCGGGTGTTTCAGTCGCTGGTGGGGCCGGATCTGGATGCAGATGGCCTGCTGGAGCCTGCTCGTCAGCTCGCGACGAAGCGGGTGGTGGTGAAGCGTCCGGACTACGCGCCGCCGCTGGCGGACGTTGCCACGACCAACGCGGTGACCACCAAAGGGCACCGGTTTGATATTTATGCGGGGACGCCGGAATAAAAAAAGCCGGGTGGCGGCTTCGCCTTACCCGGCCTACATTCAGTGCCGCTTTTTTTGCACTTACTCGTCTTCTTCGTCACGCAGTGGAACAATCAGCATATCCACGTGAACGGTATTAATCAGCTGGCGCGCTGAGGACATCAGCTTGCTCCAGAAGTCCTGGTGATGTCCGCAGACCACCAGATCCATATCGTATTTCTTAATCGCATCAACCAGCACCTGACCCAGATCGCCGCTACCGCTCAGGGTTTCAGTGATCGGATAGCCCGCATTGGTAGAGAGCTCGCTCAGCGCGTGGTGAGTCTCTTCGGAGATGCGTTTCTGCATATCGCCGAGATTCACGTCGATCAGACCGGTGTAGAGGTCGGAGTAATTCACATCAACGTGAATCAGCGAAACTTTCGCGTTGTAGGGACGTGCCATGGATACTGCTTTGTCGACCAGCACTTTACTCTCCGGGGAGAGGTCTACCGCGATAAGAATGTGTTTGTAAGCCATAGTGTTACTCCTTCCTTAAGTTATCGATGACTAAATGGGAAAGCGTCGTCTGATGCTTTCATTACGGCCCAGTTAAACATATTTTTCAAGCTTTGGTGTTGATAACGATTAACCTTGTGGCAAAAAAATTAACGGATCTCCTACACTATTTAATGAGCCGTTCGGATATTAAAACGCGAACCGGATCGACTTTTAGTCATTCTTTCACTGAACTGTCTGTCAGGGCATTGGGGTGCGGTAGCTCAGGAGCCTTGCTTCATGGGCGGACGCCGGGGAGGATGTATGATTAGCACCGTCGCATTGTTTTGGGCGTTATGCGTAGTTTGCATAGTGAATATGGCGCGCTACTTCTCATCGTTACGTGCGCTGTTAGTGGTACTTCGTGGTTGCGATCCGCTGCTTTATCAGTACGTGGACGGTGGAGGGTTCTTCACCTCGCATGGACAGCCCAGCAAACAGATGCGTCTGGTGGGGTACATCTATTACCAGCGCTACCGCGATCACCACGATGAAGAGTTTATCCGTCGCTGCGAGCGCCTGCGTCGTCAGTTCATTTTGACCAGCGCCCTGTGTGGCCTGGTTGTGGTGAGTATGATTGCACTGATGATTTGGCACTGAGCGTAAAAAAAGCGGGCCAGTTTCCTGACCCGCTTTTTTGTCGCCTTCAGCCGGTTAAATCAGCTTCAGCGAAATCCAGTACAGACCGCCGGACAGCAGGATGGACGCCGGGAGGGTGAACACCCAGGCCATCAGAATGTTGGTCACGGTTTTACGCTGTAAACCGCCGCCGTCAACAATCATGGTACCTGCCACGGACGAAGAGAGTACGTGGGTGGTTGATACTGGCATACCGGTATAGCTCGCCAGACCGATAGACACCGCTGCCGTCATCTGCGCGGACATACCCTGCGCATAGGTCATGCCTTTCTTACCGATCTTCTCGCCGATGGTGGTCGCCACACGACGCCAGCCAATCATCGTACCGATACCCAGCGCCAGCGCGACCGCCATGATGATCCAGATTGGCGCGTACTCAATGGTGTTGAGCATATCGCCTTTCAGTTTCTTCAGCAGACGTTTGTCGTCGGCAGTCACCTCTGGCAGCTTCGCGACTTTATCGGTCACGTCGGAGATGCAGAGCATGATGCGACGCAGCTGACCACGCTGTTCAACAGCCAGTTTGTCGTAGCTTTCGATATCGGCCAGCATGCCTTTCGCACGTTCCAGCGCGTTAATCGCGTTTGCCGGGTGGCAATGGAACTCGCCCGGTGCAGTCAGTGCGCCAGAGTCAGGAGAAGGGATCAGCTGGTCTACGCCGGTCGCTTTCTTCAGCAACTGAGGATGCTGCTGGAAGTACGTTTCAACGTTGTTTACCGCATCACGGGTACGGGTGATCTCGTAGCCAGAGGCGTTCATGTTAACCACGAAGCCCGCCGGTGCGACGCCAATCAGAACCAGCATCACCAGACCAATGCCCTTCTGACCATCGTTCGCGCCATGAGAGAAGGCCACGCCGATAGCGGAAACGATCAGCGCGATACGCGTCCAGAACGGCGGCTTTTTCTTGCCGTCTTTCTTTTCACGCTCTGCTGGCGTCAGGTGGATACGCGCACGTTTCTTCGTGTTGCTCCAGTAGCGACGCAGGATGAAAATCAAGCCACCCGCCACCACCAGACCGACGATAGGAGAGATGATCAGAGAGCCGAAAATGCCCAGTACTTTAGGCAGGTTCAGCGCATCAACAACCGAGGTACCGGTCATCAGGGCGTTGGTTAACCCAATACCGATAATCGCGCCAATAAGGGTGTGAGAGCTGGATGCAGGCAGGCCAAAATACCAGGTACCGAGGTTCCAGATAATGGCAGCAAGCAGCATTGAGAACACCATGGCCAGGCCATGACCGGAACTCACGTTAAGAAGCAGATCCGTTGGCAGCATATGCACAATGGCATACGCAACGCTCAGTCCGCCCAGGAGGACACCAAAAAAGTTAAATACCGCCGCCATAACGACCGCAAGCTGCGATCGCATTGCGCGAGTGTAGATAACCGTTGCAACTGCGTTTGCAGTGTCGTGGAAGCCGTTGATCGCTTCGTAAAACAGCACAAAAACCAGAGCAAGCAATAATAAAAGCCCGGTATGTAAATCCAGGCCGGCAAACAAATGTAGCATAGGACGTTACGCCATTTTGAGGACATGAACGCGGCGCATTATCCAGGACAAATGCGCAACGGGCAAAGTGAAATATAGACTTTTTTTGACATACCACCTGATTTGAGAAATGTGCTTGAAAGGATAATCTTTAAATATCAATGAAATGGCTTTGTAATATCTTTTTACGCTGGTGCGACCACTGAGGAAACTTTACAATCCGCGGCAGTTAACGAAGAGGATTTTGACGTGGAAAGGTTTGATGCCGTAGTAATTGGCGCCGGTGCGGCGGGTATGTTTTGTGCGGCAATGGCCGGACAAGCGGGTCGTCGCGTGCTGCTGCTGGATAACGGAAAAAAGCCTGGCCGCAAGATCCTGATGTCCGGCGGCGGGCGCTGCAACTTCACTAATCTCTATGTCGAACCGGCGGCCTATCTGAGCCAGAACCGTCATTTTTGTAAATCTGCGCTGGCGCGCTACACCCAGTGGGACTTTATCGAACTGGTGGGTAAACACGGTATCACGTGGCATGAGAAGACGCTGGGACAGCTGTTCTGCGACGACTCCGCCCAGCAAATCGTTGATATGCTGGTGGCCGAGTGCGAGAAAGGCGGCGTGGTCATGCGCCTGCGGACGGAAGTGCTCGAGGTCGCCCGCGACGAGCAGGGCTACACGCTGCAACTCAACGGTGAAACCGTCAGCGCCGATAATCTGGTGATCGCCAGCGGCGGCCTTTCAATGCCGGGTCTTGGCGCCTCACCGCTCGGCTACAAAATCGCCGAGCAGTTTGGCCTGAAGGTGCTGCCCACCCGCGCCGGGCTGGTGCCGTTCACGCTGCATAAGCCGCTGCTGGAACAGCTTCAGACGCTCTCCGGCGTGTCTGTGCCGTCGGTTATTACGGCCGAAGACGGCACGGTATTTCGCGAAAACCTGCTCTTTACCCATCGCGGCCTTTCGGGGCCGGCGGTGTTGCAGATCTCCAGCTACTGGCAGCCGGGAGAGTTTGTCTCCGTGAACCTGGTACCGGACTGCGATCTGGACGCGTTCCTGAACGAACAGCGCGCTGCGCACCCGAATCAAAGCCTGAAAAATACCCTGGCAATGCAGCTGCCGAAGCGCCTGGTGGAATGTTTGCAGACGCTGGGGCAGATCCCGGACGTGTCGCTTAAGCAGCTGAACAGCCGCGAGCAGGAAACGCTGGTGGAGACGCTGACGAACTGGCGCGTACAGCCAAACGGCACCGAGGGCTACCGCACGGCGGAAGTGACGCTGGGCGGCGTGGATACAAACGAACTCTCATCCCGCACGATGGAAGCCCGCAACGTGCCGGGTCTCTATTTCATTGGCGAAGTGATGGACGTGACCGGCTGGCTCGGCGGGTATAACTTCCAGTGGGCGTGGGCCAGTGCCTGGGCATGCGCGCAGGCACTCGCTGAGGATAAGTGACAAGCGGGCGCTGTCATTTATCAATGCGCTTCACGGGCTGACGGTGGCATCGTCAGCCACGCGCACAACGTCCAGAATATTGCTGGCGGCCACGGTTCCCATCCTGACGTATGACGCCTCGCTGACGCCGCCAATATGCGGCGAGATGATGACGTTATCGACGGTCTGCCACCTGTGCGGGGCGGTCAGAGGCTCGCTGGTAAAGCTGTCGAGTGCCGCGCTGTGCAAGGTTCCATCCTTTAGCGCCCTGAGCAAGGCGTCATCGTTAATCAACCCGCCGCGCGCCGTGTTCACCAGAATAGCGTTCGGCTTACAGTGGGCGAGCGTGTCTGCGTTAATCATTCCTCTGTTGTCGTCAGTGAGCGGGCAATGCAGGGAGATAACATCGGCACGGGAAAGCAGGTCGGCTAAGGTGTTTGCCCGATCACAGCCTGAAGGCATCGTTTTAGCGTAAGGATCGTACGCCACAACCTGCATGCCGAATGCCAGCCCCACGTTCGCCACCCGCGAGCCAATCGCCCCCAGGCCGATAAGCCCCAGCGTCATGCCGTCCAGCTCGATCGATTTGTGCGTGGCTTTATCCCAGTGCCCGTCGCGCAGGCGCTTATCAAGGGCAACCACGGATTTGGCACAGGCAAGAATTAATGCCCAGGTATGTTCCGCAACCGCTGCCGCATTGGCACCGGGGGCGGAACGTACGGCGATATTACGCGCCGCTGCCGCTGGCTGGTCTATCACGTCAATGCCGCTTCCGTGTTTCGATATAACCTGTAATGCGGGGGCAGCATCCATAATCCGTGCGGTTATCCTGCCGTAACGCACCAGGATGGCCACAGGATTGTGCCGCTCGCACAGCGTAACCAGCTCATTTTCTGTGGGCTGACGTCCTGCATACACCACGTCAAAGTCTCGCAGCATGTTTACAGCCTGGTCTGCCAGGTCGCATCCGGTAACCAGTACAACGCGTTTGCCTGCCATTACAGCGTCTCCCCGTCAGATAACATGCCCGCCTTGCGCAGCGCGTCGTTAAGCCAGTGTGGACGCAAATCGCCCTCACGAATAGCGGCAAGACGTCGGGTCTCTGTTTCGAGTTTCCCTTTGGCCATGGCGATAATGGCCTGCACTTCATCACGCGGGATCGCCACCACGCCGTCGATATCCGCAACAATCAGATCCCCGGCCCGAACCGTCGCGCCAGCGATAGAGATGGGGTGATTAACCCGGCCAGGAATGGATTTTGTCGGGCCACAGGGGTTAAGACCGGCGGCGAAGACGGGGTAATGCCCTTTACTCAGGGTATCGGCATCACGTACCGCTCCGTCAATGATGATGCCCGCGATCCCACTTGCCTGGGCCTGAGTCGCCATAATCTCGCCGAGCAGCGCACAGGTCAGGTCGCCTTTGCCGTCAATAACCAGCACATCGCCAGGCTGGGCGACGGCCATTGCGGCATGGATGGCCAGATTATCTCCCGGGCGCACCTCCACGGTGACAGCCGGGCCCGCAACGGTCATCTGAGGTGCGAGCGGTTTGATACGACCATGGAGCGTACCGCGGCGGCCGGCAACATCCGCGAGGATAGCGGCCTGATACTCAGCGGCCTGGTGAACCTCTTCGGTCGACACGCGTTCGAACTGACGGTTAATAAATGGTTTTTCTGAAACGGACATGAATGCCTCCATATTGTTTTACTGTGTACAATGCAGGTGTACAATACAAAACAACTATAGCGGTGTAGCTTTCCCTTTAGCCAGATCTGCAACGGCGTTTGTGATGTAAACACGAAGTGACTCACAAAAATTGAGGTACACTCACTGCCGAGCAGAAAAGGAGATGATGATGGGTAATGAAGGCGTTGTGGCGGTCGAAAAAGCGCTGGCTTTACTGGATTGCTTCCGTCCCGGCGATGAGAGCCTGACGCTGACCGCGCTGGCGCAGCTATCGGGTTATCACAAAACCACGGTTTACCGGTTAATGAATTCGCTTGAACGAATGAACTATGTCGTCAGGCACGATGATGGCAATTACGCGCTTGGCCCACGTCTGCTTTACCTCGGTAAGCTTTATGAGCAATCTTTTCATCTTTCCCGGGTGGTGCAGCCTGAGCTTCAGGCGTTATCTCAGGCCTCTCAGGAGAGCGCCAGCTGGTATGTGTTAGAAGGCGGGCAACGTTTGTGCCTGTTCCGTGCGGAAGCCTCCCACGGGCTACGCCACAGTAATCTGCCGGGTACTCAGTTTCCGCTGGACGATTCTGCCATCAGTAAAGTGCTTCGCCACTGGGGCCTTAATGATGCGCTACCAGAGGGGGAGCCCGCTGTTCCGCTCTATACCTCAGGTGCCCGAGACCCGCATACCGCGGCGTTTGCGATGCCCGTCTTCGGCGTCAATGACAAGCTGATTGCGGCGCTGGCGCTGACCGGGCCCATCTCCAGACTGACTGAAGATCGCCGTGAACAGGGGATCAGCCAGCTGATGCACGCCACCGCCAGTCGCCTGTCGCAGAAAATGGGGGCGAGTAAGGCTTTCTGCCAGCAGTTTTATGGGGAAACGCAAGACGCTGCGGAAGAGAGCCTCTGAGCATAAAGCGGGACGGGCGTCCCGCTTTTTTATGTCTAATGGGTGACCTGTTTTTCATGCAGATGCGCATTGCGGGCCTGGCGTCCCATCACCAACACTGCGACACCCCCCGCGACGCACAGTGCAGCCAGAGGAAGCATGGCCAGCGTGTGGCTACCCGTCCGCTCGTTAATGATGCCGTAAGCGTTGACCATCACCGCGCCGCCGATAAGGTTAGCGATGGCGCCAATTGCGGCCAACCCAGCAGCAGCCGACGTGCTGCTCATCCAGCCTGACGCCAGCGCCCAGAACGGCCCCTTCATTGAATACGCGCCTATCAGCATGATGCTCAAAATAATAAGGGTGGCAGAAAGAGAGGCGCTGACAAATGCGGCAACTACGCCTGCGGCAATCATGAATAGCGTCAGCGCGGTATGCCAGCGGCGTTCGTTGGTTCGGTCAGAACTTCGTCCCCAGACAATCATCAGTACGGATGCCAGGCCGTAAGGAATGGCGTTGAGCAGACCCGTCTCCAGATTATCAAGATGGAACGATTTCAGCAGCTGCGGTGACCAGACGCTGATGGTGGTGCCTGCTGAGGACGCGCCTGCGTATATCAGCGCCAGCAGCCAGATTTGACGATGCCGGAGCAGCTGCCACGTCGTCTGGTGGCCAATATTTTTTTGCTGCTGACGCTCGCTTTCAAGCGTTGTTTCCAGCCATTTTTTCTGCTCCGCGTTAAGCCAGTTAGCCTGGTGCGGGCGATCGCGAAGAACAAACCAGGCGGCAATACCCAGCAGAACCGCGGGTAAGCCTTCAATGATAAACAGCAGATGCCAGCCGCGCAGACCTAACCAGCCGTCCAGTGAGAGAATCAACCCCGACAGCGGCGAGCCGATAAAATTGGCCAGCGGGATCGCGACCATAAAGGACGCGATAATTCGCGCACGGTAGCGGGCAGGGATCCACCAGGTCAAAAAGAGTACGACGCCGGGGAAAAAGCCCGCTTCAGCGGCTCCCAGCAGAAAACGCACGATATAAAGCGACGTGGTGTTTTGTACCAGTGCCATGCACATGGATACCACCCCCCAGCTGATCATAATGCGGGGGATCCACAGACGTGCGCCCACCTTCTGCATCGCCAGATTGCTTGGAACTTCAAACAGAAAATACGCCACGAAATAGAGACTGCTGGCGAAGCCAAACGCCGCTTTGCTGAGGCCGAGATCCTCATTCATCTGTAGCGAAGCCATGCCAATATTGCCGCGATCGATAATAGAGACCAGATAACTGACTATCAGAAACGGGAGAATGCGCCAGATCACCTTGCGCATAGTCTTTCGTTCTATGTCCTCAGTGGCGGCAACGCCATTACGAATATGTTCTGTCATGAGTTCCTCGCAGGGTCTGTTCTTGGTTTTATCAGGTACAACTCAGTTTTATTAAACAAAACCACTATAGCGTCGGCGCGTTCTTTTTATCCAGTTAATGGAAGGTTTAAATGATGTAAATAAGACGTGACTCACAGATAACGCGCTCTGCTAAATGCGCCTAAACGACAGATGCACCACCCTACGTTGTGAGGTAAAGTACACACCTTGCGCAGCCACAGAGCTGCGGTTTAGTGGGGTAGATGCGGATAACACGTTCCCCCATTCTCACTTCTGGTCTACGCCAGCCTGCATGGTGTTGTGTTTTGTCTTCTTAAAAGGGTTGTCTATGTCTGCTGCTCATCTCGGTTTCCCGACGGAAACCGTTGTTGTTTTTGTGGTGATGGCCGTTGGGGCGATGTTTATCGACCTCTTCATGCACCGTCACGATAAACCTATCTCGCTGAAAAGCGCGGCTATGTGGTCCATCTTCTGGGTCATGATGGCCATGGCGTTTGCCGGCTTCTTATACGTGCACCACGGCGCAGAGATGGCGAGTTTGTTCCTTACCGGCTATGCGCTGGAAGAGGTGCTCTCCGTCGACAACCTGTTCGTGATGATGGCGATCTTCGCCTGGTTCGGCGTGCCGGATAAATATCGCCACCGCGTGCTCTACTGGGGCGTGCTGGGGGCGATTGTGTTCCGCGGGATTTTTGTGGCCATCGGCACCAGCCTCCTGAGCCTCGGGCCGTACGTTGAGGTTATTTTTGCGCTGGTCGTCGGCTGGACGGCGGTGATGATGCTGAAACGCAATGAAGAGAGTGATGAAGTCGAAGATTACTCTAACCACCTGGCGTACCGCCTGGTAAAACGCTTCTATCCGGTCTGGCCAAAAATCAGCAGCCACGCGTTTATCCTGACCCAGAAAGAGGTGGATGCCGAGCTGGAGAAGCCAGAAAACAAGGATGTGATGGTAGGCCGCGTGAAGAAGGCGAAGCGCTACGCGACGCCGCTGCTGCTCTGCGTGGCGGTGGTAGAGCTGTCCGACGTGATGTTCGCGTTCGACTCCGTTCCCGCCATCATTGCCGTCAGCCGCGAGCCGCTGATTATCTACAGCGCAATGATGTTCGCGATCCTCGGCCTGCGTACCCTCTACTTCGTACTGGAGGCGCTGAAGCAGTATCTGGTGCATCTGGAGAAAGCGGTCGTGCTGCTGCTGTTCTTCGTGGCGTTCAAGCTGGGGCTTAATGCGACCGACCACTTCTGGCATCACGGTTATAACATCGGTGCCACGGCAAGCCTGTTTGTGGTGCTGGGGGTACTGGCGCTGGGGATTATTGCGAGCGTGATGTTCCCGGGAAAACGTGAGGCCTGATGTACCGCCCGGTGGCGCTTCGCTTACCGGGCCTACGATTGGGTTGTAGGCCGGGTAAGGCGCAGCCGCCACCCGGCAAAAGGCTACCTTATTGGTGAATTCCGGCGCTTGCTGGGATGATGGAAATGGCGCCAGTGCGGATCCTGCGCCGCCGCCAGCAGCTCGTGGTCGCCACGGGTGTCGCCCCAGGCGCGCAGGTGATACGCGTTCAAATCCCCATACACCTTCTCCAGCCTCGCCACCTTCTGCGCACAACGGCAGTTATGGCCGGTGATCCGCCCGGTCAGCTTGCCGTCCTTCACTTCCAGCTGCGTGCCAATCAGCTTAATGCCGAGCTTATCGGCCCACGGCTGCAATACCAGCGCCGGGGAGGCGGAGCAAATCGTCACTTCCGCACCAGAATTGACTTCGTTGGCGACGGCCATGACCCCTTCCGGGCGCATCAGCTTGCTCCAGTATTTTTCACAGAAGGCTTCCGCTTGCTGACGTAACCAGTGTTCATCCACGCCCGTCAGGAAGGTTTTGATCAGCACCTCTTTCAGCTCATCGCGCGTCAGCTTGCGGCGCACGCAGTGCAGCGTAGGCAGGGCCATGCGCACCAGTCGGCCAGCAAAGTAGCGCTTGCCAAAGGCAAAGCGCAGGAAAGGAATAAAGCTGTCGTGGTGCGTCAACGTACCATCAAAGTCAAAGACAGAGAGCACGCTGGACTTCGCCACGGCTTCGTCGGCAATCATATTGGTCATAAATACGTCTTAGCTGAAATACACATTCTGTTCACTAGTTTACCTGCTTTACCTTCGCAGTCCTTCTATCCGATCTCATTTTTTCTCGAACCTGTGGGCTGACGGGTCAAACGATGTCATCCACTACGCCACCGTCAACGCGCAGCGCCGCGCCTGAAGTCGCGGAGGCCTGCATCGAACAGACGTAAACGACCATGTTGGCCACTTCTTCCACCGTGGCGGCGCGCTGAATCACCGAGCTGGGGCGATTCTCCATCACGAACGCTTTCGCCAGCTGCTCCAGCGATTTGCCGGTTCTCTCGATCTCGTCCTTCATCATCGCAGCAAAGCCGTCCGACATCGTCGGGCCCGGCAGCACGCTGTTCACCGTGACGCCGCTGCCTGCCACAAACTTCGCCAGACCGCGCGCCAGCGAAAGCTGGGCTGTTTTCGTTACGCCATAGTGGATCATATCCGCCGGAATATTGCAGGCCGATTCTGACGAGATAAACACCACCCGACCCCAGCCTTTTTGCACCATGCCGGGCACTAGGGCGCGGGAGAGGCGCACGCCGGACATCACGTTGGTTTGCCAGTAGCGTTCCCAGGTCTCGTCGTCGGTGGAATAAAAATCCTGCTGACCATAAATCCCGGCGTTATTCACCAGAATATCGACGTGCGTGGCAACCCTGAGCAGTTCGTCAACGCCCTCCTGCGAGCTCAGATCGGCGATGGCGGCACGGACCTGCACGCCAGGCACCACCTGCTGTAAGGCCTGAATGCCTTTGTTCACCGAGTCGATGCTGCGCCCGTTCACGATCACTTCCGCACCGCTCTCCGCCAGCCCGCGGGCGATGGCAAACCCTATACCGCCGGTGGACGCGGTCACCAGCGCCACTTTTCCCGTTAAGTCGATTTTCATCGTTCGCTCCTTCTCGTCTTCTGGTTCAAAACTTAAAGCGTAGCAGGTGACGATGACGGCTCCTGCTTAAAAAGGCGCAACAACGTCTCAACCTGCTCGTCCAGCGGGCTGAGGGAGCGTTTGACGATGAGGTGCAGCGGCGTGGCGCGACGTACGCCGTGGCTGAGCGGCAGGGTTTTGAGGATGCCTTGCTGGAGCGGGGCCTGAATGCGTTCTTCCGGTAGCCAGCCGTATCCAACCTGATACATCACCGCTTCGATCGCGGCATCAATGGTTGAGAAGGTCCACGACTCCCCGGCGGGACGAACGGTGGGCTGGCTGTCTGCGATCTGAATGCGCGGCCACGGGCGTAACGTCTCGTCATTAAGCGGTGTATCCAGCGCGAACAGCGGGTGCGCGTGATGCGCAACGGCAACAAAATCGATATTCATCAGCCATTCGCCCAGCCCGGTGACGTCCTGGCGGCGGGTTAAGACCATCACGTCGGCTTCATCATTGAGCGCGTCCGCGCGGCTGTTTTCCAGCACCTCGGTGAGCCGCACCTGCGTTTGCGGATACTGCTGCTGAAACTGCCGCAAAATAGCGAACAGCCGGCTGCGCGGAAAAATACTGTCTACCATCAAATCGATACGGGTTCGCATCCCGCTGCGCAGGGTCGCAGCGCGGGTTTCAACATAGGCGAAGGCTTTCAGCAGCGGCTTCACCTGATTCAGCAACAGCTCACCCGCCGGGGTCAGCACGGCCCGCCTGCCTTCCGTCATTAAGAGCGCCACGCCAAGCCGTTCCTGCAATAGCGACAGGTTATAGCTAACCGAGGACTGGCTGCGGTGCGTCTCTTCTGCTGCTCTGGCAAAGCTGCCAGCCTCGACTACTCTCTCCAGCAGGGCCCATTGTTCTAGCGTCGTCTTATGCATGATCAATCTAAATTTTGGATGAATTTAATTCAAACATAGCGTTATTCATTCATTTTTTGAAGGGGTACGATAGTTTCATCAAAACAAAGGAGACATCTTATGAACACCTTCGACAAACATGACTTAAGCGGCTTCGTCGGCAAACATCTGGTTTATACCTACGATAACGGCTGGAACTACGAAATTTACGTCAAAAACGAGAACACGCTCGACTACCGTATTCACAGCGGTCTGGTGGGTAATCGTTGGGTGAAAGATCAGCAGGCGTACATCGTCCGCGTCGGGGAGAGCATCTATAAAATTTCCTGGACCGAGCCAACCGGTACCGACGTCAGCCTGATTGTGAACCTGGGCGACAGCCTGTTCCACGGCACCATTTTCTTCCCGCGCTGGGTCATGAACAATCCGGAAAAAACCGTCTGCTTCCAGAACGATCACATTCCGCTGATGAACAGCTACCGTGATGCCGGTCCGGCCTATCCGACTGAAGTAATTGATGAATTTGCCACCATCACCTTCGTTCGCGACTGTGGTGCTAACGATGATACCGTGATTGCATGTGCGGCCAGCGAGCTGCCAGCAAACTTCCCTGAAAATTTGAAATAAGCTTCGCAACGCGTTAAATGCACAGCGGCCATTTCGGTATTAACCGGAATGGCCGTTTTTTTATGCCGCAGAGGTACCGCAATAAGCGATTGATTCTGCCGTCAGGGTGAAGGGGGTAGGGGTACAGACCGCCAGGCTCAGCGAGCCGAAGCGTAGCTGGCTGACCGGAAGCGACTGGGCGGTGCTGTCAATGCTGACAATCTGCCACGCGCTGCCGCCACGCTGCTTGACGATGGCCTCTTTGCGCGTCCAGATGCGCCAGAATGCGGAAAGCTGTTCTTCCGGCGCTTCACGCTCCAGCTCGGCATGTTCGGTAAGGCTGAAGACGGCATTCGCCAGCGCCTGCCAGTTCGCACGCGGACGAATCGCTTCAATATCGCAGCCAACTTCACCTTCATCGCTCAGCAGCAGGGCAATGTCGTCCCCGCTGTGGCTCAGGTTAAACCACAGCGGATGACCGTTAGCGAAGGCCGGTTTCCCCTGTTCGCCGTAGATTATCTCGGGAAGCGGAGAAGGGGATAAGGTTCTGGCGAGCAGCGTCCGGCCTGCAAGCCAGGAAGCATGTCGCGCACCCTGAGGTGCCATGTCTGCGAGCGTTGACGCCAGCGGGTCCGCGCTAAGGGTGGAGATCTTTCCCAGTACAAACTGGTACATAGTTACGCCCAGCGTTTAATGATTATCGAGGTATTGATGCCGCCAAAGGCAAAGTTATTGCTCTGTATAAATTTGCAATCAATCGGGCGGGCTTCCCCCATAATATAATCTAAAGCGCCACATTGCTCATCCGGTTATCCCGGCAAACGGCTTTTTGGCCGACCCGGCCCCAGCAGAATGGCGAGTTTACTGCCTCCTTTGGTGGTTTCCATCCAGATTTTACAGACGCTGGTGAGCGGTACGGAGAGCAACATGCCCACCGGTCCCAGGAGCCATCCCCAGATCAGTAATGATAAAAACACCACCATCGTCGACATGCCCAGGCGGTGGCCCATCATGCGCGGTTCGAGAATATTGCCCAGTACCATGTGCACGACAAGGAACAGCGCCCCCACCAGCATGCACTCATAAAAACCGTTAAACAGGAACGCCTGGATCATCGGCGGGACGGCAGAAAGCACCGCGCCGATATTGGGCACGTAGTTCAGTAAAAACGCCAGCACGCCCCACATCAGCGCGAACTGCACGTCCAGTAGTACCAGCCCCAGCCAGACAATCACGCCGGTCCACAGGCTAAGCAGGGTTTTCAGCGCCAGATATTTGGACACGCCCTTCAGCGCGCGGTGCAAGCCGGCAATGTGGATCTGCGGATTGTTCAGGGCAAAACGCAGCTTGTACGGCACGTGGCGCACTTCGAACAGCATAAACACCACCGTCATCACCAGCAGTAGAATGCTGGCCATCGCCCCGGAAAGCCCGGTCATTAACGTGGTGGCGTAGGTCATGACCTTCTCGGAATCCATCCGGCGCAGCATTCGCTCCGGTGAAATATGCAGATTAACGAACGGCATCATTCGCTGGAGATCGACCAGCTTGCGCGTCAGCTCTTTATTGTACTGCGGCAGCATAGTGGAAAATTCACTCAGCGAGGCGGCGAGCACGCCGAACAGCGCCGTCAGCACAATCAGCATTACGATAACCACAATGGTGATGGCGACCGGGCGGCTGATGCCCCGGCGTAAAAACCATGTCACCAGCGGGTTGAGGACGATGGCGAAAAACAGCGCCAGCAGAAGCTGAACAATGATATCCGCCGCCGCGTGGATACCCGCAAGGATAACCACCAGGCAGGCGAGTTTGAGTAAAATATGAAGTCCGGCTTTATCGGGCGGGCTGGCAGTCATAAGAATTCCTTTTTCCGGGGGGCTCGTTAATTGTAGTGCGCCGGAAGTGCTTCGTCTGGAGCGTTAGTCTGAAAGTCGTGGCAAAAAAATGGCCCCCGGCGCAAGCGACGGAGGCCACGGTATCCCGGTGAACGATTACTGGATCACGAGAGTGTTAATGATGTTTTCAGCGGCGCTCTGCGCTTTCTGCTGATTGTCTGCCGGCAGGGTGATCTGCATGGTCAGCAGTTTGTTATCTACCTTGCCGAGCACCACGGAGGAGTACGCGGTCTGGCCTTTGGCGGAGATGATGCTGTCCAGCTGTTGCAGCGTGTGGCCTTTCAGTTCAATCGACTTATTGGTGACCACCTGAAGCTGCGGGTCGCGGCTGCGCTGCTGGTCTTCCAGACGTTTGGCCAGCACGCCCAGATCTTCGCTGGTATCGTCACCGACAATCACAATGACCGCTTTTTGGCCGGTGGCATCGGAATAGACGTGCATGTTGTTCGCCTGGGTGCCCAGCTTACCGCTCTGATCGGTCATATCCGCGGGCAGAGAGAAACTGAGTTTGCCATCCATCAGGCTCACCGGCTGACCGGTGGCGTTGCTTTCTGCTGACGCGCCCTGAGCAGGCGTTTTGGTGTCACTGTTATCACAGGCTGCAAGGCCAACAACCAGCAGGCCAATCCCGACATATTTAACCAGATTGCGCATTGACTTCTTCCTTTCGATAAACGGCCATAGCGGCTCATTCGTTCATCTTATCACAACTGATAAAGCGAACCCTTAACCTGCCTGTAATGTGGCGATTTCAGATTTATCTGCCAGCCTTTTCAGCAGCATATTCAACAGCACGCCGTACATCGGCAGGAAGAAAACCAGGCTGATAAGCACCTTAAAGGCGTAGTCCACGAGGGCGATTTCCATCCAGTGTTCTGCCATGAAGGCGTCCGGGCTGCGCCAGAAGGCAATGAAGAAGAAGGCCAGCGTATCGCTCACGTTACCGAACAGCGTCGAGGCCGTCGGTGCCATCCACCAGCGATGGTTCTGACGCAGGCGGTTAAAGACGTGAACATCGAGGATCTGCCCCAGGGCATAGGCCATAAAGCTGGCGGCGGCAATACGCGCGACGAACAGGTTGAAATGCGTTAGCGCTTCAACGCCCTGCCAGCTACCCATATAAAACAGGGAGGAGATGGCGTAGGAGACGAACAGCGCCGGGATCATCACCGCAAAAATAATCCGCCGCGCCAGCGGTGCGCCAAAGATACGCACGGTTAAATCGGTCGCGAGGAAAATAAACGGAAAACTGAATGCGCCCCAGGTGGTATGGAAACCAAAAATGGAGATAGGGAGCTGTACCAGATAGTTACTGGAGATGATCACCAGCAGATGAAATAGCGAAAGCCAGAACAACGCTTTGACGCGCTGCGATTGTGTAAAGGAGTTCATATTGTACCTTTTTGATTAATATTTGGGGTGAGGGAACCCAATAAAGCCGCCGCATGATACTGCTTTGACCGCACTTTGCAATGGCTAATTTTCACGCAATCGTTAACCTGGTTTGCATTGACGATAGCGGGGCGTAAACTACAGCCGTTTTTACCTGAACGAGAAGAAAATGACCGATCTGTTTTCCAGCCCAGACCACACGCTTGACGCCCAGGGCCTCCGTTGCCCGGAGCCGGTAATGATGGTGCGTAAAACCGTACGTAACATGCAGAGCGGCGAAACGCTGCTGATCGTCGCTGACGATCCGGCCACCACCCGCGATATCCCCGGCTTTTGTACCTTTATGGAACACGAACTGGTGGCGCAGCAAACGGAAACCCTGCCGTACCGGTATGTGATTCGTAAGGGGTAGGTGCGGCCTGATGCCCGGCGGCGCTTCGCTTGCACGGGCTTACGGGTGTAGTAGGTCGGGTAAGGCGCAGCCGCCACCCGACAAGCACCCATCACAATTTCGAACCATCGTTTCAAAATTTCGCGCTTTTGTGAGGCGCTTCACCCTCCCTTTTCCAGCCGTAGTCTAATTTTTAAACGTCAAAAACTAAAACACCGTTTTAACGCTTATCTCACTACCCTGGAGTTGACTGAATGAAAACGACCCTCAAGCCGTTACTGGCCGCTCTGTGCCTGTCTGCTTTTGCCTGCACCGTTTCCGCGCAAACCATTAAAGCCGCCGATGTGCATCCTGAAGGCTACCCGAACGTGGTGGCGGTTCAGCAGATGGGTGAAAAACTCAAACAACAAACCGACGGCAAGCTGGAGATTAAGGTCTTTCCCGGCGGCGTGCTGGGGGATGAAAAGCAGATGATTGAGCAGGCGCAGATGGGGGCGATTGATATGATCCGCGTCTCTATGGCGCCGGTTGCCGCCATCCTGCCGGATATCGAAGTGTTTACGCTGCCCTACGTGTTCCGCGATGAGGACCACATGCACAAGGTGATCGACGGGGATATCGGCAAGCAGATCGGCGACAAGCTCACCGCCAACCCGAAATCGCGTCTGGTGTTCCTCGGCTGGATGGACTCCGGCACCCGCAACCTGATCACCAAAGAGCCGATCGTCAAGCCGGACGATCTGAAAGGGAAGAAAATCCGCGTGCAGGGTAGCCCGGTGGCGCTGGCCACGCTAAAAGCGATGGGGGCGAACGCAATCGCGATGGGCGTCAGTGAGGTTTACAGCGGGATGCAGACCGGGGTGATTGACGGTGCGGAGAACAACCCGCCAACCTTTGTCGCCCACAACTACATGCCGGTTGCGAAAAACTACACGCTGAGCGGCCACTTCATCACCCCGGAAATGCTGCTCTACTCCAAAGTGAAATGGGACAAGCTGAGCGCTGACGAGCAGCAGAAGATCCTGACACTGGCCCGTGAAGCGCAGTTAGAGCAGCGCAAGCTGTGGAATGCCTATAACGACCAGGCGCTGGCGAAAATGAATGCCGGCGGCGTGCAGTTCCACGATATTGATAAAACGGTGTTTATCAAGGCGACAGAGCCGGTGCGCGCGCAGTATGGCGACAAGCATCAGGATCTGATGAAAGCCATCGCCGACGTTCAGTGATCCGGAGTACGTATGTCCGAACTCTACCTGAAGTGGATGGATCGTCTGTACCTGCTCGCCATGGCGGTGGCGGGTGTCTCGCTGCTGGTGATGACGATTGTCATCCCCATCGGCATCTTCTCACGCTACGTGCTCAACCGCGGCGAATCCTGGCCGGAGCCCGTCGCTATTATCTGCATGGTGACGTTTACCTTTATCGGCGCGGCGGTGAGCTATCGCGCCGGATCGCATATTGCGGTCAACATGCTCACCGACCGTCTGCCCGCATCGCTGCAAAGGCTGTGCGCGCGGACGGTGGACCTGCTGATGCTGCTGATCTCTGGCCTGATGTGCTGGTACAGCTACTGGCTGTGCGTCGAGCTGTGGGAGCAGCCGGTGGCGGAGTTTCCGCTCCTGACCTCCGGCGAGAGCTATCTGCCGCTGCCTGTCGGATCGGCGATTTTGATCCTGTTTGTGCTTGAACGCCTGCTGTTTGGCTCGCAGGAAAACCGTCCGGTCGTGCTGATCGGCAACCACAGTTAAGGGGTGAACAATGGATGCTTTTATTTTGTTATTCACCCTCGCCATTTTGCTGGCGCTGGGGATGCCGGTGGCCTTCGCCGTGGGCCTGAGCGCCGTCGCGGGCGCGCTGTGGATTGACCTGCCGCTGGAGGCGCTGATGATCCAGATCACCAGCGGGGTGAACAAATTCACGCTGCTGGCGATCCCGTTCTTCATCCTTGCCGGGGCGATCATGGCGGAAGGGGGCATTGCCCGACGGCTGGTTAACTTCGCGTACGTCTTTGTCGGCTTTATTCGCGGCGGGCTGTCGCTGGTGAACATCGTGGCTTCAACGTTCTTCGGCGCGATTTCCGGCTCGTCGGTGGCGGATACGGCGTCCATCGGCAGCGTGATGATCCCGGAGATGGAGAAGAAGGGCTACCCGCGCGAATACGCGGCGGCGGTGACGGCCAGCGGGTCGGTGCAGGCGATTTTAATCCCGCCCAGCCACAACTCGGTGATTTACTCCCTGGCGGCGGGGGGCACGGTCTCCATCGCCACGCTGTTTATCGCGGGCGTATTGCCGGGCCTGCTGCTGGGCGTGAGCCTGATGGTGCTCTGTCTGTGCTTCGCCCGTAAGCGCGGCTACCCGAAGGGGGACAAAATCCCCTTCAGGCAGGCGCTGAAAATCATGCTCGATGCCCTGTGGGGGCTGATGACGGTGGTGATTATCCTCGGCGGGATCTTGTCCGGGATTTTTACCGCCACCGAATCTGCCGCCGTGGCCTGCCTGTGGGCGTTTTTCGTCACCATGTTTATCTATCGCGACTACAAATGGAGCGAACTGCCGAAGCTGATGTGCCGCACGGTGAAAACCGTCACCATCGTGATGATTTTAATCGGCTTTGCCGCTGCGTTTGGCGCGGTAATGACCTACATGCAGCTGCCGATGCGCATCACCGAGTTCTTCACGACGCTCTCCGATAACAAGTACGTGATCCTCATGTATCTCAACGTCATGCTGCTGCTGATTGGCACGCTGATGGACATGGCGCCGATCATTCTGATCCTGACGCCGGTGCTGCTGCCGGTGACCAACGCGCTGGGGATCGACCCGGTGCACTTCGGGATGATCATGATGGTTAACCTGGGGATCGGGCTGATCACCCCGCCGGTCGGGTCGGTGCTGTTTGTGGCGAGCGCGGTAAGCAAGCAGAAAATTGAAACCGTGGTGCGGGCGATGCTGCCGTTCTACGGCATCCTGCTGGTGGTGCTGGGGATGGTGACGTATATCCCGGCGATATCATTGTGGCTGCCGAGGGTGTTAGGGATGCAGTAGCGCCGTTTTTTGCCGGGTGGCGGCTGCGCCTTACCCGGCCTACGGTTCAGAGCCGTTGTAGGCCCGGTAAGGCGCAGCCGCCACCGGGCGTTTTTATTGGCGTCGTAATAACCTCAATGCGTTCGCCGTGACCAGCACCGTCGCCCCGGTATCCGCCAGCACCGCCAGCCACAGTCCGGTCATGCCGAGCAGCGTAGTGACGAGAAATATCCCCTTCAGACCCAGCGCAATGCCGATGTTCTGACGAATGTTGGTCCGCGTCGCCCGCGCAAGATCTATCATCTGCGCCAGCCCGGTCAGGCGGTTGTGCGTTAGCGCCGCGTCGGCGGTCTCCAGCGCCACGTCGGTGCCGCTGCCCATGGCAATGCCAATGGTTGAGGCTTTCATCGCCGGGGCATCGTTTATCCCGTCACCGACCATCGCCAGCGGGGCGTGGCTGTTCAGTTCAGTTACCGCGCTGACCTTGTCCGCAGGCAGTAATCCGGCCTTAAACGCCAGCCCCAGCTCGTCGGCAATCGCGGCCGCCGCGCGCGGGTTATCGCCGGTCAGGATCACGCCCTGCACGCCCAGCCTGTGCAGCGCCTCGACGGCGTCTCTCGCATCGTCACGCAGGGTGTCGCGCAGGGCCAACATGCCCATCGGTACGCCGTCCTGCATCACGGCAACGACCGTCTGACCGGCCTGCTCCAGCGCCTCAACCTGTGGCGTAGAGCGCGTACCCGCCGCGACAATCAGCACTTTTTTGTCCTCGACCACGGCTTCAATCCCTGAACCGACCAGCGCTCGTTGAGCGGTTGCTGAAGGAATAGCCAGCCCGCGCGCCTGCGCTTCACGCACGATCGCCTGCGCAAGCGGGTGGGTGGAGCCCTGCTCCACGGCGGCGGCCAGAGTAAGCAGTTCATTTTCGCTGATGTCCTGCGGATACACCCCGGTCACCTGCGGTTTGCCGACGGTCAGCGTACCGGTTTTATCGAAGGCGATGTGCTGGATCTGGCTCAGCTGTTCCAGCGCCGCGCCGCCCTTAATTAGCGCCCCGCGGCGTGCCGCCGCTGCCAGCCCGGAGGTAATCGCCGCCGGGGTGGAAATCACCAGTGCGCACGGGCAGCCGATCAGCAGCAGGGTCAGCCCTTTATAAATCCAGCCCTCCCACGGCGCGCCGAAGAACAGCGGTGGAACGACGGTGACCAGCAGCGCCACCAGCATGATGGCGGGCGTGTAAATCCGGCTGAAGCGATCGATAAAGCGTTCGACCGGCGCGCGGCGCTCCTCGGCTTCTTCGATCAGCTTCAGGATACGGTCGATGGCGCTGTCGCCCGGTTCAGAAAGCACCGTAAGCTGCACCAGGCGGTCGACGCTGGTGGAACCGGCAGGTACCTTTTCACCCGCCGCACGCTCTACAGGAATGGATTCCCCGGTCAGGGCGCTTTCGTCAAAGCTCGCGGTGGCGGTAACGAGCGCCCCATCGGCCGGCAGACGTCCACCTGCGGGCACTTCAATCACGTCGCCCGGGCGCAGGGCGTTAATGGCGACCGTTTCACGAGTACCGTCTATCATGCGTGTGGCGGTTTCTGGCTTCAGCGCCATCAGCGCGCTTACCCCCTTACGCGCCCGACTCGCCGCCCAGCCTTCAAGGCGTTCGCCGATTAAGAACAGCAGCAGCACCATCGCCGCTTCTGCCGTTGCGCCAATGAACAGCGCGCCGATGGCCGCCACGCTCATCAGCGTTTCGATGGCAAACCAGCTTCCGCTCCGCATCAGGCGTAGCGCCTGTCGGGCAATGGGGAACAGGCCGACCAGCGTGGTGGCGATAAACGCCAGGTTGCCGAACGGGTGGTTAACCTGTTCCAGCCCCCAGCTCAGGGCCATCATGATGATGAGGATAATGAGCGGCAGGTTTTCTTTCAGGGGAGAGGTTTTTTCGGCAGGTGCCGTTTCGCTGCGCAGAGTATAGCCCGCCTTGCTGACGGCGGCTTCAACCTGCTTGCTGACGTCTTTTTCGGCGCTGACCATCAGCTTTTCGGTGGCGAACAGGACCTGAACGTGGTTCACGCCCGGTACCTGCTTCACCGCGTTTTCTACCTTGCGGGCGCAGGCTGCGCAGTCCATACCGTTGACCACCCAGCTGTAGCGGTTGCCGCTTTCAGGAAGCGTTTGGATTGGTGTTTCGCACGTCCCTTCGCAGCAGCAGTCGTCTTTTGCCGGAACCGGGCTGAGCTTAAGTGCCGAGAACTGTGGAACTTTGTTAGGTGTTTCTGGAGTCGACATGGCAGTCTCCGGTAATGATAATTTTCTCATTAACCGCAGCATACACTCTGGAGTCGACTCCAGAGTCAAGCGTTATTTAGATATACAGCGAACGCACAATCAGGAAGTGCCCGGCGAAGTAGCAGGCAGCGGAAATCGCATTATCCGCGCGGAAGCGGCGGCGATAGTGGCTGCCCAGCCAGACGATATTGCCGAGCAGCAGCAGCGCGGCCCCGAAGAAGGCAGACATTGCCTGTGAGGTTGGGCGGAAGAACCACAGCTCACCGGCCAGCCACACCATCACCAGCGTCATGGCGATAAAGGTACACACCGGCAGACGCATCTCCTCCAGACGCGACCAGATCACCGCGATCAGCAGGGCGCCAATCACCAGCAGCACCAGCGGCAGCGGCCAGAAGATGGAGAGCGTCATCTGGCTGGCAAAATAGATGGTGTAAAGCAGATGCGACAGGAAGAACGCCCCTACGGCGTACAGCAGGCGCTGGCGCGGCAGCAGGGTTAAGGCATCGCCAATCAGGGAGGCACACAGCCCGGCGAGCACCAGATAACTGATGGCGTTGAACATGGGGGCCTGCCAGGCAAGCAACAGCAGGAGCAATAGCGTGACGGGTTTAAACAACCAGCGCTGCCAGGCTGGGCCACGGTAGGACGCATCGACATAAAGCCATGCGGAAAAACAGACAGCGATAAATGACCAAAGCATATTAACTCCCTGTAACTGTTGAGGCTGAATAATCAGTTTCTGATCCAGTGTAGTGACGCGAGCGGGCGTTTGGCAATGCCGGGGCAGGCGAGGTATCCTGAATTCCGCATAATCTGATGGGATTTTTCAATGAGCAAGATGCCCCTGTTTTTCATCATCGTGGTGGCGATCATCGTCATTGCCGCCTCGTTTCGCTTCGTGCAGCAGCGCCGTGAGAAGGCCGACAACGATGCCGCGCCGCTGTTGCACAAGCGCGTGGTGGTGGCGAACAAACGCGAGAAACCGCTTAACGACCGCCGCTCTCGCCAGCAGCAGGTGACGCCTGCGGGGACAACGATGCGCTATGAAGCAAGCTTTAAGCCGGAAACCGGCGGGCTGGAGATGACCTTCCGCCTGGAGGCGCAGCAGTATCACCAGCTGACGGTGGGAGATAAAGGTACGTTGAGCTACAAAGGGTCGCGGTTCGAAGGGTTTGAACCGGAGCTGTGACGCCGGGCGGCACTGCGTTCTTTACGTCAGTGCCAACAATAAATCAAACTGGCATATATATGAGCCAGCAAATATATTCCTGATTAATATTTTTGTAATTATGTCGTAGCCATAATTTTTTTAGTTGGTGAAAGTTTCGCTTGCATCACTATTCTTCCATGGGTATTTCAATACTCTAATAATGTTATGCCATTTCAAGCATAAGCATTTATTTTGAAAGAGGTTGAGAGATTCATATGGCGAATATAATGTGGTTGACTTTAAAGGGAACGTCTCAGGGCATGATTTCTGCTGGATGTGCTTCTGTGAATTCCATAGGCAATAAAGCGCAGCTTGCTCACCAGGATCAAATAATGGTCATGGCTGTTCATCACGGCATGAGCCGTGCAAAAAATGTGAACCACCAGTGCCTGACATTTATTAAGCCCGTGGACAAGTCTTCCCCTTTATTAGGAAAAGCGATTACTGATAATGAAACGTTAAGCTGTGAATTTCACTTCTATCGCACCAGCCAGACGGGATTAAACGAGTGTTATTATGTGTTAAAACTGATTAATGCCAGAATATCCAGCATCCATTTGCAAGTGCCGCATACCATAAATGATAGCGAGGGGCAGCCAGAGGAAATCATAGAGCTGTCATACGAATCTATTGCCTGGGAGCATCGTATTGCTGGAACCAGCGCCTACAGTATCTGGGATGCACGAGATTTTTAAGGACTTAAGATGAAAGGGTATTCGGACTGGATAAGGGATCATCGTGAAGATATTCTCAAAGGAAATAACTGGCAGCGTAATCAGCGTTTCGAAAATGAAATCAGGCAGCTGAAAAATAGCCTGGTCAACAATGCTCATCACATTATGCTGCTCACGCCTGACGAGGCGCAGGGTGTGGTTGACGATTTGTTAGGTAGTCAGCCTGTCAGCTTTTCCACAACCTATGCCGGTAACATCAAAGAGACGGTTTCTGCGGCTAAAAGTCTGTCAAAACTCTTTACTTATCAGCAGGCTGGAAAGATTGTTTTCACGCTAAAAGGCTTTGGGATCAAAGCCACACAGTATGTTTATCGGGGAAAGCTGTATGTGAAGATTACGGGCTACCCTTCTTTACGACGCATTCTTAACGGAACGCGTTACCGGATTAATCATCCCAAAGTGCTCGAGGTGGGTATAGGTAGTGCCGGGTTTCGAAACGGTATTATGTCAGGAGCCAGATTCTGCATCTGGTTTTCAGCATGCTGGCGGTTGGTGGAGTTGATCTTTAAATCCGAGCATGACGTCGCCGCATTTCTGGGGAATGTCACGATGGACGTGGCTAAAGTGATTGTTAGTGTATTTGCTTCGAGATTAGCAGGGGAAGGGATCTCGTTGGCTATATCACCCTTTTTAGCGAGTGCGGCTGTTCCTGTGTGGGGGCAAATAATATGTGTGGTTGCGTTAGGTGTATTGATTGCTTATTCGTTGAATGTGTTAGACGACCAGTGCGATTTATCAAATAAGCTTATAGATTATCTCAGAAATGGGCTGAAAGAAAAGCAAAAAATTGCAGAGAGGAACGCTCGAAATTCAGTATATGGTAGTTCCTTTTACCAAAGGAATTACTGATATGAGTGTTAACATGAATCTCGATAAAATAAAGACAAGATGTGGTTGTTTTTTTTGCTTGATATTATTTAGTGTTATCACTTGGGGTTGTTATGAAGCGAGCGTGCCAGCTGTAACCGAACTCATTCAATCAAGAAGCATTGTCTGTTTTTTATGGGGTTCATTTTTTTTGTTGTTTGTTTTCCCGGTTTGTTGTTGTTTTGTTTTCGTGATTGCATACGTGACATTTACTAAAAACATGCAGCCACCCAGGTTCTTCGCTAAAGGTATTACCGTTGGTTTTCACGTTATGGGTGCAGGATTTATTATTGGCAACATCCTCTCCCTTATCGCCATATTTTATCCCCTTGGAACCAACTATGTGTTATGTGAGCGCCCAGGGCCATTTTCTGGAACGTATTACACCCGGACCGAAGAGATTTGCACGCAGGTTAAATACCTGCTCAAAACAAGAGCCAGAGATATCGAAAAACTCAATGACAAACTGGACGGCGTATCGTCGCAGTGATGGGGAAGGTGACGATGGATGTATGGCGTGAGGATGTTCCTGTTTGGGGGCAGATAATACGTGTGATTGCATTTGGGGTATTGATAATTTATTAGCTGAATGTTTTGGGCAACAGAACGATTTATCAAATAACCATTATAAATTGCATGAGAAATAGCATGAAACAGCAGTATGAAACGGCAGAGTGGAACGATCGATGCTCGCTATATGAAGGCGCATTTCAGCTCGGGAATTACTGATATGAATCTTAGTATTAATCTTAATAAAATTAAAAGAAGATGCTTTTTGTTTTTTTGTATCTTCTTTTATGGTGCTTTTGCCTGGGGTTTTTATTGGGCTAGTGTGCCCGATATAACCGATATTATTGAATCCAGAAGCATTATTTATTTTTTCTGGGGTTCTTTTTTTATGTTGTTTGTTTTCCCGGTAGCTTGTTGCTTTGTTTTAGTTATTGTCTATATGACATTTTCGAAGAACATGGAGCCACCCAAGTTTTTCGCTAAAGGAATTACCGTCGCTTTTCACTTTATGGGGGCAGGATTTGTCATTGGCAACATCCTCTCTTTTATCGTCATATTTTATCCCCTTGGAACCAACTATGTCTTATGCGAACGTTCAGGGCCGTTTTCTGGAACGTATTACACCCGGACCGAAGAGATTTGCACACAGGTAAAACACCTGCTCAAAACGAGAGCCAGAGATATCGAAAAACTCAATGACCAACTGGACGGCGTATCGTCGCAGTAAGGGTTATCTGAAGGCCCGGATCGCTGCGCGCCACCGGGCATAAGGCCATATCTTACTTCTTCACCTGCGCCTTAAACTTCTTCATCCACACCAGCAGCTCAAACACGCCGAAAATAAACACCCGCAGCTGCTGCCAGCCGGTCATCGGTGGGCCATCTTTCGGCAGACCGTTTTTCAGCATCACCATCTGAAGGGCATGCATAAACGCGGTAAAAATCAGCGCCACGTTAACAAAGATATTCAGCGGGCGCGGGAACGGGTGCACCAGATTTAAAATCAAAAATGCCCAGACGCCCAGCATCAGCAAGCGCCCTACGTTAATCAGTACTGGCATCGGATCCTCCTTGTGCCTGACGGTGATACAGACGATAAGCCACCTGACCGGCGACCTTTTCGCGGTGCAGATCCCAGTGAACGGGAACGGGCGGCAGGCCATTTTCCACTTCGCTTTCAACGTAAATCAGCGCGTCGTCTGCCAGCCAGCCATTTTTTTCCAGCAACGATAACGTCTCTTCCAGCAGCCCTTTACGGAACGGCGGATCGACAAACACCACGTTGAACGGCGTCCCCTTTTGCGCAAGGAAGATCAGCGTGTTGGTGTTCACTACCTTCGCGTTGGTTGCCTTCAGCGTAGCCAAATTTTGCTGCAACGTCTGCGCAACGCCGCGTTCCATCTCCAGCAGCGTGGCGCTGGCGGCATAGCGAGACAGCGCTTCCAGCCCCAGTGCGCCGCTTCCGGCGAAGCAGTCCAGGCAGTTGGCGTCTACCATTGACGGGGCAAGCCAGTTAAACAGCGTCTCGCGTACGCGGTCCGTGGTAGGGCGTAAACCGGGGCTGTCCGGCACCGGTAATTTCCGGCCTCGCCACTGACCGCCGATAATTCGAATTTGACCGGCCGGGGCGCGGGTGGGTTTCTTCATCTCAGGAAAGCTCTGTTAACAATGCCCTGCGATTGCGGGCGGTGATGTCAATTAAGTAAAGTGTTAGACTATTTCATCATTTTTTTAGCTTCCCTGTATATAGCGCCGCGAGGAGTGTAGTCGCAGATGGCAAAACAAAAAAAACGTGGCTTCTTTTCCTGGTTGGGTTTCGGTGAAAAAGAGCAAGAAACAGAACAGAAAACCGAAGAACAACAGGTTGTAGAAGAGCAGTCACAGCCTGAAACGCCTGTCGAAACCGCTGCGATTGTCGAAGCGGAAGAACCAGCGCACAGCAAAGAAGAGATTGAATCCTTTGCTGAAGAGGTGGTTGAGGTCACTGAACAGGTTCAGGAGAGCGAAAAACCAGAGCCGGTTATGGTAGAAACCCTTACCGAAGCGCCGCAGGCCGCTATCGAACACGAAGCGCTGCCGCTGCCGGAAGAGGTGAAAACCGAAGAAGTTTCTGCCGAAGAGTGGCAGGCCGAAGCGGAAACCGTTGAAATTGTTGAGGCGGTGGAAGAAGAGGCGGCCCTTGAGCCTGAACTGACCGACGAAGAGCTGGAAGCCCAGGCGCTGGCGGCGGAAGCCGCTGAAGAAGCGGTCATTGTTGTGCCGGTAGAAGAGCAGGCCGAAGACGAGATCGCTCAGGAGCAGGAAAAACCAACCAAAGAAGGTTTCTTCGCGCGCCTGAAACGCAGCCTGTTAAAAACCAAAGAAAACTTAGGTTCCGGATTTATCAGTCTGTTCCGCGGCAAAAAAATCGACGACGATCTGTTTGAGGAGCTGGAAGAACAGCTGCTGATCGCGGACGTGGGCGTGGAAACCACCCGGAAGATCATCACCAACCTGACCGAAGGGGCGAGCCGCAAGCAGCTGCGTGACGCCGAGGCGCTGTACGGCCTGCTGAAAGACGAGATGGGCGAAATTCTCGCAAAAGTTGACGAACCGCTTAATATTGAAGGCAAAATGCCCTTTGTTATTCTGATGGTTGGCGTCAACGGCGTGGGTAAAACCACCACCATCGGCAAGCTGGCGCGCCAGTTTGAGCAGCAGGGCAAATCGGTGATGCTGGCGGCGGGCGATACCTTCCGTGCGGCAGCGGTGGAGCAGCTCCAGGTGTGGGGCCAGCGCAATAACATTCCGGTGATTGCCCAGCACACCGGCGCGGATTCTGCGTCCGTGATTTTCGATGCCATCCAGGCGGCGAAGTCGCGTAACGTGGACGTGCTGATTGCGGATACCGCAGGGCGTTTGCAGAACAAATCGCACCTGATGGAAGAACTGAAGAAAATCGTTCGCGTCATGAAGAAGCTGGACGAAGAGGCACCGCATGAAATTATGCTGACTATCGACGCCAGCACCGGACAGAACGCCATTAGCCAGGCGAAGCTGTTCCATGAAGCGGTAGGACTGACCGGGATCACGCTGACCAAGCTGGACGGCACTGCGAAAGGCGGGGTGATCTTCTCTGTGGCCGACCAGTTCGGCATTCCTATCCGTTACATCGGTGTGGGCGAGCGTATTGAGGATTTACGTCCGTTTAAAGCGGACGACTTTATTGAGGCACTTTTTGCCCGAGAGGACTAACAATGATTCGCTTTGAACACGTCAGCAAGGCCTATCTCGGTGGGAGACAAGCGCTACAGGGGGTGACATTTCACCTCCAGCCAGGCGAGATGGCATTCCTGACCGGCCATTCCGGCGCGGGGAAAAGTACTCTGCTCAAGCTGATCTGTGGGATCGAGCGGCCAAGCGCCGGGAAAATCTGGTTCAGCGGCCATGACATTAGCCGTCTTAAGAACCGTGAAGTGCCGTTTCTGCGTCGTCAGATCGGCATGATTTTCCAGGATCACCACCTGCTGATGGATCGCACGGTTTTCGATAACGTCGCGATCCCGCTGATTATTGCCGGCGCCAGTTACGATGATATCCGCCGTCGCGTCTCCGCGGCGCTGGATAAGGTCGGGCTGCTGGACAAAGCGAAGAACTTCCCTATCCAGCTGTCCGGCGGTGAGCAGCAGCGCGTGGGCATTGCCCGTGCGGTGGTGAACAAGCCAGCCGTTTTGCTGGCGGATGAACCGACCGGTAACCTGGACGATGCCCTCTCCGAAGGCATCCTGCGTCTGTTTGAGGAATTTAACCGCGTGGGGGTAACGGTACTGATGGCGACGCACGATATGGGGCTGATCTCCCGCCGTTCGTACCGCATGCTGACCCTGAGCGACGGGCATTTGCACGGAGGCCACGGTGAATAAGCGTGATGCAATGAACCAGATTCGGCAGTTCAGCAACCGGTTTGACCGTTTCCGCAAGCCTCAGGGCGGCGGGGACGGCAATCGCCCTGCGCCTAAGCGTGCCAAAGCGACACCGAAGCCGAACTCCCGCAAAACCAACGTCTTTAACGAACAGGTGCGCTACGCCTTCCAGGGCGCGTTGCAGGATCTGAAAAGCAAACCGCTGGCGACGTTCCTGACGGTGATGGTGATTGCCATCTCCCTGACGCTGCCGAGTGTCTGCTACATGGTTTACAAAAACGTTAACCAGGCGGCGTCCCAGTATTATCCGTCGCCGCAGATCACCGTTTATCTGGATAAAGCGCTCGACGATAACGCGGCGGCGCAGGTGGTCGGGCAGATTCAGGCCGAACAGGGCGTGGAGAAGGTGAACTATCTCTCCCGCGATGAAGCACTGGGCGAGTTCCGCAACTGGTCCGGGTTCGGCGGGGCGCTGGATATGCTCGAAGAGAACCCGCTGCCCGCCGTGGCGGTGGTGATCCCGAAGCTGGATTTCCAGGGCACGGATTCGCTCAACACCCTGCGCGACCGCATTACCCGCATCAACGGGATTGATGAAGTGCGCATGGACGACAGCTGGTTTGCCCGTCTTGCCGCCCTGACCGGGCTGGTAGGACGCGTGTCGGCGATGATTGGCGTGCTGATGGTTGCGGCGGTCTTCCTCGTCATCGGTAACAGCGTTCGCCTGAGCATCTTCGCCCGTCGCGATACCATCAACGTGCAGAAGCTGATTGGTGCAACGGATGGTTTCATCCTGCGTCCGTTCCTTTACGGTGGCGCGCTGCTCGGTTTTTCCGGCGCATTTCTTTCACTGATATTGTCAGAAATTTTGGTGATGCGGCTTTCGTCTGCCGTCACCGAAGTGGCGCAGGTTTTCGGAACGAAGTTTGATATCAGTGGCTTAGGCTTCGATGAGTGCCTGCTTTTGCTGCTGGTCTGCTCCATGATCGGCTGGATAGCGGCATGGCTGGCAACGGTTCAACATTTACGCCACTTTACTCCCGACTAATAAAAGCGTGATATAATCTTTCCCTGCACCGAGATGTTCGCTTGCAGGGAAAGCGTCCCTGTCGTCTCTTCCCCTGTAATCATCTTCATGTCACATTTTGTGCGTAATTTATTCACGGTTGCACCTGGAACTTGTGGATAAAATCACTGTCTGATAAAAGAGTGAATGCTAATCTCGTTGCTCAAACGCTTTGGCATGGTTGTTGCCTGACGGGGACAACCTGGACCAGAAGAAACATTGAGAGGAATGAATGACCAAAGAAATGCAAACTTTAGCTTTAGCCCCTGTTGGTAACCTGGAATCTTACATCCGGGCTGCGAACACCTGGCCGATGTTAACGGCTGAGGAAGAAAAGGAGCTTGCTGAAAAGCTGCATTACCAGGGCGATCTGGAAGCAGCTAAAACGCTGATCCTGTCTCACCTGCGCTTTGTTGTTCACGTTGCTCGTAATTACGCGGGCTACGGCCTGCCGCAGGCGGACTTGATTCAGGAAGGTAACATTGGCCTGATGAAAGCGGTGCGTCGCTTTAACCCGGAAGTGGGTGTGCGACTGGTCTCCTTCGCCGTGCACTGGATCAAAGCGGAAATTCACGAATACGTTCTGCGTAACTGGCGTATTGTGAAGGTCGCCACGACGAAAGCGCAGCGCAAACTGTTCTTCAACCTGCGTAAAACCAAGCAGCGTCTGGGCTGGTTTAATCAGGATGAAGTGGAAATGGTCGCGCGCGAACTGGGCGTTTCCAGCAAAGACGTCCGCGAGATGGAATCCCGTATGGCCGCGCAGGACATGACGTTTGATATGTCTGCCGACGACGATGCGTCCGACAGCCAGCCGATGGCCCCGGTCCTGTATCTTCAGGATAAAACCTCTAACTTTGCTGATGGCATTGAAGAGGATAACTGGGAAGACCAGGCGGCAAACAAGCTGACCTTCGCGATGGAAGGCCTCGACGAGCGTAGCCAGGATATCATCCGTGCCCGCTGGCTGGACGAAGATAACAAGTCCACCTTGCAGGAGCTGGCCGACCGCTACGGCGTCTCCGCTGAACGTGTGCGTCAGCTTGAGAAGAACGCCATGAAAAAACTTCGCGCCGCTATCGAAGCGTAATTCAGGCGAAGTCCCCGATAACCCTCGAATGCAAATTCGGGGGTTCTGTTTTTTTAGCGCCCGCTCTGGCGAATTTCTCCCCCCTGGCAAACACTTACTGATGCGCTAAGCAGGCGACATTCTCAGGGGGTCAGGGTGAAAAATAACGAACTGAATGACCGACGTATCCAGGCAACGCCGCGCGGTATCGGCGTCATGTGTCACTTCTATGCCGATAAAGCCGAAAACGCCACGGTGTGGGACGTGGAAGGTAACGAGTATATTGATTTTGCCGCCGGGATCGCCGTGCTGAATACCGGCCATCGCCATCCAAAAGTTATCGCTGCCATCGAAAAACAGCTTCACGCCTTTACCCATACCGCTTATCAAATCGTCCCCTACGAAGGCTATGTGGCGCTTGCCGAGCGCATCAACCAGCGCGTGCCGATAGAGGGGCCGGCCAAAACCGCCTTTTTCTCAACCGGTGCAGAAGCGGTCGAAAACGCGGTGAAAATTGCCCGCGCGTATACCAGACGTCCCGGCCTCATCACTTTCGGCGGCGCGTTCCATGGCCGTACCTTTATGACCATGGCGCTGACCGGCAAAGTGGCGCCCTATAAGCTCGGCTTCGGCCCGTTCCCCGGCTCGGTCTACCACGCGCAATTCCCCAACGACCTGCACGGGGTCAGTACCGCCGAAGCGCTAAAAAGCCTGGAGCGCATTTTCAAAGCCGACATCGCGCCCGATCAGGTGGCGGCCATCATTATTGAACCGGTTCAGGGGGAAGGCGGGTTCAACGTCGCGCCCGCTGATTTCATGCAGGCGCTGCGTGCCCTGTGCGACACGCACGGTATTTTGCTGATTGCCGATGAAGTACAAACCGGCTTCGCCCGCACCGGCAAGCTGTTCTCCATGGAAAACCATTGCGTGAAGCCGGACCTCATCACCATGGCGAAAAGCCTGGCGGGCGGGATGCCGCTCTCAGCGGTATCGGGCCGTGCCGAGGTGATGGATGCGCCTGCGCCTGGCGGGCTGGGCGGCACCTACGCGGGCAACCCGCTGGCGATCGCCGCGGCCCATGCGGTGCTGGACGTGATTGACGAAGACAACCTCTGCACGCGCGCGTCTCATCTCGGCCATCATCTGGTCGAGGTGCTGAATAAAGCGAAGGATGGCTGTTCTTATATCGCCGATATCCGCGCGCAGGGCTCAATGGTGGCGGTAGAATTTACCGATCCGCAAACCGGGCAGCCGTCGCCGGAATTTACCCGCCAGGTTCAGGAGCGCGCGCTGAACGAAGGGCTGTTGCTCCTGAGCTGCGGCGTTTACGGCAACGTGATCCGTTTTCTCTATCCGCTCACCATCCCCGAAGCACAGTTCCGTAAAGCGCTGGATATTATTTCCGCCTCGCTGACACGATAAAGCCAAACGCCCGGCTGAAATAACGGTCGGGCCTATCATATTTTCATTTCAAATTAGCTATTCCAAAATCATAAAAATGGGGTATGTTTTAGCAGAGTATGCTGAAAAAGCGCGACCAGCAGGCCTATAACTGAAATAAAGCGCTACACAACAACATCACAACAATCGTTATAACCATAATAATGGGGAATCTCAGGATGAATATGAAGGGTAAAGCGTTACTGGCAGGATGTATCGCGTTGGCATTCAGCACCATGGCGCAGGCCGATATTAAAGTGGCCGTGGTGGGCGCGATGTCCGGCCCGGTAGCACAGTACGGCGACCAGGAATTTACGGGCGCAGAACAGGCGGTTGCAGACATTAATGCTAAGGGCGGTATCAAGGGCGAAAAGCTGCAAATCGTAAAATATGACGATGCCTGTGACCCGAAACAGGCGGTCGCGGTGGCGAACAAAGTGGTGAACGACGGCATCAAATACGTTATCGGTCACCTGTGCTCCTCCTCCACGCAGCCTGCGTCTGATATCTACGAAGACGAAGGCATTCTGATGATCACCCCGGCAGCGACGGCACCCGAGCTGACTGCGCGCGGCTATAAGCTGATCCTGCGCACCACCGGTCTGGACTCCGATCAGGGCCCAACCGCCGCGAAGTACATCGTGGAGAAAGTGAAGCCGCAGCGCATCGCGATTGTTCATGATAAACAGCAGTACGGTGAAGGCCTGGCGCGCGCGGTGCAGGACAACCTGAAAAAAGCGAACGCCAACGTGGTGTTCTTTGACGGTATCACCGCCGGCGAGAAAGATTTCTCTACCCTGGTGGCGCGTCTGAAGAAAGAGAATATCGACTTCGTTTACTACGGCGGCTATCACCCGGAAATGGGGCAGATCCTGCGTCAGGCGCGTGCGGCGGGTCTGAAGACTCAGTTCATGGGGCCAGAAGGCGTGGCGAACGTTTCCCTGTCTAACATCGCAGGTGAATCTGCCGAAGGCCTGCTGGTGACCAAGCCGAAGAACTACGATCAGGTACCTGCGAACAAACCAGTGGTGGATGCCATCAAGGCGAAGAAACAGGATCCAAGCGGTGCGTTCGTGTGGACCACCTACGCAGCGTTGCAGTCTCTGCAAGCGGGCCTGAACCAGTCAGCCGATCCGACGGAGATTGCCACCTGGCTGAAAGCGAATTCGGTAGAAACCGTGATGGGGCCGCTCTCCTGGGATGAGAAGGGCGACCTGAAGGGCTTTGAGTTCGGCGTGTTTGACTGGCATGCTAACGGAACGGCAACTGACGCCAAATAATTTTCCTGCGGCGGGCGGGATTTACCGCTCGCCGTCTCTCCTCTCCTCGCTTTTTTCTTTCCCGCCTCCGGTTTTGTTTACTATCACTACAATATTATTTAGCGCCATCGCACTATGCTTTTGCCTGATGATTAAGAACAATCGGGCAAACCAGAAGGTGATATTGATCAAACAACATGTTTCAGGGCTTTTACTACCGCCTCGTCTGTGCTTTTCTTATGCACTTTTAGCGTAACCCAACGAATTTACTACATTTATTGTGGTTATTGCAGAGTAAAAAGGGGTGATGGAATTTTTATATCGGAATATTGCATATACATAAAATTAACATCTGTAACATTTGAGAGGGTCGATATTAACAACTTTTTGCTAATTTAGTGATTGCCATTTTACATACTAATAGGTACAAAAATGAAAACCAAAGACGCACTGATTAAAACCATGCAGGAACTTTTATGGACCCGTGGTTACTCCAACACTAGCCCGAAAGAGATACAACAGGTTTCTGGCGTTGGGCAAGGAAGCATGTATCACCACTTCAAAGGCAAGGCGGATCTGGCCCGACAGACGATCCTGCTTAACGCCGAGGAGCTACAAAAAGAGATTTCCACCATTTTGCATGCTGAGAAAAATGCACGTGAGCGAATTAAGGACTATCTGCTGCGTGAACGTGAAGTACTGGCTGGGTGCAGGATGGGCGGATTAGCGCAGGATAGCGAAGTGATTCGCGACGACACGCTACGTGAACCCATTGCGAACAATTTTGAATGGCTGATCGGCGAGCTGGAAAAAGTGCTGGAAGAGGGAAAAACCTCCGGTGAATTTTCTGCCGATCTGGATGTAAAACAAACGGCATTAACGCTCATTTCAGTCATGCAGGGGGCGTTTGTTATCGCCAGGGCAACCCAGTCCGAAGCGTATTACAAACAAGCTATTGCTGGAGTGATCGCAATGCTCAAATAAATACCGCCTGGCTTTTGGGAGAAGAGAGAATGAATAACGGTCTGCCCGTTACCCTGAATTTGTTTTCGGTGTTGAAGAATATAGATAGCGTCGCCTGGGAAGCCCACAGCACGCTTGGTCGCAAGGATGCGCGCATTTTCGAACTTTTTCAGGATGATTCAGGGCAGCGCATCGCGCTAGTGCATTGCGCGCCGGGGGCATCTGCAAAATCTCATCTCCATACGGGGCATGAAACGTTTCTGATTCTGGATGGCACCTTTGAAGACGATAACGGTGTTTACCACCCCGGTGAGCTAATCTGCTACGCACCAGGCAGCGAGCACGCCTGGCGAACGCCGCAGGGCGCGCTCATCTATGCAGTCTGGGGCGGCCGCGTTGAAGCCGCTCTTACGGATGTCGCCGCATGAAACTGATGCTAACTCAGGCCAGAATATTATTCCTGGCGGCAGACCCGAACAAAATTACGGCTCAGCTTCGTGGCGAATCTCTTTCGCTGGCGCAGGCCAGGCCGCTGCGCGATAACATTTCCACCGATGAAATCACCCCTATCCCGGCGCTAGCCTACTACGACGAACGACTGGGAGCATTCGCCTGGACGGGCCTGAAGTGCGGCGCTGAAAATCCGATAGGAAAAAATGCCATCGTTGAGGCAGGGATAAACGTCGTGGTTGGCGGACTGCGCTACGGTAAAGGCTCATCCCGCGAGCATAGCCCGGTTGCGGAGAAGGCAGCCGGCGTACAGCTGGTCATCGCCGAAAGTTTTGAACGTATCTACCGGCAAAACGCCGATAACATAGGTTTGCTCACCTCCACTAACATGGCGCTGGTGGACAAACTGGCGCGCGGAGAAGCGCTCACCCTTGAAGAGATTGTTGCTGACCGGGAAGAGAGCGCCCGACGCGTTATCCAGTCCGGCGGGCTGCTGGCCTGGTGGAAAGGACAGATGGAGAAAAGCGGTCTGCCGCCTTTAGCCGCCACGAGCGAGCCGAAACCGATGACGCTGGGGGAGAAAATCATTGCCCGCCATCGTCTGGAGCAGGGCGATTTCCCCGGCACCGCGCTACTGCTGCGCCCGGACTGGCGCTTTATCCATGAGTATTACACCGCCATGTGTGGCCATATGCTGAAACGGACTTTTGGCCGCGAGCTGACCCTGTGGCAGCCGGATTCGATCATCACCTTTGAAGATCACCTGCCGTACATGCATCAAAGCAAAGTGCATATTGACGGGCAGCTTACCGGCGACCTGGAACACCTGCTGGCGGCTCACCGGGCGTTTACCCAAACGTGGGGATTGACGGCACACCGATACAACCCGGACGGCGAGGGTGCAGAAGGTATCTCCCATGCGCTGATGGCGGAGCGCCACGCCCTGCCTGGGCAGCTTATCATCGGCACCGATTCCCACACCCCACACTGTGGTGCGCTGGGCTGTTTGGCTGTGGGCGTCGGCAGCACCGATATGGCAGGCAGCATGGTTACCGGCGCTTTTCGTATGACGCCGCCGGAAACGGTGAAAGTAGTGTTCACCGGTACGCTGCCGGAAGGCACTGGCGCGAAAGATATGGTACTGCACCTGCTGGCAACGGAGTGGATCCGTCAGGGAGGTGGTATTGGCAAAATCTTTGAATTTTGTGGTGAGGCCGTCGAAGGATTATCGGTGGACGAACGCGCCACGCTCACCAATATGGTGGCAGAGTTGGGTGGCGTTTCAGGACTGGTGGCGCCCGATGCGCAGACTGTTGCCTTCCTGAAGGCCCGTCGCGGAATCGATTTCACCATTGAAGCGTGGATGCGTAGCGATGAGGGCGCGCATTACGCCTCAACAATGGTGATTGACTGCATCGATCTTGCGCCAATGATTGCACTGCCGGGCGATCCGGGTAATGGGCTGGCGCTGTCGTCTTTGAGCGAGCCGGTTAAAATTGATATTGCCTACGGCGGTTCATGTACTGCGGGCAAGCGGGATGATTTTGATGAATATCATGCGGTGCTGGATTGGGCTTTATCCAGGGGTAAACAACTGCCGCCAGATGTGACGCTCTACCTACAGTTTGGCACCATGGATGTCTACGACTACTGTCGCGAGCAAGGGTATCTGGAGACGTTCCATCAGGCTGGGGCGATACTGCTCAAACCTGCCTGCGGTGCCTGCGCAAACTGCGGCCCCGGATCGTCGGTGGATGCTGGACAGGTCACTATCAGCGCCATTAATCGAAATTTTCCTGGCCGCTCAGGTCCGGGGAAAGTCTGGCTAGGCAGCCCTTCGACGGTGGTCGCCAGCGCAATAAAGGGTGAAATAACCTCATTTAATGATTTAAAACGTCAGTACCGTTAATTCTACTTACTTACAATCAGCTCATTAACAGGGTGCAAGACATCATGAAACCGTTTTATCATTTTTCGGATGAAGAAAACAAAGAATTAACCCGCTTCTTCCAGCAAATTGTTGTTAATCCTTATACGGATTATCAGGCATTTAAGCTTGCGGTTGCTGAGGTTTGTTATTTTAGAGGCGTGCCAGGCTTTTTTGTCGATATTTGTACCGCAATTAAAAATGAACGCGAGTCGGGCGTAAGTGATATTCATGTATTACGCAATTGCCCACGGGATATCGACTTGCCGGAGTTGGATCCGGAAAATCCCATTAGCGATAAATATAAAAAGAAAAAAACATTTGTCGGTGAGGTGCTACTGGAATGTTTTTCGCTACTAACCGATACACCGTTATTAGCCTACGGCAGCCGTAATAATGGAGATTTCTTTACCGATGTTATTGCTATTCGCAAATACAGCGGGCAATTAACGGGTTTTAGCGATAGTGAACTGGTCTACCATAACGACCGTACCGCTCACGCGGTACGCGCTGATTTCGTCACGCTTTTGGGTCTACGCAGCCCGGACGAGGAGCTGATTTTTACCGGCTATATTGACGGCAAAGCCATTCTGGCGCACCTGACGGACGACCAGCAGGCGGCGCTTCGCCAGCCGTGGTATCGCACCCAGTTTGACGTTTACTCCCGTGAAACCAACCGCCGTCAGGTGAGCTCGCCGGATCACGCCATTTTGAAAAATCACCATAGCATTCGTTACCTGGATACGTTGACTCACGTTGCGCCAGAGGCGCCCAATGAGGCAAAAGACGCCCTGATTGCTTTTATGCAGGCGATGACCAAAGCGGATAAACAGCGCCACCGGATTTTGCAGGGCGACCTTTTAACCTTCGCCAACCAGGATGGATTGCACAACCGGGAAAAAATTGAAATTAAGGATAAAGAGAATGCCGCGCGCCGCTGGCTATTAAAAACCTATGCATTCCGCGATCGGCAAACTGCCGAGAAATATCAGGAACACTGGCATAACGGTATTTTTGGCCGGGTTGAAGATTAGTCCGCTTCGCAAAATTTATTTCTTTATTTAACGGAACATGCACGATGAGAAACGTCGCCGATCGCGTAAAGCGTATAGGTTTATCAGAAACCTATGCCATTCTCGATAAAGTTAAAACCATGCAGGCGGAAGGGAAAGTTATTTATGATTTAGGCGGCGGCGAGCCTGATTTTGCCACGCCAAATCATATTACTAATTACACTATAACGGCGATGAAAAATGGCATGACCCATTACACCGCCAGTAAAGGTACGCCTGGATTATTAAAAGCCATCGCCAGCCAGCTCTTTGAAGAAAACCAGCTGCCGGTTCAGTGGAATAAAAATATTATTGTGACGCCTTCGGCGAAACACGCGCTGTTTATTACGCTGATGACGCTGCTGAATCCTGGCGATGAAATCGTGATCCCCACCCCCTGCTGGGTGAGCTATATCGCGATGGCGGAAATGGCCGGGGCGAAGCCGGTGACCCTGCCGCTGGCAAAAGAGAATCAGTTCTTCCTCACCCGTCAGGCGCTAGAAAGTTGCATCACCGCGAAAACCCGCGTGCTGTTGCTTAATAACCCGAACAACCCCACCGGGCGGGTGTTAACAACAGAGGAGATCGACGCGGTCTGCCAGGTCGCGCAGAAGCATGACCTGTTCGTGGTGATGGATGAAATTTACGAACATATCCGCTATCTGCCGGGACGCCATCGTAGCCTCGCGGCGGAACCCGGCATGTTTGAGCGTACCGTCACTATCAGCGGTTTCTCCAAAGCCTGGGCGATGACCGGCTGGCGGCTCGGCTACCTCAGCGCGCCGGAAACTCTGCTCAATGAAATTCTTAAAGTTCAGCAGCACAGCGTGGGATGCGCCGGCTCCTTCGTGCAGCAGGGCGGGTTGGCCGCGCTGATTGGTGACCGTCAGCCGATGCTGGATATGGTGGCGCACTACCGTCAGCGCAGGGATCTGGTGGTAAACCGGCTAAACGCCATTCCGGGGATCGCCTGCCGGGCGCCGGAGGGAGGACTGTATGTTTACGCCGACATCAGCGGCCTGGGTATGGGGGACGCCCGGGCTGTAACACACTGGCTGCTGACTCACGCCCATGTTGCCGTCACGCCGGGTACCGCATTTGGCAAGGAGGAATCCAGCGCGATTCGCCTGTCGTTTGCCGGGGCGACTGACACGCTTATCGCCGCGCTGGATAGCATCAGCCAGGCGCTCGCTGACTGCCCGTATCCGCTAAAGCAGGTGGCGTCATGAGCGAAGCGCTTCGAATCGCCATTATTGGCAATGGCCCTCGGGCGCTTTCGGTACTTGAACGCCTCGCCGCGCGTTTACAGGACCAGCCGGACGCCGGGGTGGAAATCCACTATATCGATAAACAGCACCCCGGAACGGGCCGTATCTGGCGCCAGGAACAGGATGCCGCTTTCGTCATGAATACCGTAGCGGAAGAAGTCTCCGCCTTTTCCGGCGAAGGCGACGTGGCAACGGCTCGTCCAGGCTGCGGCCCTTCGCTCGCCGCCTGGTGGCGTGCCACGCGGGACGACTTCCCTGGCGAGAATGCCTGGGCGCCGCGTGCGCTGTATGGCGAATATATGCACTTCGTTCTGAACTGCATCAAAGCCTCGTTTAGCCCGGCGCAGCGCTTTTGCCCTCGACAGGCGGAGGTAACAGACATAGTGCCGTTGAATAATAGCCGGGCGGTGCTGTTATTTCGCGATGGTGAAACCCTCACGGTAGACCGCGTGGTTATTGCCAGCGGCCATCCCCGTAACAGCCTGAGCGAACAGGAGCAGCGCTGGCAGGCCTATGCAGACACTCATCCGTCGCTGCGCTGGGTGCCTGGCGATTCAGCCGCCGATATGCCGCTGGAGGAGATCGCCCCCGGCAGCGCCGTCGGCATTTTAGGACTGGGGCTGTCGTTTCTGGATGTCATGGCGGCGTTAACCACCGGGCGCGGCGGCCAGTTTATTGAGCAGGCCGATGGCTCACTGCGCTATCAACCCTCCGGGCGCGAGCCGCGTCTGGTGGCCGGTTCACGCAGTAGTCTGCCCATCCCCGGCCGTGGGCGTAACCAGAAGGCCCCTAACTTCCGCTATCAAAGCGTGCTTTTTACCCAGGAGCGTGCCGAGGCCCTGGCCGCCCGCGGACAACTCGATTTTGATCGCGACGTGCTGCCGCTGCTGATGGCAGAGGTCAACCTGACCTGGTACGCCACCACGCTGCGCCAGCGTTTTGGCCTTTCCGCTGAGCTGGAATTTCGTGCCTGCGCGCAGGCGCTGGAGGTTGAGGCGTTTGATAGCCTGCCGGACATCGCCGCGCGCTTTGGCCTCACCGATGTGCCTGCACTGGATTTTTATCAGCTCGGCGATCCCTTTCGTGAGCGCCGGTTCATCTCCGCGAGCCATTTCCACGCCGCGCTGCGCGAAGAGCTGGTTCGCGATAGTGAACACGCGGAGGGAGGTAACGTGGATAACCCGCTTAAGGCAGCGCTGGATACGCTGCGCGATACTCGCGGGCTGGTGCGCAGAGTGGTGGATTTCGGCGGTCTGGCTCCGGCCTCGTTTCGCGATGCGTTTCTCTCCCGCTACTCCCCGGTGAGTGCGCTGCTTTCCGCCGGGCCGCCGCGCTACCGAACCCGACAAATGCTCGCTCTGATTGACGCCGGCATTCTGACGGTCGTCGGGCCGCGTATGCAGATCACCTGCGGCGTGGAAAGCGCTGCTTTTGAGCTCTCTTCCCCACAGGTGGAAGGGGCCGTGTGGCGCGTAGAGACGCTGCTGGACGCCAGGGTGCCGGGGCAGGATCTGACGCGGGATCTATCGCCGCTGACTCAGGCGCTGCGCCAGCGTGGTCTCTGGCAAAACTTCACCGTGGAAGATGCCGATACCCGCTTTCAGACCGGCGGCGTGGCGGTTACCCGCGCGCCATATCATCCCCTTAACCAGCAGGGGAAGGCGGTTCCCCAGCTTTACGTTATTGGTATTCCCAGCGAACACACGCGCTGGTTTATGTCCGCTGGCAGCAGCCGCCCGGGCTATTGGACTGATTTTATCTGCGATGCGGATGCCATTGCAGAACACATCTTAACGGCGCTACCCGCTGCCGATCTTAAGCAGGAATAAAGACGATGAAAAAAATGGCGTTACTGATGTTGGATTTTCTCAATGAGATAGTCCATCCCGATGGCGTATACGCGCAGATGGGTTACTACCAGCAGGTGCGGGAAAAAGGGGTGATTAAACAGGCTGCTCAGGCGCTGGCAGGGGCGCGTGCCGCTCATACTCCGGTGGTGCATGTGGTAGTTGGTTTTTCTGAAAACTACGTTGAATGCCCAACCGGCTCCGAGGTTTTTGATATCGCACGTCGCAACCGGCTGTTGCGTTTTGACACCTGGTCGACGGATATCGTCGAAGCGCTGGCACCGCTGCCGGAGGAGAGCATTGTCCGCAAGCATCGGGTTGATCCGTTTTACCAGACCAGCCTTGAATTGACGCTGCGAAGCATGGGCGTGGACACGCTGGTGCTGGCCGGTGTTTCTACCGAGTTTGTGGTGCTGGCGACGGCGATGAGCGCCCACGATCGCGGTTTTCACGTCGTAGTGCTGGAAGATGCCGTTGCGGCGGTGAATAACGTGAAACATCTGGCGGCTCTGGAGGTGATTGGCAGTACCGCTGAACGGCGAAAAACCGCCGATCTTTTCCCGGCTCGCCGGACGTTTAATGCCACTCAGGAGGCCCTCTGATGACAGAAGTTGCAACGACTCTGCTGCGCGGCGCGCGCCACCGCTGGAAAGTGTTGGGTATTGGCGTAGCGGCCAACGCCTGTTTCTCAATGGTGGTAGGAGGCTTGCCGGCGACGGCGGTCTTTATGCGTGCCGATTACAACATCAGCAATGCCGAGCTGGGGTTCGTGCTTGGGATGCTGGGATTGGGGATCGCGATTAGCGAGCTGCCCTGGGGGCTTTTGACCGACCGCTGGGGCGACCGCCCGATCCTGCTGACCGGCTTGTTAAGTACCGGCGCGATGTTGCTGCTGATGGCGGCCTTTGCCGCGCCGCATAACGGTTTTATTCCCGCATACGGCCTGCTTATTACCGGAGTGTTGTTTATCGGACTGCTTGGCAGCAGCGTAAACGGCTCCAGCGGCAGGGCGATCATGGCCTGGTTTCAGGAGGGGGAGCGCGGTCTGGCGATGAGTATCCGTCAGACCGCGGTACCGATGGGCTATGGGATTGGCGCGTTACTTCTCCCCTGGCTGGCGGCTACATGGGGGTTTGTAACGATGTTTATCGTCTCTGCGCTGCTGTGCGCCGTGGTGGGTTTTTATGCCTGGCTGTGGTTGCACGAGCCGGATCGCGTCGGGGGCAATACGGCTCAGGCCGCTACTGCGTCTGCCGTACCGGGCAAAGGGCCGCTGTACGATCCTGCCATCTGGAAAATCGTGCTGGCAATCGGCATTCTCTGCGGGCCGCAGTTCGCGCTGCTCACTTTCGGATCGGTCTTCCTGCACGACTTCGCCCATATCGACGTGGCCGTAGTGTCCGTGTGCCTGGCGGTTATCCAGGTTGGGGCGATGGTGTCGCGTATCTGGAGCGGACGCTGGACGGACAAAAATAAAAACCGTAAGCGTTATCTCAAAAGCTGCACGCTGATAAGCATTCTGGCTTTTGTGCTGCTGAGCGTGCTGGTAGGCATCTGGCCGACTCTGCCGCATCAGGGAGCAACCCTTGCCTTACTGGCGGCGCTATTTATCCTCTCCGGCGTGGTGGTCTCAGCCTGGCATGGCGTGGCCTATACCGAGCTGGCGTCAATGGCGGGGGCAAAACGCGCCGGAACAGCGCTGGCAATGGGCAACACCAGCGTGTTCGTGGTGATGTTTATCACTCCGATCGCTATCCCTTGGATGCAAACGCACTTTAGCTGGAGCAGCGTCTGGCTCGCCTCAGCGGCGTGTGCGGTTATTGCGCTCTGGTTTTTCCCGAAAGTGGAGAAAAAGCAGGAGAACGCAGCATGAGCGCGCATGTGACCGGTGGTAAATATTGCCCGATGCCGCAGCCTGAACTGCCGAACCGCCAGTGGCCGACACGCGCGCTGCTCCACGCACCACGCTGGTGTAGCGTTGATCTGCGCGACGGCAACCAGGCGCTGCCGGAGCCAATGAACCCTCAGCAAAAGCGGGCACTTTATCAGCAGTTGGTAGCGATGGGCTACAAAGAGATTGAAGTAGGTTTTCCCGCCGCCTCGGAAACCGACTACCAGTTTGTACGAACCCTGATAGACGACGGGTTGATCCCCGATGACGTACGCATCCAGGTGCTGACGCAGGCGCGAGAAAACCTTATCGCCGACACCGTTGCCGCCCTGAGTGGGGTAAAAGAGGCGGTGGTGCATCTCTATAACTCTACGTCGTTACAGCAGCGCGAGCAGGTCTTTAATCTCAGCCGCGCTGGGGTGATCGAACTGGCGCTACAGGGCGTGCGCTGGCTGCTGGAGGAGATGGCAAAGGTGGAGCAAAATTGGGTGCTGGAGTACTCCCCGGAGAGTTTTACAGCCACCGAGATGGATTTTGCGCTGGAGATTTGCAACGCGGTTATCGACCTGTGGGTGGGGAAGACGGGGCGGGAGGTGATCATCAACCTGCCTGCAACCGTCGAGCTGGCTTCGCCAAACGTCTATGCCGACCAGATTGAATGGATCTCAGGTAAGCTTCGCCACCGCCAGAAGGTGACGCTTTGCGTGCATCCTCATAACGATCGCGGTTGCGCGGTGGCGGCAGCGGAAATGGCGTTGCTTGCGGGCGCTGAACGTGTAGAAGGCACACTGTTTGGCAACGGCGAACGTACCGGCAATGTCGATCTGGTCACGCTGGGGTTAAACCTGTTGGTGCAGGGCGTCGATCCGCTGATTGATTTCAGCCGGCTTCCGCAGGTGGTGAATGTCTATGAGTCGGCGACGGGAATGACGGTGCCGCCGCGCCATCCCTACGCCGGAAGCCTGGTATTCACCGCCTTTTCCGGTTCGCATCAGGATGCGATCCGCAAATCAATGGAGCTGCAAAAATACCGCACCCGTTGGGATGTGCCCTATTTACCCCTCGACCCGCACGATATTGGCCGTAGCTACGAAGGGATCATCCGCATCAATGGTCAGTCGGGCAAAGGAGGACTAGGCTACCTGCTGGATTATTACTACGGCATTCGCCCGCCGCGCCCGCTGCTTATTCGCTTTCAGCAGCACATACAGACGCTGGCGGACGCCAGTAACCAGGAGCTGGAGCACGCGTTTCTGCACCAGCAATTTCACGCGTTTTTTGCGACCTGTGACAGTATCAGCGAAGCGCATCCCGGCGGTACGCCCGCAGAATTTCACCCCCAGTGGGATAGCCATCGGCTGGGAGCATCACAGGTGATGAGCTATGTCTGGGGAACGTGGCAGGGCGAACTGGTATACGGTATCGGGCTGGATATTAGTGAAGAGAAAAGCCGCCACCGTGCCTGGGGGCAGCTGTTGCGCTCGCTGCCAGTGAGCGTGATCAGCGTGCCGCTGTAACACACTTGCGCCGCACAAGCTTCATGCGGCGCGAGTTTTTAGCGCTTCTCCCACCCGTTCGCCTGCGCCGTAAACCCTAACGCCTGCATAAACGCCGCCATCACGCCGCGATCCTCTACGCCCACGTCGGCCATCCACCAGGAGGTCACGCTCGGGTTTTCGCGGATCACCTCTTCAATTAAATACTGCCCGACCCCACGGCGGCGGGTCACGTCGCGCACGCGGAGCGAGTCCAGCGCGCCTTCCGTGCCGCTCAGCGTTACGCGAACGGCGGCCAGCAGGCGCTCGTTAAAGCGCGCGGCATAAATGCGGTGGTTCTCATCGACGGCCAACGACGAAGGGGAATATTCCGGCCAGATCTTGCCCAGGTCGATATGATCCTGTTCGCTAAAGGTCACCAGACGAACGATAGTCAGTTTCATTAGCTGCTTGTCCAAATCAAAAAAAGTAGGGCCAGTGTACTCAATTTATTTGCTCAGGCGCGTTCTCTTTTTATTCCCGTTTGCCAGGTGATTCGTTTTTTAGCGGCGACATGGGCAGTTCGAAAACACATGGATTGAAAAATAAGCAGGATTTTAACCTGAAGGGCAGTGATTTATTCCGCGCATTGTACCGTTATTTTATGCTGCAAAACGCGCTTTTATTTGTTTATCTCTGCCTGAATTCAGAATATTATCTTTCCTTAATCTCCTGAAAAATAGAGATATTAGTCTGGTTTTTGATAAAAAAACCGCGCTAAACCCTTAAAGGCACTGGTAAAAATAGCGTTGTTCATTAAAAGTACAGAATGCTTTTTAACCATAATAAAACAAAATATAAACATCACTTCACGAATGGGGATTCTGAGATGAAAAGGAACGCGAAGACGTTAATCGCGGGGATGGTCGCACTGTCGATCTCGCATATCGCTATGGCGGAGGACATTAAAGTTGCGGTAGTGGGTGCGATGTCCGGTCCTGTTGCCCAGTGGGGTGACATGGAGTTCAACGGTGCGCGCCAGGCCATAAAAGACATCAACGCTAAGGGCGGCATCAAGGGCGACAAGCTGGTGGGCGTGGAATATGACGACGCCTGCGATCCGAAACAGGCCGTCGCGGTCGCCAACAAAATCGTTAACGATGGCATCCAGTATGTCATTGGCCACCTCTGCTCGTCCTCCACGCAGCCCGCGTCCGACATCTACGAGGACGAAGGCATTCTGATGATCACCCCGGGCGCCACCAACCCGGAGCTGACCCAGCGCGGCTATCAGCACATCATGCGTACCGCCGGCCTGGACTCTTCTCAGGGACCGACCGCCGCCAAATATATCCTTGAGACCGTCAAGCCACAGCGTATCGCCATCATTCATGACAAGCAGCAGTACGGCGAAGGTCTGGCGCGCTCCGTGCAGGACGGCCTGAAAAAAGGCGGCGCGAACATCGTCTTCTTCGACGGCATTACCGCCGGTGAAAAAGACTTCTCCGCGCTGATCGCCCGCCTGCAAAAAGAGAATATCGACTTCGTTTACTACGGTGGCTACTACCCGGAAATGGGCCAGATGCTGCGCCAGGCGCGCGCCACCGGCCTGAAAACCCAGTTTATGGGGCCAGAAGGCGTGGGCAATGCCTCACTGTCCAACATCGCGGGGGATTCTGCCGAAGGCATGCTGGTCACTATGCCAAAACGCTATGACCAGGATCCGGCCAACAAAGCTATCGTGGATGCGCTCAAGGCGCAGAAGAAAGATCCGAGCGGTCCGTACGTCTGGATCACCTACGCGGCCGTGCAGTCTCTGGCAACGGCAATGGACCGTACCGGCAGCAAAGAGCCGCTGGATCTGGTGAAAGATTTAAAAGCACACGGGGCGAACACCGTGATTGGGCCGCTGAACTGGGATGAGAAAGGCGATCTGAAGGGATTTGAATTTGGTGTCTTTAAGTGGCACGCCGACGGGTCTTCCTCGGTCGCCAAATAATTATCCCACCGCCCGGCTCCCCGGGCGGGTATAAAAAGGTTTGCATATGTCCGAGCAGTTTCTCTACTTTTTGCAGCAGATGTTTAACGGCGTCACGCTGGGAAGCACCTACGCGCTGATCGCCATCGGCTATACGATGGTTTACGGCATTATCGGCATGATCAACTTCGCCCACGGCGAGGTGTACATGATCGGTAGCTACGTCTCCTTTATGATCATCGCCGCGCTGATGATGATGGGCATCGACAGCAGCTGGCTGCTGGTGGCCGCCGGGTTTGTCGGCGCGATTGTGATCGCCAGCGCCTACGGCTGGAGCATTGAGCGCGTGGCCTACCGGCCGGTGCGCAGCTCCAAGCGCCTGATTGCGCTGATTTCCGCGATTGGTATGTCGATCTTCCTGCAAAACTACGTCAGCCTGACCGAAGGCTCGCGCGACGTGGCGCTGCCAAGCCTGTTTAACGGTCAATGGATTGTGGGAGCCAGCGAAAACTTCTCTGCCTCTGTCACCACCATGCAGCTGGTTATCTGGGTTGTCACCTTCCTGGCGATGCTGGCCCTGACCGTTTTCATCCGCTACTCCCGCATGGGACGCGCCTGCCGCGCCTGCGCGGAAGATCTGAAGATGGCGAGTCTGCTCGGCATCAACACCGACCGCGTCATCGCCCTGACCTTCGTGATTGGCGCCGCAATGGCGGCGGTGGCGGGGGTTCTGCTCGGCCAGTTCTACGGCGTAATTAACCCGTACATCGGCTTTATGGCCGGGATGAAAGCCTTCACCGCGGCGGTACTGGGCGGTATCGGCAGCATTCCGGGCGCGATGATCGGTGGCCTGATCCTGGGCGTGGCGGAAGCGCTCTCCTCGGCGTACCTGAGTACCGAGTATAAAGACGTGGTGTCGTTTGCCCTGCTGATTCTGGTTCTGCTGGTGATGCCTACCGGTATTCTGGGCCGTCCGGAGGTAGAGAAAGTATGAAACCGATGCATTTTGCTATGGCGCTGCTCTCTGCCGCCATGTTCTTCGTACTGGCGGGCGTCTTTATGGGCGTCCAGTTAGGGCTGGACGGCACGAAACTGGTGGTCGATACCGCCCCCGACATCCGCTGGCAGTGGGTGTTTATCGGCACCGCCGTGGTGTTTCTGTTCCAGCTGCTGCGTCCGCTGTTCCAGAAGACGCTGAAAAACGTCTCCGGGCCGAAGTTCGTTCTGCCGGCGATCGACGGTACCACGGTAAAGCAGAAGCTGTTCCTCGTGGCGCTGCTGGTGGCTGCCGTGGCGTGGCCGTTTATGGTGTCGCGCGGCACGGTGGACATCGCCACCCTGACCATGATTTACGTGATCCTCGGCCTCGGTCTGAACGTGGTGGTGGGGCTGTCCGGCCTGCTGGTGCTGGGCTACGGCGGTTTCTACGCTATCGGCGCGTACACATTCGCGCTGCTGAACCACTATTACGGCCTCGGCTTCTGGACCTGTCTGCCGCTGGCGGGGCTGGTCTCTGCCGCCGCAGGCTTCCTGCTCGGCTTCCCGGTGCTGCGCCTGCGCGGTGACTACCTGGCGATTGTGACCTTAGGCTTCGGCGAAATTGTCCGTATCTTGCTGCTCAACAACACCGAAGTGACCGGCGGGCCGAATGGCATCAGCCAGATCCCGAAGCCGACCTTCTTCGGCCTGGAGTTCAGCCGTACCGCCCGCGAAGGCGGCTGGGATACCTTCAGCAACTTCTTCGGCATCAAATATGACCCGTCCGACCGCGTGATCTGGCTCTACCTGGTGGCGCTGCTGCTGGTGGTCATCACCCTGTTCGTGATCAACCGCCTGCTGCGCATGCCGCTGGGCCGCGCGTGGGAAGCGCTGCGCGAAGATGAGATCGCCTGCCGCTCTCTGGGCCTGAACCCGACCCGCATCAAGCTGACCGCGTTCACCATCAGCGCCGCGTTTGCCGGTTTCGCCGGCACGCTGTTCGCCGCGCGCCAGGGCTTCGTCAGCCCCGAGTCGTTCACCTTTGCCGAATCGGCCTTTGTGCTGGCGATCGTGGTGCTCGGCGGGATGGGCTCGCAGTTCGCCGTGATCCTCGCGGCCATCCTGCTGGTGGTCTCCCGCGAGCTGATGCGCGACTTTAACGAATACAGCATGCTGATGCTGGGTGGTTTGATGGTGCTGATGATGATCTGGCGTCCGCAGGGCCTCCTGCCGATGACGCGTCCACAGCTGAAGCTTAAGCGTGCGGAAGCGAAAGGAGAGCAGGCATGAGTCAGCCATTATTATCCGTTAACGGTCTGATGATGCGTTTTGGCGGCCTGCTGGCGGTCAACAATGTGAACCTGGATCTGCATAAAAAAGAGATCGTCTCCCTGATTGGCCCGAACGGCGCGGGGAAAACCACGGTCTTCAACTGCCTGACCGGTTTCTACAAGCCGACGGGCGGCACCATCATGCTGCGCGACCAGCACCTGGAAGGGCTGCCGGGCCAGCAGATTGCCCGCATGGGCGTGGTGCGTACTTTCCAGCACGTGCGGCTGTTCCGCGAGATGACGGTGATTGAGAACCTGCTGGTGGCACAGCATCAGCAGCTGAAAACCGGCCTGTTCTCCGGCCTGCTGAAAACCCCGGCCTTCCGCCGCACGCAGGAGGAGGCGCTCGATCGCGCCGCCACCTGGCTCGACCGTATCGGCCTGCTCCAGCACGCCAACCGGCAGGCGAGCAACCTGGCCTATGGCGACCAGCGTCGGCTGGAGATCGTGCGCTGCATGGTGACCCAGCCGGAGATCCTGATGCTCGACGAACCGGCGGCGGGCCTCAACCCGAAAGAGACCAAAGAGCTGGACGAGCTGATTGCCGAGCTGCGCGATCATCACGACACCACCATCCTGCTGATTGAGCACGACATGAAGCTGGTGATGGGCATTTCGGACCGTATCTACGTGGTAAACCAGGGCACGCCGCTGGCAAACGGCACGCCGGAAGAGATCCGCAACAACCCGGACGTGATCCGCGCATACCTTGGTGAGGCATAAGATGGAAAAAGCGATGTTAACGTTCGACAAGGTCAATGCGCACTACGGCAAGATCCAGGCGCTGCACGACGTCAGCCTGCACATCAATCAGGGGGAAATCGTCACCCTGATTGGCGCCAACGGCGCGGGCAAAACCACGCTGCTCGGCACCCTATGCGGCGACCCGCGCGCCACCAGCGGGCGGATTGTGTTTGATGGCAAAGACATTACCGACTGGCAGACCGCCAGAATTATGCGTGAAGCGGTGGCGATTGTCCCGGAAGGGCGCCGCGTCTTCTCGCGCATGACGGTGGAAGAGAACCTGGCGATGGGCGGCTTTTTTGCTGACCGCGACCAGTATCACACCCGTATCAAATGGGTGTACGAACTCTTCCCGCGCCTGTGGGAACGCCGCATCCAGCGTGCGGGCACCATGTCCGGCGGTGAACAGCAGATGCTGGCGATTGGCCGCGCGCTGATGAGCCAGCCGCGCCTGCTGCTGCTGGACGAACCGTCGCTCGGTCTTGCGCCGATCATCATCCAGCAGATTTTCGACACCATTGAGCAACTGCGCAAAGAGGGGATGACCATCTTCCTCGTCGAGCAGAACGCCAACCAGGCGCTGAAGCTCGCCGATCGCGGCTACGTGCTGGAGAATGGTCGCGTGGTGCTCGAGGATACCGGCGACGCGCTGCTGGCGAACGAAGCGGTGCGGAGCGCGTATTTGGGCGGCTGAGCCGTCTGTAGTGCCCGGTGGCGCTACGCTTACCGGGCCTACGGATACCCTCCAGGCCGGGTAAGGCGAAGCAGCCACCCGGCTTTTTTCATATTAACCCCTTCACACAACCATCATCCCCCTGACGCCTGGCCGTCACTTATCTGTAAACAAACAGTTATTTTTCTGTCATTCGAGCATGTCATGTTACCTCGCGAGCACAAAACGCGTGATATCGCGCATCCGGCATAATAAGAGAGATGACAATGACATCGTTACGACACACGGCTTTGGGTCTGGCAATCGGTCTGGCTTTTGCGACGAACGCAATGGCCGTGACCACCATTCCGTTCTGGCATTCCATGGAAGGGGAGTTGGGTAAAGAGGTTGACTCCCTGGCGCAGCGTTTCAACGACACCCACCCGGATTACAAAATTGTGCCGGTGTACAAAGGCAACTACGAGCAGAGCCTGAGCGCGGGCATCGCCGCCTTCCGTACCGGCAACGCGCCTGCGCTGTTGCAGGTGTATGAAGTCGGCACCGCAACCATGATGGCCTCGAAAGCCATCAAACCGGTCTACGAAGTGTTCAAAGACGCGGGCATCAACTTTGACGAATCCCAGTTCGTGCCGACCGTCTCCGGTTACTACACCGATTCCAAAACCGGCCACCTGCTGTCCCAGCCGTTTAACAGCTCCACGCCGGTGCTGTACTACAACAAGGATGCCTTCAAAAAAGCGGGCCTGGATCCGGAGCAGCCGCCAAAAACCTGGCAGGATCTGGCCGAGTACACCGCGAAGCTGAAAGCGGCGGGCATGAAGTGCGGCTACGCCAGCGGCTGGCAGGGCTGGATCCAGATTGAGAACTTCAGCGCCTGGCACGGCCTGCCGGTTGCCACCAAAAACAACGGCTTCGACGGCACCGACGCGGTTCTGGAGTTCAACAAGCCGGAGCAGGTGAAGCACATCGCGCTGCTGGCGGATCTGAACAAGAAGGGCGACTTCAGCTACTTCGGGCGTAAAGACGAATCCACCGAGAAGTTCTATAACGGCGACTGCGCCATTACCACCGCGTCTTCCGGCTCGCTGGCGGATATCCGTCACTACGCCAAATTCAACTACGGCGTGGGCATGATGCCGTACGACGCCGACGTAAAAGGCGCGCCGCAGAACGCCATCATCGGCGGGGCGAGCCTGTGGGTGATGCAGGGTAAAGATAAGGGCACCTACAAAGGCGTCGCCGAGTTCCTCGACTTCCTGGCGAAGCCGGAAAATGCCGCCGAGTGGCACCAGAAGACCGGCTACCTGCCGATCACCAAAGCCGCGTACGATCTGACCCGCGAGCAGGGCTTCTACAGCAAAAACCCGGGCGCGGACATCGCGACGCGTCAGATGCTGAACAAGCCGCCGCTGCCGTTCACCAAAGGCCTGCGTCTGGGCAACATGCCGCAGATCCGCACCATCGTGGATGAAGAGCTGGAAAGCGTGTGGACCGGGAAGAAAACGCCACAGCAGGCGCTGGACTCTGCGGTAGAGCGCGGCAATCAGCTGCTGCGCCGCTTTGAGCAGTCGACGAAATCGTAATCGCTGAAACGCCCGGTGGCGCTTCGCTTACCGGGCCTACGATGTGCCCCATCCAGGCCGGGTAAGGCGCAGCTGCCACCCGGCATTGTTCAGGAATCAAATCTCCATGTCCTCATCCCGTCCGGTGTTCCGATCCCGCTGGCTGCCGTACCTGCTGGTCGCGCCTCAGCTGATCATCACCGTTATCTTCTTCATCTGGCCTGCGGGCGAAGCGCTGTGGTACTCGGTACAAAGCGTCGATCCGTTCGGGCTGTCCAGCCAGTTTGTTGGGCTGGACAACTTTACGGCGCTGTTCCACGACAGCTATTACCTGGACTCCTTCTGGACGACGATCAGGTTCAGCGCGCTGGTGACCGTGAGCGGCCTTGTCGCGTCGCTGTTTTTCGCCGCGCTGGTGGATTACGTGGTGCGCGGCAGCCGCCTGTATCAGACCCTGATGCTGCTGCCTTACGCCGTGGCCCCCGCCGTGGCTGCCGTGCTGTGGATCTTCCTGTTTAACCCCGGGCGCGGGCTGATTACCCATTTTCTGGCGGAATTCGGCTATGACTGGAACCACGCCCAGAACAGCGGTCAGGCGATGTTCCTCGTGGTGTTCGCCTCGGTGTGGAAGCAGATCAGCTACAACTTCCTGTTCTTCTTCGCCGCGCTGCAATCCATTCCGCGTTCGCTGGTTGAGGCCGCCGCCATCGACGGCGCAGGGCCGGTGCGCCGCTTCTTCAGGCTGTCGCTGCCGCTGATCGCCCCGGTCAGCTTCTTCCTGCTGGTGGTTAACCTGGTGTACGCCTTCTTCGATACCTTCCCGGTGATCGACGCCGCCACTGCGGGCGGTCCGGTGCAGGCGACCACCACGCTCATCTACAAGATCTACCGCGAAGGGTTTGCCGGACTCGATCTCTCGGCCTCTGCCGCGCAGTCCGTCGTGCTGATGTTCCTCGTCATCATCCTCACGGTAGTGCAGTTCCGCTATGTCGAAAGTAAGGTACGCTACCAATGATTGAGAACCGTCGCGGGCTGACGATTTTCAGCCATACCCTGCTGATCCTGGGTATCCTCGTTATCCTGTTCCCGCTGTACGTGGCCTTTGTCGCCGCCACGCTGGACACCAAAGCGGTGTTCGACACGCCGATGACGCTGATCCCGGGCGGGCACCTCTTCGAAAACATGAAGACCATCTGGACCCAGGGCGTGGGCGCCAACAGCGCGCCGTTCTGGCTGATGATGCTCAACAGCTTCATCATGGCGTTCGGCATTACGGTGGGCAAAATCACGGTGTCGATGCTCTCGGCCTTCGCCATCGTCTGGTTTCGCTTTCCGCTGCGTAACCTGTTCTTCTGGATGATTTTCATCACCCTGATGCTGCCGGTGGAGGTGCGTATCTTCCCGACCGTGGAGGTGATCGCCAACCTGAAGATGCTGGACAGCTACGCGGGCTTAACCCTGCCGCTGATGGCCTCGGCGACCGCCACCTTCCTGTTCCGCCAGTTCTTTATGACCCTGCCGGACGAGCTGATTGAGGCCGCGCGCATCGACGGTGCCTCCCCGATGCGCTTCTTCCGCGACATCGTGCTGCCGCTGTCGAAAACCAACCTTGCGGCGCTGTTTGTGATCACCTTTATCTACGGCTGGAACCAGTACCTGTGGCCGCTGCTGATCGTTCAGGACGTTAACCTCGGCACCGCCGTGGCGGGCATCAAAGGCATGATCGCCACCGGTGAAGGCACCACCCTCTGGAACCAGGTGATGGCGGCGATGCTGCTCACCCTAATCCCACCCGTAGTCATTGTTTTAGCCATGCAGCGCGCGTTTGTCCGCGGCCTGGTCGATAGCGAGAAATAAGATGGCAGGTTTAAAACTTCAGGCAGTTACCAAAAGCTGGGACGGTAAAACCCAGGTCATTCAGCCGCTGACGCTCGACGTGGCGGACGGCGAATTCATCGTGATGGTCGGCCCGTCCGGCTGCGGGAAGTCCACGCTGCTGCGCATGGTGGCGGGGCTGGAGCGCGTCACGTCCGGAGATATCTGGATTGACCGCCAGCGCGTCACCGAGATGGAGCCAAAAGATCGCGGCATCGCGATGGTGTTCCAGAACTATGCCCTCTATCCGCACATGAGCGTGGAGGAGAACATGGCCTGGGGGCTGAAAATTCGCGGCATGGGCAAAGGCCATATCGCCGAGCGCGTAAAAGAAGCCGCGCGCATTCTGGAACTTGACGGCCTGCTTAAGCGCCGCCCGCGCGAGCTCTCCGGCGGCCAGCGCCAGCGCGTGGCGATGGGGCGCGCCATCGTGCGCGACCCTGCGGTATTCCTGTTCGACGAACCGCTCTCGAATCTCGACGCCAAGCTGCGCGTGCAGATGCGCCTTGAGCTACAGCAGCTGCATCGCCGTCTGAAAACCACGTCCCTCTATGTCACCCACGATCAGGTCGAAGCCATGACCCTCGCCCAGCGCGTGATGGTGATGAACAAAGGCATTGCAGAGCAGATTGGCACGCCGGTGGAGGTCTACGAAAAACCGGCCAGCCGTTTTGTGGCGAGCTTTATCGGCAGCCCGGCAATGAACCTGCTGGACGGGCGGATCAATGCTGCGGGAACTCACTTTGAACTGGAAAGCGGGATGGCGTTACCGATCAACTGGTACTATCGTGGGTACGCCGGGCGTAAGATGACGCTCGGCATCCGCCCGGAGCATATTGGCTTAACGTCTCAGGCGGACGGCGGCGTGCCGCTGGTGATGGACACGCTGGAGATGCTGGGCGCCGATAACCTGGCGCACGGGCGCTGGGGCGAGCAAAAGCTGGTGGTGCGCCTGCCGCATCAGGAGCGCCCGAAGGCAGGCAGCACGCTGTGGCTGCATGTGCCGGAAAATCACCTGCACTTATTTGACGGTGAAACAGGACAACGAGTATGAGCAACTGGCCTTACCCCCACATCGTCGCCCACCGTGGCGGCGGTAAACTGGCGCCGGAGAACACCCTGGCGGCGATTGACGCTGGCGCACGCTACGGCCATACGATGATCGAGTTCGACGCCAAGCTGTCTAAGGACGGCGAAATTTTCCTGCTGCATGACGACAACCTCGAACGCACCAGCAACGGCTGGGGCGTGGCGGGCGAACTGCCGTGGCGCGATCTGCTGAAGGTGGACGCCGGAAGCTGGTTCAGCGGTGATTTCAAAGGCGAGCCGCTGCCGCTGCTGGCGGAGGTGGCGGACCGGTGTCGTCAACACGGCATGATGGCTAACATCGAAATCAAACCGACCACCGGCACCGGGCCGCTGACGGGCAAAGTGATTGCGCTGGCCGCGCGTGAGCTGTGGGAAGGCATGACGCCACCGCTGCTCTCCTCGTTTGACATCGACGCGCTGGAAGCCGCACAGGCGGCTGTGCCTGAGCTGCCGCGCGGGCTGCTGCTGGACGAGTGGCGTGAGGACTGGCGCGAACTGACGGGCCACTTAGGCTGCGTCTCTATCCATCTGAACCATAAGCTGCTGGATGCGGCGCGGGTGAAAATGCTGAAAGACGCAGGCCTGCATATCCTGGTCTACACCGTCAACAAACCCCAGCGTGCAGCCGAACTGCTGCGCTGGGGCGTAGACAGCATCTGTACCGATGCGATTGACAAGATCGGGCCAGACTTTATTTATTAAGCATGCTGCCGTTCTGCTGGGTCGGCAGCATATGCTGCTGACCGCTGCTTTGCGACATCCCGCCCCCTAACATCCCACCGTTTGGGTTTTGCAGCGGCTGCTCGCGCATCTGGCCCTGCTGCACACGCTGGGTGTTAGCGTTCATCTGGTTTTGCAGGTGCTGCTGCTGCACCTGGGTCTGCGTCTTTAGCTGCTGGTTGAGCATCCCTTTCTGCTGTTGTTGCTGGCTCATCATCTCCGTCTGCATACGCTGCTGGCTCGGAATGACGTAGCCCGGCTGGTTCGGGTTGTTCAGGGTGTTAATGGGCTGTGCGAGCGCGGCGAACGGAAGCAGCGCGGTCAGGATCAGGAATCGTTTCATGGTTATCTCCTCCTTTGAGGCTTCTCTTTAGTTTACCCCTAAACCAGCATAACGATGATTTTTTAAGAGTTGTGAACCAGGCTTAAGCGGGGAATATGGACCCCTTCACCTGGAGAACAATAATGATGAAACCAACCTTTTTGCGCTGGGTCGCCCTCGCTGCGCTGATGGCAGGCGGCACATTTACCGTGGCGGCCAACCCGCCCGCCGCTCCTCCGGTCTCTTACGGCGTGGAGGAGGATGTTTTTCACCCCGTGCGGGCCACGCACGGCATGGTGGCCTCGGTTGACGCGCTGGCAACCCAGGTAGGCGTCGATATTCTTAAGCAGGGCGGTAACGCGGTGGACGCGGCGGTCGCGGTCGGGTACGCGCTGGCGGTAACGCACCCGCAGGCGGGGAACCTGGGCGGCGGCGGGTTTATGATGCTGCGCACTAAAGACGGCAAAACCACGGCCATCGACTTCCGTGAGATGGCGCCGAATCAGGCCTCCCGCGATATGTTCCTCGACGATCAGGGCAACCCGGACAGCAAAAAATCCCTGACCTCGCACCTTGCGTCCGGCACGCCTGGCACCGTTGCGGGCTTCTCGCTGGCGCTGGAAAAATACGGCACGCTGCCGCTGAACAAGGTGGTGCAGCCTGCTATCAAGCTGGCGCGTGACGGCTTTGTGGTGAACGACGCGCTGGCGGACGACCTCAAAACCTACGGCAGTGAAGTGATTCCGAATCACGAAAACAGCAAGGCGATTTTCTGGAAAGACGGTGAGCCGCTGAAGAAGGGCGATAAGCTGGTGCAGAAAAACCTCGCCAAAAGCCTGGAGCTGATTGCGGAAAACGGTCCTGACGCCTTCTATAAAGGGGCGATTGCCGATCAGATTGCCGATGAGATGCAGAAGAACGGCGGGCTCATTACCAAAGCGGACCTGGCAGAATACAAGGCGGTGGAGCGCGAGCCGATTAGCGGCACCTATCGCGGGTACGAAGTCTTCTCCATGCCGCCGCCGTCCTCCGGTGGCATTCACATTGTGCAGATCCTCAACATTCTTGAAAACTTTGATATGCACAAGTACGGCTTCGGCAGCGCGGACGCCATGCAGGTGATGGCGGAAGCGGAAAAGCGTGCCTACGCAGACCGCTCGGAATACCTTGGCGATCCGGATTTCTTGAAGGTGCCGTGGCAGGCGCTGACCAACAAAGCCTATGCCAAATCGATTGCCGACGAGATCGACATCAACAAGGCGAAGCCGTCCAGCGAGATCCGCCCCGGCAAGCTGGCACCGTATGAAAGTAACCAGACCACGCATTTCTCGGTGGTGGATAAAGACGGTAACGCGGTGGCGGTGACCTATACGCTGAACACCACTTTCGGCACCGGGATCGTAGCGGGCAACAGCGGCATTTTGCTGAATAACGAGATGGATGATTTTTCGGCCAAGCCGGGCGTGCCGAACGTGTACGGGCTGGTCGGCGGGGATGCTAACGCCGTGGGGCCGAAGAAGCGTCCGCTGTCGTCCATGTCGCCAACCATCGTGGTGAAGGACGGTAAAACCTGGCTGGTGACCGGCAGCCCTGGCGGGAGCCGCATCATTACCACCGTGCTACAGATGGTGGTGAACAGCATCGATTTTGGCATGAACGTCGCCGAGGCGACCAATGCGCCGCGTTTCCATCATCAGTGGCTGCCGGATGAACTGCGCGTCGAGAAGGGCTTTAGCCCGGACACGATAAAACTGCTTGAGCAGCGCGGACAAAAGGTGGCGGTGAAAGAGGCGATGGGCAGCACCCAGAGCATTATGGTCGGGCCGGACGGGGCGCTGTTTGGCGCGTCGGACCCGCGTTCGGTAGATGATTTAACGGCGGGGTATTGATGTTTAGCCGGGTGGCGGCTTCGCCTTACCCGGCAACAAACTACTTCATCCGCGCCATATAATATGCATCCACGTACTCACCGTTGCGCAGGGCGTAGCGCTTGCCGGTGCCTTCAATCTCAAACCCGTGCTTTTTGTACACCGCGATTGCCGGTTCGTTATCCACAAACACCGTTAACTCAATGCGGTCGACGCGCAGCCAGTTGTCGCACATATCGATCATGGTACGCATCAGGGCGCTGGCGACGCCTCGGTTTTGCCACTGCGCACCTACACAAATTCCGAAATCGGCAACGTGGCTGCGACGTGGGCGCTGGGCTACGGCAATGCACAGGTGCCCGGCGACGGTCCCGTCGATGCAGGCGACCAGCTGTTTAATGCCGGGCTGATCGGTTAGCCGCTCCTGCCACATCTGCTCTGAGGGATGAGGAACCTGTAGCGTGTTGTGGTACACCTCCGGCTGGGCGTGGATCTGACGAATAGCGTCGTAATCTTTCGGTTCCGCGTGGCGTATCACTATCTCACTCATTCCTTGTTCCTCAGTCGGTTAAAAGTCCCTTCCAACATCATTGACTTTAAAATCTGAGTCAATCGCTATTTTTTGCAAAAAGTGTTGGACAAGTGCGAATGAGAATGATTATTATTGCTCTGCATTCAGGAAGACCTCCTACGGGAACCTGAAAGCACGACATTGCTCACATTGCTTCCAGTATTACTTTAGCCAGCTTCTCGCTGGCTTTTTTTTTGTTATGGTTAAACCCAGTAACCTTAAAAAGGACTGAGCCATGACACTACATTGCGCATTTATTGGATTTGGCAAAAGCACTACGCGTTACCACCTTCCGTATGTTCTCAACCGTAAAGACACCTGGCATGTAGCCCATATCTACCGTCGCAGCGCGAAGCCGGAAGAGCAGTCTCCGCAGTATTCCCACATTCACTTCACCAGCGATCTTGATGAAGTGCTTAACGATCCGCAGGTAAAGCTGGTGATCGTCTGCACTCACGCCGACAGCCACTTCGACTACGCGAAACGCGCGCTCGAAGCGGGCAAGAACGTGCTGGTGGAAAAACCGTTCACCCCGACGCTTGCCGAAGCCAAGGCGCTGTTCGCGCTGGCGAAAAGCAAAGGTCTGACCGTCACCCCGTACCAGAACCGTCGCTTTGACAGCTGCTTCCTGACGGCGAAAAAGGCGATCGAAAGCGGCAAGCTCGGCGATATTGTGGAGATCGAAAGCCACTTCGATTACTACCGTCCGGTGGCAGAAACCAAACCCGGCCTGCCGCAGGACGGCTCGTTCTACGGTCTGGGCGTACACACCATGGACCAGATCATCTCCCTGTTTGGCCGCCCGGACCACGTGGCGTACGACATCCGCAGCCTGCGCAATAAAGCGAACCCGGACGATACCTTCGAGGCGCAGCTGTTTTACGGCGACCTTAAGGCCATCGTTAAAACCAGCCATCTGGTGAAAATCGACTACCCGAAATTTATCGTTCACGGCACGAAGGGCTCGTTCATCCGGTACGGTATTGACCAGCAGGAGACCAGCCTGAAGGCCAACATCATGCCGGGCGAACCGGGCTTTGCGGCGGACGATGCCGTGGGCGTGCTGGAGTACGTGAACGATGAGGGCGTGACGGTCAGGGAAGAGCTGAAACCTGAAACCGGCGACTATGGCCGCGTCTACGATGCGCTGTATGAAACCCTCACCAACGGCACGCCGAATTACGTCAAGGAATCTGACGTTCTCACTAACCTGGAAATCCTTGAACGGGCATTCGAACAGGCTTCTCCTGCCACGGTAACCCTCGCCAGATAAGCAAAAACGGCTCCTCTGCGGTTGTTCATAATTTTTGAACAGAGGAGTCAATTTTCACCCTCTATGATCCCGGACGGTTTGCGTCCACACTTACTCCATCGAAACGAACTGAGGGTGAAAACAATGATCTACTTACGCAAAGCAAACGAACGCGGTCACGCAAATCATGGCTGGCTGGACTCATGGCATTCATTCTCGTTTGCCGACTATTACGACCCGAACTTCATGGGCTTCTCCGCGCTCCGCGTCATTAACGACGACGTGATTGACGCAGGCCAGGGCTTCGGTACCCACCCGCACAAGGACATGGAAATCCTGACCTATGTGCTGGAAGGGGCGGTTGAGCACCAGGACAGCATGGGCAACAAAGAGCAGGTGCCGGCGGGTGAGTTCCAGATTATGAGCGCGGGTACCGGGGTGCGTCACTCTGAGTACAACCCGAGCAAAACGGAAAAACTGCACCTGTATCAAATCTGGATCATTCCGGAAGAGACCGGCATCACGCCACGCTACGAGCAGCGCCGCTTCGACGCGAAACAGGGCAAACAGCTGGTGCTGTCCCCGGATGCGCGTGAAGGTTCTCTGAAGGTGCACCAGGATATGGAAATGTACCGCTGGGCGCTGGCGAAAGACGAACAGTCTGTCCATCAGATTGCCGCCAACCGCCGCGTCTGGATCCAGGTGGTGAAAGGGGAAGTGTCTATTAACGGCACGAAAGCCACAACCGCCGATGGCCTGGCTATCTGGGACGAGCAGGCGCTCTCCGTGCACGCCGACAGCGAAAGCGAAATCCTGCTGTTTGACCTGCCGCCAGTCTAAATAATTTCTCAACCTTCCCTTTAAACGGGGAAGGTTGAGCTTTGTCCGTGATAAACTGAGCAAATCTCTCACTTCAAGATTTCTCAGGACGATGAAAAAGAAACGCCCCGTACTTCAGGATGTCGCCGATCGCGTCGGTGTGACCAAAATGACGGTCAGCCGTTTTTTACGTAACCCGGAACAGGTTTCCGTGGCGTTGCGTGGCAAGATTGCCGCCGCCCTTGATGAACTGGGTTATATCCCCAACCGCGCACCCGATATTCTCTCCAATGCGACCAGCCGTGCGGTGGGCGTCCTGCTTCCTTCCTTAACCAACCAGGTTTTCGCCGAAGTGCTGCGCGGTATCGAAAGCGTTACCGATGCGTTTGGCTATCAGACCATGCTCGCCCACTACGGGTACAAGCCGGAACTGGAAGAGGAACGTCTTGAATCGATGCTTTCCTGGAACATCGACGGGCTGATTTTAACGGAACGTACCCACACGCCGCGCACGCTGAAAATGATTCAGGTGGCGGGCATTCCGGTGGTGGAGCTGATGGACAGCCAGTCGCCGTGCCTCGACATTGCCGTTGGGTTCGATAACTTTGAAGCGGCGCGTCAGATGACGGCGGCGATCATTGCCCGCGGTCATCGCCATATCGCATACCTGGGTGCACGACTGGATGAACGTACTATCATCAAACAGAAGGGATACGAGCAGGCGATGCTCGACGCCGGTTTAACCCCGTACAGCGTAATGGTGGAGCAATCTTCATCTTATACGTCGGGTATTGAGCTGATGCGTCAGGCGCGACGCGAGTATCCGCAACTGGACGGTATTTTCTGTACCAACGATGACCTTGCGGTGGGCGCGGCGTTTGAATGCCAGCGTCTGGGGCTGAAGATCCCTGATGACATGGCGATTGCCGGCTTCCACGGTCACGACATCGGCCAGGTGATGGAGCCGCGGCTGGCAAGCGTCCTGACCCCGCGCGAACGCATGGGGCGCATTGGTGCAGAACGCCTGCTGGCGCGCATTCGTGGTGAGGCGGTTACCCCTAAAATGTTAGATTTAGGTTTCACCTTGTCACCGGGTGGATCTATTTAATCCGACAAATTTGAAGTAGCTCACACTTATTCACATCGCGCACGTTTGGATATTGCTTCTCTTTTGCCCCGGCAGGACAATGTTACCGATAACTGTTACCCGTAACAATTGACTGAGGGACACCCTTTGAGCACGACTAATCACGATCACCACGTTTACGTCCTGATGGGCGTGTCCGGTAGCGGTAAATCTGCCGTGGCGAGCGAAGTGGCGCATCAACTCCAGGCTGCGTTTCTTGATGGTGACTTCCTCCATCCGCGCAGCAACATCATGAAAATGGCTTCCGGCGAGCCGCTGAACGACGACGACCGCAAACCGTGGTTGCAGGCGCTGAATGACGCCGCGTTCGCGATGCAGCGCACCAACAAAGTCTCCCTGATCGTCTGCTCCGCGCTGAAAAAAACCTATCGCGACCTGCTGCGCGACGGCAATCCGAACCTCTCTTTCATCTACCTGAAAGGCGATTTCGGGGTGATTGAAAGCCGTCTGAAGGCGCGTAAAGGCCACTTCTTCAAAACCCAGATGCTGGTCACGCAGTTCGAGGCGTTGCAGGAGCCGGGTGCTGACGAGCAGGATGTCTTAGTGGTTGATATCGATCAGCCGCTGGAAGGTGTTGTAGCCAGCACCATCGAGGTTATTAATAAAAGGCAGTAAGTTTTGAGTACATTAACGCTAGTTCTGACAGCAGTGGGTTCGGTATTGCTGCTGCTGTTTTTAGTGATGAAGGCGCGTATGCATGCCTTTGTTGCTTTGATGGTGGTTTCTATTGGTGCAGGTCTCTTTTCCGGTATGCCGCTCGACAAAATCGCGGCGACGATGGAAAAAGGGATGGGCGGCACGCTGGGCTTCCTGGCCATTGTGGTGGCGCTGGGCGCGATGTTTGGCAAGATCCTGCACGAGACGGGCGCGGTCGACCAGATTGCCGTTAAGATGCTGAAATCCTTCGGACACAGCCGTGCGCACTACGCGATTGGTCTGGCCGGTCTGATTTGCGCGCTGCCGCTGTTCTTTGAAGTGGCGGTTGTGCTGCTGATTAGCGTGGCGTTTTCAATGGCGCGCCATACCGGTACGAACCTCGTGAAGCTGGTCATTCCGCTGTTTGCGGGCGTGGCGGCGGCCGCGGCGTTTCTGCTGCCCGGACCTGCCCCGATGCTGCTGGCCTCCCAGATGCACGCGGACTTTGGCTGGATGATCCTGATTGGCCTGTGCGCTGCGATCCCGGGGATGATTATCGCCGGTCCGCTGTGGGGCAACTTCATCAGCCGCTACGTTGAGCTGCACATCCCGGACGACATCTCCGAGCCGCACCTGGGCGAAGGTAAAATGCCGTCCTTCGGCTTTAGTCTTTCGCTGATCCTGCTGCCGCTGGTGCTGGTGGGTCTGAAAACCATCGCGGCGCGCTTTGTGCCGGTGGGTTCAACCGCGTACGAATGGTTCGAGTTTATTGGTCACCCGTTCACGGCGATCCTGGTGGCGTGTCTGGTGGCGATTTACGGCCTGGCGATGCGTCAGGGCATGCCGAAAGACCGCGTGATGGAGATTTGCGGCGCTGCGCTGCAACCGGCGGGTATCATTCTGCTGGTGATCGGTGCCGGTGGCGTATTCAAACAGGTGCTGGTGGATTCCGGTGTGGGTCCGGCACTGGGCGAAGCGCTGACCGGAATGGGTCTGCCGATTGCGGTCACCTGCTTCGTGCTCGCTGCGGCGGTGCGTATCATTCAGGGCTCCGCGACCGTGGCATGCTTAACCGCCGTGGGCCTGGTGATGCCGGTAATTGAACAGCTGAACTACTCCGGCGCGCAGATGGCGGCGCTCTCTATCTGTATCGCGGGCGGCTCGATTGTGGTTTCACACGTAAACGACGCTGGCTTCTGGCTGTTCGGTAAATTTACCGGCGCCACCGAAGCGCAAACCCTGAAAACCTGGACGCTGATGGAAACCATCCTCGGCACCACGGGTGCGATTGTCGGGATGATTGCGTTTACGCTCCTGAGTTAACGAGGTTGTATGTGTGTCGGGTGGCGCTTACGCTTACCCGACCTACAAAAACCTCAGGTCTCTTAGGCCGGGTAAGCGTGAGCGCCACCCGGCTTTTTTACATCCTCAACCTTTCATCCACGCCCGTATTCCGTCCAGGAACATCTGCGTCGCCATCATCACCAGAATCAGCCCCATCAGACGCTCCAGCGCGTTCACCCCTTTCTCACCCAGCAGGCGCAGGAACAGCGACGACTGCAACAGGATAATAAACGTCCCGCCCCAGGCGATGAGCAGGGCAATCACCAGATGGCTCATCTGATTCGGATACTGATGCGACAACAGCATCAGCGTTGCCAGAATCGTTGGTCCCGCGACCAGCGGGATCGCCAGCGGCACGATAAACGGCTCTTCACCCGCGGGAAGGCCGCTGCTGCTGCCTTCTGCGCTCGGGAAAATCATCTTAATGGCGATCAGGAACAAAATTATCCCGCCGGAAATGGAGACCGTTTCGGCGCGTAAGTTCAGGAAAGCGAGGATTTTTTCCCCGGCGAACAGGAAGATAAACATCACCAGCAGGGCGATGAGCAACTCGCGGATCATGATCGCCCGGCGGCGCTTCGGCTCGGTGTGCTTCAGCACCGACATGAAGATCGGCAGATTACCGAGCGGATCCATAATCAGGATCAATAAAACCGCTGCGGAAATGATTTCACTCATCTTAAATTATCCCTGATACTTATTGTGGTCATTGCGATGATTAGCACTTTTTCTGATTGCCGGGCAATCATCGATTAATTTCGCTTGCGACTTTGGCAGCATTTTGTAATGTGAAGCATATCCCAGTTCAATACTGGCTTGCACAATCAGCACACACCCCTTGCAGGAAAAAAATGCTATGAAAAACGTTGGTTTTATCGGCTGGCGCGGTATGGTCGGCTCTGTACTCATGCAACGCATGGTTGAAGAGCGCGATTTCGACGCCATCCGCCCGGTCTTCTTCTCCACTTCCCAGCTCGGCCAGGCTGCACCGTCCTTTGGGGGTACCACGGGCACGTTGCAGGATGCTTACGATCTGGAAGCGCTGAAGGCACTCGACATTATTGTGACTTGCCAGGGCGGCGATTATACCAACGAAATCTATCCGAAGCTGCGTGAAAGCGGCTGGCAGGGCTACTGGATTGACGCGGCCTCGTCGCTGCGCATGAAAGACGATGCCATCATTATTCTCGACCCGGTTAACCAGGACGTCATCACCGACGGCCTGAACAACGGCGTGAAAACCTTTGTTGGCGGCAACTGCACCGTCAGCCTGATGCTGATGTCCCTCGGCGGCCTGTTCGCGCAGGATCTGGTGGAGTGGGTCTCCGTGGCAACGTACCAGGCCGCGTCCGGCGGCGGCGCGCGCCACATGCGCGAGCTGCTGACCCAGATGGGCCAGCTGCACCACAGCGTCGCGGCCGAGCTGGCAGACCCGGCATCCGCCATCCTCGACATCGAGCGCAAAGTCACTCAGCTGACCCGCAGCGGCGAGCTGCCGGTGGATAACTTTGGCGTACCGCTGGCCGGTGGCCTGATCCCGTGGATCGACAAACAGCTGGATAACGGCCAGACCCGCGAAGAGTGGAAGGGCCAGGCTGAGACCAACAAAATCCTCGCCACCGCGAATACCATTCCGGTTGACGGTCTGTGCGTGCGTATCGGCGCGCTGCGCTGCCACAGCCAGGCCTTCACCATTAAACTGAAAAAAGATGTGTCTATTCCGACCGTGGAAGAGCTGCTGGCCGCGCACAACCCGTGGGCGAAAGTGGTGCCAAACGATCGCGATATCACCATGCGCGAGCTCACCCCGGCTGCCGTTACCGGCACGCTGACCACGCCGGTTGGCCGCCTGCGCAAGCTGAACATGGGGCCGGAGTATCTCTCCGCGTTCACCGTTGGCGACCAGCTGCTGTGGGGTGCCGCCGAGCCGCTGCGCCGCATGCTGCGCCAGCTGGCGTAATAATTTGTTAAACACGGGGGGTGATTGTCACCCCCTTTTTTTGCGTACTACATGGAGTAAAACGCAGATGTCTTATTTTTTATCAGGAGGAACCACGACGTTGGCTATGCTTTAAGGAAGATTTATTTCTCACCTGAGGGTAGGGCGGAGCAGAGAGGATTAACTGCACCGTTTAGGTCACATTAAAAGTCGTCCCGGAGCGCGTAAAAAGGGCGACATAAAAAAACAGGATGAATACCATGTCCGATCGTATTTCGAGAGACGTGATTAATGCGCTTATTGCGGGTCATTTTGCCGACCCCTTTTCTGTGCTAGGGATGCACCGTACAGAGGCCGGACTGGAAGTTCGGGCGCTGTTACCGGATGCGACAGAAGTGTGGGTTATCGAACCCAAAACCGGCCGCAAGGTGGGTAATCTGGAATGCCTCGACTCGCGTGGCTTCTTCTCGGGCGTCATGCCCCGTCGTAAAAACCCCTTTCGCTATCAGCTTGCCGTTATCTGGCACGGTCAGCAAAACCTGATTGACGATCCCTACAGCTTTGGGCCGCTCTTAAAAGAGATGGATGCCTGGCTGCTGTCCGAAGGAACCCATTTACGCCCCTACGAAACGCTGGGTGCCCACGCGGATACCATGGACGGTATCACCGGCACGCGCTTTGCCGTATGGGCGCCAAACGCCCAGCGCGTCTCCGTCGTTGGGCAGTTCAACTACTGGGACGGTCGTCGTCACCCCATGCGCCTGCGCCGGGAAACCGGCATCTGGGAGCTGTTTATCCCCGGGGCGCATAACGGCCAGCTCTACAAATTCGAGATGATCGATGCCAGCGGCAAGCTGCGCATTAAATCTGACCCGTACGCCTTTGAGGCTGAACTGCGCCCGAATACCGCCTCGCTGATTTGCGGCCTGCCGGAAAAGGTCGTCCAGAGCGAGGAACGCAAGCAGGCCAACCGCTTTGATGCGCCGATCTCCGTCTATGAGGTGCATCTCGGCTCCTGGCGTCGCCACACGGACAACAACTTCTGGCTGAGCTATCGCGAGCTGGCGGACCAGCTGGTGCCGTACGCCAAATGGATGGGCTTTACCCATCTGGAGCTGCTGCCGATCAACGAACACCCGTTCGACGGCAGCTGGGGCTACCAGCCAACCGGGCTGTATGCGCCTACGCGCCGCTTCGGCACCCGCGATGACTTCCGCTATTTCATTGATGCCGCGCACGCCGCCGGGCTGAACGTCATCCTCGACTGGGTACCGGGCCACTTCCCGTCGGACGATTTTGCGCTGGCAGAGTTCGACGGCACGAAGCTGTACGAGCACAGCGACCCGCGCGAAGGCTATCACCAGGACTGGAACACGCTGATCTACAACTACGGTCGCCGTGAAGTGTCGAATTACCTGGTGGGGAATGCGCTGTACTGGATCGAACGCTTCGGCATTGATGCCCTGCGCGTCGATGCGGTGGCGTCGATGATCTACCGCGACTACAGCCGCAAAGAGGGCGAGTGGATCCCGAACGAGTTTGGCGGGCGTGAAAACCTCGAAGCGATTGAGTTTCTGCGCAACACCAACCGCATCATCGGCGAGCAGGTGGAAGGCGCCGTGACCATGGCGGAAGAGTCCACGGACTTTCCGGGCGTTTCCCGTCCACCGTCAATGGGCGGCCTGGGCTTCTGGTACAAGTGGAACCTCGGCTGGATGCACGACACGCTCGACTACATGAAGCTCGACCCGGTTTATCGTCAGTATCACCACGATAAGCTCACCTTTGGGCTGCTCTACAACTACACCGAAAACTTCATGCTGCCGCTATCGCACGATGAAGTGGTGCACGGCAAAAAATCTATTCTCGACCGCATGCCGGGGGACCCGTGGCAGAAGTTTGCCAACCTGCGCGCCTATTACGGCTGGATGTTTGCCTTCCCCGGCAAAAAGCTGCTGTTTATGGGCAACGAATTTGCGCAGGGGCGCGAATGGAACCACGACACCAGCCTTGACTGGCACCTGCTGGAAGGCGCGGACAACTGGCACCACGGCGTACAGCGTCTGGTGCGCGACCTGAACCTGACCTACCGCCACCACAAAGCTCTGCACGAGCTGGACTTCGATCCGTACGGCTTTGAGTGGCTGGTGGTGGACGACCACGCGCGCTCGGTGTTTGTCTTTGTCCGTCGTGACAAAGCGGGTAACGAGATCATCGTCGCCAGCAACTTCACGCCAGTGCCGCGCGAAAACTACCGCTTCGGCATTAACCAGCCGGGTAAATGGCGCGAAATTCTGAACACCGACTCCCTGCATTACCACGGCAGTAACGCCGGTAACGGCGGGCTGGTGCAGAGCGATGCGATTGAAAGCCACGGTCGTCCGAACTCCCTGAGCCTGACGCTGCCGCCGCTGAGCACCATCTGGCTGGTGCGGGAGGGCGAATGACGCAGCTCTCGGCAGGTAAACCCGAACCGCTCGGGGCGAGTTTTGACGGAAAGGGGGTGAACTTCACGCTCTTTTCTGCCCATGCGGAGCGGGTGGAACTCTGTGTGTTTGACGGGGAAGGTAACGAGCACCGTTACGATTTACCGTCCCGCACGGGAGACATCTGGCACGGTTACCTGTCCGGCGGGCGTCCGGGAATGCACTACGGTTTTCGCGTACACGGCCCGTGGGAGCCATCTCAGGGGCACTGGTTTAACCCGGCAAAGCTGCTGATTGACCCGTGCGCGCACCGCGTGGACGGCGAATTTAAAGACGACCCGCTGTTCCACGTCGGCTACGGCGAACCTGATCACCGCGACAGCGCGCCCGCCGCGCCCAAAAGCGTGGTGGTGCACGATCTCTACGACTGGGAAGATGATGCCCCGCCGCGCACGCCGTGGGGGAATACCGTCATCTATGAAGCCCACGTCAAAGGGCTGACGTATCTGCACCCGTCGATCCCCAAAGAGATGCGCGGCACCTACAAAGCGCTGGGACATCCAACGATGGTCGCTTACCTGAAACAGTTAGGTATCACCGCGCTGGAGCTACTGCCGGTGGCGCATTTCGCCAGCGAGCCGCGTCTTCAGCGTCTTGGGTTAAGCAACTACTGGGGCTACAACCCGCTGGCGATGTTCGCGCTCGACCCGCGCTACGCGGTGCATCCGGAGAAAGCGCGGGACGAGTTTCGTGATGCGGTGAAGGCGCTTCACGCGGCGGGCATTGAGGTCATTCTGGACGTGGTGCTGAACCACAGTGCGGAAAGCGATCTTGACGGTCCGACGCTCTCACAGCGCGGAATCGATAACCGTAGCTATTATTGGATCAGGGACGACGGCGATTATGAAAACTGGACCGGGTGCGGTAACACCCTCAACCTCAGCCATCCGGCCGTTACGCATTACGCGTACGAATGCCTGAAATACTGGGTTGAGACGTTCCACGTGGACGGTTTTCGTTTCGACCTGGCGCCGGTGATGGGGCGCACTCCGGCATTTAGCCAGCAGGCGCCGCTGTTTGAGGCGATAAAAAACTGCCCGGTGCTCTCAACGGTGAAGCTGATTGCGGAACCCTGGGACATTGGTGAAGGCGGTTATCAGGTGGGGAACTTCCCGCCGCTGTTTGCCGAGTGGAACGATCACTTCCGCGACGCCGTCCGTCGCTTCTGGCTGGCGCGCGATCTGTCGCTCGGAGAGTTCGCCGGACGCTTTGCCGGCTCGAGCGATCTCTTTAAGCGCGACGGAAAACGTCCGTCGGCCACCATTAACCTGGTGACGGCACACGACGGTTTCACGCTGCGCGACTGCGTTTGTTTCAATCAGAAACACAATGAGGCAAACGGCGAGGAGAATCGCGATGGGACTAACAATAACCATAGCTTTAACCATGGTATAGAAGGGTTAGGCGGAAGTCTGGACGTGATCGAGCGGCGACGCGCCAGCGTTCATGCGCTGCTGACGACGCTTTTGTTATCGCAGGGCACGCCAATGCTGCTGGCAGGCGATGAGCACGGTCACAGCCAGCACGGCAACAACAACGCCTATTGCCAGGACAACACCCTGACCTGGCTCGACTGGGGAGAAGCGAACAGCGGGTTGACTCATTTCACCGCGGCGCTGATCCATCTTCGCCAGCGCATCCCCGCGCTCACCGCCGACAGCTGGTGGGAAGAGGGCGACGGCAACGTTCGCTGGCTGAATAAAGACGCGCAACCGTTAAGCGCGCAAGAGTGGCAACACGGCATACCCTGTCTGCAAATCCTGCTTTCGGATGCGTGGCTGGTGACGCTGAACGCGACGGATGACGTCGCAGAGATTGTTTTACCTGACGGGGAATGGCGAGCCATTCCTCCCTTTGCCGGAGCGGATAATCCGGTTGTTATGGCTGTCTGGCACGGGCCTGCGCACGGAGTGTGCGTATTCCAAAGATGATAAAAAAGGAGTTAGTCATGGTTAGATTAGAGAAGAACGATCCGTTAATGTTGGCGCGCCAGCTACCATTAAAAACAGTTGCCCTGATACTTGCGGGCGGGCGTGGTACCCGTCTGAAAGATTTGACCATCAAGCGCGCCAAGCCGGCGGTTCACTTTGGTGGTAAGTTCCGTATTATCGATTTTGCACTCTCCAACTGCCTTAACTCAGGCATTCGCCGCATTGGCGTCATTACGCAGTATCAGTCGCACACGCTGGTGCAGCACATTCAGCGCGGCTGGTCATTCTTCAGCGAAGAGATGAACGAGTTTGTCGATCTGCTTCCCGCGCAGCAGCGCGTACACGGGGAAAACTGGTACCGCGGCACGGCGGATGCGGTGACCCAAAACCTCGACATCATTCGCCGCTACAACGCGGAATACGTCGTGATCCTCGCGGGGGACCACATCTACAAGCAAGATTACTCCCACATGCTGATCGACCATGTCGAAAAAGGGGCGCGCTGCACCGTGGCGTGTCTGCCGGTGCCCGTTGCGGAAGCAACCGCGTTCGGCGTGATGCACGTGGATGCGGACGACAAGATTATCGATTTTGTTGAAAAGCCGGCGAACCCGCCAACCATGCCGGGGGATGACACCAAATCGCTCGCCAGCATGGGGATCTATGTCTTTGATGCTGACTATCTTTATGAGCTGCTGGAAGAAGACGACACAGACGAAAACTCCAGCCACGATTTCGGCAAAGACATTATCCCGAAAATTACCAAAGCTGGCATGGCGTATGCACATCCGTTCCCGCTGTCCTGCGTGCAGTCCGATCCGAATGCGGAACCCTACTGGCGCGATGTGGGAACCCTGGAAGCGTACTGGAAAGCCAACCTCGATCTGGCGTCCGTGACGCCTGAGCTGGATATGTACGACCAGAACTGGCCAATACGCACCCATATGGAATCGCTGCCGCCGGCGAAGTTCGTGCAGGACCGCTCCGGCAGCCACGGTATGACGCTGAACTCGCTGGTCTCTGGCGGGTGCATTATCTCCGGTTCGGTGGTGGTGCAGTCCGTGTTGTTCCCGCGCGTGCGTATAAACTCATTCTGTAATATCGATTCGGCAGTCCTGCTGCCGGACGTCTGGGTAGGGCGCTCATGTCGTCTGCGTCGCTGCGTCATTGACCGCGCCTGCGTCATTCCCGAAGGGATGGTGATTGGAGAAAACGCGGAAGAAGATGCGCGTCGTTTCTACCGTTCGGAAGAGGGGATCGTGTTAGTAACACGGGAAATGTTGCGGAAGCTGCAAATCAAACAGGAGCGATGATGCAGGTTTTACACGTATGTTCTGAGATGTTCCCGTTGTTAAAAACGGGCGGACTGGCGGATGTTCTTGGTGCACTACCGGCGGCGCAAATTGCCGGAGGGGTAGATACCCGCGTGTTGTTGCCCGCTTTTCCGGATATCCGGCGCGGTATTCCTGACGCAAAGGTTGTTTCCCGTCGCGAGACCTTCGCGGGACGTATCACCCTGCTGTTTGGACATTACAATGGGGTAGGCATTTACCTGATTGATGCGCCGCATTTATACGACCGTCCCGGCAGCCCGTATCACGATACCAACCTGTACGCCTATACCGATAACGTGCTGCGCTTTGCCCTGCTCGGCTGGGTGGGGGCGGAGATGGCCGTCGGGCTGGATCCGTTCTGGCGTCCGAACGTGGTGCACGCGCACGACTGGCATGCGGGGCTGGCACCCGCGTATCTGGCGGCGAAGGGGCATCCGGCCAAATCGGTGTTTACCGTGCACAACCTGGCGTATCAGGGCATGTATTACGCCCATCACATGAATGACATCGATCTGCCATGGTCGTTCTTTAACATGCACGGGCTGGAGTTTAACGGACAGATTTCGTTCCTGAAGGCGGGGCTGTACTACGCCGACCACATTACGGCGGTCAGCCCAACCTACGCGCGTGAAATTACCCAGCCGGAGTTCGGTTACGGTATGGAAGGGCTGCTGCAACAGCGCCACCGTGAAGGCCGCCTGTCGGGCATTCTGAACGGCGTGGATGAACAGATCTGGAATCCGGAAACGGACCTCCTGCTGGCGGCGCGCTATGGTCGCGACTCGGTGGAAGACAAAGCGGAAAACAAGCGCCAGCTACAGATTGCGATGGGGCTGAAGGTCAACGACAAGGTGCCGCTGTTTGCGGTGGTTAGCCGCCTGACCAGTCAGAAAGGGCTGGATCTGGTGCTGGAAGCGCTGCCGGGATTACTGGAGCAGGGCGGCCAGCTGGCGCTGCTTGGTGCGGGCGACCCGGTATTGCAGGAAGGTTTCCTGGCGGCCGCGGCGGAACACCCGGGGCAGGTGGGCGTGCAGATCGGTTATCACGAAGCGTTTTCGCACCGCATCATGGGCGGCGCGGACGTGATTCTGGTGCCCAGCCGTTTCGAGCCCTGCGGCCTGACGCAGCTCTATGGCCTGAAATACGGCACGTTGCCGCTGGTGCGGCGCACGGGCGGGCTGGCGGATACGGTGTCTGACAGTTCTCTGGAAAACCTGGCGGACGGTATCGCCAGCGGGTTTGTCTTTGAGGACAGTAATGCCTGGTCGCTGCTTCGGGCGATCCGGCGTGCGTTCGTCTTGTGGTCCCGTCCATCCCTGTGGCGTTACGTCCAACGTCAGGCGATGTCCATGGACTTTGGCTGGCACGTTGCGGCGCAGTCCTACCGCGACCTTTATCAACGCTTGATGTAACGAGGCGAAGTTACTGATATGAACGCTCCATTTAGCTACTCTTCCCCCACGCTCAGCGTTGAGGCGTTAAAGCACTCCATCGCCTATAAGCTGATGTTTACCATTGGGAAAGACCCCGTTATTGCCAACAAGCACGAATGGCTGAACGCCACGCTGTTTGCGGTGCGTGACCGTATGGTCGAACGCTGGCTGCGCTCCAACCGCGCCCAGCTTTCGCAGGAGACGCGACAGGTGTATTACCTGTCGATGGAGTTTTTGATTGGTCGCACCCTCTCCAACGCGCTGCTGTCGCTCGGGATTTATGACGACGTCAAAAACGCGCTGGAAGAGATGGGTCTGGATTTAGAAGAGCTGATTGACGAAGAGAACGACCCGGGGCTGGGTAACGGTGGTCTGGGGCGTCTTGCCGCGTGCTTCCTTGACTCACTGGCAACGCTGGCGCTGCCGGGGCGCGGCTACGGTATTCGCTACGACTACGGCATGTTCAAGCAGAACATCGTCGATGGCCGTCAGAAAGAGTCCCCGGACTACTGGCTGGAATACGGTAATCCGTGGGAGTTCAAGCGCCACAACACGCGCTACAAGGTGCGTTTTGGCGGGCGTATTCAGCAGGAAGGGAAAAAATCCCGCTGGGTGGAAACCGAGGAGATCCTCGCCGTGGCCTATGACCAGATCATCCCCGGCTACGACACCGATGCGACCAACACGCTGCGCCTGTGGAACGCGCAGGCCAGCAGCGAGATCAACCTGGGTAAATTCAACCAGGGCGACTACTTCGCGGCGGTGGAAGATAAAAACCACTCCGAGAACGTCTCCCGCGTGCTTTACCCGGATGACTCCACCTATTCGGGCCGCGAGCTGCGCCTGCGTCAGGAGTATTTCCTCGTCTCGGCAACGATTCAGGATATCCTTAGCCGACACTATCAGCTGCACAAAACCTACGCCAACCTGGCGGAGAAAACCGCGATTCACCTCAACGACACCCATCCGGTGCTGTCGATCCCCGAGCTGATGCGCCTGCTGATTGACGAGCATAAGTTCAGCTGGGACGACGCGTTTGAGGTGACCTGTCAGGTCTTCTCGTACACCAACCATACGCTGATGAGTGAAGCGCTGGAGACGTGGCCGGTGGACATGCTCGGCAAAATTCTGCCGCGCCATCTGCAAATCATCTTCGAGATCAACGACTACTTCCTCAAGACCTTGCAGGAGCAGTACCCGAACGATACCGGCCTGCTGAGCCGCGCGTCGATCATTGATGAATCCAACGGACGCCGCGTACGCATGGCCTGGCTGGCGGTGGTGATCAGCCACAAGGTGAACGGCGTGTCAGAGCTGCACTCGAACCTGATGGTGCAGTCGCTGTTTGCGGATTTCGCGAAGATCTTCCCGACGCGTTTCTGCAACGTGACCAACGGCGTCACGCCGCGTCGCTGGCTGGCGCTGGCGAACCAGCCGCTCTCCGACGTGCTGGATGAGAACATTGGCCGCACCTGGCGCACCGATTTGAGCCAGCTGAGCGAGCTTGAGCAGCACATTGATTTCCCGACGGTGAACAAAGCCGTACGGGAAGCCAAGCTGCTGAACAAGAAACGTCTGGCGGTGTGGCTGGCGATGCACCTCAACGTGGTGGCGAACCCGAAAGCACTGTTTGACGTGCAGATCAAGCGTATCCACGAGTACAAGCGTCAGCTGATGAACGTGCTACACGTGATCACCCACTATAACCGCATTAAGGCTGACCCGACGGCGGAATGGGTTCCGCGCGTGAAGATCTTCGCCGGTAAGGCGGCGTCCGCGTACTACATGGCGAAGCACATTATTCACCTCATCAACGATGTGGCGAAGGTGGTCAACCACGATCCGGACATTGGCGACAAGCTGAAGGTGGTGTTTATCCCGAACTATAGCGTGAGCCTGGCGCAGCTGATCATTCCGGCGGCGGATCTCTCTGAGCAGATTTCCACGGCGGGGACAGAAGCGTCCGGCACCAGCAACATGAAGTTTGCCCTGAACGGCGCGCTGACCATCGGCACGCTGGACGGCGCAAACGTCGAGATGCTTGAGCATGTAGGGGAGGAGAACATCTTTATCTTCGGCAATACGGCGGAAGAAGTGGAGGCGCTTCGCAAGCAGGGCTACTCGCCGCGCGAATATTACGAAGAGGATGAAGAGCTACGCCAGGTGCTGACGCAAATTGCCACCGGGGTGTTCAATCCTGAGGAGCCTGGACGCTATCGTGACCTGGTGGACTCGCTGATTAACTTCGGCGATCACTATCAGGTGCTGGCGGATTACCGCAGCTACGTGGACTGTCAGGACAGGGTGGACGAGCTGTACCGTCAGCAGGAGAAGTGGACCAGCGCCGCGATGCATAACATCGCCAACATGGGGTACTTCTCGTCAGACAGAACCATCAAGGAGTATGCCGAGAACATCTGGCATATTGATCCGGTGCGGTTGTAAAAATTTAGCCCGGTGGCGCTGCGCTTACCGGGCCTACAGGATCGAGTAGGCCGGGTAAGGCGGAGCCGCCACCCGGCTTTTTTCATTTACGACGCCAGCGACAATTCACGCTTTCCCGCATGTTGCGCCAGCCACTGCGCGACGCGAGACTGCTGCTCGGCATTCAGCCACATCCCTTCTTTAGTACGACGCCAGATGGCATCGTCCAGGCGGCGCACCCACTCGTGTTCAACCAGGTAGCGCAGCTCCGCTTCATACAGCTCATGACCGAAATGCTCGCCCAGGTCGCCAATCTCTTTCGCGTCGCCGAGGAACAGCTCGGTATTGCTGCCGTAGGTGCGGGCATAGTGGCGCGCCATCCCTTCGGTGATGAACGGGAAGCGGCGACGCAGCTTCGCGGCGTAATCGTCGCGGTTATCGCCGATATCCCCGCCCGGCAGTACTGCCTCTTTGGTCCACGCGGGGCCGATGCCTTTATAGTACGGCGCCAGTTTTTCCAGCGCGTGCTCGGCCAGCTTGCGGTAGGTGGTGAGCTTGCCGCCAAACACCGACAGCAGCGGCGCCTGACCGTCTACGTCATGAATATCGAGCGTATAGTCGCGGGTGATGGCCTGCGGTGAGTCAGATTCGTCATCGCACAGCGGACGCACGCCGGAGTAGGTCCAGACCACGTCATCGCGCGCCAGCTGTTTCTTAAAGTGCGCGTTGTACACCTTCAGCAGGTAGCTGACTTCACTCTCGTCGATCTCAACGTTTTTCGGATCGCCTTTGTACTCCACGTCAGTGGTGCCGATGATGGAGAACTCGTCCATCCACGGGATCACAAACACGATGCGCTTGTCTTCGTTTTGCAGGATATAGGCCTGCTTCTGAGTATGTACGCGCGGCACCACAATGTGGCTGCCCTTGATCAGGCGAATGCCGTACGGTGAAGGCAGATGCATTCCATCGTCGAAGAACTGCTTCACCCACGGGCCGGTGGCGTTCACCAGGCCGCGTGCTTTCCAGCTGAACTTCTCGCCGGTATCCACGTCTTCCGCTTCCACAATCCACAGGCCGTTTTCGCGGCGGGCGGCGGTCGCGCGGGTGCGGGTTTTCACCTCGCCGCCTTTCTTCTCGACCATCTGGGCGTTAGCCAGCACCAGACGCGCATCGTCCACCCAGCAGTCGGAATATTCGAAACCGCGCACGATTTCAGGCTTAAGGACCGATTCTGAGCCAAAACGCAAACCGTTCGAACCCGGCAGGCTGGTGCGTTTGCCGAGATGATCGTACATAAACAGGCCGATGCGGATCATCCACGCCGGGCGCAGGTGCGGGCGGTGAGGCAGGCGGAAGCGCATCGGGATCGCCAGATGCGGGGCCATTTTCAGCAGCACTTCACGTTCGGCCAGCGCTTCGCTGACCAGGCGGAATTCGTAGTGTTCCAGGTAGCGCAGGCCACCGTGGATCAGCTTGGAGCTGGCGGACGACGTCGCGCAGGCGAGATCGTTAGCTTCCAGCATCAGCACGGATAAACCGCGTCCTGCGGCATCAACCGCAATACCGGCACCGTTGATGCCACCGCCTATCACAATCAGATCTTTGGTTTCCATAACACCCTCATGCACTTTCGTTAAAGCTCAGAAATGTTCGATATCGCTCATAATAGCAAAGGAACGCGCTTTTGGTAACATCAAAAAAACAATTTAGAGTGATATGGATAACATAATGGCGTTTACCCGCCGCCAGGACGTACACTACGGGGTAAAATCTTGTCGTTGACCACTGTAAAGAGAACACCATGGATCAGTTTGAATGTATTAACGTAGAAGAAGCCCATCAGAAGATGCACCAGAAAACCGCGGTGCTGGTGGACATCCGCGATCCGCAGAGCTTTGCCATGGGCCACACGCCGGGCGCGTTCCATTTGACCAACGATACGCTGGGCGCGTTTATGCGCGATAACGACTTCGAAACCCCGGTGATGGTGATGTGTTACCACGGCAACAGCAGTAAAGGCGCAGCGCAGTATCTGATCCAGCAGGGCTACGATGCGGTGTACAGCGTCGACGGCGGCTTTGATGCCTGGCACCGTCATTTCCCGGCAGAAGTAGAATACGCGTTTGAGCGCTGATCCCGCTATACTGTCCCCTTTTGTGTGGAAATAAGCGACCGCTGCCCATGTTGATGATCACCTCTTTTAGCAACCCACGCGTCGCCCAGGCGTTTGTCGACTATATGGCGACGCAGGGCATAATCCTGACTATTCAGCAGCATACGCAGACGGACGTCTGGCTGGCGGACGAAAGCCAGGCCGAGCGCGTGAACGCCGAGCTGGCGCGTTTTCTGGAAAATCCGGGCGACCCGCGCTATCTGGCGGCAAGCTGGCAGTCCGGCCAGACGGGCAGTGGCCTGCACTACCAACGTTTTCCTTTTCTCGCCACCCTCCGCGAGCGCGCAGGGCCGTTTACCCTGCTGCTGATGGCGGCCTGCATCATCGTCTTTATCATTATGAGCGTGGTGGGCGACCAGAGCGTGATGGTTGCCCTTGCATGGCCGTACGATCCCTCCCTGCAATTTGACGTCTGGCGCTACTTCACGCATGCGCTGATGCACTTCTCGGTGATGCATATCCTCTTTAACCTGCTGTGGTGGTGGTATCTCGGCGGGGCGGTGGAGAAGCGGCTCGGCAGCGGCAAGCTGATTGTCATCACGGTGATCAGCGCCCTGTTGAGCGGCTATGTGCAGCATAAATTCAGCGGCCCGTGGTTTGGCGGATTATCCGGCGTGGTTTACGCCCTGATGGGCTACGCCTGGCTCAGAGGCGAGCGCGACCCGGAAAGCGGCATCTATTTACAACGTGGATTAATAACCTTTGCGTTAATATGGCTTATTGCCGGATGGTTTGATCTGTTTGGTATGTCTATCGCCAATGGTGCGCACGTTACCGGCCTGGCGGTCGGGCTGGCGATGGCGCTTGCCGATACGCTCCATGCGCGAAAACGAACATAATTCTCAGGGATAATTGATGAAACAAACACAACGTCATGACGCCATTATCGAACTGGTCAAAAAACAGGGATACGTCAGTACGGAAGAGCTGGTGGAGCAGTTTGCCGTCAGCCCGCAAACCATCCGCCGTGACCTGAACGACCTTGCCGATCAGAACCGTATTCTGCGGCATCACGGCGGCGCCGCCCTGCCGTCCAGCTCGGTAAACACCTCGTGGCATGACCGTAAGGCGACGCAAACGGCAGAGAAAGAGCGTATCGCCCGTAAGGTAGCGAGCCAGATCCCGAACGGCGCGACGCTGTTTATTGATATCGGCACCACGCCGGAAGCGGTCGCCCACGCGCTGCTGGATCACGAGAACCTGCGCGTAGTCACTAACAACCTGAACGTGGCTAACACCCTGATGCAGAAAGATGATTTCCGCATCATTCTCGCGGGCGGCGAGCTACGCAGCCGCGACGGGGGCATTATCGGTGAAGCGACGCTCGATTTTATCTCCCAGTTCCGCCTCGATTTCGGCATTCTGGGGATCAGCGGCATCGACACTGACGGCTCGCTGCTGGAGTTTGATTATCACGAGGTACGCACCAAGCGCGCGATTATTGAGAACTCGCGCCACGTGATGCTGGTGGTGGACCACTCGAAGTTTGGCCGTAACGCGATGGTGAACATGGGCAGCATTGGCCTGGTGAATGCGGTCTATACCGACGTAATGCCGCCGGCGGGGGTGATGCAGGTGATTAAGGATAATAATGTGCAGTTAGAGCTGTGCTAACCGTTTTGTCGGGTGGCGCGGCGCTTACCCGACCTACAAAACCCGTAGGCCCGTGCAAGCGTAGCGCCGCCGGGCAATAAATTACACACCGTACCCCATCATTTTCAACAGCTGCTGCGCATGCTGTACCGCGTCCTGACGGTGCGCCACGCCCAGCTTCTGATACAGATTACGAATGTGCGTTTTGATGGTGGTCGCCGCGACGGCCAGCTCACCGGCTATCTGGTCATTGCTGTAACCGGAGTAGATCAGCCCCAGCACCTGCCATTCACGCTGGGTGAGCGGGCTGGTGCGGATAAGTTCCGGCACTTCCGGATGGTTCAGCAGACGCTCCACGAAATTCTCATCGAAGTGCGCAAACTTGTGGCGGTGATGCTGGTTGATCTCGCGCAGAATGCGCTGGGCGCGATGCTGGTCGAGTTCCGGCAGCGTGTTGAGCTGAATCAGCTGGCGCAACTGCTGGGCCATCACTTCACCTTCAATCACAAAGTGGCTGATAAACCCGGTGCGGTTCGCCAGCTGCAACGCTTCCAGCAGCACGCGCTGGGCATCGTTTTTACGTCCCGCCTGCCAGTAAAGCTGGTTTAACAGCAGCAGGTTGCGGTTCAAATCGCTCATCAGACGCAGGCTGCGGGCGTTTTCATTTAACTCTTCCAGCACAATCTCGGCAGGCTCGAAGTCACCCAGCAGGATCTGTACGCGGGCAATATTGCGCCACTGGCTTTGCAGGAAGTGGTTATTGGCAAACTCTGGCTTAGGCGTCTGACGCAGCCAGTGGGCAGCGGACTTTTTATCGCCGGTCATCTGCCAGTAAATTACCCGGACCTTATCGGCGTTGGACACCCAGTCGCTATGGTACTGCCCATTGCCGAGCAGGTTTTCCAGGCGATTAAGGTGGTTGCGGGCATTATCCAGGTCACCGCGCGCCAGCGAGCACTGTACCAGCAGGGCCAGACACTGGAGTTGCTGTTGAGGCTGGAAGCTCGAAAGCACGTTCAGCCCCTGGCGGGCGCAGCTTTCTGCTTCATCCAGACGCGACCATGCCCACAGCAGCTGAGCGCGAATACGCAACAGGAACTCGTGCATCGGCAGCTGTTCCAGATGCTGTTCACGGATAAGCTGGAACGCTTTCTCCTGGTTTTCCCAGGCAGCTTGCAGGAACCCCTGAGCAAATAAAATCTCGCTTTGCTGGATCAGGCTCCACAGGGCGTAATGCCAGACATCGTGGCGGCGCGCCATCTGTTCGGTTTGCTGCATGAGCGAAAGCGAACGCGTGAGGTCGCCCTTGCAGTGCAGCACTTCGCCGTGCACTGAGGTGGCAACAATGCGGCTGTAAAAATTCGCCAGCGGCAGCTCATCCAGCGCGACCATCGCCAGCCGTTCGGCCTCATCCGGGTCGCCGTCGTTAATCGCTACCTGCGCGCGCAGGGCGTTAAACTCGCCGTGCAGGATGGTATCCATCTCGCTTTCCATCTCCTGCTCGGCGCGCGCCAGCAGGGTGTTCACTTCGCTGTAGCGATGCTGGCTCTGCATCAGCCAGGCCTGGAGCAGCACCAGACGCGGATTCTCCAGCAGGCTCTCCCACGGCAGCGCTTTCAACGACTCTTCCAGCAGCGACAGTTCGCTGTGGTTGAACAGTCCCCACGCGTGATTGAGCAGAATATCGCGCAGCATACCGGCATCCCCCGCGGCCAGCGCGTGGTGGATAGCCTCGCTCGGGAAACCTTGCGCCATCCAGCTTTCGGCGGCGGCGCGGTGAATGTCAGGCAGCTCTGCGGCCAGCTCCCACTGGCAGCGCTGGCGCAGGAAGCTGCCAAACAGCGGATGGTAGCTAAACCATTCACCGGGATCGTCCATGCGCGTCAGGAACAGACCCTGACGTTCAATCTCTTCGAGCTGAAGCTGCCCGTTTTCGATGCCGGTGACGCGCACGATCAGCGCATCGTTCATCGAACGCAGCAGGGAGCTTTTCAGCAGGAAATGGCGGGTGGAGAGGTCAACGCTGTCGAGTACCTCATCCACCAGATAATCCGACAGGTGGCTGGCGTTGATGCCCGCCAGGCGGCGTGCCGACTGGTGCGTCGGGCTGTTGTTTTGCCGCGCGGAGAGGGCAATCAGCTGAAGCGCCGTGGCCCAGCCTGCAACGTCATCACACAGGCGGCTGCTTTCAGACGCCTCGATCGGAGACGTCAGACGGCAGTCAAAGAACTGTTTCGCTTCCTGATGGGTAAAGGCCAGCTGCTGGCTGCCGATTTCCAGCAGCTGATCGCGCACGCGCAGGTTAGCAATGCCCAGCTGCGGAAGGTTGCGCGACAGGACCACCAGCGTCAGGTTTTCCGGCTGATGGCGCAGGAAGAAACGCATCGACTCGTGAATGACCGGGTTCGTGATCAGATGATAATCATCAATCACCACGTACAGCGGGCGATGCCATTCGGCCAGTTCAATAAACAGCTGTGAGAAAAGAGAGGACAGGCTGGCGTACTGGCGCTTCTGCACCATCACCTCGCTGGTGACGCAGTGCCCGTTGGTTGCCTGCTGAATAGCGGCAATTAAGTAGCTGGCAAAACGCTCCTGCTGGTTATCCCCTTCATCCAGGGAGTACCAGCCAAGATCGCTTTTGCCTGCCGCCCACTGTGAAATGAGCGTTGTTTTTCCATAACCCGCAGGACTCGTAACCAGCGCCAGTCGGAAATTATGCGCACCGGAAAGTTTAGCCAGCAGGCGCTCGCGGACCACAGTATGGTCAAGACGAACCGGGCGACTTAATTTGGACGGAATCAACATAGTTTTCACTTCACTGTGGGGAACGAGAAAATTTATTTTTTTTGCGCTTCGTAATTAATACCTATAAGTTCGGCCAATACAGGAACTATTGCAAGTTATGTCTGGGTTTGGAGGCTCTGAATTTGCACTCTGTCACAAAACATTCTCATCTATGTTGGAACTTTTGTTAAATGGCTGGATGCCGCGCTGCTGCTGGCTTGTCTGCATGGCGTACGGCTGCGCTGAAACTGGTTTCAGGAGGAGATAATGACGCTGAAGTTAATAAACTTTGGCAAAGGTTGCGTGGGCTTAATAGTGGTGCCGAATAATCCAGGCGCCCGGAAATCATATTCTTCGTAAGTAATCATTTCAGTCATGATTAATTCCCTCCGAAACGGTATTTCACTTCTTTGACACGCTTCCGGTATATCTTTTTTTGCGAAGCGCACACTCACACAGTGGCCTCGATCACACTTTTATGCTCATCCCCGCTACTCCTCCCTGCCTAATCCCCGACAGGAGGAGGAAGAGGCGCAGTGAGCCAGGCACACTAGCGCCAAATGTGTTTTCTCTCTACAGGATGCCGATTCCCTATGTCACAGCCTACTTTCAACAAAGCTCAATTTCAGGCTGCCCTGACGCGTCAGTGGCAGCGTTTTGGCCTTCATGCTGCAAACGAGATGACGCCTCACCAGTGGTGGCAGGCGGTGAGCGGGGCGCTCGCGGAGCAGCTGGACGCTCAGCCCGTGACGAAGCCTGTTAAGGGCCAGCGTCACGTCAACTACATTTCGATGGAGTTCCTGATTGGCCGTCTGACAGGCAACAATCTGCTGAACCTTGGCTGGTATCAGGAAGTGGGTGACGTGCTGAAAGAACACGACATCAACCTGACCGATTTACTGGAAGAAGAGACGGACCCGGCGCTGGGTAACGGCGGACTGGGACGTCTGGCAGCCTGCTTCCTGGATTCCATGGCAACGGTTGGCCAGTCGGCGATTGGCTATGGTCTGAACTACCAGTACGGCCTGTTCCGTCAGTCATTCGCTGACGGCCACCAGATGGAAGCGCCGGACGACTGGCACCGTAATACCTATCCGTGGTTCCGCCACAACGCGCAGCTGGACGTGCAGGTCGGGATTGGCGGGAAAGTGACGAAGCAAGGGCTCTGGGAGCCGGCGTTCACCATTACCGGTGAAGCCTGGGACCTGCCGGTGCTCGGCTACCGTAACGGCGTGGCGCAGCCGCTGCGCCTGTGGCAGGCGAAGCACGCGCATCCGTTCAACCTGACCAAATTCAACGACGGCGATTTCCTGCGCGCCGAGCAGCAGGGTATCGACGCCGAGAAGCTGACGAAAGTGCTCTACCCGAACGACAACCATCTGGCGGGTAAAAAGCTGCGCCTGATGCAGCAGTACTTCCAGTGCGCCTGCTCCGTGGCGGACATTCTGCGTCGCCATCACCTGGCGGGCCGCAAGCTGGCACAGCTGCCGGACTTCGAAGTCATTCAGCTCAACGACACGCATCCGACCATTGCCATCCCGGAACTGCTGCGCGTGCTGATTGACGAGCATCAACTGAGCTGGGACGACGCCTGGGCCATCACCAGCCGTACCTTCGCCTACACCAACCACACCCTGATGCCGGAAGCGCTGGAGTGCTGGGATGAGAAGCTGGTGAAAACGCTGCTGCCGCGCCATATGCAGATCATCAATAAGATTAACGACCAGTTCAAAACGCTGGTGGAGAAAACCTGGCCGGGCGATAAGCCCGTCTGGGCGAAGCTGGCCGTGGTGCACGACAAGCAGGTGCGCATGGCGAACATGTGCGTAGTCAGCGGTTTTGCGGTCAACGGCGTGGCGGCGCTGCACTCTGACCTGGTGGTGAAAGACCTGTTCCCGGAATACCACCAGCTGTGGCCGACCAAATTCCACAACGTGACCAACGGCATCACGCCGCGCCGCTGGATCAAGCAGTGCAACCCGCTGCTGGCCGGCCTGCTGGACAAGACCCTGAAGAAAGAGTGGGCCAACGACCTGGACCAGCTCATTAACCTGGAAAAATATGCCGACGACGCGAAGTTCCGCGAGCAGTACCGCGCGATCAAGCTGGAGAACAAAGTTCGCCTGGCGGCGTTCGTGAAAATGCGCACCGGGATTGAAATCAACCCGAACGCGATTTTCGATATTCAGATCAAGCGCCTGCACGAGTACAAGCGTCAGCACCTGAACCTGCTGCACATTCTGGCGCTGTACAAAGAGATCCGCGAGAACCCGCAGGCCGACCGCGTGCCGCGCGTGTTCCTGTTCGGTGCGAAAGCGGCGCCGGGCTACTACCTGGCGAAAAACATTATCCTCGCCATTAATAAAGTAGCGGCGGCGATCAACAGCGATCCGAAAGTGGGCGACAAGCTGAAGGTGGTATTCCTGCCGGACTACTGCGTCTCTGCGGCTGAAATGCTGATCCCGGCGGCGGATATCTCCGAGCAGATCTCTACCGCCGGTAAAGAAGCGTCCGGTACCGGCAACATGAAGCTGGCCCTGAACGGCGCGCTGACCGTCGGCACGCTGGACGGCGCGAACGTCGAAATTGCGGAGAAGGTCGGTGAAGAGAACATCTTTATCTTCGGCCATACTGTTGAAGAAGTGAAAGCCATCAAAGCCAAAGGGTACGACCCGGTGAAATGGCGTAAAAAAGACAAAGTGCTGGATGCGGTGCTGAAAGAGCTGGAAAGCGGTAAGTACAGCGACGGCGACAAGCACGCGTTTGACCAGATGCTGCACAGCATGGACAAACAGGGCGGCGATCCGTATCTGGTGATGGCTGACTTCACGGCTTATGTTGAAGCGCAGAAGCAGGTCGACGTGCTGTACCGCGACCAGGACGCCTGGACCCGCGCGTGTATCCTGAACACCGCGCGCTGCGGCATGTTCAGCTCTGACCGCTCAATCCGTGATTATCAGGCCCGTATCTGGCAGGCAAAACGCTAAGGAAGCGCGATGGAGAGTAAACGTCTGGACAGTGCCGCGCAGGCGGCGGGAATTAGCCTCAGTTACATCAATGCGCACGGCAAACCGCAGTCTATTGGTGCGGACACCAAAAGACGTTTGCTGGATGCCATGCATAAAACCGACGCGAAAGCGTCGGGTACGCCAGTGCCGAACGTGAAGGTCTTCACCGCAGGCAAAAAGATGCCGCTGACGGTGGAAGGGCGCGGCGAATTCAGCTGGCTGCTCACCACCGAAGAGGGGCACCAGCACAAAGGCCACGCCACCGGCGGCAAAACGTTCAACCTTCCGGCAAAGCTGCCGGAGGGCTACCACAGCCTGACGCTCACCCAGAATGACGGCCGCTTCCACTGTCGGGTGATCGTCGCGCCGAAGCGCTGCTATGAGCCGCAGGCACTGCTCGAAGGCAAAAAACTGTGGGGCGCCTGCGTGCAGCTCTATACGCTGCGTTCCGACAGCAACTGGGGCATCGGCGATTTTGGTGACCTGAAGAATATGCTGGTATCCGTGGGGGAGCGCGGCGGGGCGTTTATCGGCCTCAACCCGATCCACGCCCTCTATCCGGCTAACCCGGAAAGCGCGAGCCCGTACAGCCCGTCTTCCCGCCGCTGGCTGAACGTGATTTACATCGACGTTAACGCGTTAGACGATTTCAAAAACAGCAAAGAGGCGCAGGCCTGGTGGAAGCTGGACACCACGCAGCAGATGCTGCAACAAGCTCGCGATGCGGAGTGGGTGGACTATGCCACCGTGACCGCGCTGAAAATCGCGGCGCTGCGTCTGGCATGGAAGGGCTTTGCGAAGCGTAACGACGCGCAGATGGCAACCTTCCGCCAGTTTGTGATGCAGGAGGGGGAAAGCCTGTACTGGCAGGCGGCGTTTGATGCGCTGCACGCGTATCAGGTGCAAGAGGACGAGATGCGCTGGGGCTGGCCGGTGTGGCCGGAAGCGTATCAGTCCGTGGATACCCCGGAAGTAAAAGCGTTCTGTAAGACGCATGCCGACGAGGTGGATTTCTATCTCTGGTTGCAGTGGCTGGCGTACAGCCAGTTTGCCGCCTGCTGGCAGGTGAGCCAGGGCTATAACATGCCGATCGGGCTGTATCGCGATTTGGCCGTCGGCGTGGCGGAAGGCGGAGCGGAAACCTGGTGTGACCGTGAACTTTACTGCCTGAAGGCTTCCGTGGGTGCGCCGCCGGACATCCTGGGCCCGCTCGGTCAGAACTGGGGCCTGCCGCCGATGGATCCGCACGTGATGGCGGCGCGTGCCTACGAGCCGTTTATCGACCTGCTGCGCGCGAACATGCAGAACTGCGGGGCGCTGCGTATCGATCACGTGATGTCCGTGCTGCGTCTGTGGTGGATCCCGTACGGTGAAACGGCCGATCACGGGGCGTACGTGCAGTATCCGGTGGACGATCTGCTGTCGATCCTCGCGCTGGAGAGTCAACGTCATCAGTGCATGGTGATTGGTGAAGATCTCGGTACGGTGCCGGTTGAGATCGTCAGCAAGCTCCGCGACAGCGGGGTTTACTCCTACAAAGTGCTCTATTTTGAAAACGACCATGAGAAAACCTTCCGTGCGCCGAAAGCGTACCCAGAACAGTCAATGGCAGTCGCGACGACGCACGATCTTCCTACGCTCAGAGGCTACTGGGAAAGCGGTGACCTGACGCTCGGCAAAACGCTGGGTCTCTATCCTGATGAAGAGGTTCTGCGCGGGCTGTATCAGGATCGCGAGCTGGCGAAGCAGGGGCTGCTGGACGCGCTGCATAAGCACGGCTGTCTGCCGAAGCGCGCCGGGCATAAGGCGTCGCTGATGTCGATGACGCCAACGCTTAACCGTGGCTTACAGCGCTATATTGCCGACAGCAACAGCGCGTTGCTCGGCCTGCAACCCGAAGACTGGATTGATATGGCGGAGCCGGTGAACGTTCCCGGCACCAGCTATCAGTACAAAAACTGGCGTCGCAAGCTCTCCACTACGCTTGAGAAGATGTTTACGGATGACGGCGTGAACAGGCTGATTAAGGATTTGGATAAGCGGCGAAAAGCAGCCGGGAAGAAGTAATAAAAAACCCGCCAGTGGCGGGTTTTTTATTATCAGGTAATGCTCATGTAGGTCGGGTAAGGCGTAGCCGCCACCCGACTTAGGGCATCAGACCACCATATTCAACAGCAGCACCCCGACCAGGCCACACACCGAAATAATGGTCTCCAGCGCGGACCAGGACTTAATGGTTTCACCGATGGTCAGGTTGAAGTACTCCTTGAACAGCCAGAAGCCCGGATCGTTCACGTGGGAGAAAATCACGCTACCGGAACCGACCGCGATAACCATCAGCTCAGGGCTGACGCCCGTCGTGGCAATCAGCGGTGCAACGATGCCGCCCGCGGTGATCGCCGCAACGGTCGCAGAACCCAGCGCAATACGCAGAACGGCGGCGATTGACCACGCCATCAGCAGCGGGGAGACGTTGGTTTCGTGCATCATGGCAGCGATGTATTTATCCACGCCGCTGTCGACCAGCACCTGCTTGAACGCGCCGCCGCCGCCGATGATCAGCAGCATCATGGCGATGATTTTGATGGAAGAGGTCAGCGTGTCGTTGATCTGATCCATGGAGCGACCGCGGTTAAGACCGAAGGTGAACATCGCAATCAATACCGCAATCAGCGTTGCCATTACCGGGTCGCCCAGGAACTCTGCAACGGACAGGAACGCGTGACCTTTCGGCAGAACCATCTCTGCTACGGCACGCATCGCCATCAGGATCACCGGCACCAGTGAGGTCCAGACGCTGACGCCAAAGCCCGGCATCTCTTCTTCTGAGAAGGTTTTGGCGCTGTACAGGCCTTCCGGGATGGGCTTATCAATGCCTTTCAGGAAGCGCGCATAAACAGGGCCCGCCAGGATAACCGTTGGGATCGCCAGAATCGTACCGAACAGCAGGGTTTTACCCATATCGGCGTGGAAGATGGTGGCGATAGCGGTTGGGCCCGGGTGCGGCGGCAGGAAGCCGTGAGTGACGGACAGCGCCGCAGCCATCGGCACGCCCACGAACAGCAGCGGGATGTTGGCGGCAGCGGCGATGGTGAACACCAGCGGCAGCATCAGCACGAAGCCCACTTCATAGAACAGCGCGAAACCGACGGTAAAACCGGTTAAGACCACCGCCCACTGGATATGCTGCTTGCCAAATTTATCGATAAGCGTGGTGGCAATACGCTGCGCGCCACCGCAGTCCGCGAGCATTTTACCCAGCATGGCGCCGAAGCCCATGATCAGCGCCAGGCTGCCGAGCGTACCGCCGACACCGGCTTTGATGGAGCTGATAACTTTAACCAGCGGCATTCCCTGCATCAGACCGACTGCAAGTGCCACCAGAACCAGAGCGATAAATCCGTTCATTTTGAAGCGGATCATCAAGAGCAGTAATAACACAACACCGATAGCGACGATGACTAATGGCATGATTGACCTGGCCTTTGAATTGTTATGGGTAACGTCATTGTTTCAACGACAAATTCCGGTTGTCCCAACTGGGAACAGAGCGTTAACGGCACTCATACTGATGCCTGCGAAAACGTTAAGTTTAGTCGGCTGTTATAGGGGTGTTGAGTGCCCATGGGAATAATACGGGTAACATGCTGTGATTGAGAATCACCCAGGGAGGCAAAATGTGAATTATGAGACGCAGGTCAACATATGGAGTGAGATCGGCGGGAAAACAAAAGCCGGGTGGCGGCTTCGCCTTACCCGGCCTACGAGCCTTGCAGACTGTGTTTGTAGGCCCGGTAAGCGCAGCGCCACCGGGCAATACAGACGGGTACTGAATTAGTAGTAAGAGTGCTCGCCGCGCTGGTGCTCGGTCAGATCGCGCACGCCTTTCAGTTCAGGGAATTCGTTCAGCAGCTGCTTCTCGATCCCTTCTTTCAGGGTTACATCGACCATGGAGCAGCCGTTACAGCCGCCGCCAAATTGCAGGATCGCCAGACCCTCTTCGGTGATTTCCATCAGGGAAACACGTCCACCGTGGCCGGCCAGCTGTGGGTTGATCTGCGATTGCAGCAGATATTCCACGCGCTCCATCAGCGGGGCATCGTCAGAGACTTTACGCATCTTCGCGTTTGGCGCTTTCAGCGTCAACTGAGAGCCCAGCTGGTCGGTAACGAAATCAATCTCCGCATCTTCAAGATACGGCGCGCTCAGCTCATCAACGTACGCGGTGAGCTGTTCAAATTTAAGGGCAGTGTCAGTTGCTTCCACGGCATCCGGAGGACAATAAGAGACACCACATTCTGCATTCGGAGTGCCTGGATTGATCACAAACACGCGGATCTGCGTCCCTTCTTCCTGATTTGCCAGCAGTTTGGCAAAGTGCGCTTGTGCAGAATCGGAAATACGGATCATAGCTTTGGCCTAATAGTTGACTAAATTACCTGGGTATAATCATACGCCCATTGGAGAAGGGCTACAAGGTACGGCACAGACACCATACCTGAACTGACGCGGCGCCGCTTTGCAAAAGCAGTCGGGAAAGTTCAGCGACGGTACTGCCCGTGGTGACGACATCATCCACAATCGCGATATGGAGACCGTTGACCGGCAATTCAAGGCGAAAGGCGTTTTTCAGGTTCCTTTTGCGCAGCCGGGCATTGAGGCGGTGCTGAACCGCAGTGGCATGTACGCGCTTCAGCGCGCAGGCAGCGTACCGACAGCCCAGCCAGCGGGCGAGCGGACGGCACAGCAGGTCGCTCTGATTATAACCCCGCCGCCAGTGGCGACGCCGGAAGAGGGGTACGTTCATAATCAGGTCGATCTTCGGCAGCCCCCGCGTTCGCCGCGCCTGTAAGACCGCCAGTAATAGCAGGCGCGCCAGCGGCTTCGCCAGGCGGGTCTGGCTGGAAAACTTAAACTGATGAACCAGACGGCTCAGCGGCAAAACGTAATCATCCACCGCCACCAGCGCGTGCCACGGCGGCGCTTTTTTCAGGCATCGCCCGCAGGGGAGCGTCTGGCTGACGGCAGGCAAGCCGCATTGCGGGCAGCCCTTCAGCCAGCCCAGCGCGCGCGTACAAACGGAACAGACGCCCCACTTACTCAGCGCAAGCGGCATTCGGCATAGCCAGCACAAGCCGGGCACTGTTAGCATACGCAACCTCCATGTGAAAAAAGAGAACGATAGCTGATGAAGACGCTGTGGTGGCAGACCGTTGGAACGGGAAATTGTCATCTTGTGCTGCTGCACGGATGGGGACTGAACGCCGAAGTGTGGCGTTGCATAAGTGAGGAACTGGCCTCGCAATTTACGGTGCACCTGGTCGATCTGCCGGGGTATGGCCGCAGCCGCGGCTATGGGGCGATGACGCTCGACGACATGGCGAAGCAGGTTCTGGATGCCGCGCCGCAAAAAGCCGTCTGGCTCGGCTGGAGCCTGGGCGGGCTGGTGGCAAGCCAGATTGCGCTGAGCCATCCTGAGCGGGTGCAGGCGCTGGTGACCGTGGCCTCATCACCCTGCTTCAGCACCCGCGAGGCGTGGCCGGGCATTAAACCCGAGGTGCTCGCCGGTTTCCAGCACCAGCTGAGCGAAGACTTCCAGCGGACGGTGGAGCGTTTTCTGGCGCTACAAACCATGGGGACAGAAACCGCCCGTCAGGACGCACGGACGCTGAAGCAGACGGTGCTTTCCCTGCCGATGCCGGACGTTGAGGTACTGAACGGTGGGCTGGAAATCCTGAAAACGGTCGATCTGCGCGAGCCGCTGGCGTCGCTGGCGGTGCCGCATCTGCGTATTTATGGCTATCTGGATGGGCTGGTCCCGCGCAAGGTGGTTCCGCTGCTGGATGCGCTGTGGCCGGAGAGTCAGTCACGGGTGGTTGCCAAAGCGGCACATGCGCCTTTCATCTCTCATCCTGCTGAGTTTTGTTCGGCGCTGTCCGGTTTTATTAGCGAAGCGTCCACCACTCCCTGAGGCAGGCTTTACCTTCCGGGCAATGTTTACAGCTGCCGGACAGACAACCGTCCGGCTCTTCCTGAATGCGCACGACTTTTCCCATGGCATCCAGCCTTTCCAGCATGGCATCGATCATCGGCTGCGGCGTACGCAGGCTGAGGCTGAGCTGCTTCGCCTCCATTCGCCCCTGCAACGCCAGTAAGTCCCGGACCTGAATCAACGATGCCATCGCTTTCCTCCTCAGTGACAGTCGCCCGCAGGGCTGCTACAGCAGGTGGTTGGGGTTTTGCGCGTCGCCAGCAGATTAATGTCAACGCGGCTACGCGCCCGGCGCAGCAGGCCAATCACCAGCACGTTGAACAGGATCACCGCCAGAATGCAGACCAGGCTGTAGCGCGGATGCTGACTGTAATTGACGGTCTGATAAAACACGGTCGCCAGCGAGTAGGCAATGTTCAGCCCCCAGAGAATGGAGAAGCCCATCCAGCCGCGGCTGGACTCGCGGGCAATGGCGCCCATCACCGAGATGCACGGAATATAGAGCAGGACGAAGATCAGGTAGCTGTAGGCCGCTGACGCGCTGCCAAATTTCTGGCCCATCACGCCCATTGCCCCGGTCGCCATTTCGCCGTCGCCTTTGCTGGCTTCAATCGGGTTCGCCAGCACGCTCAGGCTGAAGGTATCTTTCAGGCTCTGCCAGGTCTCTTCCACCGCGCCGAGCAGTTCATCGCCGAGGTGGAACGCTGCCGGATTAAACTCCTCTTCCTGAATATTCTCAGCGGTGTAGAGCGTGTTCAGGGTGCCGACCACCACCTCTTTCGCCATCGCGCCGGTGAACAGGCCCACGGTTGCCTGCCAGTTGTCTTCCTGAACGCCAATCGGTTTGAAGACCGGCGTAATGATCCGGCTGACGGAGGCGAGGGCGGAATCGTTAATGTTGTCCGCCGCCTGGCCGCTCAGGGTGAAGCTGTTCAGGGCGCTCAGGAAAATGCTGACGATAACAATCACCTTACCGGCGCGCAGAACGAAGCCCTTGAGGCGCTGCCATGTCTGAATGACCAGACTTTTCAGGTGGGGAACGTGATACACCGGCAGCTCCATCACGAACGGCGAGGCTTCGCCGCGCATGATGGTGTGCTTCAGCATCAGGCCGGTGAGGATCGCCATCACAATACCCAGCACATACAGGGAGAAGACGGCCAGCGCCCCTTCCTGACCAAAGAACGCCGCGGCAAAGACCGCGAAGATCGCCAGACGCGCGCCGCAGGACATGAACGGCGCCATCATGATGGTCATCAGGCGTTCACGCGGTGCATCCAGCGTACGCGCGCCCATCACGGACGGCACGTTACAGCCGAAGCCGACAATCAGCGGCACGAACGATTTGCCCGGCAGCCCCAGCGCCTGCATCAGGCGGTCCATCACGAAGGCCGCGCGCGCCATGTAACCGGAATCCTCCAGGAAGGAGAGGAACAGGTACATCATGCCGATTTGCGGCACCAGCGGGAGGACGGTGTTGATCCCGCCGCCGATCCCCTGCGCAAGGAAGATAGTCAGCCATTCCGGGAAGTGGAGGGTATAGCCCAGCCACTGAATGCCATGCACGAAGATAGCGACAGAGCCGCCATCAAAGATAGGTTGTAATGCGCCGCCGATGTTAATGGCGAGCAGGAACATCACGTACATCACCAGTAAAAAGATCGGCAAACCGAGGAAGCGGTTGAGCACAATCTTATCCACGGCGGCGGTGAAGCGGCTCGGTTCAGCGGTTAAGGCATTACTGACCACGTCACAGATCGCCGCGATGGCCTGATAGCGCGCATCGGCAATGTGCAGGGCCGGGTCATCCAGCTCGTCGCTCAGGCGGGCCAGCGCAACGTCCAGCTTATCCGCCGCATCGCCTGCGTAGGCGCGGCTGTAGATATCGCCTTCCAGCATTTGCAGGCCAAGCCACAGGCGCTGTCTGGCGGGCATGGTGTTGTCCATCTCCTGCGCCAGTTGTCTGGCTTCGCGCAGCAGCGGCTGGGCGTAGTGCACCAGCTCGACGTCGGCATTGCCCGCGTGGCGGTCAATCGCCAGCTTCAGGGCGTCAATGCCGCGCGCGCGAGTAGAAACCAGCGGAACCACCGGGCAGCCCAGACGGGCGGAGAGGGCGTCGACGTCGATGCGCAGCTTTTGCTTTTCCGCGATGTCGAGCATGTTGAGCGCCACGATGCAGGGAATACCCAGCTCCAGCAACTGTAACGTGAGATACAGATTGCGCTCGAGGTTGGAAGCATCCACCACGTTGATGAGCATATCCGCGTCGCCGCTCAGAATATAGTGGCAGGCAATTTGCTCATCGAGAGAGGTCTGGGAGGAAATCGTAGTGAGGGAATAAGTTCCCGGTAAATCAACCAGCGTGACCTGGTTATCCGTCGTGGTGAACTGGCCTTCTTTGCGTTCAACCGTTACGCCTGCCCAATTTCCCACGCGCTGGCGCGCGCCGGTTAGCTGATTAAATAAGGTTGTCTTGCCGGAATTAGGATTGCCAATTAAGCCAATAGTTAATTTTTTCATTGTAGTAGACTCACTGAAACCGCTGGCTTGTTAACGGGATAAAGATTCAACTTCAATTAATGCGAGATCTTTTTTTCGCAGAACCAGATTAACGCGTCGGGTTTCGATATGAATGGGGTCGCCCAACGGCGCGACGCGCACCACCTGGAATGATGAGCCGGGTAGCATACCCAGTGACAGCAGCTTCTGCCGATAGGCCGGGCTTATCTCACGGGTAAAACCGATAATTTTCCACGCACTGTCTGGAGTGAATTGCATAGCGCCTGATTCCACGAGAGGTTAAATAATCTACACTGCGATGATAATGAGAATAGTTTTTATCAGCAATAATAAAAATGTGACGGGATGTTGTTAAGCGTATTATTTTGCGGTCGGATTGACCTTGCTCAATATTTGCGGAAGTACCGAAAGGGAAGAATAAATGTATTTTGTTAACGGAGTGATAAATAGTGGTTTAAATATGGATACACCATATTTATTTTAATTTCCTGCGGCCTGCTTGCCGGGCGGCACTGCATTTGCCCGGCCTACAAAATCGTAGGCCCGGTAAGCGTAGCGCCACCGGGCATTTACAGATTTAGCGTTTCTTACCCATTGCCGCTGCCAGCGCATCCATCATCGCGCTGTTGCCCGCCGGCTGTGCGTCGCGTCCGCGTGGCTTCGCGGCTTTCGCTGTCGGGCGCTGCTGCTCACGGCCACCGCCATTACCGCCACGGCGCGCGCTGGTGTCGCCCGGCTGCTCGTCCAGACGCATGGTCAGGGCGATACGCTTGCGCTGGAGATCCACTTCCAGCACTTTCACCTTCACGATGTCGCCCGCTTTGACCACGGTGTGCGGATCTTCAACGAACTTGTCGGCGAGGGAAGAGATATGCACCAGACCATCCTGATGCACGCCAATATCCACAAACGCGCCGAAGTTGGTCACGTTGGTCACCGCACCTTCCAGCACCATGCCCGGGAGCAGGTCATTCATGGTTTCCACGCCGTCAGCAAAGGTCGCGGTTTTGAACTCAGGACGCGGATCGCGGCCCGGTTTTTCCAGCTCTTTGAGGATGTCGGTCACCGTCGGCACGCCGAACTGTTCGTCGGTGAAATCCACCGCCTTCAGGTTACGCAGCGCGCTGCTGTCGCCCATCAGGTCTTTCAGCGCCTGCTGGGTGGCGGCCAGAATACGCTCAACGACCGGGTACGCTTCCGGGTGAACGGTAGAGGCATCCAGCGGGTTATCGCCGTGATTGATGCGCAGGAAGCCCGCGCACTGCTCAAACGCTTTCGGCCCGAGGCGGCTCACCTTCAGCAGCTGCTGGCGGTTCTGGAACTGACCGTTCTCATCGCGCCAGGCGACGATATTCTGCGCCATCATGCGGGTTAAGCCCGCGACGCGGGTCAGCAGGGGAACGGAGGCGGTGTTCAGGTCCACGCCGACGGCGTTAACGCAGTCTTCCACCACCGCATCCAGCTTGCGCGCCAGCTGCGTCTGGCTCACGTCGTGCTGATACTGGCCCACGCCAATGGATTTCGGGTCGATCTTCACCAGCTCCGCCAGCGGATCCTGCAAACGACGGGCAATTGAGACCGCGCCGCGCAGGGAAACGTCCAGGTCCGGGAACTCCTGCGCCGCCAGTTCTGAGGCGGAATAGACCGATGCCCCCGCCTCGCTGACGATCACTTTCTGCGCCGTCACTTTCGGGAACTGCTTCTGCACGTCAAGGTAGAAACGCTCGGTTTCGCGGGACGCCGTACCGTTACCGATGGCGACCAGCTCGACGTTATATTTTTCACACAGCGCCGCCACGACCGTCGCCGCCTTAGCCGCCTGGCCGGTGTGCGGGTAAATGGTGTCGGTGGCGACCAGCTTGCCGGTGCCGTCAACGACCGCCACCTTCACGCCGGTACGCAGACCCGGATCGAGCCCCATGGTGGCGCGCAGGCCAGCGGGGGCGGCCATCAGCAGGTCATGCAGGTTACGGGCGAAGACGTTGATCGCTTCGTCTTCGGCGCGCTCGCGCACGGTGCCCATCAGCTCGGTTTCGAGGTGCATCAGCACCTTAATGCGCCAGGTCCAGCTCACCACGCCTTTGCGCCAGCTGTCCGCCGGGGCGTTGTTCAGGCGCAGGCCGAGATGATCGATAATGATCTGCTCGCAGTGGCTCTCTTTTGGCGGCTCGTCAAACTGCGGATCGGCATTCAGGGAGAGTTGCAGCACGCCTTCGTTACGGCCGCGGAACATCGCCAGCGCGCGGTGGGACGGCGCGGTAGAAATCGGTTCGTGGTGATCGAAATAGTCGCGGAATTTCGCGCCTTCTTCCTCTTTGCCGGTCACCACGGTGGAGACGATATGCGCGTTCTTCCACAGGTAATCACGCACTTTGGCCAGCAGCGCCGCGTCTTCGGCAAAACGCTCCATCAGAATGTAGCGAGCGCCGTCCAGCGCGGCTTTGGTGTCCGCTACGCCTTTGTCGGCGTCGATAAATTTGGCGGCTTCGGTTTCCGGGTCGTGAGACGGCTCGTTCCACAGCAGGTCGGCCAGCGGCTCTAGTCCGGCCTCGATCGCGATCTGCCCGCGCGTGCGGCGCTTCGGTTTGTACGGCAGATAGAGATCTTCAAGTTCGGTTTTGCTCAGGGTGCCGTTAATGGCTTTTTCCAGGTCACTGGTCAGCTTGCCCTGCTCGCCGATAGATTTGAGGATCGCCTGACGTCGGTCTTCCAGTTCGCGCAGATAGCCCAGACGCGTCTCCAGGTTACGCAGCTGCGTGTCATCCAGACCGCCGGTGACTTCCTTACGATAACGTGCAATAAACGGCACGGTGTTCCCTTCATCAAGCAGGCGAACGGCAGCTTCTACCTGTTCGGCTCTGGCCTGAATATCACCCGCAATAATGCGGCAGAGCGACTCTTTCATCATGGTCAGTTCATCTTGTGGATCGAAAATCAGGGGGATAGTTATACGGGCTGACACCAAAAAATGCCAGCCGGGGAGGGCGCTCTCGGACTATTTAACATACTCGATTTCGTTGACGTACCAGCTTGCTTCACCGGCGGGCGTCTGGACAACGGCTAAATCGCCCACCTCTTTTTTCAGCAGGGCGCGGGCCATCGGTGAGTCGATAGAGATGTAATCCTTACGACCGAAAATTTCATCGTAACCGACGATGCGAAAACGCAGGGTGTTGCCGTCGTCGTTTTCGATCTCCACCCAGGCGCCGAAAAAGACTTTACCTTCCTGCTGCGGGGAGTAATCGACGATTTTGAGATTCTCGAGGCACTTCGTCAGGTAGCGTACCCGGCGATCGATTTCGCGCAGCCGCTTTTTATTGTACTGGTAGTCCGCATTCTCGCTGCGATCGCCCAGGCTTGCCGCCCAGGTAACTTTTTTGGTCACTTCCGGACGCTCTTCGCGCCACAGGTAATCCATCTCTTTTTTGAGTTTTTCGTACCCTTCACGGGTGATCAGAGGCGTTTTCATGGTGCAGCCTTTAATGCCGGTTAACTGTCTTTGCGCACAATACGTAGCGCACAGTGTAACAGACAAGATTAATAATGATTTATGTGATGAAATGAACAGATAAGCTGCTGTTAAATATGCTTTGTAACAATTTCGTCTAGAATTTATACCAGAATTTGCTGGTCGAACACGTGCACTTTTTTAGAATACGCTGTTCCAGGCCTATCCGAACCTTTGGGAGTACACACAATGCAAGAGAACTACAAAATTCTGGTCGTGGATGACGACATGCGCCTGCGTGCGCTGCTGGAACGTTATCTGACAGAGCAGGGCTTCCAGGTTCGTAGCGTCGCGAACGCGGAACAGATGGATCGTCTGCTGACGCGTGAATCCTTCCACCTGATGGTGTTAGACCTGATGCTGCCTGGCGAAGACGGGCTCTCTATCTGCCGCCGCCTGCGCAGCCAGAGCAACCCGATGCCGATCATCATGGTGACGGCGAAGGGTGAAGAAGTTGACCGTATCGTCGGCCTTGAGATTGGCGCTGATGACTACATTCCTAAGCCGTTCAACCCGCGTGAACTGCTGGCGCGTATTCGCGCCGTGCTGCGTCGTCAGGCGAACGAGCTGCCGGGCGCGCCGTCTCAGGAAGAGGCAGTCATTGCATTCGGTAAGTTCAAGCTGAACCTCGGCACCCGTGAGATGTTCCGTGAAGATGAGCCAATGCCGCTCACCAGCGGCGAGTTCGCGGTGCTGAAAGCGCTGGTCAGCCACCCGCGTGAGCCGCTCTCCCGTGACAAGCTGATGAATCTGGCGCGTGGTCGTGAATACTCGGCGATGGAGCGTTCTATCGACGTGCAGATCTCTCGTCTGCGCCGCATGGTGGAAGAAGATCCGGCGCATCCTCGTTACATTCAGACCGTGTGGGGTCTGGGCTACGTATTTGTTCCGGACGGCTCTAAAGCATGAGGCGAATGCGCTTCTCGCCGCGAAGTTCGTTTGCCCGCACGCTGTTATTGATCGTCACCCTGCTGTTCGTCAGCCTGGTGACGACCTACCTGGTGGTGCTGAACTTTGCGATCCTGCCGAGCCTTCAGCAGTTTAATAAGGTGCTGGCATACGAAGTGCGTATGCTGATGACCGACAAACTGCAACTGGAGGACGGCACGCAGTTGGTTGTTCCCCCGGCGTTCCGTCGGGAAATCTACCGTGAGCTGGGTATTTCGCTCTACTCCAACGAAGCGGCAGAAGATGCTGGCCTGCGCTGGGCGCAGCATTATGAATTCCTCAGCCAGCAGATGGCGCAGCAGCTTGGCGGCCCGACGGAAGTGCGCGTTGAGGTCAATAAAAGCTCGCCGGTTGTCTGGCTGAAAACCTGGCTGTCACCCAACATCTGGGTGCGTGTTCCGCTCACCGAAATCCATCAGGGCGACTTCTCGCCGCTGTTCCGTTACACCCTGGCGATCATGCTGCTGGCCATCGGCGGCGCGTGGCTGTTTATTCGTATCCAGAACCGACCGCTGGTCGACCTGGAGCATGCGGCGTTGCAGGTCGGTAAAGGAATTATCCCACCGCCGCTGCGCGAGTATGGCGCGTCGGAAGTGCGCTCGGTGACGCGTGCGTTTAACCACATGGCGGCAGGCGTTAAACAGCTGGCGGACGACCGTACGCTGCTGATGGCCGGGGTCAGCCATGACCTTCGCACCCCGCTGACGCGCATCCGGCTGGCGACAGAGATGATGGGCGAGCAGGATGGTTATCTCGCTGAATCTATTAATAAAGATATAGAAGAGTGTAACGCCATCATCGAGCAGTTTATCGATTATCTGCGCACCGGGCAGGAAATGCCAATGGAGATGGCGGATCTGAACGCGGTGCTGGGGGAAGTGGTCGCCGCGGAAAGCGGCTATGAACGTGAAATTGCGACCGACCTTCAGGCGGGTGAGATTCAGGTACGTATGCATCCGCTCTCCATCAAACGCGCGGTGGCGAATATGGTGGTCAACGCGGCGCGCTACGGCAACGGCTGGATCAAAGTCAGCAGCGGTACGGAACTCAACCGCGCCTGGTTCCAGGTGGAAGACGATGGTCCGGGCATCAAGCCTGAGCAGCGTAAGCACCTGTTCCAGCCGTTCGTGCGCGGCGACAGCGCGCGCAGCACCAGCGGCACGGGCTTAGGCCTGGCGATTGTGCAGCGTATTGTTGATAACCATAACGGACTGCTGGAAATTGGCACCAGCGAACGGGGTGGATTGAGTATTCGCGCATGGTTACCGGTGCCGGTTTTACGGGGGCAGGTAAAAGAGAGTTAAAAAAGGGTGGCTTTAGCCACCCTTTTCGTAGGTCGGGTAAGGCGAAGCCGCCACCCGACAAGATTTATTCTCTGCGGCCTGATGCCCTCACCCCGACCCTCTCCTACAAGGAGAGGGAGAAGGGCTACAGCTTCGGACCCGCACTCACCAGCGCTTCACCTGCCGGGGTATCGGTATACTTCTCAAAGTTTTCGATAAACAGTTTCGCCAGCGATTCTGCCTTCTCGCGCCACTGTTCCGGTGAACCGTAGGTGTTGCGCGGGTCAAGGATACGCGTATCCACGCCCGGCAGCTCGGTTGGGATCGCCAGATCGAACATCGGCAGCGTAAAGGTCTCGGCGTTGTCCAGTGAACCGTCCAGGATGGCGTCGATGATGGCGCGGGTATCTTTGATGGAGATACGCTTGCCGGTACCGTTCCAGCCGGTGTTTACCAGATAGGCCTGGGCACCGGACGCCTGCATGCGTTTCACCAACACTTCCGCGTACTGCGTCGGGTGCAGCGACAGGAATGCCGCGCCGAAGCAGGCGGAGAAGGTTGGAGTTGGCTCGGTCACGCCGCGCTCGGTACCCGCCAGCTTAGCGGTAAAGCCAGAGAGGAAGTGGTACTGCGTCTGGCTGGCGGTCAGGCGGGAAACTGGCGGCAACACGCCGAACGCGTCCGCGGTCAGGAAAATCACCTTCGTGGCGTGGCCCGCCTTCGACACCGGCTTCACGATGTTGTCGATGTGGTAAATCGGGTAAGACACGCGGGTGTTTTCGGTTTTGGACGCATCGTCGAAGTCGACGGAGCCATCGGCACGCACGGTGACGTTTTCCAGCAGCGCATCGCGGCGAATCGCGTGGTAGATATCCGGCTCTGCCTCTTCAGACAGGCGAATGGTCTTCGCGTAGCAGCCGCCTTCAAAGTTAAACACGCCGTCGTCGTCCCAGCCGTGCTCGTCGTCGCCAATCAGACGACGTTTTGGATCGGTGGACAGCGTCGTTTTACCGGTGCCGGAAAGGCCGAAGAACACCGCCACGTCACCTTTTTCACCGACGTTCGCCGAGCAGTGCATGGAGGCGATACCGCGCAGTGGCAGCAGGTAGTTCATGACCGAGAACATCCCTTTCTTCATTTCGCCGCCGTACCAGGTACCGCCGATCAGCTGGATACGCTCGGTCAGGTTGAAGGCGATGAAGTTTTCGGAGTTCAGACCCTGCTCTTTCCACTGCGGGTTGGTGCATTTCGCGCCGTTCATCACGATAAAGTCAGGGGTGAAGTTTTGCAGTTCTTCATCGGTCGGACGAATGAACATGTTCTTCACGAAATGCGCCTGCCAGGCCACTTCAGTGATAAACCGAACGGAGAGACGGGTGTCGGCGTTAGCGCCGCAGAAAGCATCGACGATGAACAGACGCTTGCCGGAAAGCTGATGGGTGACGAGCCCTTTCAGATGCTGCCAGGTTTCAGGAGAGAGCGGTTTGTTATCGTTCTTCCCTTTGCCTTTATCGGCCCACCACAGCGTATCGCGGGTGGTATCATCTCGGACGATGTATTTATCTTTCGGCGAACGGCCGGTAAAAATACCGGTATCGACGGCGATAGCACCAAGATTCGTCAACACACCTCGCTCGTACCCTTCCAGCGCGGGATTAAGCTCTTCCTGATACAGCGTATCGTAATCGGGGTTGTAGACCACTTCCTGGACGTCGTGAATACCATAAGCCTTGAGATCTTGCGGGGTTAAACCATTAACACGCATATCACTGCTCCTTAGCCAATATGTACTGCCTGAAATTGTAGGGTTTTTCTGGGGATGTTAACCGCGACGGGGCTCATAGATTTACGTATCTGGTCAAAACCCTTACTAACGGAAAACGCTGCGACTCCAGTCACAGGGCGGGCAGATTATCGCAGGAATCGCTTTTTGGTTGGGGAAAATGTTCTTAAAAGGTTAATCTCTGGTGAATTTATCCGGAAGAATGTGAATGTAATCGCATACATGAAAGAAAATTACGTAAGGGTTACATTGGGAAAACGATTCATGTCTCCTGCAACTATGATTTCAGATATTGCCGTTGACACCCTGATATCGCTTTAATGGGACACTGTATTTTTCGTAAGCAAGGGATGAAAGATGGACAACAGTGAAACGTTATCCCCTTCCACGCGCCTGGCCGTCGTGCTGGCGGGCGCTCTACAGGGAGTGCTCTGCTATGCCATTACCTGGTACATCGGGCATGCGAAATTGCCGTCCGATACGCTATGGTTGATGTGCGTCATTCCTGCCACCGTGGTAATGACGACCACGATGTCGCTTGCTGTGACATCGTTCAGAAAGCCTTTTTTGTGGCTGGCGCTCGGGTTGATCGGCGCGGCAGTCGCGGGTATGGGCGGCTGGCTTAAGTGGAGCGTTGCAGGACTCGAAAGCTGGAGTCTCAGAGATGAGATGCTCGTTTTCGGCTTTCATCTGCTGCTGATGACGCTGTTGGTGTTGCCATGGCTTCAGCGGCGTCTGGATCCTGTCCCGACTACCTCGTTTTACAGCGACTTTTATCAACGCAACTGGCATAACGCGCTGACGCTGCTCATTATTTTTGTTTCGAATGGTCTCTTCTGGCTGGTGCTTTTCCTCTGGGCCGAGCTTTTCGAACTTATCGGCATCGGCTTTTTTGATCGGCTTTTCTTCCATTCTGACGGGTTTATTTCAGTGGCGATTGGCGTGGTTTCAGCCAGTGCGGCCGTTCTCACGCGTATGCAGGTAAGGTTAATCCTTGCCCTGCAAAATCTGCTGACCCTCATCGCCACCGGTCTGCTTCCCCTGATGGCGGCGCTGGCGCTGCTCTTTATTGGCGCATTGCCTTTTGTCGGCTTTGAATCCATTTCAGCCAGAATATCCGCCGCGGGCTTGCTGACCACCTTAGCGCTGCTGCTGTTATTCCTGGTGACGATAGTGTGGCATCCACAGCGTCAAACGCTGCCTTACTATGTCCCGCTGCGAGGGATGATTCGCCTTGCCGTGGCTATCGTACCCGCGTATCCGGTTCTGGCGGGATGGGCGCTGTGGCTACGCATTTCGCAATACGGCTGGTCACCCGAGCGTTTGTACGGGGTATTAATAACCATCGTGGCGCTGGTCTGGGCGGTCGGTTTTTGCGCCAGCGTCCTGATTCAGCGCCGTGAACCGCAGAAAATCCATGCGTACGTCATTCCGGCGACCGGGCTGCTTTCCCTCGTCTTCCTGGCGTTGATCCATACCCCCGTGCTGGATCCGTGGCGAATAAGCGTCGCAAGCCATATGGCCCGCTATCAGGACGGCAGGATAACTGCGGATCAAGTCAGCCTGTATATGCTCAGTAACGCTGGACGAAAGGGGCGGGAGGCGATGCTCACGCTGCAAAACGATCCGCAGTTTATCGCTAACCCAAAACGCCAGCGTGAAATAAATGGTCTTCTCTCCGGGAACGCTGGCGGAGCAGGTAAGATGACCGCCGCGATGCTGGAAAAACAGGTTCAGCTCGCACCGGGAATGGCTCGTCCTGATAAGGCATTGTGGCAAGCCATGCTCAGCAATCATTATCGCTTTGAGAGCTGCGATAGCGCCCAGAGTAACTGTTTACTCATGCCGCTGGATCTTAACGGCGACGGCAAGCCGGAAGCCGTGCTATTTCAATTTACCGATCGCACGATTGTGGCTTACACACAAACCGACACGGGCTGGAGGCTCGCCGGGGACGCGTGGAAAATGCCGGAGGCGTTGACCAGAGAAGAACTTGACCGCGCATTAAGGCAGAGGAAAGTGAAATCTGTCGTGAAGCCCTGGGCGGATATTGAGATTTTTGGGGAGCGTGTCGATATGAGCTACGACAGTTATAATAATGCGCAGTGGCGTTAGCGCTCTTTCTTGCCGGGTGGCGCTACGCTTACCCGGCCTACAATTAGCAATCATATGAAAAAATTGCACCATTCATTGTAGGCCCGTGCGAGCATAGCGCCGCCGGGCAACTGGCTCAGAGCTTAGTGAACCTGCGGATCCGCCGGAGAGGCGTTATTGCGGATCTCCGCGATATCCATCGAATTGAACACGTAGTGCGTACCGCAGTAGTCACAGTGCATATCGATTTCACCGTCTTCCGCCATGATGCTGTCGATCTCTTCATCCGGCAGGGTTTTCAGTGCGCCAGCACAACGCTCGCGAGAGCAGGTGCACTTAAATTCCACCGCCTGCGGATCGTAAACCGTCACTTCTTCTTCGTGATACAGACGCCACAGCACGTCGGTCGCCGACAGGGTGAACAGCTCTTCCGCTTTGATGGTTTCCGTCAGCGTTGCCAGATGCTCGAAATCATTGGTCTGCGCATCCTGCGCAGGCAGAACCTGGAGCAGCATACCGCCGGCGGCAGGCTGGCCGTCAACTTCACCGGTACGGATGAACAGACGGGTTGGCAGCTGTTCGGAACGCATGAAGTAATCTTCCAGGCAGGCGGCAAGCGTATCGCCTTCCAGACCGACCACGCCCTGATAGCGCTCACCTTCTTCAGGCGAGATGGTGATGACCAGGTAGCCGTTACCGACCAGCGTTTTCAGATCGGCATTTTCAGGGATATCGCCCTGAACGCGCGCCACGCCGCGCATCTGCTGCTGGTTATTGCCGTTGATCACCGCCAGCGACATTGGGCCATCGCCCTGCAACTGTACGGTAATATCGCCTGCGAATTTCAGCGTGGCGGTCAGCAGGCTGGTGGCAACCAGCAGTTCGCCCAACAGGGTTTTCACCGGCAGCGGGTAGTTGTGGTTTTCCAGAATCTGTTTCCAGGTTTCGGATACGGTGACCAGCTCGCCGCGCACGGCGAATTGTTCAAACAGATAGCGGTGTAATTGGTCGTGTTGGGCCATTTTCATCTCTCGTGCAGGTGAGGGTTACTCGTTCTCACCGTGTTTAAATTTCATCAGATCGCGGCGCTCTTTTTTATCCGGTCGCCGGTCCGGGTGAGGCATAGTCAGCGCATTCATTTTGCGCGCCAGCGCGGTTTTCTCACGCTTCTCTATGCTCTGGGCCGTCTCTTCATAAAGCAAAACGGCTTCGGTTGCGGGCCGCCGCTGTTCGGTAATGGCTTTCACCACGACCGTTTTTTCATCGTTGCCCTGGCGAAGCGTCAACGTGGCATTCAGTTCAACCAGCTTGCTCGGTTTGCTGCGCTGGCCGTTGTAATGCACCTTTCCGCCATCAACCATTTCACGGGCAAGGGCGCGCGTTTTATAAAAACGGGCGGCCCACAGCCATTTATCCAGTCTTACCCCATCAGAGGGTTTTTCTTTCATGGCGTCTCCTTCACGGTAAGTGAGGGGATCATCCGGCGATAGTCGTTCAGCCCCGGATGTCGCAGATAGCTTTTTTCAGCCAGGCCGGAATCAGGATTGGTCACGCCCAGGCAATAGCGAATGCCAAATGCGGCCGCAGAATCCAGAATGGGCTCGCTGTCGTCAATGAACAGCGTCCGTTCCGGCTGTAAACCGGTCTCTTCCACCACGGCATGCCACAACCGCTGATCCTCTTTCGGATAACCAAATGTGTGGGTGGAAAGCAATAAATCAAGGTGCGAAGCAAGACCGGTATGTTCCAGCTTCACGGCCAGGTTATGGGGATGCGCATTTGTCAGCAAAATGCGGCGCTTACCGCAGGCTTTCAGCGCGTCCAGAAACGGGACCGTATCGTCACGCAGTACGGCGCGTGCGCCCTGGGCGGTGGTCATGGCACAAATATCCAGACCGAGTCGCTCGCTCCAGTAGTCAAGACAGTACCAGTTTAGCGTATGCTGCACCGCGCTATATTGCGAGCGAATGAATTCCTGCGCTTCCGCCGGGGAGATCCCCTGCTGTTCACCGTATGTTTCCGGGACCAGCTTTTGCCAGAAATAGTTATCAAAGGCGAGATCGAGCAGCGTGCCGTCCATATCAAGCAGGACGGTATCGACCGCCTGCCAGTCGATATCAAGATGCATAAGGGGGAACTCCAGCCAGAAGAAACGTGCGCGACAGGGTAGCACAACTTGTCGCGCAGGGACGTTATCCGATCAGGCTCTCAGAAGAGGAGATCAGTTTCGGGTTAAGGCAATTTTCGTAGTAGGCCTGGATGTCTGCCAGTCGCGTGCGGGAGCGCTGGTAGCGGCGTACGGCCTGATAACCGTTCCAGACAATGCACGCCAGCATCGCAATCAGCAGCAGAGATGTTCCTACGTAGCGCCACAGGCCAGCGCTGTCCGGCATGCGGTGCAGGCCAATATGACGCGTGCCGTTGGCGTCGGTAAACAGGGTAGTGACGATCCCTTCTGCGCTGAACGGCGTTCGCATCAGCATCTGCGCCAGACGCTGAAATTCGCTCCACTGTTCCTGAGCAGGATAGTCATACAGTGAAACCTGCGGGTAGGGTTGATCCACCAGGTCGCTGCCTTCATCGCTGGCAATCACAAATCCGCCTGGCGCCGGGCTGTTAAGCGCCTGGGCCGCACGGGTGGTTTCACGCAGCACGAAGGGGGCGGTAGACGTCGCCACCAGGTTATCCAGCGACTCGGCGCTGACCGGACGCAGAAGCACGTTCACGCCGTCGAGGCGTCCCGCTTCGGCGCGTTTCACCAGCGCATCCCAGTCCTTGCTGTTACCGAGGTTGACCAGCGCGTTCTTAAGCCGGATACAGTCATCCTGAGCGGAACAGAGATCTTCAGTTTTCAGGACGATTTCGCCAAAGTCATCCAGCAGCACCATGCCCGACTTCTGAATGGCCGAGCGCAGGGCAGGGCTCACGCGAGAATCATCATCCGGTTTCGGATGGAGCTGGCGATTAATCGTCTGGGTGAGCGCAGTGGCCTTATTGACCACATCCGATTCCGGCAGCGGCAGCGGAGAGGCATCATTCCAGATGATCTGAGAGCAGTCGAACGGCGCGAACGGCGAGTTCTGGCGCGTGTTCCAGGCGCCCGGCGTGTGGATATTACACATCCCGGTACCTTTCAGCCGCAACGTATCTCCCACGCGGACACCCGCTTCTTCAAGCTGCTGGACGCTGGTGGCTTCCACGGTTTGCGCCCCTTTGATCCACGACAGGGTAAACTTAATTGGCATATCCAGCGGCACGAAGAGCAGCAGCATAACGAAGACGAGCGCGGCGCCACCGGCAATCACCGCGCTGCGAAGCCAGTGCTGAAGCGGGAAGTTTTTCACTTCGTCGTGCAGGGACAAATAACGTCCCTGGCGTACAACGTGGCGGTCGAGATAGATATCAATATCCGTTTTTTGGCCCAGGTCCTGCGCAATCCACGGCTGCCAGTGGCGCGGATAGATAAGATCGATGATCCCGAGCGAGATATTGTTGATATGTTCCTGATCGTTCTCGCCGAACAGTCCCCAGCGTTTTGGGGTTCCGCGCAGGCAGTGAATTTCACGTAACGACGTTTTTGCCGGCGGGGCAAATATGCCCCACAGTCCGGCGGCCAGAAGCAGTACCGCGCCACCCGCGAGCCACGGAACAAACACGTCCGGCGTCAGCAGGCAGATGAAAAAGAGCAGGAACGAGACGACAATCAGCACCGCTTCGCGAATGCCATCCGGGCGGCTCAGGACGTACTCTTCATGCGTCTCCTGACGGATGTTCAGCAGTTCAATCTGCTCTGTCTCTTCACCGCGAATAGAGGCCTGCGTTCCGCTCGCGCGCTCCAGCGCAAAGCGTGGCGCTTCCTGAACATATTCGCTCAGGGTGTGACCATTAAGGGAAATAACCAGCGGCAACGTATCGGTATGGATGAGCTCGACGCTGTTTTCATCGTTAATATACTGCTCCCAGAAGGGCGGCAGGTGGACTTCAACAGAATCGAGATAGTAACGCCACTTGTTGGGATCGTCGGTAGTGATGCCGTAGCGGGTAATGGAGCGCGTCACGCACAGAACGGTGTCGCTTTGTGCGTTCAGGTTAAGCGATACGGGGGCGGTGCTGGCGCCGGTAGGGCCAGGCGAAAGCCGGGATCGGTTCAGCGTGTCGAGATACTGCTCAACGGTGCTGCGTTCCTCTGGCGAGAGCTTGCGCGTGTTTGCCCCGGCGAACGCGTTTAAAAAGGGCAGCCGATAACGGCGATGTACGCGGCGCCTGAATACCCACACCGCAATCGACGCGCAGGCCAGCACAGCAGCGAGAAAAATCAAAATGGTGCTCATGCTTTCCCCATCTTACTTATCTTCTTACAGGTGTTGTCAGTCGCACCTTTTGTACAATGAATGAGATTCTGTGGTCGGCTATCGGCAAGTATGGAGTCTAACTTGAGCATGTTGACGCGCATCCCAGTGACCGGTAATGATACCAAAGCCTGTTCCGGCGCGATATCAGCAAATTCCTGGAAACATTTCAACCTCTTGACATTTGTTTTGAAATGAGAATCGCATTCAGTTACGTTGCATAAATGTAAATAAAGAGCAATTGACATTGCCGAAACCGTGCGGCGTATCGCACAATAAAGCCAGTTCACCCAGCAAAGACCCGTCAAGATGACCAAACCCTTACAAAAGCCCACCATTCTGAATGTTGAAACCGTCGCGAAATCGCGTCTGTTTAATGTTGAAAGCGTGGATCTGGAATTCAGCAACGGCGTGCGTCGTGTTTATGAACGTATGCGCCCCTCCACGCGCGAAGCGGTGATGATTGTGCCCATTGTCGACGAGCACCTGATCCTCATTCGTGAATACGCCGTGGGCATTGAATCCTACGAGCTGGGCTTTTCCAAAGGACTGATCGACCCGGGCGAAACGGTTTTTGAAGCAGCAAACCGGGAGCTGAAAGAAGAGGTCGGTTTTGGCGCGAAGGAGCTGACGTTCCTGAAAAAGCTGAGCATGGCGCCATCCTATTTTTCCAGCAAAATGAACATTGTTGTCGCAGAAGATCTCTATCCTGAATCTCTGGAAGGAGACGAGCCGGAACCGCTGCCGCAGGTTCGCTGGCCGCTGGCCCACCTGATGGATTTGCTGGAAGATCCTGACTTTAACGAGGCGCGCAACGTGAGCGCACTGTTCCTGGTGCGGGAGTGGCTGAAGGGGCAGGGGCGTTTGTAGCGCCACCCGTAAAAACGGCAACCGATGGTTGCCGTATTGCATTACGCTGTAGGCCGGGTCAGGCGTCGTCGCCACCCGGCTTTTTTGTCGGCGTCAGAAGAGCTCGTGCGTTTCGCCGTTATCAATGATTTCGGTACCCACCTCGTGCACCGCCTGCGTGGTTGGCTGCGTGCCCTCGATGAAATACTCTGCGCGGCTGTTGCCGCCATTCGCCAGCTGCCCGGTGCTGCGGTCAATATTGACCGTGACAATGCCCGGCGGAGGCGTTAGCGGCTGCTCCGGTACGCCGTCGAGAGCGGCCTTCATGTAAGCATCCCAGGCCGGCTGCGCACTCTTCGCCCCGCCCTCGTAACCGGAAATCTGATCTTTAATCGCGCCAGAAGCGGTTGTGCGCCCCAGAGTGCGGCGGTGATCGTCAAAACCAATCCAGACCGAGGTGACAACGCCCGGGCCATAACCCGAGAACCAGGCATCTTTTGAACTGTTGGTGGTGCCGGTTTTGCCGCCAATGTCGCGGCGCTGCAAATCGCGGCCCGCTCGCCAGCCGGTGCCTTGCCAGCCCGGTTCGCCAAAGATGTTGGTGTTCAGCGCGCTCTTAATCAGGAACGACAGCGGGGTGCTGATGACGTGCGGGGCATACTCCTGCGCGCCGCTCTGGGCGACCAGCGCCTGATTGGCCTGTTCCAGCTGAGGCTGCGGCACCGTCAGATTCTGACGTTCCTGAGAGATCGCCACATCTTCCATATCCTTGTTTTCAAGGACATTAGATTTTGGCGTGTCGCCGTAAATCACCGGGACATCGCATTCAGGGCAGGCAATTTTCGGCTTCGCTTCAAACAGCACGCCGCCCTGATCGTTCTCGATTTTGCTGATGAAATACGGATCGACCAGGAAGCCGCCGTTCGCCATCACCGAGTATCCACGCGCGACCTGAAGCGGCGTAAAGGACGCGGAGCCGAGCGCCAGAGATTCGGTATGGACGATGTTTTGCGCCGGGAAGCCGAAGCGTTGCAGATACTCTGCCGCATAATCAACGCCCATCGCACGCATCGCGCGAACCATGACCACGTTCTTCGACTGGCCAAGCCCCTGACGAAGACGGATAGGGCCAGCGTATTGCGCCGGAGAGTTCTTCGGCTGCCAGTCAGAGCCGGCGCCGGCATCCCAGCGGGAAATGGGCACGTCGTTGAGAATACTGGCGAGCGTCAGACCCTTGTCCATCGCCGCGGTATACAGGAACGGTTTGATGTTCGAACCGACCTGACGCAGCGCCTGGGTTGCGCGGTTAAATTTGCTCTGGTTGAAATCGAACCCGCCCACCAGCGCCATCACGGCACCGTTTTGCGGATTGATGGAGACCAGGGCAGAGTTGACGTCCGGCACCTGCGCCAGCCACCAGGCATCACCGACCTGACGTACCCAGATTTGTTGTCCGGTTTGTACGACATCGGTCACTTTACGCGGCGTCGGGCCCTGAAGAGTGTCAGAGCGGTACGGACGCGCCCAGCGGACACCCTCCATGCGCAGCGACACAGAGGTGCCATCGGCCATCATTGCCACCGCTTCCTGCGGATCGGCCTGGGTTACCACCGCCGGACGCAGCGGGCCATAGGTCGGCAACGCCTTCAGGGAATCAGTGATTTTTTTGCTGTCCCATGCCCCTTCGCCCACTCTCCACAGCACGTTGGACGGGCCGCGAAAGCCGTGACGCATATCATAATCCATCACGTTATTACGCACCGCCTGCTGGGCAGCCTGCTGCACCTTGCGGGTCACGGTGGTGTAAACGCGATAGCCGTCTTCATACGCTTTGTCGCCGTAGCGGCGCACCATCTCCTGGCGAACCATTTCCGTCAGATACGGCGATGAGAAAGCAATTTCCGGCGCATGGTAATTGGCGTCGATAACCTCGCCGCGCGCCCGATTGTAGTCATCCTGGCTGATGTAGCCTTCGCTCAGCATACGCGACAGCACCACGTTGCGACGCGCGGTGGCGCGGTCCAGAGAGTAGAGCGGGTTAAACGTGGACGGCGCTTTTGGCAGGCCGGCAATGGTCGCCATTTCGCTCAGCGTGAGCTGATCGATCGGCTTACCAAAGTAGACCTGCGCCGCTGCCCCTACGCCATAGGCGCGGTAGCCCAGATAGATCTTGTTGAGATAAAGTTCAAGGATCTCGTCTTTGCTCAGCAGTTGCTCAATGCGGATCGCGAGGAACACCTCTTTGATCTTACGCATTAGCGTCTTTTCCGGGCTGAGGAAGAAGTTACGCGCCAGCTGCTGGGTAATGGTACTTGCCCCCTGAGAGGCATGACCAGAGAACAGCGCCACGCTTGCCGCACGGAAAATACCGACCGGATCCACACCGTGGTGCTCGTAAAAACGGCTGTCCTCGGTGGCGATAAAGGCCTTCACCATGACGGGCGGAATTTCATTTAAGGTCAACGGGATACGACGCTTCTCGCCGTATTGCGCCATCAGTTCACCGTCGGCGCTATAGACCTGCATAGGGATCTGGAGCCGCACATCACGAAGCGTGGCGACATCAGGTAGTTGCGGCTCGACATATTTGTACAAACCAATAATCGAGCCTGCTCCCAGCAGAATGCAACAGACTGCAAGGATCAATAAATACTTTACGAACTTCACCGGAGATTTCCCATTTGGTTTAGCCTGGGCAGTTTCTAAACAATCGCGCGGTAGTATAAAGGCAAGCCTGATTCATTGATATAGCCGTCACTCCGACGGGCGATAAGGAGATCGTGAAGCATGGCTTTTAAAACGTGGCAAACAGGCGTTCATATTCAACAGGATAAGGTGGTCGCGGTGGCGCTGACCCGGGAGCGGTCCGGCTGGCGTTTACGCCGCTGGTGGGCCGTGCCGCTGTCGGACGGCATTATCGGGGAGGGGAAAATACTCAAGCCCGATCAACTGGTTAATGCATTACGCGGCTGGCGGAAGACGTTGCCGCACGCGCATCGGGTTTTTCTCTCATTTCCGGCGACGCGCGTGCTGCAACGCGCGTTGCCCCGGCCCACCGTAGCCTTGCGCGACAGCGAACAGCTCACCTGGGTAGGGGCCACATTAGCACGTGAGCTGGAGATGCCCGCCGATACGCTCTGCTTTGACTACGCGCAGGATACGTTCAGCAACACATTTCATGTCACCGCGGCGCAAAACAGAGAGGTCGATACTCTGCTGTCGCTGGCGAAAGCGCTGCGTTTGCGCCTGGCCGCCATCGCCCCGGATGCCGGCGCGCTGGCTAATCTTCTCTCTGCTGTTGAACCCGCCCGGTGCGTGGCCTGGAGGGATGAAGACCAGTGGTTATGGGCGATGCGTCATCAGTGGGGGCGGCGCTATACCACAGAAGCGGCGACGGTGAATGAGCTGGCGGCGCTGCTTGCGCTGTCTGCTTCTGACATCGCCGTTTTTGATGCTGCTCGCGATCCCTGGGAAGCGGTGACGCTGTGTCAGCCGCCGCTGCCTGAATGCGGTGCTGAGTACACCGTCGCCCTGGCGCTGGCCATGAGCGAGGCACGTTGATGAGCATGCCCAATCTTTTACCGTGGCGTCGGCAACAGCGTATTCAGCGTCTGCGCTTCTGGGGCCTGCTGTACGTCGCCTCGTTGCTGGTGATGCTGGCGGGCGGCGTTAGCCTGCGGGCGGCTCAGTCTCTTTCGTCACAGGCGTTGCAAAGCGATCTGGCGGGCACGCGTGCGGTGCAGAAGGTATTGAAAGCCCGTCAGCCGCAGCCTGCGGCGCTGAATACCCCTTCGCAGCCGCCCGAGCCGGTGGCCTGGCAACCCGCGCTGGAATCCCTCGCTGTCGCCATGCCCCAGCAGGCCTGGCTGACGGCGCTGCGTTACCAGCCACCCTCGCTGATCCTGACGGGTTATACCTCATCACTCCCGGCGCTCTCCGCCATGACCGATGCGCTGAAAAGGGTGACAGGTTTTAACCCCGGGCCGACAGGCGAACTGCAACAGGATAGCCAGGGGCGATGGATGTTCTCTTTTCAGCTGCATAGCCGGAGGTAGCCAGTGGGGATCTATCAACGCTGGGCTGATGCACGCCCTTCCCGACGCGTACTTTGCTGGTTGATGGCATCGGGGGTCATCGCGTTTGTGATGTGGGGGCTGCTGCTCAGACCCGCAGCTCTTCGCCACGCCGATATTCAGGCGCAGGCCATCAGTACACAGCGGATTAATGCCTCGCTGTGGCCAGAAGCCAGACGGCGACCGGGGGTTACGCAAGGGAAGCCCTCACAGCCCTTTTCTCCGCTGGCATTTCAGCGTGAGGACGCAAGACTGGTGTACTGGAAGCCGCAAAAGAGTGGGGGAGAGCTGGCGCTGGATATCTCATGGAGTGCCGTTCCGGCGCTCTTTTCCCGGCTTGCGCTTAAGAACGTGCGGGTGAGCGCATTTGATCTTACGCCTCAGGGCAAACAGCTACGCCTCAGCCTGCAACTGGAGGTCGGTCATGCGCGGTAAAGCCCGTTTGCTGATCCTGCTTTCTCCGCTTTTCCTGACCGGGATGCGGGATCCCTTCTCAGTGCCACACGATAGCTGCGCGGCAGGGCAACTGAGCCAGTGGCGTTATCAGGGGATAGTCAGTGGCGGCATGGATATTGGCCTTATGCAGGACGGGCAGAAACGCTGGCACCGGGTAAAAACGCAGATGCGGTTACCGCCAGGCTGGCGGGTAAGTGCGATAGATAAACAACAACTGACCGTTGATGTCGGCGACATGTGCGAGCCGAAGCGATGGACATGGCAACGAGAAGGAACGAAAAAAAGTGAAGTTAAGGATATTGCTGTTGCTGACGGCACTCAGCCAACCCCTGTGGGCCGCCACGCCAAAACCGGTCACCCTGCTGGTGGATGATGTCCCGGTGGTGCAGATTTTACAGGCATTGGTAGCGCAGGCGGACCGCAATCTGGTGGTCTCGCCGGACGTCAGCGGCTCGCTTTCGCTGAATTTAACACGGGTGCCCTGGAGGCAGGCGCTCCAGACGGTAGTGAACAGCGCCGGGCTGGTATTGCGGGAAGAGGGCGGCATTTTTTATGTGCATACGGCAGCCTGGCAACGGGAGCAACAGACGCGTAAAGAGCAGGAGCGAGCCCAGCGTCTGCTCGATGCCCCGCTTCTCTCTCACAGCATTCCGTTTGCCTGGGCAGATGCAGCCGAATTGCAAAAAGCGGCGGAGAAGCTCCTAAGCCCGAAAGGCAGTCTGTCCGTCGACAAGCGCACCAACCGTCTCCTGATCAGGGATAACCAGACGGTTGTGGACATGCTCACGCGCTGGGCGGCGCAGATGGATCTGCCCATCGAGCAGGTGGAGCTGGCGGCGCAAATCGTGACCATCAATGAAAAAAGCCTGCGCGAGCTGGGCGTGAAGTGGAGTCTCGCCGAGGCGTCGGAGGCGGGAAAAGTGGGGCAGGTGACGACGCTTGGTGCCGATCTGTCGGTCGCCAGCGCAACCACCCACGTGGGGTTCAACATCGGGCGTATCAACGGCAGGATGCTGGATCTTGAGCTGTCTGCGCTTGAGCAAAAGCAGCAGGTGGACATTATCGCCAGCCCGCGGCTGCTGGCGTCGCATATGCAACCGGCCAGCATCAAGCAGGGCAGTGAAATTCCGTATCAGGTTTCCAGCGGCGAGAGCGGGGCGACATCCGTTGAATTTAAAGAGGCAGTATTAGGGATGGAGGTCACACCGGTGGTGCTGCCAGGCGGCCGCGTACGTCTTAAGCTGCATATCAGTGAAAATATGCCCGGACAGGTACTGCAACAGGCAGACGGCGAAACGCTGGCGATTGATAAACAGGAGATCGAAACGCAGGTAGAAGTAAAAAGTGGGGAAACGATCGCGCTGGGCGGGATCTTTTCGCAAAAGAATAAAACCGGACGCGATAGCGTGCCTGTGCTGGGCAACATACCGTGGCTGGGTCAGTTGTTTCGCCATGACGGAAAAGATAACGAACGGCGCGAGCTGGTGGTGTTTATCACGCCACGTCTGGTCAGTATTCATTAATGGGTAACGATCCCCGCAATGATTTTGCATTCAGTTTGTTGCAGATGTTTGACGTGGGGCATGAATTAGCATACAAGGAGTACCGATTTGAGTTGGACTTACGTCTTATTTCCTTATGCGCCGGGAACGGTGATTTAATCAGTTGCCAAACAAGCCGGAGTATTGAGATAATTTTTCGTCTGACTCTCGCTCTATTGCAAATGAGGTTTCAGTTCATGTCCTGCTACGCGAGGTGTCTGCGCAGCGGGGATTACCATTAACGAATAGTCTTAGTAGTACCGAAAAAATGGCAGAGAAACGCAATATCTTTCTGGTTGGGCCTATGGGTGCCGGCAAAAGCACTATTGGGCGTCAGTTAGCTCAACAACTCAATATGGAATTTTACGATTCTGATCAAGAGATTGAGAAACGAACCGGAGCGGATGTGGGCTGGGTCTTCGACGTAGAAGGCGAAGAAGGTTTCCGTGACCGAGAAGAAAAAGTGATCAACGAACTCACGGAAAAACAGGGCATTGTGCTGGCAACAGGCGGCGGCTCTGTAAAATCTCGCGAAACCCGCAACCGTCTCTCCGCCCGTGGCGTAGTGGTCTATCTTGAGACGACCATCGAAAAACAGCTGGCACGCACGCAGCGTGATAAAAAGCGCCCGTTGTTGCAGGTTGAAACACCGCCACGTGAAGTTCTGGAAGCTTTGGCCGATGAACGCAATCCTCTGTACGAAGAGATTGCTGATGTGACCATTCGTACTGACGATCAAAGCGCTAAAGTGGTTGCAAACCAGATTATTCATATGCTGGAAAGCAACTGATTCTGGCTTTATATACACTCGCCTGCGGGTAAAAGCATTTAAGGTGGATGTCGCGTCATGGAGAGGATTACAGTTACTCTCGGGGAACGTAGTTACCCTATCACCATCGCGGCTGGTTTGTTTAACGATCCAGCTTCCTTCTTACCACTGAAAGCGGGTGATCAGGCGATGCTGGTCACCAACGAGACGCTGGCTCCGCTTTATCTCGACCGTGTACGCCACCTGCTTGAGCAGGCGGGCGTGAAGGTCGACAGTGTGATTCTGCCCGATGGCGAGCAGTACAAAAGCCTGACGGTACTGGATACCGTCTTTACCGCACTTCTGCAAAAACCGCACGGTCGTGATACAACACTGCTTGCCCTTGGCGGCGGCGTTGTGGGCGATCTGACCGGTTTTGCAGCCGCCAGCTATCAGCGCGGTGTGCGCTTTATTCAAATTCCAACCACGTTGCTGTCACAGGTCGATTCTTCTGTAGGCGGTAAAACGGCGGTTAACCATCCGCTCGGCAAAAACATGATTGGCGCGTTCTACCAGCCTGCATCGGTGGTGGTGGATCTCGACTGTCTGAAAACGTTGCCAGCACGCGAACTGGCGTCTGGCCTTGCAGAAGTGATCAAATACGGCATTATTCTTGACGGTGAGTTCTTCAACTGGCTGGAAGAGAATATGGATGCGCTGTTGCGCCTCGATGGGCAGGCGATGGCCTACTGTATTCGCCGTTGCTGTGAGCTGAAAGCAGAAGTCGTTGCCGCAGATGAGCGTGAAACCGGCTTACGTGCTTTACTGAATCTGGGGCATACGTTTGGTCACGCGATCGAAGCCGAAATGGGCTACGGTAACTGGCTTCACGGTGAAGCTGTCGCTGCCGGGATGGTTATGGCGGCCCGTGCCTCTGAACGTCTGGGGCAGTTCAGGCCGGAAGAGACAGCGCGTATCATTGCGTTGCTTAAGCGCGCTGGCTTGCCGGTGAGTGGTCCGCAGGAAATGTCTGCGCAGGCGTACCTTCCCCACATGATGCGCGATAAAAAAGTATTGGCAGGTGAGATGCGTCTGGTGCTCCCGCTTGCAATAGGGAAAAGTGAAGTGCGCGGCGGAGTGCCGCACGAAGTCGTACTTGGCGCTATTGCTGATTGTCAGCAGGCGTAACAACTAGAAAGGTCAGACCGCTGTAACAGGTGGTCGTTTTAGCTTCAGGTAAATGCAGAGTCGTTGGCAGAAGCCTTTGAGTGGGGTGTTAAATGGATGAATTCAAACCAGAAGACGAGCTGAAACCCGATCCCAGCGATCGTCGTACTGGTCGTTCTCGTCAATCTTCAGAACGTGATAACGAGCCGCAGATCAACTTTGACGATGTCGATCTGGATGCAGACGATCGTCGCCCTTCGCGTAGCCGCAACGCGCGTGAAGACGAGGCGTTTGAATCCGAAGAAGAGTTAATGGATGAACAGCCTGTTGAACGTCGTCCGCGCAAGCGTAAAAAAGCGGTAGCGGCAAAACCGGCCTCCCGTCAGTACATCATGATGGGCCTTGGCGTTCTGGTGCTGGTACTGCTGATTGTCGGCATTGGTTCCGCGCTAAAAGCCCCTTCTACCCATTCTACCGAGCAGACCGCGTCTGCCGAGAAGAGCATCGACCTGTCTGGTAACGATGCGAGCAACCAGGCGAATGGCGCTCAGCCTGCGCCGGGCACCACCTCCGCAGAGCAGACCGCAGGCAACACCAGCGCCGGTCAGGATATCTCTCTGCCGCCCGTCTCTGCTACCCCGACTCAGGGCCAGGCACCCGCTACGCCTGAAGGCCAGCAGCGTGTTGAAGTTCAGGGCGATCTGAACAACGCGCTGATGCAGCCGCAGAATCAGGAGCAGGTTAACAACGCCGTGGTGAACTCCACGCTGCCAACTGAACCGGCCACCGTTGCGCCAGTGCATGGCAGCAATGCCCAACAGCAAACTGCGGCAACGGAAACCAAACCGCGCCAGACGCAGACTGCGCCGCGTCAGGAACGTAAGCAGACCGTGATTGAGCCGAAGCGTGAGACGAAACCACAGGCTGTGGCAAAAGCGCCAGAAACGAAAGCGCCAGCGCAGACAAAACCTGCGGTGAGCCAGCCGGTTAAAGCGCCAACGCCTGCGGCAACCGCTGCACCGAAAGCAACGGCGACCACAGCCGCGCCTGCGGCAACTGCGGCACCGGCTGCAACGCCAGCCGCTAGTGCATCCGGCACCACGGCAGGGAAAACGACGGGTAACGTGGGTTCTCTTAAAGCTGCGTCATCCAGCAACTACACGTTGCAGCTGAGCAGTTCGTCTAACTACGACAACCTCAACGCCTGGGCGAAGAAAACGAATCTGAAAAACTACGTGGTTTATCAGACGACCCGTAACGGACAGCCGTGGTACGTGCTGGTAAGCGGTGTTTATGCTTCTAAAGATGAAGCAAAACGTGCCGTCTCCACGCTGCCAGCCGATGTGCAGGCGAAAAATCCGTGGGCGAAGCCGATTCATCAGGTGCAGGCCGATCTGAAGTAATGTTTAAAGCGCAGGATGCTGTCGGAGCTTTCTCCACAGCCGGAGAAGGTGTAATCAGTTAGTCAGCATGAAAAAAAATCGCGCTTTTCTGAAATGGGCAGGGGGGAAATATCCCCTGCTCGATGATATTAAAAAGCACCTGCCGAAAGGCGAGTGTCTTATCGAGCCCTTCGTGGGTGCTGGATCGGTGTTCCTGAATACCGATTTTTCTCGTTATATCCTGGCGGATATCAACAGCGACCTTATCAGCCTCTATAACATCGTCAAACTGCGTACCGATGAGTATGTGGAAGAGGCGCGGAAGCTCTTTACGCCAGAGAACAACAACCCGGACGTCTACTATCAGTTCCGCGCTGAGTTTAATCAGAGCCAGGATCCGTTCCGTCGCGCGCTGTTGTTTCTTTATCTCAACCGCCATGGTTACAACGGCCTGTGCCGGTATAATCTGCGTGGCGAGTTTAACGTGCCGTTTGGCCGCTATAAGCGCCCCTACTTCCCGCAGGACGAGCTGTATCACTTTGCTGAAAAAGCGCAGAATGCCGAATTTTACTGCCTCTCCTATGAAGAGTGCATGGAGCTGGCGGGCGTAAACTCGGTGGTTTACTGCGACCCGCCTTACGCGCCGCTGTCTGCCACGGCAAACTTCACCGCCTACCATACCAACAGCTTTAGCCCTGCCGAGCAGGCGCGTCTGGCGGAGTTGGCGGAAAAGCTGGTCAGCAAAAGAATTCCGGTGTTAATTTCGAATCACGACACGCCTGATACGCGCGAATGGTACAAAGCCGCGAAGCATTTTCAGGTAAAAGTGCGGCGTAGCATTAGCAGCAACGGCGGCACACGTAAAAAGGTGGACGAACTTCTGGCGCTTTATCGACCCTGAGCCTTTGCCCGCCGGTAAACACATTTCAAGGAGATGCGGATGAAACAGTTTTTGATTGCTCCCTCAATTCTGTCGGCCGATTTTGCCCGCCTGGGTGAAGACACTGCCAAAGCTCTCGCGGCTGGCGCGGACGTCGTCCATTTCGACGTGATGGATAACCACTACGTTCCCAACCTGACCATCGGTCCGATGGTGCTTAAAGCGCTGCGTAATTACGGGATCACCGCGCCCATTGACGTGCATCTGATGGTGAAGCCGGTTGACCGCATCGTGCCTGATTTTGCCGCAGCGGGTGCCAGCATCATCACTTTCCACCCGGAAGCCTCCGAGCACGTTGACCGCACGCTGCAACTGATCAAAGAAAACGGCTGTAAGGCGGGGCTGGTCTTTAACCCAGCGACCCCGCTGAGCTATCTCGACTACGTGATGGACAAGCTGGACGTGATCCTGCTGATGTCCGTTAACCCGGGCTTTGGCGGCCAGTCGTTTATCCCACAGACCCTCGACAAACTGCGTGAAGTGCGCCGCCGTATCGATGAGTCTGGCTATGATATTCGCCTGGAAGTGGACGGCGGCGTGAAGGTGAATAATATCGGTGAGATTGCGGCTGCGGGTGCGGATATGTTCGTCGCGGGCTCCGCCATCTTCGATCAGCCGGATTACAAAAAAGTCATTGATGAAATGCGCCGTGAACTGGCGAAGGTAAGTCATGGATAAATTGCAGGCTATTCGGGGTGTAGCATTTGACCTCGACGGCACGCTGGTCGACAGCGCGCCAGGATTAACCAGCGCCGTCGATCGGGCGCTGTATGCGCTTGAACTCCCCGTTGCGGGCGAAGAGCGCGTCGTGACGTGGATTGGTAACGGTGCGGACGTGCTGATGGAGCGCGCGCTGGCCTGGGCGCGTCAGGAGCGCGCCTCTCAGCGTTCCGCACAGGGAAAACCGAGCGTTGATCTCGCGGATATCCCCCAGGACGAACAGCAGCGTATTCTGCGTAAACTGTTCGACCGTTTCTATGAAGAGACCGTCGAAGAGGGCAGTTTCCTGTTCCCGGATGTCGCTGAAACGCTGGGCGCGTTACATGCGAAAGGCATCCCGCTGGGGCTGGTGACCAACAAACCAACTCCATTCGTTGCGCCTCTGCTGGAAGCGCTGGATATCGCGAAATACTTCTCCGTGATTGTGGGCGGCGATGACGTGCAGAATAAAAAGCCGCATCCGGAACCGCTACTGCTGGTGGCAGGAAAATTATCCTTAGCACCGGCGGAGCTGCTCTTTGTCGGAGATTCCCGCAATGATATTCTGGCTGCCAGAGCGGCAGGTTGCCCGTCTGTTGGGTTGACCTACGGCTACAACTACGGTGAGGCCATTACGCTGAGTGAGCCGGACGTTGTGTTCGACCACTTCAAAGATTTGTTGCCCGCACTCGGGCTCTCGCACAGTGAACATCAGGAATTGAATAATGACTAAGCCCATCGTTTTTAGTGGCGCACAGCCTTCAGGTGAACTGACCATTGGTAACTACATGGGTGCGTTACGTCAGTGGGTGAGCATGCAGGATGACTACCACTGCATTTATTGCATCGTGGATTTGCATGCTATCACCGCGCGTCAGGATCCCGAGAAGCTGCGCAAAGCGACGCTGGATACGCTGGCGCTGTATCTGGCCTGCGGTATCGATCCCGAGAAGAGCACCATTTTCGTTCAGTCTCACGTGCCGGAGCACGCGCAACTGGGCTGGGCGCTGAACTGCTACACCTACTTCGGTGAGCTGAGCCGCATGACCCAGTTCAAGGATAAATCTGCCCGTTACTCTGAAAACATCAACGCCGGTCTGTTTGACTATCCGGTGCTGATGGCGGCCGATATTCTGCTGTATCAGACCAACCAGGTGCCGGTGGGTGAAGACCAGAAGCAGCATCTGGAGCTGAGCCGCGATATCGCCCAGCGCTTCAACGCGCTGTACGGCGACGTGTTCAAGGTGCCGGAGCCGTTTATTCCAAAATCCGGCGCGCGCGTGATGTCGCTGCTGGAGCCGACCAAAAAGATGTCTAAGTCTGACGATAACCGCAACAACGTTATCGGCCTGCTGGAAGATCCGAAATCGGTGGTGAAAAAGCTCAAGCGTGCGGTAACCGACTCCGACGAGCCGCCGGTAGTGCGCTACGACGTGCAGAATAAAGCGGGCGTATCCAACCTGCTGGACATCCTCTCCGGCGTAACCGGACAGAGCATCCCTGAGCTGGAAAAACACTTCGAAGGCAAGATGTACGGCCACCTGAAAGGCGAAGTAGCTGACGCCGTTTCCGGTATGCTGACCGAGTTGCAGGAGCGTTATCATCGTTACCGTAACGACGAAGCATTCCTGCAAAAAGTGATGAAAGAGGGCGCGGAAAAAGCCAGCGCGCGCGCGTCGGAAACCCTGAAAGCGGTGTACGAGGCGATTGGGTTTGTGGCGAAACCATAAGCCGCCACCCGACAAATACGGACTCAATAAAAAAACCGGGAAATTCCCGGTTTTTTTACGCCTGAAAAACGCTTACTGCTGTGCCGCCGGGCCGCAACCGCCAATGATCTTCGAAATGGAGATCGCCGGGTGCAGCAGGTAATCATAGCTGCAATTATTTTTAGTATTTTGAACGTGACCGGTGCAGGCCGTCAGAGTTGATAACAGGCCGACCAGAACGGCAGCTTTTGCCAGTTTGAACATACGCATTCCTTGTCTAAAAATCTAAAATTGGATGTAACACGAGGGAATAAATGGAAAAGTTCCATTATGCGGGCGGTATGTTATCGACTGAGGTATGAAGGGAGTAGTCCGCATAAGGACTACTCCAGGAAGAGAGACTATGGTTAGTGGTTCGAGAACCAGTTCAGCTTTTCGCGCAGCTCAACCACGCGTCCAACAACGATCAGCGCCGGGCTTTGAACCTGCTGCGCCAGCTCGCCCAACTGCGTCAGCACCCCATCAACCACGCGCTGCGTAATGGCGGTACCGTTTTCTACCAGCGCGACCGGCATATCTGCTTCCATGCCGTGCTCCAGCAGTTTCGCCTGAATAGTGGCGGCCTGATTTAGCCCCATATAGAAGACCAGCGTCTGCTTTTCAGCGGCCAGATTATGCCAGTCCAGCTCGCTGCCGGTTTTCAGGTGTCCCGTTACCAGGCGCACGCTCTGGGCATAATCGCGGTGGGTCAACGGGATACCGGAATAGGCAGAACAGCCGGATGCCGCCGTAATGCCCGGCACCACGGAGAACGGAATACCGGCGTTGCACAGGGTTTCCAGCTCTTCGCCGCCGCGACCAAAGATAAACGGATCGCCACCCTTCAGGCGCACCACGCGCTTACCTTTTTGCGCTTCCCGCAGCAGTATCTGGTTGATCTCCTCCTGCGGTACGCAGTGATAACCCGCCCGTTTGCCGACGAACACGCGGTCAGCATCCCGGCGTACCAGGTTCATGATGTCATCAGAGACCAGACGGTCATACACCACGATATCGGCCTGCTGGATCTGCTGTAAGCCTTTCAGCGTCAGCAGGCCCGCATCGCCGGGACCTGCGCCCACCAGCACCACTTCACCGCGGTGATCCAGCGGTTCCGAGAGGAGTTGCTCGGTGGTCTCTTCAACCGCCTTTGCGTCCTGATTGGCCAGTGACTGCGCCAGCCTGTCGTTGACAAAGAACTTCTCCCAGAAGCGACGGCGTTCGCCCACGGTTGAGAAGGTTTGCTTCACGCGGGAACGAAGCTGCCCGGCGTAGTGGGCAATCTGGCCGAGATGCTGCGGCAGCACGGACTCCAGTTTTTCCCGCAGCAGGCGCGCAAGCACGGGCGAGCGGCCGCCGGAGGACACCGCAATCATCAGCGGTGAACGGTCGATAATCGACGGCATGATAAAGCTCGCCTCTTTCGGCGCATCCACCACGTTACAGAAGATGCGGCGCGCTTCGCAGGCGTTGCTGACGCGCTGGTTAACGTCATCGTTATCCGTTGCGGCGATGGTCAGCCAGCAGGTTTCCAGCAGGGATTCATCAAATTCGCCCTGCACCAGCGTGAGCATCCCTTCCTGCGCCCAGACGTCAAACTGTGGGGCGAAGGTGAGGGCGTTAACGGTCAGGCGGGCGCCAGCCTCCAGAAGCAGGCGGGCTTTGCGCTCAGCCACATCGCCGCCACCCACGAGCAGGCAGTCGCGGTTGCGTAATTGACAAAAAATCGGCAGGTGATCCACGACGTTACCTCACAGCATTCATAGCGGGGGAAGAATTGACGTCAGGATAACAGCAGGGATCGTACAGAACATACGGTTTTTCCTGCTGCTACCCACAAGAGGTCATAAGCCTTTCCTATTGGAAAGGCGGAGGGTTACGCTTTCAGCTGCACCTCGCCGTCCTTCACGCGGACGTCGTAGTGCTTCACAGAGAAGCTTTCGTCTTCCATGCAGCGCCCGTCGGTTAAGCGGAAGCGCTGCTTTTTCAGCGGGCTAGCGACCCACAGGTCGCCCTGGTGCTCGGCAATCAGTCCGCGGGAGAGCACGCTGGCCTCAAAGAACGGGTCGATATTGCTGATGGCAAAGACCTGTTCATCGTGGCGAGGGCGGAAAATCGCCACCTGCTCGTTACCCAGCAAAGCACAGACGCCGGTTGCTGGCAGAATGTCGTTAATGTTGCAGATGTTTACCCACTGGCTCATGCGTTTTCCTCCACCAGCATCACCGGAATGCGTTCATACGGGGTTGCAGGACGATGCTGTTCGCGCTCCGGCACCACCTGCACGTTCGGGTCGCGCTGGGTGCTGTTGATAAAGTGTTTGAAGCGCGTCTGCGCCGCAGGCGTGTTCACGGTTTCGCTCCACTCGCAGATCACCGCCTCGCGCAGGCGAGCCATCTCGGACTCCAGCTGTTCGTTCAGACCCAGCTTGTCGTCAATGATGACCGACTTCAGGTAGTCGATACCGCCTTCGAGATTATCCAGCCAGGACGCGGTACGGGTCAGCTTATCGGCGGTACGAATGTAGAACATCATGAAGCGGTCGAGATACTTGATCAGCGTATCGCGATCGAGATCCGCCGCCAGCAGATCCGCGTGGCGAGGTTTCATCCCGCCGTTGCCGCACACGTACAGGTTCCAGCCTTTCTCGGTGGCGATGATACCCACGTCTTTACCCTGCGCTTCCGCACATTCACGGGTGCAGCCTGAGACGCCGAACTTCATTTTGTGCGGAGTACGGATGCCTTTGTAGCGGTTTTCCAGCTCGACGCCGAAGCCCACGCTGTCGCCTACGCCGTAGCGGCACCAGGTGCTGCCCACGCAGGTTTTCGCCATGCGCAGCGCTTTGGCATACGCGTGACCGGTTTCGAAGCCCGCCTCAATCAGCTGACGCCAGATTTCCGGCAGATCATCTTTTTGCGCACCAAACAGGCCGATACGCTGAGAACCGGTGATTTTGGTGTACAGGTTAAACTCACGGGCGATACGGCCCACGGCGACCAGCCCTTCCGGAGTGATTTCCCCTCCGGCAGAACGCGGGATCACCGAGTAAGTCCCGTCTTTCTGAATGTTGGCCAGGAAGTTGTCGTTAGTGTCCTGAAGCGGGGTGTGCTCTGGTTTGAGCACATACTCGTTCCAGCAGGACGCCAGCAGGGAACCGACGGTCGGCTTACACACTTCACAGCCGTAGCCCTGGCCATGTTTCTCCAGCAGCTCGTCGAAGGATTTGATGCCTTCCACACGGATCAGGTGATACAGCTCCTGGCGAGAGTAAGCGAAGTGCTCGCACAGGTTGTTGTTCACTTCGATGCCCTGTTTCGCCAGTTCAGCGTTCAGCACCTGCGTGACCAGCGGAATACAGCCGCCGCAGCCGGTACCAGCTTTGGTTTCGGCTTTCAGCGCCGCAACGGTGTGGCAGCCTTTGTTGATGGCGGAGATCAGCATGCCTTTGGTGACGTCGAAACAGGAGCAAATCTGCGCGCTGTCCGGCAGTTTATCTACGCCGATCGACGGTTTGCCGCTGGAGGCATGTGCCGGCAGGATCAGCGCGTCCGGGTTTTCCGGCAGCTCAATGGCGTTCAGCACCAGCTGGAGCAGGTTACCGAAGTCGCTGGTATCGCCCACCAGCACCGCACCGAGCAGGGTTTTGTTGTCCTGGCTGACGATAAGGCGTTTGTAGACCTCTTTGCTTTCGTCCAGATAGACGTAGCTGCGGGAGTTCGGAGTGCGGCCATGCGCATCGCCAATGCCGCCTACGTCCACGCCCAGCAGCTTCAGCTTGGCGCTCATGTCTGCGCCGGTAAAGGCGTTTTCGTTGCCGAGGATATGGTCAACGGCAACCTGCGCCATTTTGTACCCTGGCGCCACCAGACCGTACACGCGGTTATTCCAGCTGGCACATTCGCCGATGGCGTAGATATCCGGATCGGAGGTCTGGCAGGTATCATTGATCATGATCCCGCCGCGCTGGGCGACGGCCAGGCCGCACTGCGTGGCGAGCTTGTCGCGTGGACGAATACCGGTGGAGAAGACGATGAAGTCCACTTCCAGCTCGCTGCCGTCGGCAAAGCGCATGGTTTTACGCGCTTCGGTACCTTCCTGCACGATCTCTTTGGTGTTTTTGCTGGTGTGAACCTTCACGCCCATGCTTTCGATTTTACGGCGTAGCTGATCGCCACCCATGTGGTCCAGCTGTTCCGCCATCAGCATCGGGGCAAATTCGATGACGTGGGTTTCAACGCCGAGGTTTTTCAGCGCGCCTGCCGCTTCCAGGCCCAGCAGACCACCGCCGACAACCGCACCGCGTTTGCTCCGACGTGCGCAGGATTCAATGGCGTTGAGGTCTTCAATGGTACGGTAAACGAAGCAATCCTGGGTTTCCGACCCTTTAATCGGCGGGATCCACGGATACGAGCCAGTCGCCATGATCAGCTTATCGTAAAAAACCGTACGCCCGGCGCTGGAGTGGATCACTTTCTCCTGACGGTTGATGGTGATAGCGCGTTCGCCCACCAGCACTTTTACGCCATGCTTCTCGTAGAACCCGTCGCGCACCAGAGAGAGCTCTTCGGCGGTATGGTGGGAGAAGTAGGAAGACAGGTGCACACGGTCGTACGCCTTGCGGGGTTCTTCACAGAACACGGTAATATCGAACTGGTCAGCATCGGCTTTATCGAGAAGATCCTCAATAAAGCGGTGGCCGACCATGCCGTTACCGATGATAGCGAGTCTGACTTTGCTCATTTTTGCCTCGATTTCTTTTCTATTACTGCCTACCTTAACGATTCAGCAGAGGCACTTATTGATGCAAATCAAATACGCCTGCACCTACCCCTTAGTGGGTATATCTATGATTTGTCAGGATTTTTATAAGTGGCGGATATTGTTCGTTTTTTGTGCTTGCTTGTTTTTTGCACAAATTTAGTGGGGTTTTATACGAATCGGCAGTCAGAGCGGGTGAGCAGGGTGAAACCCCTTTGCAGAACGCAAAGGGGTGATGGCGATTAGTGGGTAGCCGTTGCCGTATTGTGCTGGCGGTGACGGGTCACAAAGCCCAGCACGAAGCACATGATAAACACCACGGCGTACAGACCATTAGCGGTATGCAGCGCCGCCAGCGGGCCGCTGTGCGCCACAATCGGGCCCGTGACCACGAAGGTCAGCATGGTGCCGATGGTGCCGCAGGTCAGCACGAAGTTCACCAGCTTTGGCGAGGCCACTTTGGTCTGAAGTGAGCCAAGGGTGATGATCGAGGTATAAATCGCGCTGGAGAAGAAGCCCAGGGTCAGAATGAACCACGGCATATGCTCCGGGGAACCGTTGATGAACAGATACATCAGCACGGTCGCCAGACCCGCCAGAACGGTCAGAATACGTTGCAGGTCGAAGAAGCGCAGGATGAAGCTAAAGGCCCACATGCCGAACATGTAAGACATCCAGAAATCGCTCACCAGCTTGCCCGCGTCGTTCAGGCTCATGCCCAAACCTTTGGCGTATTCCGGTACCCACGAGATAAAGCCCAGCTGACCGAGGATGTAGCACAGGGCGGCAATGGAGAGGAACAGCACGCCGATACCCCATTTTTCCTTCGCCACCGGCTCTGAGGTGTTCTGCGCTTTTTTGCCGAGCACCGGGAAGTCACAGCCGAAGGTCAGAATGAAGATCGCGACATAGACCAGACCGATACAGGCGTATACCCAGTACCATTCAATGCTGCGCGCGAGAAGATACGCGGCGACCATCGGGAAAATCATCCCGGCCATGCTGAAGAAGGAGTCGGTAAACAGCAGACGCGCGCCGCGCTGGCGGCCTTCATACATATGGGTGATCAGGAACGTACCGATCGACATGGTGATCCCGCTCACCAGGCCCAGCACGAACATGGCGGCGGAGAACAGGGCGATGCTGTGGCTCAACATCAGGCCCGCCACGGCGGCAACCATCAGCACGAAGCCGAAGCGCAGCTGGGTTTTCAGCGGCACGATTTCCATCAGCCAGGCATTCAGGAAAATAGAGATCAGGATCCCCGCGTTCAGGAAGGTGAAGGTGTTACTCATGCTGGAAACGGGCAGCTGGAAATACTCTGCGATATTACCCATCACCATCCCGGTGACGATCACCAACGCGCCAGTCAGGGCGTAAGAGAAGAAGCTGATCCATGTGAGCTTGATGCGATTGCTGTTAGTCATGTCTGGCCTGTTAAAAGTAAAGAAAAACGCATGGACTGCGTTTGAGCGGGCAGATTTTAGTCGCGAAAGTGATCTAATTAAATCTTTTAAGAAAATTTTGAGCACAATTGCAGGCTTTAACGTGATAAAGATCACATTCTATCGCGTACTGAACAATCGTTTGCGCGGTAATAATTGTTTCAATTTCGTAAAATTAGGTAAAAGACTGGTCTGGGTTCATACTGCTCTTTAGAATCAAGCCATTCGCTTTTTATACTGCGCTTTGTTAAGGAATTCTCATGCTCAAATCAACACTGGCGGCTGTCGCAGCTGTGTTTGCTCTTTCTGCCGTTTCCCCTGCTGCGCTGGCAGCCAAAGGAGACCCTCACGTCCTGCTGACTACCTCTGCGGGGAATATTGAGCTGGAGCTGGATAGCCAGAAAGCCCCCGTTTCCGTGAAAAACTTCCTCGACTACGTGAACAGTGGTTTTTATAACAACACCACGTTCCACCGCGTGATCCCGGGCTTTATGATTCAGGGCGGCGGTTTCAACGAGCAGATGCAGCAGAAAAAGCCTAACCCGCCAATCAAAAATGAAGCGGATAACGGCCTGCTGAACAAGCGTGGCACCATTTCCATGGCGCGTACGGCGGATAAAGACAGCGCCACCAGCCAGTTCTTCCTCAACGTGGCGGACAACGCTTTCCTGGATCACGGCCAGCGCGACTTTGGCTATGCGGTCTTCGGTAAAGTTGTGAAAGGCATGGACGTGGCGGACAAGATCTCTCAGGTTCAGACCCACGATGTCGGTCCATACCAGAATGTGCCGTCTAAGCCAGTGGTGATCCTCTCCGCGAAAGTGCTGCCGTAATCGTTCTTCCACACGGGCATATCCTGCCCGTGTCTTTCCCTCCTCCCAGCGAAAGCGCGTTTTGCTGCTTATACTTGTGGCAAACGGACTATTCAGGGAGGCGTAGTGAAAAAACTCACCGACAAGCAAAAATCCCGACTCTGGGAGCAACAGCGTAGCGTCAATCTTCAGGCCAGTCGCCTTCTTGAAAAAGGCAAGGGTCCAGCTGAACCCGATATTGAGACGCTGGAACTGGGGCCTTCTGCACCGGGTTTACCCCATCTGTGCCTTATTCACCGCCATTTATTCCGCAACGAAATGAAAGGGGCTGGTGAGCTGCGCACCGCCGATATTTCCAAAGGCGACATTCCTTTTTGCCATTTCGAGTACATCGAGAAGGTGGGGAATGAGCTGATGGCTTCGCTGGAAACCGATAAATATCTGGTTGGCCTTCCGAAAGAGGATTTCACAGACAAAATGAGCCACTACTACTGTGAAATCAACATGCTACATCCGTTTATGAGCGGCAATGGCGTGGCCCAGCGGATCTTCTTTGAACAGCTGGCGATCCATGCGGGCTACGTGCTGAACTGGCAGGGTATCGACCCGGACGACTGGGCCGCCGCCAACCAGAGCGGGGCGACGGGGGATCTGGCCGCCCTGAACGCCATCTTTGCTAAAGTAGTGAGCGAAGCGCGGGGATCTGAGTAGAATAGGGCGGCAATTTTTTCGGGGGCCGCCATGATTCTGCTGATTGATAACTACGATTCCTTTACCTGGAACCTTTACCAGTATTTTTGTGAGCTGGGGGCAGAGGTGGTTGTCCGCCGTAACGACGAGATCGCGCTGGCAGACATTGACACGCTGGCTCCCCGGAAAATCGTGATTTCGCCGGGGCCGTGTACCCCGTCGGAGTCCGGTGTCTCCCTGGAGGCGATCCGCCACTACGCGGGCAGGCTGCCGATTCTGGGCGTCTGCCTTGGCCATCAGGCCATTGCGCAGGTTTTTGGCGCGACCATTGTCCGTGCCGCGAAAGTCATGCACGGTAAAACCTCGCCGGTCACGCACTCCGGTACGGGCGTATTCTCAGGACTCAACAATCCGCTAACCGTGACGCGCTACCATTCGCTGGTGATCGATCCGCCGACGCTCCCGGCCTGCTTTGAGGTTACCGCCTGGAGCGAGACGCAGGAGATCATGGGCATTCGTCACCGGGACTGGGATCTTGAAGGCGTGCAGTTCCACCCGGAAAGCATCCTGAGCGAGCAGGGGCACGCGCTGCTGGCGAATTTCCTCAACCGCTGAATATCTGTTGCCTTGCTGTGATTTTTTATGCATATTTTGTGATTATATTTTCACAATCACTGTGACATAAAAATGGATGGTCATGACATGGCAACTGAACAACCAGCAATTACCCGCGCGACATTCGATGAAGTGATCCTGCCGATTTATGCACCGGCTGAGTTTATTCCGGTAAAAGGGAAAGGCAGCCGCGTGTGGGATCAGCAGGGCAGAGAGTACGTAGATTTCGCGGGCGGTATTGCGGTGACGGCGCTGGGACATTGCCATCCTGCGCTGGTGGACGCGCTGAAAACCCAGGGCGAAACCCTGTGGCACACCAGCAACGTTTTCACCAACGAACCGGCGCTGCGCCTGGGCCGTAAGATCATCGATGCAACCTTCGCCGAACGCGTGCTGTTTATGAACTCCGGCACCGAAGCCAACGAAACCGCCTTTAAGCTGGCGCGCTATTACGCAACCACGCGCCACAGCCCGTATAAAACCAAAATCATCGCCTTCCATAACGCTTTCCACGGTCGCTCGTTCTTTACCGTTTCCGTGGGCGGCCAGCCGAAGTATTCCGACGGCTTTGGCCCGAAACCAGCGGACATCATCCACGTGCCGTTTAACGATCTGCACGCGGTGAAGGCGGTGATGGACGACCATACCTGCGCGGTGGTGGTCGAGCCGATTCAGGGGGAAGGCGGCGTCACGGCGGCTACCCCGGAATTTCTGAAAGGGCTGCGCGAGCTGTGCGATGCGCATCAGGCGCTGCTGGTGTTTGATGAAGTGCAGTGCGGGATGGGGCGTACCGGGGATCTGTTCGCTTACATGCACTACGGCGTCACGCCGGATATTCTGACCAGCGCGAAAGCGCTCGGCGGCGGCTTCCCGGTTAGCGCGGTGCTCACCACCCAGGATATCGCTTCTGCGTTCCACGTCGGCTCACACGGCTCCACCTACGGCGGTAATCCGCTGGCGTGCGCCGTGGCGGGCGCGGCGTTCGACATCATCAACACGCCGGACGTTCTGAACGGCGTGAATGCGAAACGCGACCTGTTTGTGAAACACCTGAAAAAGATTGATGAACAGTACGACGTGTTCAGCGAGATCCGCGGCATGGGGCTGCTGATCGGCGCCGAGCTGAAGCCGCAGTACAAAGGCCGCGCGCGCGATTTCCTGCACGCCGCCGCGCACGAAGGCGTCATGGTGCTCAACGCCGGGCCGGACGTGATGCGCTTTGCGCCGTCGCTGGTGGTGGAAGAGAACGACATTGAAGACGGGTTAACCCGCTTTGCCGCGGCGGTCGCGAAGATTGTAAAAGGCTAATACGCCGTCCGCTTCAACCTGCGGGTTAGCCAAATCCCGTGATGCGGACGCTGACGCCATGCTACCGACGAAATGGTGTGCATGGTGTTCAGGTGCCCGAGAACGCGCTGCAAATGCTGCTCCAGGGTGCTCATCGGGCCGTGAGTGAGTGTTTCCGGCGCTTCCAGAATATTTGACTCTCCCGACTCGCCAGGCGCGTCATACTCCAGACGCTGCTGACAGCGCTGCAACGCAATTTCACACGACTGTAAATAACGCTGCGCCAGGTCTGGCGTCAGCATGGTGTGCTCGCGCGCCAGCGTGGTCATGGCGTTGATGTGCTCGACGATAAACTGGCTGTGCGTCACCCACAATTTCATGTCCGCCAGGTAGTGCGCGTTAAAGCCCGGCTCCTGCATGGCCTGGTTCAGGGAGTTGAACAGGGCGTTGTGCGCCTGGTTGACCTTCATGCGCTCGTAGGCCAGCGGGGAGGGCTGCGGGTCGTCGCTCAGGATCAGACGAATGGCCTGCTGATCGGCCTCCAGCGCGTCGTGGGCGTTCTGCCTCAGCAGCCCGCTCTGCCACTGCGGCCACAGCCAGACCATACCGCCAAAGGCGATCAGGCAGCCAATCAGCGTATCGACCAGACGGGCAATAATAAACTGTTCCCCGTTAAGCGTGAGCAGTTGCAGGGTATACACCGCCGTCACCGTAAAGCCCACCATCGCCCAGCCGTAGTTTTTGCGGATGATCAGATAGCTCACCAGCGTGATCGCCAGCATACCGGCCAGGGTATAGCCCTCCGGCACGTGAAAGTGCAGCGTCACGCCCGCGATAATCAGCCCCGCCATCGTGCCGCCCGCACGATGCAGAATACGGACCCGCGTGGCGCCATAGCCGTTCTGGGTAACAAACAGCACGGTCATTAAGATCCAGTAGGGTTTCGGCAGGTGCAGGGCCATTCCCATCAGGCTGGCGATGCTCAGCATCACGCTGATCCGCGCGGCGTTGCGCAGGGCGGAAGACTTCAGCGACAGGTAGCTTTTCAGCGCGGGCAGCAGCGGGAGCCGTTTTTGCTTATCGGCCATCAGGTCGCGGGCATAAAGCGGGCGCTGGGTGCGCAGCACGCGGGCGATGCGGCTGAAATGCCAGGCGGCAAATTGCCCGACCGGGTTATCCGCGTGCTGACGCGCAATCTTTTCCAGCGCGCCGAGCTGTTTATCCATGTTAAAGCGCGTCGGGTAGCGGTGATAGAGAATATCATCAGCCAACACCCGCAGGCGCGCCGCGACGGTCTGCGCATTCCAGCGGATCACCGCTTCCGCATGGCTGCGCTCCACCAGCTTTTGCACCTCTTCCGGATTATGCAGGCTGACGGAGATATGCTCCTGCAAATCCAGCCCGACCTGGAAGGTACGCAACAGCCGCTTGTATTCATGATTTTTATTGGCGGCAAGCATATGCAGCTGCTGGTAGCACTGGCTGATCAGATCCACCACTTTTTGCTGCCGCTCCAGCAGCGGCGGCAGGGATTTTTCCGGGTCGGTATGCTGGGTGAGCAGGGTGTATTTAGCTTCGCAGTATTCAGCAAGCTGCACGTAGAGCAGGCTCAGGGATTCACGCAGCGGCTGTTCCCGCCACAGCCAGAACCAGAACCAGTTAAACAGCCCGTACCACAGCGTGCCGAGGGCGTAGATCAGCAATGGCTCCCACACCGGCATATTGCCCGCAAGGCTTAAGGTGAAGATGGCGGCTATCAGCGACGCGGGAAGCAGGCGGGCGTGCAGCGAACTGATTTCGGCGGTGACGCCGAGCGTCATCGCCAGCACGGTCAGGATCAGCGGCAGCGGAATGTCGCGGGCCAGTAAAAGCTGCACGGCAAGGCTACAGCCGGCAAACAGGCAGCCGCCAATAATCAGGCGTTTGAAAAAGCGTTTATGCGGCGTGTCCAGACCGGCAATGTTGCAGCAGGCGGGCACGAGAGAAAACAGCAACCCCTGCTGAAGATGTCCGAGAAGCAGGCCCACGGCCACGGGGAGACACAACACCAGCGTTTGTCGCAGTGCGTAGTTAACTTCCGGGTGATAGATCAGCCTGCGCCACATGAGGAGTAGAGACAAAAACGGCGTGCCACCCTGCGGCGGCACGCCGTCTGACCGGAATTAACGGGTCCCGTAAACCACGATGGTTTTACCGTGGGCGGAGATCAGGTTCTGGTCTTCCAGCATCTTCAGGATACGGCCCACTGTTTCACGGGAACAGCCGACAATCTGACCGATTTCCTGGCGGGTAATTTTAATTTGCATACCGTCAGGGTGGGTCATGGCGTCCGGCTGTTTCGCCAGGTTCAGCAGCGTCTGCGCGATACGACCGGTTACGTCCAGGAAAGCAAGGTTACCCACCTTCTCAGAGGTCACTTGCAGACGGCGTGCCATCTGGGAAGAAAGACGCATCAGGATGTCAGGGTTGACCTGAATCAGCTGACGGAATTTCTTGTAAGAAATTTCAGCCACTTCACATGCTGTTTTAGCACGAACCCAGGCGCTACGTTCCTGGCCTTCTTCAAACAGGCCCAGTTCACCGATAAAATCGCCCTGGTTCAGATAAGAAAGGATCATCTCTTTCCCTTCTTCATCTTTGATCAGCACGGCCACCGAGCCTTTAACGATGTAATACAACGTTTCCGCTTTTTCACCCTGGTGAATCAGCGTGCTCTTTGATGGGTACTTATGAATGTGGCAATGAGACAAGAACCATTCGAGAGTCGGGTCTGTTTGCGGTTTGCCAAGCACCATGCGCTGTTATCCTCTGTTATAAGCTGTCACCAGAGTCATAAGATGCATCCGGACTCTGGGGTTGCAATCGAATTCTTACCCATACCCTGGGAAGTCGGCTGTCGTAACGTTTCGCAGCCAGTAAAGTTTGATGTCCTCTGCATACATGTGTAACGTCAATGTATTACTGTAGCATCCAGAGTGTTTTAGCATAGCTTTCGCTGCGTGTCTCCTGGTGTCTCGCTTCAGCATGACGCAGGTCGCCTTCCGTTGCGAGAAATGTAACGTACACGTAATCTGTCATAAAAAATGCAACGTTGGAGTGAGTGAATATGCAAGCGCGTGTGAAATGGGTTGAAGGGTTAACGTTCCTGGGCGAGTCGGCCTCCGGGCACCAGGTTTTGATGGACGGTAACTCCGGCGATAAAGCCCCAAGCCCGATGGAAATGGTGCTGATGGCGGCAGGCGGATGCAGCGCGATCGACGTGGTGTCGATCCTGCAAAAAGGCCGTCATGACGTGACCGATTGTGAAGTGAAGCTGACGTCAGAACGTCGCGAAGAGGCGCCACGCCTGTTCACGCACATCAATCTGCATTTTGTTGTCACCGGGAAAGCGCTGAAAGACGCGGCGGTGTCACGCGCGGTGGATCTCTCAGCGGAGAAGTACTGCTCCGTGGCGTTGATGCTGGAGAAAGCGGTAAACATCACCCATTCGTATGAAGTGATCGAGGCTTAATCTTTTGGCGGGTGGCGCTTCGCTGACCCGCCCTACAAAAGCATGACCGTAGGCCCGGTAAGCGCAGCGCCACCGGGCAAAAAAATCACGCGATCTGCTTCCCTTCCATCAGCCGCTGCACCAGCGGCGTCATGATCAGCTCCATCGCCAGCCCCATTTTTCCGCCCGGCACCACTAACGTATTCATGTGCGAAATAAACGAGCCTTGCAGCATCGCCAGCAGCCAGGGGTAATCGATGCCTTCCAGGTTGCGGAAGTGGATCACCACAAAGCTTTCGTCCAGCGAGGGAATGCTTTTCGCGGCGAACGGGTTAGAGGTATCCACGGTGGGCACGCGCTGGAAGTTAATGTGGGTGCGGGAGAACTGTGGCGTCAGGAAGTTGATGTAGTCTTCCATGGAGCGCACCACCGAGTCCATCACCGCTTCACGCGAGTGGCCGCGCTCGCTGATGTCGCGCGTCAGCTTCTGGATCCACTCAAGGTTAACAATCGGCACCACCCCCACCAGCAAATCCACGTGGCGCGCCACGTCGTGCTGAGGCGTCACCACGCCGCCGTGCAACCCTTCGTAAAACAGCACGTCAGTTGGTTCCGGCAGCGGCTGCCAGGGCGTGAACGTGCCGGGTACCTGGTTCCAGGGAACGGCTTCATCGTAGGTGTGCAGATACTTGCGGGACTGTCCGGTGCCGCTTTGCCCGTATTCGCGGAAGGTTTGCTCCAGCAGGCCGAAGTCATTCGCCTCCGGACCAAAGTAGCTGATGTGTTTACCCAGATCGCGCGCCTTGCGGATGGCCATGTCCATCTCCGGGCGCGTGTAGCGGTGAAAGCTGTCGCCCTCTACCTCTGCCGCCCGTAAATTCAGCTGTGCGAAGATCTTGCGGAAGGCGAGGCTGGTGGTGGTGGTTCCCGCCCCGCTCGAACCCGTAACGGCAATAACCGGATGTCTGGCAGACATAGCAACTCCCTGACTGGAAAAGTTTTAAGATCAGCCATGAAACGCGTTGCGGGGCATGATATTGACCGTCTCATGCAGTTCGGACCATACCAGCACCACGTCGCCGCTTTTAAGCTGGCGCTTAACATCGTTGACCTTTTGTTCAAGCGAACGTTCATGTTCACCATAATCGGTGCCTTCGCGCAAGACAAAGCTTTCAATCAGATTATCGAGCGTTTCGGGAGAGAGATCCTGCCAGGGAATAATCATTTTTTACCGTCCAGATAAGCCGTTAACCAGTCGGGAATACGCGTCTCAAGCCACATTTTAGGCCGACGCAGCGTGCCGCCAACAAAGCCGACGTGTCCGCCGAACTCGGTAAGCTGATACTGCACGTTGGCCGGCAGATAATCGGGCGCGGGGATCGAGTGATGATCCATAAACGGATCGTCTTTGGCGTGGATAATCAGCGTGGGTTTCGTGATTTGATTCAGTAAAGGCATGGCGCTGCACTGACGGTAATAGTCGATTGCATCGGCAAAGCCGTGAATTTTCGAGGTGATCAAATCATCAAACTCGCGCAGGCGCTTCACGCGTTTAAGCTGTTGCAGCGTCACAGGCAGCGTATCCGGGTAGGCCTTTAACTTGCGCGCGGCGTTGGCTTTCAGCAGGTTGAGCAGGTAACGCTGGTAGACTCGCGAAAACCCCTTTTCCATATGATAGCTGCACTGCTCAAGCATAAATGGCGCAGAGACAATAACCGCCGCGTCCAGCGGTACGGCGTCGCTCTCTTTCGCCAGCAGGCAGGCCAGCATATTGCCGCCCAGCGAATATCCCACCGCTGCCGTTGGCGCGGCGCCAAAACGGTCTCTCAGCCAGCGCAGAAACCAGGTGCCGTCCTCGGTTTCACCCGAGTGATAGATGCGTTTCTGGCGATTCGGCTCGCCGCTGCATCCGCGAAAGTGCATCACGACCCCAAGCCAGCCGCGGGCTTTCGCCGCCTCGATGAGGCCGTGGGCGTAAGGGCTGTGCAGGCTGCCTTCCAGACCGTGAAACACCACCAGACGAGGTTTATGTTTGGCCCGCTCCGGATCTTCGCTCCAGGCAAGATCCAAAAAGTCGCCATCCGGCAAATCCAGGCGTTGCCAGTGAGGGGCGAACCGTACCTTGCGCCGGATCAGGCGCGGCAGCATGGTTTGCAGGTGGGGGTTAGCCACCCCGCGCATGGGCACAAACTCTGCGCTCTCTTCGGCTGCAATGTCAAAGTCTGAGGGAATGATTTGGGTCATAAGGGCGATGCTGATTCTTGTCAGTAATTAACTATACCTTCCGGATTGTACCCCGTTTAGCCCGTTTTTCCGAAATATGAACTGATCCCGATCACATTTCCTTACCTTGTTTATTACTCTCAGGCTAATGATTCCGTCCTACGCTTAATTGATGCCTTTCTCACCAGAGCGCACACTTTACTCAACGTCAGGCAAATCAGAATGATGTGCTGAATCAGGAGGTTAATAATGTTATCTGGGCAAACTCCCACCCGGCAATGGAACACCCGACGCACTGAGAAAGCGCGTCGTCTGGCATCCGTACCGGTACAGGGCAAGGTACTGCCAACGGGCGATCTTGTCGCCATGCTGGAAAAACTGATCGCACCAGGCGACAAAGTCGTTCTGGAAGGTAATAACCAGAAGCAGGCGGATTTCCTTTCCCGTTCACTGGCGGAAGTGAACCCGCAAATCGTACATGACCTGCATATGATCATGCCGAGCGTGGGCCGCAGCGAACATCTGGACATCTTTGAGAAAGGCATCGCCCGCAAGCTGGACTTCTCCTTCTCCGGTACGCAAAGCCTGCGCATTTCGCAGCTGCTGGAAGATGGTCAGCTCGAAATCGGGGCGATTCACACCTACATCGAACTTTATTCACGTCTCTACGTTGACCTGTCGCCAAACGTGGCGCTGATTGCCGGTTTTAAAGCGGACCGCAAAGGCAACCTCTATACCGGGGCGAGTACCGAAGATACCCCGGCGCTGGTGGAAGCCGCCGCGTTCCACGACGGTATCGTCATCGCACAGGTGAACGAACTGGTGGACGACGAGTGCGACCTGCCGCGCGTTGATATCCCGGGCTCGTGGATCGATTACGTGGTGGTGGCGGACAAGCCGTTCTTTATTGAACCGCTCTTCACCCGCGACCCGCGCCTCATCAAACAGGAACATATCCTGATGGCGATGATGGCGATTAAAGGCATCTATGCGGAGCACCAGGTGCAGTCCCTTAACCACGGGATCGGCTTTAACACCGCGGCGATTGAGCTGCTGCTGCCAACCTACGGCGAACAGCTCGGGCTTAAAGGCAAAATCTGTAAACACTGGACCCTGAACCCGCATCCAACGCTGATCCCCGCCATCGAAAGCGGCTGGGTGGAGAGCGTCCACTGCTTCGGCGGCGAGCTGGGGATGGAAGAGTACATCCGCGCCCGTCCGGACGTGTTCTTTACCGGTGCAGACGGCTCTATGCGCTCTAACCGCGCCTTCTGCCAGCTGGCAGGTCAGTACGCGGTGGATATGTTTATCGGCTCTACGCTACAGGTTGATGGTTACGCGAACTCCTCAACCGTGACCCGCGGTCGTCTCTCCGGCTTCGGTGGCGCGCCAAACATGGGCCACGATCCGCACGGTCGTCGCCACGCCACGCCGGCCTGGCTGAACATGATCACCGAGCCGGACCCAATGCAGCGCGGTAAAAAGCTGGTCGTGCAGATGGTAGAAACTTTCCAGGCGGGCGTGAAGCCAACCTTCGTGGAAAAACTCGACGCCGTAGACGTGGCGAAAGCCTCCGGTATGCCGCTGGCGCCGGTCATGATTTACGGTGATGACGTCACCCACGTGCTGACGGAAGAGGGGATTGCGTACCTCTACCGGGCGAAAGATCTGGAAGAGCGTCGCGCGATGGTCGCCGCCGTGGCGGGTATTACCGATATCGGTCTGGGCGTGGATGCCAAACGCGTGGCGGAACTGCGCCAGAGCGGGAAGGTGGTTTATCCCGAAGATATGGGTATTCGCCGCACCGACGCCACCCGCTCTCTGCTGGCCGCAGGCAGCGTGTCCGACCTCGTTGAGTGGTCCGGCGGTCTGTATAACCCACCTGCGAAATTCCGGAGCTGGTAATGAAACTTCTGCCCCAGATCCAGGTTGAAGGCGGTGCCGAATGGCTGGCGCGAACCGCCACGCAGTGTCTGATTGACGAAGCACGCTTAAGCCCGAAACCCGGTCTGGTGGACAGCCGGGGGAACGGCGCGCACCACGATTTATCGCTTGCGCTGATGGAGCGTTCCGCCCACAGCCTGACCCCCACGTTTCAGGCGCTGGCGCAGCAGAGCTGGCAGCGTCCGGCGGATATTGCCCTCAGGCAAACCGTTGGCCGCCTGGGTCGCGAAGGTGAACGGCAGATGATGGCCGCTACCGACGGCGTGAATACGCACCGTGGCGCGATCTGGGCTTTGGGACTGCTGGTGAGCGCGGTGGCGATGCTGGGCGGTGATGCCAGCGCGCAGGCCGTCGCGAACACCGCCGCGCAGCTGGCGAAACTGCCGGACGACGCAGCACCAAAAGTGTTCAGCAAAGGGTTACGCGCCACGCACCGCTACCGCGTGCCGGGCGCGCGTGAAGAGGCTCAGCAGGCGTTTCCGCACGTTATGCAGCGCGCGCTGCCGCAGCTTCGCCTCAGCCGTTTCAACGGCAGCAGCGAAACGCACGCCAGGCTTGACGCGCTGATGGCGATCATGACCTCGCTCACCGATACCTGCGTGCTGTCGCGCGCCGGCATGGAGGGTCTGGACGCCATGCAGAACGGTGCCCGTGCGGTGCTGAACGCCGGAGGATGCGCAACGCTTGCCGGGCAGCAGGCGATGGCGCGGTTAGACCGTCAGATGCTGACGCTCAACGCCTCGCCGGGCGGTGCCGCAGACCTGCTTGCCGCCACGCTGTTTCTTGACCGCATCGAAACGCCCTATTCAAAGCATTAAGAGGATGTTATGGAAAAAATTACATTGACCGTGCCCGCCAGCCGCGAAGTAAGCGGCAGGGCGCTGGCAGGGGTAGTCGGTTCCGGGGATATGGAGGCGCTTTTCACCGCCGAACCGGGCCAGACCTTAACCATTGATATCACCACCTCCGTCGACAACAGCCGCGGACGCTGGGAGGCGTTGTTCAACCGCCTGCAAACCGTCAGCAGCCTGCCCGCAGGCAAACTGACCATCCACGATTTCGGCGCGACGCCGGGCGTGGCGCGCATTCGTATCGAACAGGTCTTTGAAGGGGTGAATCATGCGTGATGACAGCAGCTTTATCGAACTAAAAGCGCGCCAGCGTGCGCAGGCATTGCTTGACGACGGCAGCTACCGCGAACTGCTGGATCCGTTTGAAGGCATTATCTCTCCATGGCTTGGGCCACAGGGGATTGTTCCTCAGTCCGACGACGGCATGGTGGTCGCGAAAGGGACCATTAACGGCCAGCCTGCGGTAGTCGTGGCGATTGAAGGCACCTTCCAGGGCGGCAGCATGGGCGAAGTGTCCGGCGCCAAAATGGCGGCGGCGCTGGAGCTGGCGGCGGAAGATAACCGCAACGGCATTCCGACTCAGGCGGTACTGTGCCTCGAAACCGGTGGCGTACGTTTGCAGGAAGCCAACCTTGGCCTGGCGGCGATTGCCGATATCCACGCCGCGATCGTTGACCTGCGTCGCTATACCCCGGTCGTCGGGATTGTCGCCGGGACCGTAGGTTGCTTCGGCGGGATGTCTATCGCCGCGGCGCTGTGCAGCTACCTGATTGTGACCCGCGAAGCGCGTCTTGGCCTCAACGGCCCGCAGGTTATTGAGCAGGAAGCGGGCATTGAAGAGTACGACTCCCGCGACCGTCCGTTTATCTGGAGCATGACCGGCGGCGAAGTGCGCTATGAAAGCGGGCTGGTGGACGCGCTCGTCGGCGACGGCGTGAACGCGGTGAAAGCTGCGATGAACGAGGCCATCGCCAAAGGCGTACCGGCGAAACATCGCACCGATAACTACGACGATTACCTGAACCGTCTGACGAATTTCGACACCCGCAAACAGGCCGATGCCGAACAGATTAAAGCGCTTTTTGCCCGGGAGGTGAAATGATGAGTACTTCAATAAGCCGTGGCGAACTCTGGCTGGAAACCCTCGCCCCTCACGCCAAACGTCTGGAAGGGTTATGCCCGTCCGTGCAGGCGGCAGACGCCGAGCTGAACGGTGAAACGGTGCGCTTTGTCGCCGTGGTGCCGGACGCCAACAACCACTTCCCGCGCGCGGCGCAAGGGGAAGTCGGCCTGCTGGAAGGCTGGACGCTGGCAAAAGTGGTCAGCGAAACCGTAGCCGCTGACGCTGATAAAGCCGTGAAGCGCCCGATTGTGGCGGTGATCGACGTCCCAAGCCAGGCCTATGGCCGTCGCGAAGAGGCGTTTGGTATCCACCAGGCGCTGGCCGGAGCCGCTGCCGCCTACGCCAACGCGCGTTTAGCGGGGCACCCGGTGATTGGTCTTATCGTCGGTAAGGCCATGTCCGGCGCGTTTCTGGCGCACGGCTACCAGGCTAACCGCCTGATTGCCTTCAACGATAAAGGCGTGCTGATCCACGCGATGGGCAAAGAGTCTGCGGCGCGCATTACGCTGCGCACCGTAGAGGCGCTGGAAAAACTGGCGGCAACCATTCCGCCAATGGCGTACGACATCAGCAACTACGCCACGCTGGGGCTGCTTTCTGACCTGCTGGACATCAGCAATCCGGATGCCCCTTCCGATAACGATCTGACGCTGGTGAAAACCACCCTGCAACAGGCCATCAGTGACGCTCGTCAGGACACCACGTTGAAAAACCGTCTGGGTGCTGACAACCGCCGCAGCTCGGCGCTCGTACGTGAACGCATGCGAGCCAGCTGGTAAGTAACAAGAGACCTGCCAGATGCACCACCCCGTGGGCGCACCCGCTGCGTCCACGCGGGGAGCTGCATCCTGAAAATAATAAACATCGCGCCAGTGCTTAAACTTTTTTACTACAGGTGATTTATGACTTACGTAATTGTTCATGCTCTTGCACCGATTTTCGTCATCATGCTGCTGGGATTCTGGGCCGGTAAGGCAAAGATGGTCGATAACAAAAATGTTTCCCTGCTGAATATCTTCGTTATGGATTTTGCACTCCCTGCCGCGCTGTTCAGCGCCACCGTGCAAACCCCGTGGACCGGCATTGTGGCGCAGTCGCCGCTGATCCTGGTTCTCACTCTGGCGATGTGGATCACCTATGCGGCCATCTACTTCCTCGCCACCAAAGTTTTTAAAAAATCCCCGCAGGATGCGGCCGTGCTGACGCTGACCGTCGCCCTGCCAAACTATGCGGCGCTCGGCCTGCCGATTCTGGGCAGCGTGCTGGGTGAAAGTTCTTCTACTTCACTCTCCGTGGCGGTCTCCATCGCCTGTGGTTCGGTGCTGATGACCCCGTTCTGCCTGCTGATTCTGGAGCGTGAGAAAGCCCGCGCCGAAGGCAATAACTCCGGTTCAACGCTTTCCATGCTGCCGGTGCTGATGTGGCGCTCCATTAAAAAACCGATCGTGATGGGCCCGCTGCTGGGTGTGATCCTGTCCGCTATCGGCATCACAATGCCGGAGCTGGTACTGGCGGCGATTAAACCGCTGGGACTGTCCGCGACCGCTGCGGCGCTGTTCCTGACCGGGGTGATCCTCTCCGCGCGTAAGCTTCAGATCAACACCATGGTGATCACCTCCACCATCGCTAAACTGCTGATCCAGCCCGCGATTGCCTGGGGTATCGTCTTGATCTTCGGTCTGCACGGCTCCGTGGCGATCACCGCCATCCTGATGATTGCGCTGTCCGCGGGCTTCTTCGGCGTCGTGTTCGGTAACCGCTTTGGCGTTCAGTCGCCGGATGCAGAAGCCGTGCTGCTGTTGAGCTCCGTACTGTGTATCCTGTCGCTGCCGCTGTTTATTTCGCTGACTTCAGGAATGTAATCATGACCACAACATTACGCCCCCACGACCTTATCTGGCTTACCGCGCGTGACGCGCTGGAAGACGTCACCGACTCCTGGGTGGACGCGGCCTGGCATACCGGGCTGCCGGTAGTGGTACGGCGTGATGTTGATAGTGAAGGCCGTATTCCCGTTGGCGTGCGCGGTTTGCGTCGCGACCAGCGTGCGGCCGGATGGGTGAAGCCCGGGAACGTGCTGCGCGTGGTTTCGCCTGAAGATTTGTGCGTCACCGCCGATCTGCTGCGTTCGCCGTTTGTCACTCAGCCGCCGGTTCAGATGGCGCTTCAGCTTGCTCAGCAGTCGTGGCCGTGGACGTGGGGGATAACCGGCAGTACGGGTTACGCGCTGGCGACCGGTATTCCGGTGATCCACGCCGACAGCGATCTCGATCTGCTCATCCGCGCTCCGCACGCCGTGCCACCTGACGCGTTTACCGGCTGGCAGGCTCAGCTTGGCCGCGCGCTGTGCCGGGCGGATACGCAGGTGGATACGCCCGAGGGCGGATTCGCACTGGCGGAATGGTTACGCGACGGCAAAACGCTGCTGAAAACCCGCCGTGGACCGCGCCTGGTGGCGGATCCATGGCACAGGGAGGAGTAATGAAAATACTGTTTACCTTTCCGGGGCAGGGCACCCAGCATGAAGGTATGCTGCAAAACCTGCCGGGAACGGAGCTGGAGCAGGCCCGTGCTGTGCTGGGGGCGGAAGTCGATACCCTGGACAGCGCAGCCTCGCTGACCCATACCCGCGCGGTTCAGCTTTCACTGTTAATAGCCGGCGTGTCCTGGGCGCGCGAGCTGGAACGTCGCGGCGTGTCGCCGGATATCGTCAGCGGTTTATCGATTGGCGCTTATCCCGCGGCGGTGGTGTCGGGCGCGCTGGCGTTTACGGACGCGCTGAAGCTGGTGGCGCTGCGTGGCGATCTGATGGAGCAGGCGTATCCACACGGCTACGGCCTGACGGCGATAATGGGGTTGACCCTGCCGCAGGTGGAAAACCTTATCCAGGGGACAGGAACCTATATCGCTAACCTGAATGCCGAAACGCAGATCGTTATAGCCGGAACCGATGACGGCATGGCGCAGGTGGCCGAACGCGCGCTGGCGAAGGGTGCGAGCAAGGCCAAACGGCTGGCGGTGAGCGTGCCGTCGCACTGCGAGCTGCTGGCGGAACCCGCGCAGAAGCTGGTGGCGGCGTTTGAATCGGTCACGCTTTCACGCCCCCGCTGCGCGTACCTGAGCGGCAGTACCGGGCGCGTGCTCTGGCAGCCAGAGAAAATTGCCGATGACCTGGCGATGAACATGGCGCGCACCGTGCGCTGGCAGGAGGCAGTCATTTCTGCCAATGAACGCGAAGCGCGGCTGGCGATTGAGATGCCGCCAGGGGGGATATTGACCTGCCTGACGCGTCAGGCGGCCTGGGAAGGGGAATCCATTTCGCTGGAGCGCAGCGGGGTGGACGTGGCGGTGCATCTGGCAGGGCGGCTTCAGCGGTGAGTTTGATGCCCGGTGGCGGCTGCGCCTTACCGGGCCTACAATTCGGGAGTAGGTCCGGTAAGCGTAGCGCCACCGGGCAATAACATCAGGCACCATCCTGCAAACTGCGGGCATACATTCGCCCTTCTGCGGCCAGCGCCCGCAGGCTGGGATCCTGCTCGCGGTTGCGCGCAAAGACGATCGCAATCAGTTGCTGCATCTGGTACGGCTGCGCCAGCTTTAACAGCTGCACCGAATTTTCGTACACTTTCTTCATCCTGCCCGGCATTAGCGTAAACCCGACCCCTGCCTGCACCAGGCTCAGCATCGAGAAGATATCGTTCACCCGCGTCACAATATCCGGCTCGAAGCCGGCGATATGAAACGCTTCCTGAAACCCCGCATATGTGGCGAACCCTTCCGCGAGGGCGACGAACTTCCGATCTTTATAGTCGCGCAGATCGGCGGGGCCGCTGGTATTGAGCGTGGCAGAGGCCGGTGCGGCAAGGAAAATATCGTCGTGGAACAGCGGCAGCACTTCGAGGCTGTTACGGTCGATATCGCTTTCGGAGATAGAGATTAAAATCGCGTCCAGCGACCCTTCATCCAGCATGTGCAGCAAGGTTTCGTTAGATCCCATCGTGAGATCCATCTCCAGATCCGGACGGCGCAGCTTCATGCCCATGATCAGGCGCGGCACGGTTTCCAGCGTCAACGAGTAGAGCGTGCCGACGCGTAACCGCCCCTGACCAATGCCGGCGACCTTGCGCGACTCTTCCAGCCCGCGCTCCATCACCTGCATCACCTCCTGGCAATACTCCAGCAGCGTCCACGCCGAGGGGAGGGCAATCAGGTTGCGTCCTTTGTGGGTAAAGAGCGGGCAGCGGACGTTCTCTTCCAGAGTATGCAGCGCCCGGTGCACGCTGACGCCGCTCAGGCCGAGTGTTTCGGCGGTACGCGCGATATTGCCCTTCTCCATGAACGTCATGAAGATGCTGAGCTTACGGAACGTAATCTCGCTCGTGGTATCGAAACCCATAACCCTCCCGGCGTGTTAGTCGGCTTGCAGCATCGCTTCCAGCTGTTCCTGCGCGTCCAGCCAGGCCATTTCGCACTCTTCGAGGCTGGATTTGGCTTTCGCCTGCGTTTGCAGGCAGTCCGTTAGCTCCGCTTTACGGCGCTGATCGTACAGATCGCTGTCGCCCAGCTTCTCTTCAACGGCGGCAAGCGTGGCGTTGAGCTTTTCCATCTCTTTTTCGAGACGGGCAATCTCTTTACGCAGCGGCTGAGTCTGGGTGCGCAGCTCCGCTTCACGGCGCTTCTGGTCTTTGCGCGCCTGCGCGCTGTTGGCGTTGTCTTTCGCTGACTCTTCCGGCTGGTTTTCCTGCTTCTGCACGTCCGTCAGCCACTGCTGATAATCTTCCAGATCGCCGTCGAACGGCTCCACTTTGCCACCGTGCACCAGGTAGAGATCGTCGGTGGTGGAGCGGATCAGGTGGCGATCGTGCGATACGACAACCAGCGCCCCTTCGAACTCAATCAGCGCTTCGGTCAGCGCCTGACGCATGTCGAGATCCAGGTGGTTGGTCGGTTCATCGAGCAGCAGCAGGTTTGGACGCTGCCAGACGATCAGCGCCAGCACCAGGCGGGCTTTTTCACCGCCCGAGAAACGCGCAGTGTTTTCAGTGACCTTATCGCCCTGGAAGCCGAAGCCGCCGAGGTAGTCGCGCAGCTTTTGCTCCATTTCCTGCGGGGCCAGGCGAGCCAGGTGCTGAATTGGCGATTCATCCGCGCGTAAAAATTCCAGCTGATGCTGGGCGAAGTAGCCAAGCTTAATGCCCTTCGCCAGGCCGATTTCGCCGCTGACCGGGTTAAGCTCGCCCGCCAGCAGCTTGATCAGCGTGGATTTACCGGCGCCGTTACGCCCCAGCAGACCGATGCGTGAACCCGGCACCAGGTTAAGCTTAATAGAGTCGAGAATAATGCGATCGCCATAGCCTGCGCTCACTTTTTCCATTTTCAGCAGCGGGTTCGGCAGGCTCTCTGGCTCGCGGAAACTGAAGTGGAACGGGTTATCCACGTGCGCGGGGGCGATCATCTCCATGCGTTCCAGCATCTTGATGCGGCTCTGCGCCTGCTTGGCTTTTGACGCCTTAGCCTTGAAGCGATCCACAAAGCTTTGCAGGTGCGCTACGCGCTGCTGCTGGCTTTCATACATCGCCTGCTGCTGGGCAAGGCGCGTCGCGCGCTGGCGTTCGAAGGAACTGTAGTTGCCGGTGTACTCGAACATGCTTTGCTGTTCGATATGAATAATTTTATCCACCACCGGATCGAGGAAGTCGCGGTCGTGGGAGATCAGAATCAGAGTGCCCTGATAGCTCTTAAGCCACTTCTCCAGCCAAATAACCGCATCGAGATCGAGGTGGTTGGTCGGTTCATCGAGCAGCAGGAGGTCGGAGCGGCAGATCAGCGCCTGCGCCAGGTTGAGGCGCATACGCCAGCCGCCCGAGAAGTCGCTGACCGGGCGTTCAAGCTGTTCGTTGCTGAAGCCCAGACCGTGCAGCAGGCTCGAGGCGCGGGAGCGAATGGTCCAGGCGTCGATGGCGTCCAGCTTGCCGTGAACGGTGGCGATGGCGTTGCCGTCGTTGCGCTCGTTGGCGGCATTGAGCTCCGCTTCGAGCCTGCGGTATTCGCGGTCGCCGTCGATAACATAGTCGAGTGCGGGTTCGCTCAGCGCAGGCGTCTCCTGGTTCACCCAGGCAAGCTGCCAGTTGCCCGGGAAGGTAAAGTTCCCGCCATCCGCGCTTATCTCGTTTTTCAGCAGCGCCAGCAGGGTGGATTTACCGCAGCCGTTTTTGCCGACCAGCCCCACCTTCTGGCCCGGGTTGATGGTAGCAGTCGCGTTATCCAGCAGAACGCGCACGCCGCGACGAATTTGTAACGAGGAGAAAACAATCATAGAAGCGCCGTATGTTCCGACTATGTTAATTTGTCATTATGATAATGTAAGGTGTGGGCCATTTTCCCCACCGGGCCGCCATGGTAGCCCAAAACGACAACAATACACAAAAACAGAACCGGGAGGGGAGTGATGTCTCAGACAGCGAAAGTGCTGCTGCTGTATGCCCATCCGGAATCTCAGGACTCGGTGGCGAACCGGGTGCTGCTTAAGCCGGCCACACAGCTCAGTAACGTCACGGTGCACGATCTCTACGCGCACTATCCTGATTTTTTTATCGATATTCCTTACGAGCAGGAACTGCTGCGTCAGCATGACGTGATTGTGTTCCAGCATCCGCTCTATACCTACAGCTGTCCGGCGCTGCTCAAAGAGTGGCTGGACCGCGTGCTGAGCCGGGGCTTTTCCAGCGGGGTGGGAGGCAACCAGCTGGCGGGAAAGTACTGGCGGAGCGTCATTACCACCGGTGAGCCGGAAAGTGCTTACCGTCACGACGGGCTGAACCGTTATCCCATGAGCGACATCCTGCGGCCGTTCGAGCTGACGGCGGCGATGTGCCGCATGCACTGGATGAGCCCGATTATTGTTTACTGGGCGCGGCGGCAGGAACCAAAGGCGCTGGCGAGCCATGCCAGAGCCTACGGAGAATGGCTGGCATCACCGATACCGGCGGGAGGACGCTAATGGACGGTTCGAATTTACTCCTTGCCGGGGTGCTGTTTTTGTTTGCCGCCGTGGTCGCCGTGCCGCTTGCCGCGCGTCTCGGCATCGGCGCGGTGCTGGGCTATTTGCTGGCGGGGATCGCCATTGGCCCCTGGGGGCTGGGGTTCATCAGCGATGTGGATGAAATTCTCCACTTCTCCGAGCTGGGCGTGGTGTTCCTGATGTTCATCATCGGTCTTGAACTGAACCCTTCCAAGCTATGGCAACTGCGGCAATCTATTTTTGGCGTCGGGGCGGCGCAGGTGTTGCTCAGCGCCGCTATTCTGGCGGGCCTGCTGATGCTGACGCAGTTTTCCTGGCAGGCGGCGGTGATTGGCGGCATCGGTCTTGCGATGTCGTCGACGGCGATGGCGCTACAGCTGATGCGCGACAAGGGGATGAACCGCAACGAGGCGGGGCAACTGGGCTTTTCGGTGCTGTTGTTCCAGGATTTAGCGGTGATCCCGGCGCTGGCGCTGGTGCCGCTGCTGGCAGGCTCCGGTGACGATCATTTCGACTGGATGAAAATCGCCATGAAGGTGCTGGCCTTCGCGGGCATGCTGATTGGCGGACGGTTTTTACTGCGCCCGGTATTCCGGTTCATTGCCGCATCCGGCGTGCGCGAGGTATTTACCGCCGCAACGCTGCTGCTGGTTCTCGGCTCGGCGCTGTTCATGGATGCCCTCGGGCTGTCGATGGCGCTCGGGACGTTTATCGCCGGGGTGCTGCTTGCGGAAAGTGAGTACCGCCACGAGCTGGAGACCGCCATCGATCCGTTTAAGGGGCTGCTGTTAGGGCTATTCTTTATTTCGGTGGGCATGGCGCTCAACCTCGGCGTGCTCTATACCCATCTTCTGTGGGTCGTGATGAGCGTGGCGGTGCTGGTCGCGGTGAAAACGCTGGTGCTGTATGTTCTGGCGAGAGTTTACGGGCTGCGCAGCTCGGAAAGAATGCAGTTCTCCAGCGTGTTAAGCCAGGGTGGAGAGTTTGCGTTTGTGCTGTTTTCCACGGCGTCGTCTCAGAAGCTGTTCAAAGATGACCAGATGGCGCTGCTGCTGGTGACGGTAACGCTGTCGATGATGACCACGCCGCTGCTGATGAAGCTGGTGGACAAACTGCTGTCGCGCCGCCTGAACCCGGCAACCGATGAAGATGAAACGCCGTGGGTGGAGGACGATAAGCCACAGGTGATCGTCGTGGGCTTTGGCCGCTTCGGACAGGTGATTGGACGCCTGTTGATGGCGAACAAAATGCGCATCACGGTGCTGGAGCGCGATATCAGCGCGGTCAATCTGATGCGCAAATACGGTTATAAAGTCTATTACGGCGATGCGACGCAGCTTGAGCTGTTGCGCTCGGCGGGAGCAGAGGCCGCGGAGTCCATCATTATCACCTGCAACGATCCGGAAGACACCATGAAGCTGGTGGAGCTGTGCCAGCAGCATTTCCCGCATCTGCATATTCTGGCGCGTGCCCGCGGACGTGTTGAAGCTCACGAACTTTTGCAGGCGGGTGTGAAACACTTCTCCCGTGAAACGTTTTCCAGTGCGCTGGAGCTGGGGCGTAAGGCGCTGATCTCGCTTGGGATGCATCCTCACCAGGCCCAGCGGGCCCAGATGCATTTCCGCCGGCTGGATATGCGCATGCTGCGCGAGCTCATGCCCGTGCACAGCGACACGGCGCAGATCTCCCGCGTGCGGGAGGCGCGTCGCGAGCTGGAGGAGATCTTCCAGCGTGAAATGCAGCAGGAACGACGCCAGCTCGACGGCTGGGATGAATTTGAATAAAGGGTAACGAAAGATGGCTGTACGTAAACGCTTTATCGCGGGTGCAAAGTGCCCGTCCTGCCAGGCGCAAGATACGCTGGCCATGTGGCGCGAAAATAATATCGATATCGTTGAATGTGTTAAGTGCGGCCACCAGATGCGTGAGGCCGACAAAGAAGCCCGCGATCACGTTCGCAAAGAAGAGCAAGTGATCGGCATTTTTCATCCAGACTAGCGATATGCTCTGAGTTTTTTTAAGCTTAAGGGTACACGGGTGCAGATTTCCGCTACAATCTGCGCCAGTAATTTTCCCACGCTCAGGAGATATCATGAAAGTAGCAAAAGACCTGGTGGTCAGCCTGGCCTATCAGGTACGTACAGAAGACGGTGTGTTGGTTGATGAGTCTCCGGTGAGTGCGCCGCTGGACTACCTGCATGGTCACGGTTCCCTGATTTCCGGCCTGGAAACTGCGCTGGAAGGCCATGAAGTTGGCGACAAATTCGACGTTGCTGTAGGCGCAAACGACGCTTACGGTCAGTATGACGACAACCTGGTTCAGCGCGTTCCTAAAGACGTGTTCATGGGCGTTGACGAGTTGCAGGTTGGCATGCGCTTCCTGGCTGAAACTGACCAGGGTCCGGTTCCTGTTGAAATCACTGAAGTTGAAGACGACCACGTCGTGGTTGACGGCAACCACATGCTGGCTGGCCAGAACCTGAAGTTCAACGTAGAAGTTGTTGCTATCCGTGAAGCAACCGAAGAAGAGCTGGCTCATGGCCACGTTCACGGTGCGCACGGTCACGACCACGACCACGATCACGGCCATGACGGCTGCTGCGGTGGTCACGGCCACGACCATGGTCACGACCACGACCACGGTAAAGGTGGTTGCGGTAACGGCGGCTGCGGTTGCCACTGATTCCGTACTGCGGAAAATAAAAAAGCGGGATAATCCCGCTTTTTTTACGCCTCAATAATGAGGTGGTGGCGTCTCTTCCGACTGAGAGGCAATATTCGACGGCTGCGTGGCCTTCAGCTTTTCCGTCAGCAGGCGCATATGATCGCGCAGTTTTGCCATTTCAAGCTCATGGGCCGTTACGGTCTGGTTCAGTTCTTCGATGGTGATGTCCTGAAAAGCCAGGCGGCTTTCCAGCTCAGCCAGTCTCGCTTCGATCATTGTATCCTTCATCATTCACCTCGTTTATATCTCATACGCCATAATGGGCCAGCGGCGGCGAAGTGTAGCTGACTTTTTCCTTAAGTACAGTATCCATCTCCCTGACAAGAAACTTATTTAAACAAAAATAGTCTGAAAAGAGGCGACAATAGGGGGAGTCTGTCTGTAGATTTCTTCCACAACGTTTTATAGTACGTCACTCATTTACGTTTAACACTGGGGTGAGAGACCTCAGGTCCTGGAGATATGGATGAAATCACTGTTTAAAGTTACGCTGCTGGCGACCACGATGGCCGTTGCGCTCAACGCGCCGCTGTCTTTCGCTGCTGATACTGCTGCGAAGCCTGCTGCGACTACAGACAGCAAAGCGGCATTCAAAAATGACGACCAGAAATCCGCCTACGCACTTGGCGCGTCTCTGGGTCGTTACATGGAAAACTCTCTGAAAGAACAAGAGAAGCTGGGCATCAAACTGGACAAAAACCAGCTGATCGCCGGTGTTCAGGATGCGTTCGCCGACAAGAGCAAGCTCTCTGATCAGGAAATCGAGCAGACTCTGCAAGCGTTTGAAGCGCGTGTGAAAGGCGCCGCTCAAACCAAGATGGAAGCAGACGCTAAAGATAACGAAGCGAAAGGCAAAGCCTACCGAGACAAGTTTGCTAAAGAGAAAGGCGTTAAAACGTCTTCTACCGGCCTGATCTATAAAGTTGAGAAAGAAGGGACCGGCGATGCGCCTAAAGACAGCGACACCGTTGTGGTGAACTACAAAGGTACGCTGATCGACGGTAAAGAGTTCGATAACTCTTACACCCGCGGTGAGCCTCTCTCCTTCCGTCTGGACGGTGTGATCCCGGGCTGGACCGAAGGCCTGAAGAACATCAAGAAAGGCGGTAAGATCAAGCTGGTCATTCCACCAGACCTGGCTTACGGCAAAACGGGCGTTCCGGGCATCCCGGCTAACTCTACGCTGGTATTTGACGTAGAACTGCTGGACATCAAACCGGCTCCGAAAGCGGATGCGAAAGCAGACGCACCGGCTGACGATAAAGCCGCAGCAGCCAAGAAGTAATGCTGAAAAAAACCGCCGCCTGCCAGGCGGCGGTTTTTTTTATGTGGGGCAGATATAATTAACACTGGAAAGCGTTATACACGCTGTATTAATTTAGTTGTCCGTGTAGATAATGAGCCTGCCCTGAAAACCTAACGACAGGCTCCTGAAAAGGAGTGTTTTTTTCATGTCCAGGTCGCTTTTAACCAACGAAACCAGTGAACTTGATTTGCTGGATCAACGTCCATTTGACCAGACCGACTTCGATATTCTGAAATCCTACGAAGCGGTAGTGGACGGGTTAGCGATGCTCATTGGTTCCCACTGCGAAATCGTATTGCATTCCCTGCAAGATCTTAAGTGTTCCGCTATCCGCATTGCGAACGGTGAGCACACTGGCCGTAAAATTGGTTCGCCAATCACCGACCTTGCATTGCGTATGTTGCATGACATGACCGGCGCGGACAGCAGCGTCTCAAAATGCTATTTCACCCGTGCCAAAAGCGGCGTGCTGATGAAATCAGAAACTATCGCGATTCGAAACCGCGACCACCGGGTTATCGGGTTGCTGTGCATCAACATGAACCTTGATGTGCCCTTCTCTCAAATCATGAGCACCTTCATTCCGCCAGAAACGCCGGACGTGGGCTCGTCGGTGAACTTTGCTTCCTCCGTTGAGGATCTCGTGACCCAGACGCTTGAGTTCACCATTGAAGAGGTGAATGCCGATCGCAACGTATCCAACAACGCCAAGAATCGTCAGATCGTCCTGAACCTCTATGAGAAAGGGATTTTTGATATCAAAGATGCCATCAACCAGGTGGCCGATCGCCTGAATATCTCTAAACACACGGTTTACCTTTATATTCGCCAGTTCAAAAGCGGCGATTTCCTGGGGCAAGACAAGTAATGCGCTTTGCGTTAATGGTGACGGGCCCGGCGTACGGAACCCAGCAGGCCAGCAGCGCGCTACAGTTTGCCCATGCGCTGCTTGATGCCGGCCATGAACTGGCAAGCGTCTTCTTCTATCGTGAAGGGGTGTATAACGCGAACCAGTTTACCTCTCCGGCAAGCGATGAGTTTGACCTTGTGCGCGCCTGGCAAAAATTAAACGAAACGCAGGGCGTTGAGCTGCATATCTGCGTCGCCGCGGCACTGCGTCGCGGTGTGGCGGATGCGACCGAAGCCGAACGCCTCGGTCTGGCGGGGGCCAACCTGCAACCGGGCTTTTCGCTCAGCGGATTAGGTGCATTGGCACAGGCCGCGTTGACCTGCGACAGAGTGGTGCAATTTTGATGAAGCGCGTAGCGTTTGTTTTTACTTCTGCGCCGCACGGCAGCGCTTCAGGTCGGGAAGGGCTGGATGCATTGCTCGCGACATCGGCATTAACCGAAGATATCGGCGTGTTCTTTATAGGCGATGGCGTATTCCAGCTTCTGGCCGGCCAACAGCCGCAGGCTATTCTCGCGCGCGATTACATTGCGACCTTTAAGGTCCTGCCGCTCTATGACATTGAAACCTTCTATGTGTGTGCCGACTCGCTGGCCGCTCGTGGGTTAAACGAGAAAACATCGTTCGTGCTGGACGTGACGATCCTCGCCTCTGCGGCGCTGCGCGAACATCTCTCTCACTACGATACCGTTCTGACTTTCTGAGGCCGTCATGCTCCATACCCTGAGCCGTTCACCGTGGCAATGCGATATCGACACGTTACTGAGCATGCTGCGCGAAGGTGACGATCTGCTGCTGATTCAGGATGGCGTGCTGGCGGCGCTTGAAGGCAGCCGTTTTGTTGAAATCCTCAGTAATGCCCCCATAACTGTCTCTGCGCTGAAGGACGATCTGGATGCGCGGGGTCTTTCTGGTCAAATTTCAGCCAAAATTGACGTGGTTGGCTATACTGATTTCGTCAATCTTACTGTGACGCACGCCAGTCAAATGAACTGGTGATTTGAGATCGCTGTATATTTCTTGACACCTTTTCGACGTAGCCCTAAAATTTCGCGTCCTCATATTGTATGAGGTCGTTTTATTACGTGTTTACGAAGCAAAAGCTAAAACCAGGAGCTATTTAATGGCAACAGTTAACCAGCTGGTACGCAAACCACGTGCACGCAAAGTTGCAAAAAGCAACGTGCCTGCGCTGGAAGCCTGCCCGCAGAAACGTGGTGTATGTACTCGTGTATATACCACCACTCCTAAAAAACCAAACTCCGCACTGCGTAAAGTATGCCGTGTGCGTTTGACTAACGGTTTCGAAGTGACTTCCTACATCGGTGGTGAAGGTCACAACCTTCAGGAGCACTCCGTGATCCTGATCCGTGGCGGTCGTGTTAAAGACCTTCCGGGTGTTCGTTACCACACCGTTCGTGGTGCGCTGGACTGCTCAGGTGTTAAAGACCGTAAGCAGGCTCGCTCCAAGTACGGCGTGAAGCGTCCTAAGGCTTAATGGTTCTCCGTTAAGTAAGGCCAAACTGATTTATCTTAATGTCAAACTAAACTCGTAGAGTTTTGGACAATCCTGAATTAACAACGGAGTAATCCCATGCCACGTCGTCGCGTCATTGGTCAGCGTAAAATTCTTCCAGATCCGAAATTCGGATCAGAACTGCTGGCAAAATTTGTAAATATCCTGATGGTAGATGGTAAGAAATCTACCGCAGAAGCAATCGTATACAGCGCGCTGGAGACCCTGGCTCAGCGTTCTGGTAAAAATGAACTGGAAGCTTTCGAAGTCGCTCTCGACAACGTGCGCCCGACTGTAGAAGTTAAGTCTCGCCGCGTTGGTGGTTCTACTTATCAGGTTCCAGTTGAAGTTCGTCCGGTTCGTCGTAATGCTCTGGCAATGCGTTGGATCGTTGAAGCTGCTCGTAAACGCGGTGATAAATCCATGGCTCTGCGTCTGGCGAACGAACTTTCTGATGCTGCGGAAAACAAAGGTACCGCAGTTAAGAAACGTGAAGACGTTCACCGTATGGCAGAAGCCAACAAGGCGTTCGCACACTACCGTTGGTAATCCCTTCGGAGTCGTAGTCACCAGGCGGGCGCTTCAGAGAAGCCGCCCGCTCTGGGTAACTTAACTGAACGCCTAAAGATATAAACGAGGAATCAAATGGCTCGTACAACACCCATCGCACGCTACCGTAACATCGGTATCAGTGCGCACATCGACGCCGGTAAAACCACTACTACCGAACGTATTCTGTTCTACACCGGTGTAAACCATAAAATCGGTGAAGTTCATGACGGCGCTGCCACCATGGACTGGATGGAACAGGAGCAGGAGCGTGGTATTACTATCACCTCCGCAGCGACTACTGCTTTCTGGTCAGGTATGGCTAAGCAGTACGAACCGCATCGCGTAAACATCATCGACACCCCAGGGCACGTTGACTTCACCATCGAAGTAGAACGTTCCATGCGTGTTCTTGACGGCGCGGTAATGGTTTATTGCGCAGTTGGTGGTGTTCAGCCACAGTCTGAAACCGTATGGCGTCAGGCGAACAAATATAAAGTTCCACGCATCGCGTTCGTTAACAAAATGGACCGTATGGGTGCTAACTTCCTGAAAGTTGTTGGCCAGATCAAAACCCGTCTGGGCGCGAACCCTGTTCCGCTTCAGCTGGCAATTGGTGCTGAAGAAGGTTTCACCGGCGTTATCGACCTGGTGAAAATGAAAGCGATCAACTGGAACGAAGCAGATGCGGGCGTTACCTTCGAATACGAAGATATCCCGGCAGAGATGCAGGACCTGGCTGACGAATGGCACCAGAACCTGATCGAATCCGCAGCAGAAGCTTCTGAAGAGCTGATGGAGAAATACCTGGGTGGTGAAGAACTGACTGAGCAAGAGATCAAATCTGCTCTGCGTCAGCGCGTTCTGAACAACGAAATCATCCTGGTAACCTGTGGTTCTGCGTTCAAGAACAAAGGTGTTCAGGCAATGCTGGATGCGGTAGTTGACTACCTGCCATCCCCGGTTGACGTTCCTGCGATCAACGGCATCCTGGACGACGGTAAAGATACGCCGGCTGAGCGTCACGCAAGTGATGACGAGCCGTTCTCTGCACTGGCGTTCAAAATTGCTACCGACCCATTCGTGGGTAACCTGACCTTCTTCCGTGTTTACTCTGGTGTGGTTAACTCCGGTGACACCATCCTGAACTCCGTGAAAGCGGCGCGTGAACGTTTTGGCCGTATCGTACAGATGCACGCTAACAAACGTGAAGAGATCAAAGAAGTTCGTGCGGGCGACATCGCTGCTGCTATCGGTCTGAAAGACGTGACTACTGGTGACACCCTGTGTGACCCGGATCACCCAATCATTCTGGAGCGTATGGAATTCCCAGAGCCGGTAATCTCCATCGCGGTTGAACCAAAAACCAAAGCTGACCAGGAAAAAATGGGTCTGGCTCTGGGCCGTCTGGCGAAAGAAGACCCATCATTCCGCGTATGGACTGATGAAGAATCTAACCAGACCATCATCGCTGGTATGGGTGAACTGCACCTGGACATCATCGTTGACCGTATGAAACGTGAATTCAACGTTGAAGCGAACGTGGGTAAACCTCAGGTTGCTTACCGCGAAGCGATTCGCGCGAAAGTTACCGATGTTGAAGGTAAACACGCTAAGCAGTCTGGTGGTCGCGGTCAGTACGGTCACGTTGTGATCGACATGTACCCACTGGAGCCGGGCTCTAACCCTAAAGGTTACGAGTTCATCAACGACATCAAAGGTGGTGTAATTCCTGGTGAATACATTCCTGCCGTTGATAAAGGCATCCAGGAGCAGCTGAAAGCTGGTCCTCTGGCTGGTTACCCGGTTGTAGACATGGGTGTTCGTCTGCACTTCGGTTCTTACCACGACGTTGACTCCTCTGAACTGGCGTTTAAACTGGCTGCGTCTATTGCCTTTAAAGAAGGCTTTAAGAAAGCAAAACCAGTTCTGCTTGAGCCAATCATGAAGGTTGAAGTAGAAACTCCGGAAGAGAACACCGGTGACGTTATCGGTGACTTGAGCCGTCGTCGCGGTATGCTGCGTGGTCAGGAATCCGAAGTAACTGGCGTTAAGATCCACGCTGAAGTTCCGCTGTCTGAAATGTTCGGATATGCAACTCAGCTGCGTTCTCTGACCAAAGGTCGTGCATCATACACTATGGAATTCCTGAAGTATGATGATGCGCCGAACAACGTTGCTCAGGCCGTTATCGAAGCCCGTGGTAAGTAATCCACAGGATTAAAACCTAAGTCCCGTGCTCTCTCCGAAGGGGAGAGCACTATAGTAAGGAATATAGCCGTGTCTAAAGAAAAATTTGAACGTACAAAACCGCACGTCAACGTTGGTACTATCGGCCACGTTGACCATGGTAAAACTACCCTGACT
>NZ_JAOBZC010000008.1:0-191798 GCF_029838645.1 Enterobacter sp. GD03975
CGACGCGCTTCAGCGCTCTGTCGCGAGGTGGCGTATATTACCCTTTCCTCTTCCAGAGTCAACCCGTTATTTCAGGATTTTTTCTCTTCAACCGACCGGGTTGTCCGTGAAGTGATTCACATCCGCCGTGTCGATGGAGGCGCATTATAGGGAGCCGCCGAGGAATGACAAGCGGAAAAATGCATTTTTATTTCAACCGCTCACCTTTTCACCAAAACGTCTATTTTTGGTGCTTTTTAATCTCTTTTGGCAGATCAGCCAGACTGTTTATCACCCAGTCGGCTGCATTTTCTGCTTCAGGGGTGACAGGTTTACCGGTCCGCACTAATACTTTGGTTCCCACACCTGCCGCCGCCGCTGCCTGCATATCTTCCAGTTTATCGCCCACCATATAAGACGCGGCCATATCAATGTGCAGGAATTCCTGGGCAGAGATAAACATGCCCGGATGCGGTTTACGGCAATCACAGGTCTGACGATACGCTTCTACGGTTCCCTGTGGATGATGCGGACAATAATAGATGCCATCAAGATCGACGCCGCGATCGGCCAGAGACCAATCCATCCATTCCGTCAGCGTTTCAAACTGTGCTTCGGTGAATTTCCCGCGGGCGATACCGGACTGATTAGTTACCACCACCAGCGCGTAACCCATCTCTTTCAGCTGGCGCATGGCATCTATTACGCCCTCAATAAATTCGAACTCATCAATCTCATGGACGTAACCGTGATCCACATTAATAGTGCCATCACGATCGAGAAAAATTGCGGGTACAGATTTTGCCACCGGTTTGCTCCTGAAAAAGGCTTGTTCAGCTAGTATCTCATGAATCGCAGCGCAATAAAGTGCTCATCGCACAGAGTTGGATTGATTTAGACGTCTGGATGCCTTAACATCCATTTCGTTTACGGTCATACCCCGTATCTGGCAGAAGAAAATGCCACGGCTAACTTACTTACGATAAAAATAATCTAATGATTAAACTTTCCAATATCACCAAAGTGTTCCAGCAGGGGAACCGTACCATTCAGGCGCTGAACAACGTCAGCCTGCATGTGCCTGCTGGTCAAATTTATGGCGTCATTGGCGCATCGGGTGCAGGTAAAAGTACGCTGATCCGGTGTGTTAACCTGCTTGAGCGCCCAACCCAGGGCAGCGTAGAAGTTGGCGGCCAGGAGCTTACGGCGCTCTCCGAAAAAGAACTCACGAAAGCACGTCGTCAGATCGGCATGATTTTCCAGCACTTTAACCTGCTGGCCTCACGCACCGTTTTCGGAAACGTGGCGTTGCCGCTGGAGCTGGACAACACGCCGAAGGAAGAAGTTACGCGTCGCGTCACCGAGCTGCTGGATCTGGTTGGGCTGGATGATAAGCATGACAGCTACCCGGCCAATCTCTCCGGCGGGCAAAAGCAGCGCGTGGCGATTGCGCGCGCGCTGGCAAGTAACCCAAAAGTGCTGCTGTGTGATGAAGCCACCAGCGCACTGGATCCGGCCACTACGCGTTCTATCCTGGAACTGCTGAAGGACATTAACCGTCGTCTGGGCCTGACTATCCTCCTTATTACGCACGAGATGGACGTGGTGAAGCGTATCTGCGACTGTGTCGCCGTCATCAGCAACGGTGAGCTGATCGAGCAGGACACGGTCAGCGAAGTGTTTTCACATCCTAAGACGCCGCTGGCTCAGCAGTTCATTCAGTCCACGCTGCATCTGGATATCCCGGAAGATTATCTGGAACGTCTGAAAACAGACGCTGCGGCGGACAGCGTGCCAATGCTGCGCATGGAATTTACGGGCCAGTCCGTAGACGCCCCGCTGCTTTCCGAAGCCGCGCGTCGCTTTAACGTGAACAACAACATTATCAGCGCGCAGATGGATTACGCCGGCGGCGTGAAGTTCGGCATCATGCTGACGGAAATGCACGGCACGCAGGAAGAAACCCAGGCGGCAATTGCCTGGCTGCAAGAACATCATGTAAAAGTAGAGGTACTGGGTTATGTCTGAGCCGATGATGTGGCTACTGGTTCGCGGCGTTTGGGAAACGCTGGCAATGACCTTCGTATCGGGCTTTTTTGGTTTTGTGATTGGGCTGCCGGTCGGCGTGCTGCTGTACGTCACGCGCCCGGGTCAAATTATTGAAAACGCGAAGCTGTATCGCACGCTTTCTGCGCTGGTCAACATTTTCCGTTCTATACCGTTCATTATTCTGCTGGTGTGGATGATTCCGTTTACCCGCGTGATTGTCGGGACGTCGATTGGTTTGCAGGCGGCAATCGTCCCGCTAACCGTAGGCGCCGCGCCGTTTATCGCCCGCATGGTGGAAAACGCCCTGCTGGAAATCCCAACGGGCCTGATTGAAGCTTCCCGCGCGATGGGTGCAACGCCAATGCAGATCGTTCGTAAAGTTCTGCTGCCTGAGGCGTTACCAGGGCTGGTGAATGCAGCAACCATCACGCTTATCACGCTGGTCGGTTATTCCGCGATGGGCGGAGCCGTGGGTGCCGGCGGTTTAGGCCAGATTGGGTATCAGTACGGCTATATTGGCTATAACGCTACCGTAATGAATACCGTTCTGGTATTGCTGGTTGTGCTGGTTTACTTAATCCAATTCTCTGGCGATCGTATCGTCCGGGCTGTTACGCATAAATAACGTTACAAACAACACAAACTCGACGAGTTAAGGATATAACATGGCGTTTAAATTTAAGACCTTTGCAGCAGTAGGCGCACTGATTGGTTCGCTGGCACTGGTGGGTTGCGGTCAGGACGAAAAAGATCCAAACCACATCAAGGTAGGCGTTATCGTCGGTGCAGAGCAGCAGGTTGCTGAGGCCGCGCAGAAAATCGCGAAAGAAAAATACGGCCTGGATGTTGAGCTGGTGACCTTCAACGATTACGTTCTGCCGAACGAAGCGCTGAGCAAAGGCGACATTGACGCTAACGCCTTCCAGCATAAACCGTACCTGGATCAGCAGATCAAAGATCGCGGCTACAAGCTGGTTGCTGTCGGTAACACCTTCGTTTACCCGATTGCCGGTTATTCCAAGAAAATTAAATCTCTGGATGAACTCCAGCCGGGTTCACAGGTTGCCGTCCCTAACGACCCAACCAACCTAGGCCGTTCGCTGCTTCTGCTTCAGAAAGTGGGCCTGATTAAACTGAAAGAAGGTGTTGGCCTGTTGCCGACCGTTCTTGACGTCACCGAAAACCCGAAAAATCTGAAAATTGTTGAACTGGAAGCCCCTCAGCTGCCACGTTCTCTGGACGATGCACAGATCGCGCTGGCCGTTATCAACACCACTTACGCCAGCCAGATCGGCCTGACCCCTGCGAAAGATGGCATCTTCGTTGAAGACAAAGATTCCCCGTACGTCAACCTGATCGTGACTCGCGAAGACAACAAAGACGCGGAAAACGTGAAGAAATTCCTTCAGGCATATCAGTCTGAAGAAGTTTACCAGGAAGCCAATAAGGTGTTTAACGGCGGCGCTGTTAAAGGCTGGTAATCTCACCTCAGTGTAATATCATCAAGACGGGCATTTGCCCGTCTTGTCATTTGTGCGGTCAACTGCTTCAATATCTGACGTTTTGATTATCCACTGAGGAATTATTATGCGTGCTTTACCGATCTGTCTTTTAGCACTGATGCTGAGCGGCTGTTCTATGCTAAGCAGATCTCCTGTTGAACCCGTTCAAAGCACTGCAACCCCGCCAAAAGCGGAGCCAGCAAAACCGAAAGCGCCTCGCGCTGCGCCGGTACGTATTATTACCAAAGCCGACGAGCTGGTCGGTAAGCCATTCCGTGAACTGGGCGAAGTGAGCGGCGAATCCTGCCAGGCAACGAATCAGGACTCCCCTCCAAATATCCCAACAGCCCGCAAGCGTATGCAAATCAACGCGTCGAAAATGAAAGCCAACGCGGTGCTGCTGCACAGCTGTGAAGTCACCAGCGGTACGCCAGGCTGCTACCGTCAGGCGGTATGCATCGGTTCTGCGCTTAACATCACGGCGAAATGATTGAATTTCAGTTCGAGCAGATAGGCGTTATCCGCTCTCCTTATAAAGAAAAGTTCGCCGTGCCGCGTCAGCCGGGTCTGGTCATTAACGGCGGCGGCGAGCTGCATCTCGTCGCGCCCTACAATCAGGCCGATGCGGTGCGCGGGCTTGAGGCGTTCAGCCATTTATGGGTGGTTTTTGTATTTCACCAGACCATGGAAGGCGGCTGGCGTCCGACCGTGCGCCCGCCTCGTCTGGGCGGTAATGCCAGAATGGGGGTTTTTGCCACCCGCTCAACGTTCCGACCGAATCCAGTCGGGATGTCGCTGGTCGAACTGAAAGGGATACGCTGTCAGAAAGATCGGGTGATCCTGGAGTTAGGCAGCCTTGACCTGGTAGACGGCACGCCGGTCATTGATATTAAGCCTTACCTGCCCTTTGCCGAAGCGCTGCCGAATGCCCGTGCAAGCTATGCTCAGGACGCGCCGCAGGCAGATATGCCGGTTCACTTTACGTCTGAAATAACGACGCAAATCGGCCAGCTGGAAAAACGCTATCCGCGTCTGCGTGACTTTATCGTTGAAGTGTTGGCGCAGGACCCTCGTCCCGCCTACCGTAAAGAGGAAGACGCCGGAAAAACGTACGCCGTCTGGCTGCTGGACTTTAACGTGCGCTGGCGCGTGACTGATGCGGGTTTTGAAGTGTTTGCCCTGGAACCCAGGTAATTTTGTTCTCCTCTCTTTTGGCATCTTTGCCACACTGGTAAACTAAACCACTTTTTTTGTGTCAGGCTGGCGTTTCAGCCTGTTCCAATCGTCGAAATGGAACCGTAACAACATGCGTACTAGCCAATATCTGCTCTCCACTCTGAAGGAGACACCTGCCGACGCCGAGGTGATCAGCCACCAGCTGATGCTGCGCGCCGGGATGATCCGCAAGCTGGCCTCCGGGTTATACACCTGGCTGCCGACCGGCGTGCGCGTCCTGAAAAAAGTCGAAAACATCGTGCGTGAAGAGATGAACAACGCCGGTGCAATCGAGGTGTTAATGCCGGTGGTTCAGCCTTCTGAACTGTGGCAGGAGAGCGGTCGCTGGGAGCAGTACGGCCCGGAGCTGTTGCGTATTGCCGATCGTGGCGATCGTCCATTTGTTCTCGGCCCAACGCATGAAGAAGTGATCACCGATCTGATCCGTAACGAGCTGAGCTCTTACAAACAGCTGCCGCTGAACTTCTTCCAGATCCAGACCAAGTTCCGTGACGAAGTGCGCCCACGCTTTGGCGTTATGCGCTCTCGCGAATTCCTGATGAAAGACGCTTACTCTTTCCATACCTCTCAGGAATCTCTGCAAGAGACCTACGACAAAATGTACGTGGCTTACAGCAAAATCTTCTCCCGCATGGGGCTGGATTTCCGTGCTGTACAGGCTGATACCGGTTCAATTGGCGGCAGCGCCTCTCATGAATTCCAGGTTCTGGCGCAGAGCGGCGAAGACGATGTCATTTTCTCTGACTCCTCTGATTACGCCGCCAACATTGAGTTCGCAGAGGCGCTGGCACCAAAAGAACCTCGTGCGGCAGCAACCCAAGAGATGACGCTGGTTGATACGCCAAACGCGAAAACCATCGCCGAGCTGGTTGAGCAGTTTACTCTGCCGATCGAAAAAACGGTTAAAACGCTGCTGGTGAAATCTGCTGAAGGCAGCGCTTACCCGCTGGTTGCCCTGCTGGTCCGTGGCGATCACGAGCTCAACGAAGTGAAGGCCGAGAAGCTGCCGCAGGTTGCCAGCCCGCTAACCTTCGCGACGGAAGCCGAAATCCGCGCCGTGGTGAACGCAGGCCCAGGCTCTCTGGGTCCGGTGAATATGCCTGTTCCTGTGGTGATTGACCGCACCGTTGCGGCAATGAGCGACTTCTCTGCGGGCGCAAACATTGACGGGAAACACTACTTCGGCATCAACTGGGATCGTGACGTGGCGACGCCGGAAGTGGCTGACATCCGTAACGTGGTCGCAGGCGATCCAAGCCCGGACGGCAAGGGTACCCTGATGATCAAACGCGGTATCGAAGTAGGTCACATCTTCCAGCTGGGCGATAAGTACTCGCGCGCAATGAACGCGGCGGTTCAGGGCGAAGATGGCCGTAATCAGGTTCTGACCATGGGCTGCTACGGCATTGGCGTAACCCGCGTGGTTGCTGCCGCTATTGAGCAGAACTATGACGAGCGCGGTATCGTCTGGCCGGATAACATCGCACCGTTCCAGGTGGCGATCCTGCCAATGAACATGCACAAGTCTTACCGCGTGCAGGAGCTGGCCGAAAAACTCTACGCTGAGCTGAGCGCGAAAGGTATCGACGTACTTATGGATGACCGTAAAGAGCGTCCTGGCGTGATGTTTGCTGACATGGAACTGATCGGTATTCCGCACACCGTCGTCATCGGCGACCGTAACCTCGACAGCGACGAGATTGAATACAAATACCGTCGCAACGGCGAAAAACAGATGATCAAGACGGGCGACATTCTTGATTACCTGGTGAAAGCCATCAAAGGTTAAGAAACAAAAAACCCCGCAAGCGCGGGGTTTTTTAATGGCTAAATCCTATTTGCTTTCGCAGTTTTCACCCGCAGCAAACTTCGCGTCTTTATCAGCCACCAGCGTTTTCACCAGCTCGCCGCTATCCGGGTTTGGCTCCAGCGTAAAGTGCCCTTCAACCGTCAGCAACACGGGCTTACTGTCATTGCCGCGCGCGACGGCATAGTCACGCTCCAGCTGGGCATTGTTCGCCACGCTGACTTTCTTACCGGTTGCGCAGTCCGTGAAGATCGCCGCATCCGCCATGTAGAAATACATCCCTCGCATCGCCATTGGGGTTGCGGGCAGAGACGCTTTCACCGGGGCCAGCGTGTAGTTGAACTGGGATTCAATCGGGTTGCCTTCGCGATCGAGCATCTCCATCCCCTCGCCTTTGGCGCGAAAATAGGTTTTATCGCCCGTGGTATCGGTCAATACCAGCTTCTCAGCCGTACGCGCCCACGTTCCGTAAGTTGCAAAAGATGACGGCTCTTTCGCTCCCTGATATCGCTGGTTCATTACCCAGGTGCCATCTTTTTGCAGGAACAGGGAAGTTTCGATGCCTTCACAATCTGCACATGGCAATACGCCGCGCCAGCTCTGCTGCATCGGCTTTAATTCTTCATTTTGCGTTGGCGGTAATACCTGTGTTTCCGAACGGTTGTTACAGCCAAAAAGCGCGAACAGGCTCGTCACGGCCAGCGCTGATAATAATGCTTTTTTCACAATACATTCCTTATGAAAAAGGGTGTCCCTTTCGTCACATTACGGGTGACGGACTTTGCCACGCAGTGATTTTACGGTGGATTTTTGCGCCTTCGATGACAATCGACGTTCTTTCGATGCCCGCGTTGGACGCGTTGCCCGGCGGCTTTTTTGCACGGTTGTTAATTCTTTTATGACCGCCGCCAGTCTGGAAAGTGCCGCTTCCCGGTTCATTTCCTGGCTGCGATATTCCTGCGCTTTGATCACGATCACCCCTTCGCTGGTGATCAGGTGATGGCTGGCGGCAAGCAGGCTTTCTTTATAATACTCTGGCAGGCTGGAGGCCCGAATGTCAAAGCGCAAATGGATAGCCGTTGAGGCCTTGTTAACGTGCTGGCCCCCTGCTCCCTGAGCCCGGATGGCGGTGATCTCCAGCTCGTTATCAGGAATGCTGACGTTTCGGGACAACACAATCATGATGCGGGCTGCCAGGCCGCAAGATGAATTTCCAGATTATTCTGAGAATCAGAAAGCCAGATAGCGCCGTCCTGAATGGTTGCCTGGAGCGCCATTGTCCGGCTGGCGAACGCGCTCAGCTGTGCCAGCTGTTCATCATCCAGATACCAGACGGTAAGATTTTTGAACTGCGCACACTTATTTTTGTTTTGTTGCCACCAGATCTCCGCGGCGCGCTGGTTGTAGGCAAACAGCGCCACCTCTGCGGACTGGGTGCATGCCTTTTTGATCCGGCGTTCATCCGGAAGGCCAAGCTCAATCCATAAGTCGATACCCAGGTGATCGTTGCGTAACCAGGCTTCCGGTTCATCTTCCGCGCTTAAGCCACGGGTAAATTGCAGGCGGTCATCGGCATATTTAATCCACGCCAGCAGGCGCAGCATCATGCGCTCCTGGGTTTCAGAGGGGTGACGCGCCAGCGTCAATGACGCATCCAGAAACTGGTTACGGTCAAGATCCGCCACGTTGACCACAGCTTTATAAATTGTCGCTTTCAGCGCCATGAGAGAACTCCTTTCGAATCAGGCGTACATTGTAGCGAAAACCGCAGCAAAAGGCTGTTATGAGGTGGCGAATCCCCCTTATCAAGGCGCTGATAATGCTTAAATGAGTATGGTATAGTCACCTTGCTAAACCGAGTTTAACTTCGTAGGCTTAATGATATCTCACAGTAAGTCAGTACGCTGGCAGGAGGGGATGTGAATAATTATTGTGAGTTGATTCGCAGACGGTATGCAGAAATCGCCAGCGGAGATCTGGGGTACATCCCGGATGCGTTGGGCTGTGTATTGAACGTGCTAAATGAAGTGGCCTCTGATGAGAGCCTTTCTGAATCGGTCAGGGAAAAAGCAGCGTATGCTGCGGCGAATTTACTGGTGAGCGATTATGTCGATGAATGATACCTATCAACCCATCAATTGTGATGACTATGACAACCTCGAACTCGCCTGCCAGCATCATTTAATACTGACGCTGGAACTCAAAGATGGCGAAGTGCTAAAGGCAAAGGCCAGCGATCTGGTTTCCCGTAAAAACGTGGAGTATCTGGTTGTAGAAGATGCAGGTGCAACCCGCGAGCTGCGCCTCGACAGGATTGCCAGTTTCAGCCATCCGGAAATCGGCACTGTCGTGGTGAGCGAATCCTGATAACCAACGGGCAGCCAGGCTGCCCGTTACGCTTTCCACTCAAAATTCACACCCGCTTCAGCCCACCCCTCTTCCGTGATGAACACCCCTGCCGCCGCCACGAGCGTATCGCCGTAAAACAGGAGCGGCGTGGTATCACGCTTCCAGGGCGGAACGTTATTCTCCTGCCAGATTTTCTTCAGCTTACGCCCGCCGTTACGCCCGACGATGTGCAGCATGCCGCTGGCCCTGAAGCGAACGGTGACCTTCTCGTCCGGCTCGGGTAAACGCACGTTACCCGGACGGCTCAACGCAACCACGCCCGCATTCAACGGTAGCGTTAATGCTTTCTCCGGCGACGGCCAGTCGAGCACAACGTCAGCCAGCGATGGCGCGAATTTTACCCACCAGAGCCGGTCCTGATAGCGCCTGACGTCAAAACCGTTCAGGTGTACGCACGGCGCGGCATCCTCTCTTGCCTGGGCGACCTCGTCCCAGATACGGTTGAGCATCGCCCGGGACGGCATAGCCGCACGGTGAAAAGCCAGCCAGCGACGGATCAGGGCAGCCCGACGCGCGGGGCTCATCATCTTCAACGGCGCAATATCCAGCGCGCCGTCAGCGGTAATCAGCGCAGTCAGCTCCTCGCTCAGCAGCTCATCCAGCAAGCTTTCCTGTTCAGCACACAGTATGGCGCTTCTGGCTGCCGCTTCGGAAAAATGTGCCCAGCGCTCGGTCAGAAGCGGTAAAACGCGCAAACGCAGGAAGTTACGGTCATAACTGTCGTCCTGATTGCTTTCGTCTTCTATCCAGCGCAGATGATAGTGATGGGCCCAGGCCTCCAGTGACGCGCGCGTCTCGTTCAGCAGCGGACGGATGAGTTCTGTTCCGGCAAAATCAGCACGCTCAGGCATGGCGGATAAGCCCGCGGGCCCGCTCCCCCGCTTGAGCGCCAGCAAGAACGTTTCACACTGATCGTCCAGATGCTGGGCGGTAACCAACGCTTCTCCAGGCCGCAATGCGCCGGAAAACGCAGCGTAGCGGGCTTTTCGCGCCTGCGCTTCAACGCCCAGCCCTTCCTCCTCCAGCGTGACCCGTTCCACGATCAGCGGGATTGCCCACGCTGCGCACACCGCTTCACAGTGCGCCACCCAGTCATCAGCATGGGGACTCAGGCCGTGATGGATATGCATCGCCCGCAGCTGGACGTCAGGCTCGCGGTCGCGCCAAAGCTTAAGGCGATGAAGCAAAACGGTGGAATCCAGGCCACCGCTGAACCCCACCAGCAGCTGGCGGTAGGGCGAAACGGCGTGCGCGATAGCGGGTAAGGTCATAGGAAATCACACATAAAAAATGCCCGAAATGAACGGGCATTATCACACATGACGGCGATTACTGCTGGTAAAGCTCCAGCGGCAGGCCGTCCGGATCGCTGAAAAAGGTGAAACGCTTATCGGTAAAGGGATCGACGCGAATCGCTTCACAGGCCACGCCGTGGGCTTCCAGATGTTTTACCGCGCTGTCCAGATCGTCGACGCTGAAGGCCAGATGGCGCAAGCCGCAGGCTTCCGGGCGCGAAGGACGAGCGGGCGGGAAAGGAAAAGAGAACAGCTCAATCACATATTGCCCGTTCAGCGCCAGATCGCCTTTCCAGGAGTCGCGCTCCTCACGGTAGGCCTCGCTTAACAGCGTGAAGCCGAGTACGTCACAGTAGAATGCCTTACTTTTCGCGTAATCGGTGGCGATAATCGCAATATGATGAACAGCTTTTAAACCCAGCATAGCTTCTCCTTTTTATGATGCCCTGAACGTTACAACCGACAGCCAGCCCCTGGCAAGCGGCCCCTTTTATTTTAGGACTCTCACCCAGTACACGCCGTTATCATCGCGTTTCGCGCCGTGAATATCCGTCTCAAAGCCCGGATAGTGGCGCCCCACCGAACAGAGCATCAGCAGGAAGTCGAGCACTGACCGGCTCTTCTCGGTGATCATCTCGCCCGGCATCAGCAGCGGCACGCCCGGCGGATAAGGCAGGATCATGTTGGCCGATACCCGTCCCACCAGGTTCTCCAGCTCAACGGTTTCCACCTCCCCTTTCACCTGCTGCTGCCACGCCTTGTGCGGCGTCAGCTTCATTTCCGGCAGCACGTCAAAAGCCTGGAGCATCAGGCGCGGCAGATCGTGCTGGCGGATCAGCCTGTGGATCCCCTGCGCCAGATCCTGAATGCGCATATTGCGGTAAAAGTCAGGATCTTCCGCGTAGAGATCCGGCAGCATGTTCTTCACCCGCAGGTTCAGATCGTAGGCGCGCTTAAACTCCATCAGCCCGCGGAGCAGACCCATCGCGCGGGTTTTATCGATCCCAATACTGAACAGGAACAGCAGATTGTAAGGGCCGGTTTTTTCCACCACCACGCCGCGCTCGTCGAGGAACTTCGCCACCAGCGCGGCGGGGATCCCCTCATCGCCCATCACGCCCTGCTCGTCCATGCCCGGCGTCAGGATCGTCACCTTAACCGGATCGAGGAACATATGGTCCGCATCGGCATCCCGGAAGCCGTGCCAGCTCTCCCCCGGCGCGACGGGCCAGCACTCCGCCTCGTCGATCTCTTCCGGCTGCCAGATATCAAAGAACCAGCCGTCCGCTTCATCTTTGAGCCGCTGAACTTCTTTGCGGAAATGCAGCGCCCGCTCCACCGAACGGTTGATCAGGCGTTTACCCGGATTTCCGCGCAGCATCGCCGCCGCCGTTTCGATGGACGCTACCAGCGGATAGCTCGGTGAGGTGGTGGTGTGCATCATAAAGGCTTCGTTGAAGGTATCCTCGTCGTACTCGCCCTTGATGTGAATGAGAGACGCCTGGGAAAACGCGGCCAGCATTTTGTGCGTCGACTGCGTTTCGAAAAAGACCTTGCCCGGCACGCGCTCGCCGCTCATCCCGCTTTTGCCCGAGTAAATCGGGTGGAAGTTGGTATAAGGCACCCACGCGGAATCAAAGTGGATCGACGGCACGTCCAGCGTCTGCTTGATCCAGTTAGTGTTATACAGCAGCCCGTCATAGGTGGAGTTGGTGATCACCGCGTGAACGGGCCAGCTTGCCTCAGGAGTCGCCGCGACCTTATTTTCGATGGCGGCATGGGTGAACTCGCGGCGAGGAATGCCGCCGAGAATTCCCAGCGCGTTACGCGTGGGCGACAGCCAGAGCGGCACCACGTCACTCATCATCAGCAAATGCGCCAGCGACTTGTGGCAGTTCCGGTCAATCAGCAACGTGCTGCCGGCAGGCGCGGCGTACATCCCGACGATTTTGTTCGACGTCGAGGTACCGTTGGTCACCATGTAGCTTTGCTCGGCGCCAAAGGTGCGGGCGATGTACTCTTCAGCTTCCAGATGCGGGCCGGTATGATCCAGCAGCGAGCCCAGCTCGGTCACTGAAATCGACACATCCGCCTTCAGCGTATTGCCGCCAAAGAAATCGTAGAACAGGCACCCTACCGGGCTTTTTTGATAGGCCGTCCCCGCCATATGGCCTGGCGTGCAGAAGGTGTACTTTCCTTCTTTCACATAGGTGAACAACGCGCGCGTAAACGGCGGCGTGATGTTATCCAGATATTCACCGGTGTACTGCTGAATGCGGGTCGCAATGTCCTCAGCCACGCCGAGCGCGTACTCGAAGAACCACAGCGCCATGCGCATATCGTGCGCGCTCACGTCCATGGTCGAGTGGGTGTTGATAAAGGCGTACAGCGGAAGATATTCGTTGAGCTTATTGATCTCGCTGCACAACTCCATGTCGTATTCGTCCCAGTCGAATATCACGCCACAGATGCGCGGATTATGTTCGATGAATTTCAGCAGGTCGGCGCTGTTTTGCGGCCAGATCAGCTGATAACCGCGTGCCTTAAGGGCCTGTTCAAGCTCCTTGATGGGTTCGTCTTTATAAAAGACGCCGTGTGGCCCCATGATGGCGATGATGTTCATGGTTTACCTCCTTGAAAAACATCAGATAAGCATAGTTAAGGTAAACGGCAGGTATAAAAAAAGCCGCAACAATGTGCGGCTTTTAGGATAATTGTGAGGCTTATGCGTAACCGTAGGTCATCAGACGCTGGTAACGACGGTTGAGCAGATCTTCTTTGCTCAGCACGTCCAGGTCCGCCAGGTCTGCCAGCAGCTGCGCTTTCAGGGACGCGGCCATCACTTCTGGCTTACGGTGTGCGCCACCCAGCGGTTCAGGGATGACGGTGTCGATCAGCTTCAGCTCTTTCAGACGCGGGGCAATGATACCCATCGCTTCCGCAGCCAGCGGCGCTTTGTCGGCGCTTTTCCACAGAATGGAGGCACAGCCTTCCGGAGAGATAACGGAATAGGTGCTGTACTGAAGCATATTCACTTTATCGCCCACGCCAATTGCCAGCGCACCGCCGGAACCACCCTCACCGATAACGGTACAGATGACCGGTACGCTCAGGCGAGACATCTCACGCAGGTTGCGTGCGATGGCTTCAGACTGACCGCGCTCTTCCGCGCCAACACCCGGGTAAGCACCCGGCGTGTCGATGAAGGTGATGATTGGCATATTGAAACGCTCAGCCATCTCCATCAGACGCAGGGCCTTACGGTAGCCTTCTGGTGCTGGCATACCGAAGTTACGACGGATCTTCTCTTTGGTTTCACGGCCTTTCTGGTGACCAATGATCATCACCGGACGTCCATCCAGACGCGCGATACCGCCAACGATAGCTTTATCGTCAGCGTATGCACGGTCGCCTGCCAGTTCGTCAAATTCGTCAAACGCCAGGCGGACATAATCCAGGGTGTACGGACGCTGTGGATGACGCGCCAGCTGGGCGATCTGCCATGCGCCGAGATCGGCAAAGATTTTGCGCGTCAGCTCTACGCTTTTTTCGCGCAGACGATGCACTTCTTCGTCGATGTTAATATCCAGTTTTTCATCCTGACGGCTAACTGCTGTCAGAGAATCGATTTTCGCTTCCAGCTCTGCAATCGGCTGTTCGAAATCAAGGAAATTCAGACTCATAGTATTCCTGTATTAGTCAAACTCCAGTTCCACCTGCTCCGAACCAATGAGGCCACGGAGATCGTTCAGTAAACGATCGCTCGGAGAGACACGCCACGTTGCACCAAAGCGCAACCGCGCACGTGCATCCGCCCTCTGATAGTAGAGATGTACTGGAATGGTCCCCGAGCGGTGGGGTTCCAGAGACTGACGGAGTCGGTTTAAAAGCTGGTCATCAATTTGCCTGTCCGTCAGCGAGATAGCAAGCCCGCGAGCATATTTTTCCCGGGCTTCGTCAATGTCCATCACTTCGCGGGCGGTCATTTTAAGCCCCCCGCTGAAGTCATCAAAGCTGACCTGTCCGCTGACGATAAGTATGCGGTCTTTTTCCAGCAATTGCTGGTATTTATCCAGCGCGTCGGTGAACAACATCACCTCCAGACGCCCGGAACGGTCATCCAGCGTACAGATGCCGATACGATTGCCGCGCTTGGTGACCATTACCCTTGCAGCAATCACGAGCCCCGCAGCCGTGGTGATTTTACCACGTTCTGTCGGATGCATGTCTTTAAGCCTGTGGCCGCCGACATAGCGCTCAATTTCTTTAAGATACTGGTTGATCGGGTGCCCCGTCAGGTACAGACCTAACGTTTCCCGCTCTCCATCCAGCACTACCTGTTCTGGCCACGGCTGGCAGTTGGAATAGGACTGCTCGATCTGCTCTGGCTCTTCCGCCAGCACGCCGAACATATCCGCCTGGCCAATGGCTTCCGCTTTCGCATGCTGATCGGCCGCCTTCAACGCATCGCCGAGCGAGTTCATCAGCGCGGCGCGGTGTGGCCCCAGCCTGTCAAACGCGCCGGACATGATCAGTTTTTCCAGCACGCGGCGGTTCAGTTTTTTGGTATCGGTACGGGCGCACAGATCGAACAGCTCACGGAAATAGCCGCCGTTATTACGCGCTTCGATGATCGCCTCGATCGGCCCCTCACCCACGCCTTTGATCGCGCCGATCCCGTAGACGATTTCCCCGTCATCGTTAACGTGGAAATGGTACAGACCCGAGTTAATATCCGGCGGCAGGATCTTCAGCCCCATGCGCCAGCACTCGTCCACCAGGCCAACCACCTTCTCGGTGTTGTCCATATCGGCGGTCATGACCGCCGCCATAAACTCAGCGGGATAGTGGGCCTTGAGCCACAGCGTTTGATACGACACCAAAGCATAGGCGGCGGAGTGGGATTTGTTAAATCCGTACCCGGCGAATTTCTCCACCAGGTCGAAGATTTTCATCGCCAGTTCGCCATCGACGCCGTTTTTCTTCGCCCCGTCTTCAAAGATGGAACGCTGCTTGGCCATCTCTTCCGGCTTTTTCTTACCCATCGCACGACGCAGCATGTCCGCGCCGCCAAGGGTGTAACCAGAAAGCACCTGGGCGATCTGCATGACCTGTTCCTGATACAGGATGATGCCGTAGGTCGGCTCCAGTACCGGTTTCAGGCTTTCATGCTGCCACTGCACGTCCGGGTAGGAAATCTCTTCGCGCCCATGTTTACGGTCGATGAAGTTATCCACCATCCCCGACTGCAACGGGCCCGGACGGAACAGGGCCACCAGCGCGATCATATCTTCGAAGCAGTCTGGTTGCAGACGCTTAATCAAATCTTTCATGCCGCGGGATTCAAGCTGGAAGACGGCTGTCGTCTCCGAGCGTTGCAGCATGTCGAAACTTTTCTTGTCATCAAGCGGGATAGCCGCGATATCCAGCGGCGGCTCGCCGTTCTTCTCACGGCGGGCGTTGATCATCTCCAGCGCCCAGTTGATGATGGTGAGCGTACGCAGGCCGAGGAAGTCGAACTTCACCAGCCCGGCGTATTCCACGTCGTTCTTGTCGAACTGGGTTACCGGATGCTGGCCCGCTTCGTCGCAGTACAGCGGCGCGAAGTCAGTGATTTTGGTCGGGGCGATAACCACGCCCCCCGCATGCTTACCGGCATTTCGCGTCACGCCTTCCAGCTTGCGCGCCATGTCGATGAGCGCTTTCACCTCTTCGTCGGCGTCGTAGATTTCCGGCAGCTGAGGTTCGGCTTCAAAGGCTTTCGCCAGGGTCATGCCCGGATCGGGCGGCACCAGCTTCGAGATACGATCGACGAAACCGTACGGGTGGCCCAGCACACGGCCTACGTCGCGGATAACCGCTTTCGCCGCCATCGTACCGAAGGTAATGATCTGCGAAACCGCATCACGACCGTACATATCGGCCACGTGCTCAATCACCTGGTCACGTTTTTCCATGCAGAAGTCGACGTCGAAGTCGGGCATGGAGACACGTTCCGGGTTAAGGAAACGTTCGAACAGCAGGTCAAATTCCAGCGGATCGAGGTCGGTGATTTTCAGCGCATACGCCACCAGCGAGCCGGCACCGGAACCACGGCCCGGGCCTACCGGCACGCCGTTATCCTTCGACCACTGGATGAACTCCATCACGATCAGGAAGTAGCCCGGGAACCCCATCTGGTTGATCACCTGGAGTTCAATATCCAGACGCTCGTCATATTCAGGACGCTTTTCTTTACGGACCGCTTCATCCGGGAAAAGGAATTCCAGACGCTCTTCAAGGCCCTCTTTCGATTTCATGACCAGGAAATCTTCCGTGGTCATGTCGCCCGTCGGGAACTGCGGCAGGAAGTATTCGCCGAGACGTACGGTGACGTTACAGCGCTTGGCAATTTCTACGCTGTTTTCCAGCGCTTCCGGGATGTCCGAGAAAAGCTCGCACATCTCTTCTTCGCTGCGCATGTACTGCTGCGAGGAGTAGTTGCGCGGGCGTTTAGGATCGTCGAGGGTAAAGCCGTCGTGGATCGCAACGCGGATTTCGTGCGCGTCAAAATCACCCGCCTCGAGGAAGCGCACGTCGTTGGTGGCCACAACAGGCAGGCCACGCTCTTCCGCGAGGGCGACTGCCGCATGCAGATAGCTCTCTTCGTCTGCGCGCCCGGTACGGATCAGCTCCAGATAATAGCGATCCGGGAAATACTCTTCGTAGAACGAGACGCACTGATCCACCAGCGCGCTGTTACCGCGCAGCAGGCTTTTGCCGACATCGCCCATACGGCCGCCGGAGATCAGCAGCAGACCTTCGTTCAGCTCCGCCAGCCAGTCGCGGTCAATCCACGGACCCAGCGCACCGTAGCCGCGCTGGTAGGCTTTTGAAATCAGCAGAGTGAGGTTCTGATAACCCGTGTTATTCATGGCTAACACGGATATTTGCGTCATCTCATCGCCGAGCAGATCGCTCTGCACGTGAAAATCCGCGCCGACGATGGGCTTTAATCCTGCGCCATGCGCCGTTCCGTAGAACTTCACCAGGCCACACAGGTTGGTAAAATCGGTTATCGCCAGCGCAGGCATGCCAAGCGAGGCCGCCTTTTTTACCAGCGGCCCGGTTTTTGCCAGCCCATCGATCATGGAGTAGTCGCTATGCACCCGCAGGTGTACGAAACGTGGTTCAGCCATCTTCAGATCCCGCGTTACTTAATTGCTTGCGTCTTGATTCAGGACACCAGTCCCAGCGCGCGTTTCACCGGGCCAAAACTGCGCCGATGATGTTCAGTTGCGCCATGTTCAGCCAGCTTTTCCAGATGGAAAGCCGTTGGATATCCCTTATGCTGGGCGAAACCATACGCGGGATAGGTGAGGTCCAGCGCGGCCATTTCGGCGTCGCGCGTCACTTTGGCAATGATTGACGCCGCGCTGATTTCTGCGACGCGGCTATCGCCTTTAACAACAGCCATTGAAGGCATCGGCAGCGCCGGGCAACGGTTACCGTCAATCAGCACATACTCGGGCACAATCTTCAGGCCCGCAACGGCACGCTGCATCGCCAGCATGGTGGCATGCAGAATGTTCAGATCGTCGATCTCTTCCGGCTCTGCGCGCCCGAGACTCCAGGCCAGCGCCTTCTCTTTAATTTCATCGAACAGCGCCAGGCGACGCTTTTCGCTCAGTTTTTTCGAGTCGTTCAGGCCCACGATCGGGCGGGCGGGATCGAGGATCACCGCCGCGGTCACGACCGCACCCACCAGCGGGCCACGACCAACTTCATCCACACCGGCAACGAGGTGGGTATGGGGATAGATAAATTCCATCATTGTGCTAACTCCAGCACCGCATCGGCTGCCTGCTCATCAGCATTACAGCGGATCAGTTGATGCAGCTCACGGAACGTATCGTGCATCTGGTGGCTGGTTTTACCGTTGGCCAGCAGCGGCAGTAATGCATCAGCCAGCGCCTGCGGCTGGCATTCATCCTGCAACAGCTCTTTCACCAGCTCGCGACCCGCAAGCAGGTTTGGCAGAGATACGTAATCCGTTTTTACCAGACGTTTTGCCAGCCAGAAGGTAAACGGCTTCATGCGATAACCGACCACCATTGGGCATTTTGCCAGCATACACTCCAGCGCAGCCGTGCCGGAAGCCAGCAGCGCGGCATCGCTCGCAAACATGGCCTCACGCCCTTTCCCGTCCAGCAGGCGGACGTGAAGATCCGGAGCAACGTCGGCTTTGATACGCTCAAACTGCTCGCGGCGTTTGGCATTCACCAGCGGCACCACCACTTCAAGATCGGGGTAAGTCTTGCGAAGAATTTGCGCCGTTTTCAGGAAATCAGCACTGAGCATTTCCACTTCTGCGCCCCGGCTTCCCGGCAGCAGCGCCAGACAGTGAACATCGTGCGGGATGCCCAGCTCGTAACGCGCGGCGTTTTTATCCGGATCCAGCGGCATGGCATCCGCCATGGTATGGCCGATAAAACGACACGGGACATTAAATCTGTCGTAAAACGCTTTTTCGAAAGGCAGAAAAGCCAACACCAGATTGGTGGACCGTCCGATTTTGAAAACGCGTTTCTGTCGCCACGCCCAGACGGACGGACTGACATAATGGATAGTTTTGATACCCTGCTTTTTCAGGTTCCCTTCAAGGGTAATATTGAAATCAGGCGCATCAATACCGACAAACACATCGGGTTTGAGGTCGGTAAAACGGCGGGTAAGATCGGCGCGGATATGCAGCAGACGACGCAGGCGACCCAGCACCTCGACGATGCCCATCACGGCCAGCTCTTCCATTTCGTACCAGGCTTCACAGCCCTCGGCCTGCATCAGCGGGCCAGCCACGCCAACAAAGCGGGCGTTGGGTACGCGGGCTTTCAGCGCGCGGATAAGACCTGCACCAAGAATATCGCCGGAGGTTTCTCCGGCGACCAGGGCGATGGTAAGCGGACGACTGTCGACCATTAACGAATCAGACCACGCGTGGAACGTTCAAAGAATTCCATGAACGCCTTCACTTCATCGTGCTTATTCGCCAGTTCGGCAATTTCCGGCTTCGCCTCTTCCAGCGTTTTGCCGCTACGGTACAGCAATTTGTACGCGTTGCGGATCGCTGTAATCGCTTCGCGGCTGAAGCCACGACGCTTGAGGCCTTCGATGTTCACGCCAAACGGCGTGGCATGGTTGCCCTGCGCAATCACAAACGGTGGAACGTCCTGCGCCACACCGGAGCATCCGCCAACCATCACGTGTGCACCAATGATGCAGAACTGATGGACTGCGGTCATGCCGCCGATAATTGCGAAGTCATCAACCGATACGTGTCCCGCCAGCGTTGCGTTGTTGGCGAGAATACAGCGGTCACCCACGGTACAGTCATGTGCAATATGCGCATTAACCATAAACAGGTTGTCGCTGCCCACCTTCGTCAATCCACCGCCTTGCGTTGTACCACGATGAATGGTGACGCTTTCGCGAATGCGGTTACGATCGCCGATTTCCACACGGGTCGGTTCGCCAGCATACTTAAGATCCTGGTTAACTTCGCCGATGGAGGCGAACTGATAGATCTCATTATTGCAGCCAATGGTCGTATGACCATTCACCACAACGTGAGATTTCAGTACTGTACCCTCACCAATTTCGACTTGGGGTCCAACGATACAAAACGGGCCAATGTGGACGTTTGCGCCAATGATGGCACCCGTTTCCACAATGGCGGTAGGATGAATAAAGGCGGATTTATCAATCACGTATCAGGCCTCCCGGCTACGCGCACACATCATTGTCGCTTCGCAAACAACTTTGCCGTCAACCATAGCTACGCCTTTAAAGCGAGTCAGGCCGCGACGCGTTTTTTCAAAAGTGACTTCCATGATCATTTGATCACCAGGCACGACCGGACGCTTGAAGCGCGCTTCATCGATACCCGCGAAGTAATAGAGTTCACCCGGCTCCAGTTTACCTACGCTTTTAAACGCCAGAATACCAGTAGCCTGTGCCATCGCTTCCAGGATCAACACACCCGGGAAGATAGGCTTACCAGGGAAGTGCCCCTGGAAGAACGGCTCGTTAACGGAGACATTTTTCACTGCGCGCAGAAAACGACCTTCTTCAAAATCCAGCACACGGTCTACCAGCAAAAACGGGTAGCGGTGCGGCAGAAGTTCTAAAATCTCTTCAATATGCAGAGTATGAGTGTCAGTAGTCAAAATACTCTTCCTGTCAAATGTACTAAGTAGCAATAATAACACGGCCTGCCGGTTTATAAACAAAGCCGACAGGCCGGGAAATTTAGCGTTAAACGGATGAACGCTTAGTCTTGTTGATCGATTTTGCGCTCAATCGCTTTGAGTCGCTTGCTCATATCATCAATATTCATCACCAGAGCAGCTGTTTTACGCCAGACCTTGTTCGGTTGCAGCGGTATACCCGAGGAGTAAACGCCGGGCTCAGTGATGGGACGCATCACCATGCCCATCCCCGTCACCGTGACTTTGTCGCATATTTCCATATGGCCATTGATCACGCTGGCACCGCCAATCATGCAGTAGCGGCCAATTTTCAGGCTGCCTGCCATGATAACACCACCCGCAACTGCGGTATTGTCGCCAATCACAACGTTATGTGCAATCTGGCACTGGTTATCAATGATAACACCGTTACCAATAATGGTGTCGTCAAGCGCACCACGATCAATGGTTGTGCACGCGCCGATCTCAACGCGATCGCCAATAATCACGCGACCCAGCTGAGGGATCTTAACCCAGTTACCCCGATCGTTGGCGTAACCAAATCCGTCAGAACCAATCACCGTGCTGGACTGAACGAGACAATGCTCGCCAATCTCAACCTCATGGTAGACAGAAACATTGGCCCACAGACGAGTCCCTGCGCCAATTTTCGTATTTTTTCCAACAAAGCAGCCAGGGCCAATCACCACGTTATCGCCCAGCACAACGCCGGACTCGATAACGGCGTTTGCGCCGACTGCTACGTTGTTACCCAACTGCGCCGTCGGATCAATCGCAGCACTGGCTGCAATGTTCTGTGCCGGCTGCGGCGTGGTATCAAGAATTTGGGCCATACGTGCATACGTCAGGTAGGGGTTTTTCACTACCAGCGCAGCGCAAGCGGCAAACGGAAGATCGTCCTGCGTCAGAACAACGGCAGACGCCTGGCACTGGGCCAGGTGTTCACGGTACTTAGGGCTTACCATGAAGGTAATAGTGCCTGCTTTAGCTGATTGCATGGACGCAACAGCGGTGATGACGATATCGCCATCACCGTGTAATTCTGCATCCAACTGCTGAGCTAAATCAGCCAGTCGAATTGAAGGCATTACTTATTTAACCTGTTTCAGAACATCAGCGGTGATGTCTTTAACATCGCTGCTGTTGAATGCAACGGCGTTCGCATCAACAACCAGATCGATGCTCTGATCGGCTGCTACTGCTTTAACGGCAGACTGAATGCGAGTCACCAGCTTGCCACGCTCTTCGTTAGAACGACGCTGACGATCCTGCTCGAAAGCCTGCGCTTTCTGAGAGAAGGTCTGGCGCTGAGACATGACGTCTTTTTCCAGTTTGCTGCGCTCGCTCGCTTTCATGGTAGAACCATCACGCTGTAAACGCTGCATCTTGGACTGAAGATCACCTTCCATACGTTGCAGTTCGCTCGCACGGCCTTTGAATTCGTTTTCCAGAGTTGCAGAAACACCGGTTTTCTGCGCGACCTGCTGGAACAAATTACCCATGTTGACGATTGCAATTTTGTCCGCTGCCTGAGCAGAAGTTGCCATCGCTAAACCGAGACCTGCAGCTAATAACCACTTTTTCACAATTAACTCCTTACCATCCCATTGGCACCCGTGGGGTGCCGTTCTTTGCGTGGCAAGGCGACCGTTTTACCGATCGCCGGTTGTCAGCGCTACACTGCCAACGCATTCCATTGCAGCGGATTATTACCAGGTTTTACCAATGTTAAACTGGAACTGCTCCGCTTTGTCTCCATCGTATTTCTTGAACGGCTGGGCGTATGAGAAGACCAACGGCCCCAGCGGTGACATCCATTGTAATGCGATACCTGCGGACATGCGAATGTTGCCCGGATCGCTGTAGTCCGGAACGCCCGCTGCACGCATCTGGGCGGTGTTCTCCCAGTTGGTATCCCACACCGTACCTGCATCCATAAAGAAGGAGGTACGGACAGAGTTCGCGTACTTATCGCTGATAAACGGCGTCGGCGTGATGAACTCAAGGCTCGCCACGGCCATGGCGTTACCGCCTACCGCATCATCAGAGCTACAGACCTGTTTCGGATCGCGGCTTGCGCAGTTATCTTCGTCATTACCGCCGTAGTAAACCGCTTTCGGACCAATGTTATTGGACTGGAAGCCACGAACGGTGCTTGAACCACCGGCGTAGAAGTTCTCATAGAACGGCAGTTCTTTGCTTCCGATACCGTCACCATAGCCCCAGCGGGTACGACCCAGGACGACCCACTTGTGGTCGTCATCAATTGGGAAGTAGGACGCCGTATCCAGCGTGACCTTATAGAACTCATTATCGGAGCCCGGGATCGTCACTTTACCGTTCAGGTTGACGCGTGAACCTTCCGTTGGGAAGAAGCCACGGTCAAGACGGTTGTAGGTCCAACCGTAGTTGAAGGTGAAGTCATCCGCGGCGAAACCGTTGTCATCGCTGGACGTACTCGCCGACTGGCCGATGGAATCCAGATAACGCCACATTGCCACCTGCGGTTGCATGTTGGACAGGTCGTTATGCACGTACCCTAAACCTGCACGCAGGGTGTTGTATTCGTTAACCGGGAAGCCGAGCGTACCATCCAGACCGTAACTCTTGTTGGTATACGAGGAGAGGTCCGCGTCGTCCGCTTTAAAGTCGTTATAGAAGATACGACCGCCCAGGCTTACACCGTCAACGGTGAAGTATGGGTTAGTTACGGAGAACTCAGAATAGGTCTGGTAGTCGTTTTTCGTCCCGTTGATCCCGACAGAGTAGCCTGTACCCAGCCAGTTATCCTGCTGAACGCCAACCTGGAAGCTCACGCCACTTTCAGTACCGTAACCAATACCAAAGTTGAAGCTACCGGTATTACGTTCTTTAACTTTATAAACAACGTCAACCTGATCCGGACGGCCCGGTACACGCTGCGTATCGGTATCAACCGTTTCGAAGTAGCCCAGACGGTTCAGACGCTCTTTACCCTGGTCTACCAGATCGCTTCCCAGCCATGCCCCTTCCATCTGGCGCATTTCACGGCGCAGAACGGAATCTTTGGAGGTGTCATTACCTTCGAAGCGGATCTTACGCACGTAGAAACGGTTGCCCGCATCAACGTTAACGTGAAGCTTAACGGTTTTATCCGTGTCGTTAATTTCCGGCTGCGTTTGCACGCGCGGATACGCATAACCATAACGGCCGAGCAGCTTCTTAATGCTGTCTTCCATTTTGGTCACTTTAGAACCGCTGTACAGATCGCCCGGCTGAATTTTGGTCAGAGATTCAATTTCAGCTGAATGCCCTGCCAGGTTGCCGCTGACTTCTACACCCGAAAGCGTGTACTTATCGCCTTCTGTGATGTTAACGGTAATGTAGATACCTTTCTTGTCCGGAGTCAGACTCACCTGAGTTGAATCGATGTTGAAACGGGCGTAACCGCGATCCAGGTAGTAGCTACGCAGGGTTTCAAGGTCACCCGCCAGCTTCTGTTTCTGGTATTTACGATCGCCCACCACGTTCCACCACGGCACTTCGTCACGCAGCTGGAAGTTGGAGATTAGTTCGTCGGTGCTGAAGGCGTGGTTACCCACGATGTTGATCTGCTGGATCTTCGCAGAAACACCTTCCTGGAAGACCAGCTTCAGGTCAACGCGGTTACGCGGCAGCGGAGTGACAACCGCTTTCACGCTCGCGCTGTACTTACCGACGCTGTAGTAGAAGTCTTCCAGACCTTTTTCAATGTCTGCAAGCGTTGTGCGGTCCAGTGATTCCCCCACACGAACACCCGATGCCTCAAGGTTCTGCTTGAGCATGTCATCTTTCACCGACTTGTTACCGGAGAAAGTGATGCTGGCAATCGTTGGACGTTCTTTTACCTGAACCACCAGCGTATCACCATCGCGCAGGACGCGGACGTCCTCAAAGTTGCCGGTGGCAAACAGAGCACGGATGGTGTTACTGATATCTTCATCATTAACCGTATCGCCGGGGCGCACAGGCATACTGAGGAGGGCCGCACCAACGGCGACACGCTGAAGGCCTTCGAAATGAATATCTTTCACTACGAACCCGTCAGCACCGTATACGGTCGCGCTGCTAAACAGCAGCGACGCTATGAGCAACTTTTTCATCGCCATCGTTATTATGCGTTCTTCCTAACTAACTCTCTTACAACCGAGAGAAATCATTGAAAAGTGCAAGCCCCATTAACAGCACCAGCAAAATCGAGCCAATGCGATAACTAAAGTCTTGAACTCGCTCGGATACCGGTCCGCCTTTTAGCTTTTCAATCGCTAAAAACAGCAGATGGCCCCCATCTAATACGGGAAGCGGGAACAGGTTGATTATCCCCAGGTTCACGCTAATCAGCGCAAGGAACATGAGATAGTAAATCACCCCGAACTCCGCTGACATCCCAGCCCCCTGAGCAATCGAAATTGGCCCACTGAGGTTGTTCAGTTTGACATCACCGGTTATCAATTTCCCCAACATGTTGACCGTTAGCTTCATCAGCTGCCATGTTTTATCCGTGGCCTCAACGATGGCGCTAAACGGCCCATACTGGCGTATTGTCTTGTACTCATCTGGCAGTGGGATCACTTTCGGCACAACGCCGGCAAACCCTTCCGCCTTACCGCCGCCCGATTTGGTATCCGGGGTGAGGGTCAGCGAGAGCGAACTCCCCTGCCTTTCCACTTCCAGCGCGAGCGGCATGCCTGGATTATCGCGCACCAGAGTAACAAAGGTCATCCATTGTGTTAATGGTTGACCATCGACTTTAACGATCCTGTCACCCGCTTGTAAACCTGCTTTACTTGCCGCCGAATGAGACTGTACTTCGGCTAACACCGGCTCGATCTGCGCGCCGCGCGGGCGAATCCCCAGTGCGGCGACGGGATCTTCTTTATCAGGCTCGAAGCGCCAGTGGCGTAAATCCAGCACTTTTTCCTGCCGCTGGTCGGAACCAAAAGGCGATACGCTGACGGTTGTCTGCTCATCACCGATTTTGGCGACCAGTTGTAACCTCACGGCATCCCAATCAGGGGTTTCGATACCATCAATCGCTTTAAGTTCCATTCCCGGTGCAATTTGCGCCGTTGCCGCAATGGAACCCGTGGTGATTTCGCCCACAACCGGGCGCACGCCAGGCACGCCGATGATAAACACCAGCCAGTAGGCGAAGATAGCGAAGATGAAATTGGCTACCGGGCCGGCAGCGATGATGGCAGCACGTTGTCCAACCGTTTTGTTGTTAAACGCGCTATGTCGAAGTTCCGGGGCGACGGGCTCAACGCGTTCGTCGAGCATTTTGACGTAGCCGCCCAGAGGAATCAGAGCAATGACAAACTCGGTGCCATGCTTATCGGTGCGCTTCCAGAGCGATTTGCCAAAGCCAATCGAGAATCGCTCTACCCGCACACCACAGCGCCGGGCAACCCAGAAATGGCCAAATTCATGCACGGTAATCAGTACACCCAGTGCAACAATGAACGCCGCCAGATTCCAGAGAATGCTCAGCATAAAACCTTCCGTTATATCGTCCCAAACACCAGTAAAAGCAGGCAAGCAAACACTGGAACAGCCGCTGTCAGGCTGTCAATGCGATCCAGTATTCCGCCGTGTCCTGGAATCAGGTGACCACTGTCCTTAATCCCTGCTTCACGCTTAAACATACTCTCGGTTAAATCACCCAGTACCGATGCCAGCGCCGCGAAAATCGAACATATCAGCAGCGTTGAGGGGGCAACCTCAAGATTCGCCCAGACGCCATAGCCCCAGGAGATGATCGCCGCCGTAAACAGGCCGCCGATGAAGCCTTGCCAGGTTTTACCTGGGGAAACTTTTGGCGCCAGCTTATGTTTGCCAAACAGTTTACCAAACATATAGGCCCCGGAGTCAGCCCCCCAGACGAGAATCATGACATAAAGCAGCCATATCGCGCCGCTGTAGTGGTTTTCGTCGTAGTGCCAGGCGCGCAGCGCAACCATTCCCCAGAAAAACGGAACGATGGTGAGCAGGCCAAAAATAAGGCGCAACACTTTAGAGTTACGCCAGATTGCCGCAGAGCCCGGATAGAAAAGCACTAAAACAAGCGCAGCAATCCACCACGCCAGCGATATCCATAAAGATCCGGCCACCAGCGGCTGGTGAACGTCGTGATGGTATTCAGGCAAGGTATACAGCATCAGGGCCAGTAAAAAACCACAGAGTACCGCCAGCCATACCCGCTGAGTGCGCGAGGTAAAGCCGCTAAGCTGCCCCCATTCCCACGCGGCGAGCATACACACCACCAGCGTAACAATAGCGAATCCCACCGGAGGCAGTAAAAACAGCGCTGCGATAACGACGGGTATTAATACAAAAGCGGAAATCAGGCGATACTTCAGCAAAAGCTACCCCCATCAGGCGTTATCGCCACCAGGCTCGGTGCCGCCGAAACGACGCTCTCGATTGGCAAAGGCATGCAGCGCACCTTCAAAGTCTTGTTCATCAAAATCTGGCCAAAGAACATCCGTAAAGTAAAGTTCGGCGTAGGCAATTTGCCACAGCAAAAAGTTACTGATTCGATGTTCCCCCCCTGTCCTTATAACCAAATCCACGGGTGCCAGTTCATTCATGCAGATTTGCTGACTCAGCGCCTCTTCATCAATCTGGTCGGGTCTTAGCAGCCCTTCCTGAACTTGCTCAGCCAAATGCCGAACCCCCTGGATAATATCCCAGCGTCCGCCGTAATTCGCCGCGATATTGAGCGTCAGGCCGGTATTATTTTCCGTCAGCGCTTCTGCTTTGCGAATCCGTTCCTGTAGACGTGAGTTAAAACGACTGGTTTCGCCAATAATACGCAGGCGGACGTTGTGGCGGTGCAGGCTTTTTACTTCGCTATCGAGCGCCCACACAAACAGTTCCATCAACGCAGTCACTTCCTGCGCAGGTCGATTCCAGTTTTCACTACTAAAAGCATAGAGCGTTAACGCATCAATGCCGTTATTGGCGGCAAAAGAAACGGCGCGGCGAACAGATTTCGCCCCAGCTTTATGCCCAAAGGCTCGTATCTTCCCTTGTCTTTTCGCCCAGCGGCCATTGCCATCCATGATGATTGCAACATGGCGACAGCCATGTGCTGGCAAGTTTTCGCTTATTGGTTGATTCGCAGACAACATAACGCGTTTTTAGTCCCTGAAAGGATTTAACGGTACACAGGAATACTGAAGCCTATACATAAAAAAGCCGTGTCAAACCACGGCTTACCTGACCACTTAAAGCCAAATACCTGCGATCAGGTGGCGCAGACTATATCACTGAAGCCCAACGCTAACAAATAGCACGACGACTAGTGCTTGCTTTATCACCAGCTTGCGAGACGTGTCACCTGTTTACGCGCAACAATGCGTGCCTGTGCATCCACGGCCAGCACCTCTTCCACACTTTGTGGCTCACGCAGATCCATCATCTCCAGCACGGTTAAATTCAGCGCGGCGATATCAGTAAAGCGGATCTGCTGATTCAGAAAGGCTTCAACGGTCACTTCATTGGCTGCATTAAGCGCTGTTGTCGCCGCCTGCCCCTGATCGAACGCCGTCATCGCCAGCTTCAGGCACGGATATCGGTCGTAATCCGGCTCGCTAAACGTCAGTGAACTCAGCTTGCAAAAGTCGAGCGGCTTTACGCCGGATTTCACGCGGTTTGGCCACGCCATCGAATGAGCAATAGGCGTACGCATATCCGGTTCGCCCAACTGCGCCAGCACGCTGCCGTCCTGATAGCGCACCATTGAGTGAATCACCGACTGCGGGTGGATCAGCACTTCCATCTGTTTCGCCGACGCGTTAAACAGCCAGCGAGCTTCAATGTATTCCAGACCTTTATTCATCATGGTGGCCGAATCGACGGAGATTTTACGCCCCATCGACCAGTTCGGATGGCGACACGCCTGATCCGGCGTCATTGCGCGCAGTTCAGACAGTGGCGTTTCACGGAACGGGCCACCAGACCCGGTAAGCAGAATCGACACAACCCCATTCTGCTCGAGGTCAGCGTACCCCAGGTTCTGCTGAAAAGGTTGAGGCAAACTCTGAAAAATCGCGTTGTGCTCGCTATCGACCGGCAATAGACGCGCCCCACGCTGTTTTACCGCCTCCATAAACAGGCGGCCGCAGGTAACCAGTGACTCTTTGTTCGCGAGCAGGACATCTTTTCCCGCATCTATAGCGGCAAGCGTCGGCAGAAGACCCGCCGCCCCGACGATTGCCGCCATCACCTGATCAACCTCATCCAGCGCCGCCATATCGCAGGCCGCCTGTTGCCCGCTGAGCACCTCGGTACGGCTGCCCTTCTCCAGTAACAGCGCTTTCACCTGCCGTGCGCTCTCTTCATCATCCATCACCGCAAAACGGGGGGTAAACTCCAGACACTGCTCGACCATTCGCTGCACGTTTTTTCCAGCCACGAGAGCGGTCACGGTATAGCAGTCAGGATTATGACGAACAACGTCGAGAGTGCTGCAACCGATAGAGCCAGTCGAGCCGAGGAGAGTGAGATGCTTCATGAGATGCCCAAAAGTTAGACCAGATAAAAGCAAAACGCCGCCAGCAAGACTCAATGTCCTTCTGAACGGCGTTTATCAGTGTACAGCGAAAATCAGAACTGCATCAGTTCCGCTTCTTTTTCTGCCAGCGCCGCATCAATTTTCTTGATCGCCGCGTCGGTCATTTTCTGAATGTCGTCCTGTGAACGACGATCATCGTCTTCGCTGATCTCTTTTTCTTTCAGCAGCGCTTTCACTTTATCGTTCGCATCGCGACGCACGTTACGTACGGAAACGCGACCCTGCTCAGCTTCACCACGCACGACTTTGATCAGGTCTTTACGACGCTCTTCGGTCAGCGGAGGCAGTGGAACGCGAATGTCCGCGCCCGCTGAGCTTGGGTTCAGACCCAGGTCAGATGCCATAATGGCTTTTTCAACGGCCGGGCTCATCGAGCGATCGAACACGTTGATTTTCAGGGTACGGGTATCTTCTACCGTCACGCTCGCCAGCTGACGCAGTGGCGTTGGCGTACCGTAGTATTCTACGATGATGCCATCCAGCAGGCTTGGGGAAGCACGGCCAGTACGGATTTTGCTGATTTGGTTTTTGAACGCTTCTACGCATTTGTCCATGCGTACTTCAGCATCTTTTCTGATGTCGTTAATCACGTTACGAATCCTTGAAAACTTGTCTCAGGCAGACTATCCGCCAGCACAGCGCTACAGGTGTGCTAAGTATAGTCGCGTTTAAATCATGACAGCGCCAAAGGCGCGTCCAGGTAAGATACCACTACAAAGTAAAGCGGAATCTTACCTGTATTTATCGTCGACGGAAATTATTCCGTGATCAAAGTGCCTTCTTTTTCGCCCATCACAACGCGACGCAGCGCGCCAGGCTTGTTCATGTTGAAGACACGAATCGGCAGTTTGTGGTCACGAGCCAGCGTAAAGGCGGCAAGATCCATCACTTTCAGCTCTTTATCCAGCACTTCGCTGTAGCTTAGCTGATCGTACATGGTCGCAGACGGATCTTTTGCCGGATCGGCAGTAAACACGCCATCCACTTTGGTCGCTTTCAGCACCACATCGGCTTCGATTTCGATACCGCGCAGGCAGGCAGCGGAATCGGTGGTAAAGAACGGGTTACCCGTACCGGCGGAGAGGATCACCACGCGGTTGTTGCGCAGCAGGCTGATGGCCTCTGCCCAGCTGTAGTTATCGCATACGCCATTCAAAGGAATCGCGGACATCAGGCGAGCGTTCACATAGGCGCGATGAAGCGCATCACGCATCGCCAGGCCATTCATCACGGTTGCCAGCATACCCATGTGGTCGCCCACAACGCGGTTCATCCCCGCTTTCGCCAGACCAGCACCACGGAAAAGGTTGCCACCGCCAATGACCACGCCAACCTGAATACCCAGTTCGACCAGTTCTTTGATTTCCTGTGCCATGCGATCAAGGATGCTTGCGTCAATACCGAAGCCTTCCGATCCTTGCAGCGCTTCGCCACTCAGCTTAAGCAGAATGCGTTTGTACACGGGTTTTGCATTGGTAGCCATGTTTCTTTCCTGAGACTGTCAACGATTAAGATGGGGTTAATTCTGGCGACATGATATGTCGCATATCAGCACAGCGATACTGGAGCCTGTCTGATTTCGTGAGACGGGTGACAAAAAGAAGCCGCCCTCAGGCGGCTCCTTTTGCATCATTAAGACTGCTTGGACATTGCAGCAACTTCTGCTGCGAAGTCAGTCTCAACTTTCTCGATGCCTTCGCCCACTTCGAAGCGGATGAAGCCAGTCACGTCAGCGTTGTGCTCTTTCAGCAGTTGAGCAACAGACTTGCTTGGATCCATAACGAAAGGCTGGCCAGTCAGAGAAACTTCGCCGGTGAATTTCTTCATGCGGCCTTCAACCATTTTCTCTGCGATTTCTTTTGGCTTACCAGACTGCATCGCGATGTCCAGCTGAACCTGGTACTCTTTCTCTACCACTTCAGCAGACACGTCTTCTGGCTTAACGAATTCTGGCTTGCTTGCAGCGATGTGCATTGCCAGCTGTTTAACCAGCTCTTCGTCAGCGCCTTTAGCCGCAACCAGAACACCGATACGTGCGCCGTGCTGGTAAGAGCCCAGAACGTCACCTTCCAGGGAAGCAACGCGACGGATGTTGATGTTCTCACCGATCTTAGCAACCAGCGCAACACGCTCTTCTTCGAACTGTGCTTTCAGCACTTCAACGTCAGTGATTTTGCCTGCAACCGCTGCGTCCAGAACTTTGTTAGCAAATGCCTGGAAACCAGCATCTTTAGCAACGAAGTCAGTCTGGCAGTTAACTTCCAGAATGATGCCGTAGGTGCCGTCGATTTTGGTGATGATCACGCCGTCAGCAGCCACGTTGCCTGCTTTCTTAGCTGCTTTGATCGCACCGGATTTACGCATGTTTTCGATTGCCAGCTCGATGTCGCCGTTCGCTTCGGTCAGCGCTTTTTTGCAATCCATCATGCCTGCGCCAGTACGCTCACGCAGCTCTTTTACCAGGGATGCGGTAATTTCAGCCATTCTTAAATCCTCGGGAGATGTGAACTGCCCGGCCGGGAGCCAAACAGTATAAATTGAAAAAAGGGGCCGATAATGGGCCCCTATTCATACACGGTACTAATAAGGGGTAAAACCTTATTATTCAGCTTCTACGAAGCTTTCTTCCGCCTGAGAAGCCAGATCCTGGGAACGGCCTTCACGAACGGTAGCAGCTACAGCGCTCAGGTACAGGCTAACAGCACGGATTGCGTCGTCGTTACCCGGGATAACGAAGTCAACACCGTCCGGATCGGAGTTGGTATCAACGATAGCGAATACCGGGATACCCAGGTTGTTAGCTTCTTTGATTGCGATGTGCTCGTGGTCTGCATCGATTACGAACAGCGCGTCTGGCAGGCCGCCCATATCTTTGATACCGCCCAGGCTGTTTTCCAGCTTGTCCAGCTCACGAGTGCGCATCAGCGCTTCTTTCTTAGTCAGCTTATCGAAAGTACCGTCCTGAGACTGGGTTTCCAGATCTTTCAGGCGCTTGATGGACTGACGAACAGTTTTCCAGTTGGTCAGCATGCCGCCCAACCAGCGATGGTTCACGAAGAACTGGTCGCAGCTGTTAGCAGCATCTTTCACAGCTTCGCTTGCAGCGCGCTTGGTACCAACGAACAGAATCTTACCTTTACGGGAAGAGATCTTGTTCAGCTCAGCCAGGGCTTCGTTGAACATTGGTACAGTTTTCTCAAGGTTGATGATGTGAACTTTGTTACGCGCGCCGAAGATGAAAGGCTTCATTTTCGGGTTCCAGTAACGGGTCTGGTGACCGAAGTGAACACCAGCCTTGAGCATGTCGCGCATGGAAACAGTTGCCATGTTTAAAACCTCTATATTAAAAGTTGGGGTTATGCCTCCACGTATCCCATATTACCGACCCCGAAGGGCACCCCGGAATATGTGCCGATACGTGTGTGTTGTTACACAAAGTGAGATTTGTCGCTCCCGTCCAGCCTGTGTATCTGAGATGGATCGGAAGTCCGGCGCGCTTTATACCATAAAACACGGTCGGAAACCAATAGTTGTTGGCTGAGTGTGCTGTTAATGATTCTCAATTTGGCACGGGGTGCGCCTGACTGATACCATTGACAACACTTACACTAGTATTGTCGAAAAAATCGACACCGATGGACAGATTACATGGCTATCTCTATTAAGACACCTGAAGAAATTGAAAAGATGCGCGTCGCCGGTCGTCTGGCCGCGGACGTGCTGGAAATGATCGAACCGTTTGTGAAACCGGGCGTCAGCACTGGCGAACTGGATCGCATCTGTAACGACTATATCGTCAACGAGCAGCACGCGGTCTCCGCCTGCCTGGGCTATCACGGTTTCCCGAAATCCGTCTGTATCTCTATCAATGAAGTGGTTTGCCACGGCATTCCGGATGACGAGAAATTGCTGAAAGATGGCGACATCGTCAACATCGACGTGACCGTCATTAAAGACGACTACCACGGTGACACCTCTAAGATGTTCATCGTTGGCAAGCCAACCATTCTGGGCGAGCGCCTGTGCAAAGTCACCCAGGACAGCCTCTACCTGGCGCTGAAGATGGTGAAGCCGGGCATCCGCCTGCGCACTATCGGCGCGGCAATTCAGAAGTTCGTGGAAGCGGAAGGTTTCTCCGTGGTGCGCGAATACTGCGGTCACGGCATTGGCCGCGTGTTCCACGAAGAGCCGCAGGTACTGCATTACGATGCTGACGACGGCGGCGTGGTCCTGCAAAAAGGCATGACCTTCACCATTGAGCCAATGGTCAACGCGGGCGATTACCGCATCCGCACCATGAAAGATGGCTGGACGGTAAAAACCAAGGACAGAAGCTTGTCGGCCCAGTACGAGCATACTATTGTGGTAACAGACAACGGCTGCGAAATTATGACGTTGCGCAAGGATGACACCATCCCGGCGATACTGACGAACATTGAGTGATAAGAAGCCGGCGAATGCCGGCTTTTTTAATGGCGATAGCTTTTTCTTATGGGTGGCGCACGATGAGTAATCTTTTACCCGAACAGTATGCTAACACGGCTCTTCCCACCCTCCCCGACCAGCCTGACAACCCGGGCGTCTGGCCGGCGCATGAGCTGACCTGCGCGCATATCAAAGCCCATATGGCGGTTTTCCATCGCTGGCTGGGTAGCGCGTTTGACGCAGGCGTGTCAGCCGAGCAGCTCATTGAAGCGCGTACCGAGTTTATCGACCAGCTCCTGCAACGTCTGTGGATCGACTACGGTTTCGGGCAGGTGAGCGACGTCGCGCTGGTTGCGGTCGGCGGTTATGGCCGGGGTGAACTGCATCCGCTCTCTGATATCGACCTGCTGATCTTAAGCCGTAGAAAATTGCCGGACGATCGGGCGCAAAAAATCGGTGAACTGCTGACTCTGCTCTGGGACGTAAAACTGGAGGTGGGCCACAGCGTGCGCACGCTGGAAGAGTGTCTGCTGGAGGGGTTATCTGACCTGACCGTCGCCACCAACCTGATTGAAACCCGCCTGCTGATTGGCGACGTGGCGCTGTTCCTCGAGCTGCAAAAGCACATATTTAGCGACGGCTTCTGGCCCTCGGAAAAATTCTTCGCCGCAAAAGTCGAAGAACAAAACCAGCGCCACCAGCGCTATCACGGCACCAGCTATAATCTTGAGCCGGATATCAAAAGCAGCCCCGGTGGCCTGCGCGATATTCACACGCTGCAATGGGTCGCCCGTCGTCATTTTGGGGCAACTTCGCTGGACGAAATGGTCGGTTTCGGTTTTCTGACCGAAGCCGAACGTAATGAACTCAATGAGTGTCTGCACCTGCTCTGGCGCATCCGTTTTGCCCTGCATCTGGAAGTCACCCGCTATGATAACCGCCTGCTGTTTGACCGCCAGCTCAGCGTGGCGCAGCGTCTGAACTACCAGGGCGAAGGCAACGAGCCGGTTGAGCAGATGATGAAGGATTTCTTCCGCGTCACCCGCCGCGTCTCTGAACTCAACCAGATGCTGTTGCAGCTGTTCGATGAGGCGATCCTCGCGCTGACGGCGGATGAAAAACCGCGTCCGATTGATGACGAGTTTCAGCTGCGCGGCACGCTGATCGATCTGCGCGACGAAACGCTGTTCATCCGCGAACCGGAAGCGATCCTGCGAATGTTTTACACCATGGTGCGCAACAGCACGATTACCGGGATCTACTCCACCACCCTGCGCCACCTGCGCCATGCACGGCGTCATCTGAAGCAACCGCTGTGCTACATCCCGGAGGCGCGCTCGCTGTTCCTGAGCATGCTTCGTCATCCGGGTGCCGTCAGCCGCGGTCTGCTGCCGATGCACCGCCACAGCGTGCTGTGGGCCTATATGCCGCAGTGGTCGCATATTGTCGGGCAGATGCAGTTTGACCTGTTTCACGCCTATACGGTAGATGAGCACACGATCCGCGTCATGCTGAAGCTGGAAAGTTTCGCTAAAGAAGAAACGCGATCCCGCCATCCGCTGTGCGTTGATTTGTGGCCACGTCTGGCGCACCCGGAACTGATCCTGATTGCCGCCCTGTTCCACGACATCGCCAAAGGACGCGGCGGCGACCACTCCGTACTCGGTGCCCAGGACGTACTGAAATTTGCCGAGCTGCACGGCCTGAACTCGCGCGAAACGCAGCTGGTGGCCTGGCTGGTTCGCCATCATCTGCTGATGTCGGTTACCGCTCAGCGTCGTGACATTCAGGATCCGGAAGTGATCAAGCAGTTCGCCGAAGAGGTACAAACGGAAAACCGCCTGCGCTATCTGGTCTGCCTGACGGTGGCCGATATCTGCGCCACCAACGAAACCCTGTGGAACAGCTGGAAGCAAAGCCTGCTGCGCGAGCTGTACTTCGCCACCGAAAAACAGCTGCGTCGCGGGATGCAGAACACCCCGGACATGCGCGAGCGCGTGCGTCACCACCAGTTGCAGGCGCTGGCCCTGCTGCGCATGGATAACATCAACGAAGAGGCGCTGCATCAGATTTGGGCGCGCTGTCGCGCCAACTATTTTGTGCGCCACAGCCCAAACCAGCTTGCCTGGCACGCCCGGCATCTGCTGAAGCATGACCTGACGAAACCGATGATCCTGCTCAGCCCGCAGGCCACGCGCGGCGGGACGGAGATCTTTATCTGGAGCCCGGACCGGCCCTATTTGTTTGCTGCGGTCTGTGCAGAGCTGGACAGGCGTAACCTGAGCGTTCACGACGCGCAGATTTTTACCACCCGCGACGGAATGGCCATGGACACCTTTATTGTGCTGGAGCCGGACGGCAGCCCGCTCTCAGCCGATCGTCATGAAGGAATACGCTTTGGTCTGGAACAGGCGATTACCCAGCGCAGCTGGCAGCCGCCGCAGCCGCGCCGTCAGCCGGCGAAACTGCGCCACTTTACCGTCGATACCGAGGTGAATTTCCTGCCGACCCATACCGATCGTAAATCGTTCCTGGAGCTGATCGCGCTCGACCAGCCAGGGCTGCTCGCCCGCGTCGGCCAGGTTTTTGCCGATCTGGGAATTTCGCTTCACGGCGCCCGAATTACAACCATTGGCGAGCGAGTAGAAGATTTATTTATAATCGCCACCGCCGACCGGCGTGCCCTTAATAATGACCTGCAACTTGAAGTGCAACAACGGTTGACAGCAGCCCTCAATCCAAACGATAAAGGGTGACGTGTTTTTTAGTGAAATGGAAAGAGTAAACAATGCAGCAGTTACAGAACGTTATTGAGTCCGCTTTTGAGCGTCGCGCCGACATCACTCCGGCAAATGTGGATACCGTGACCCGTGAAGCGGTTAACCAGGTTATTTCCCTGCTGGATTCCGGCGCACTGCGCGTGGCAGAAAAAATCGACGGTCAGTGGGTCACTCATCAATGGCTGAAGAAAGCTGTGCTGCTCTCTTTCCGTATCAACGATAACCAGGTTATCGACGGAGCAGAAAGCCGCTACTTCGACAAAGTGCCAATGAAATTTGCGGACTACGACGAAGCACGCTTCCAGAAAGAGGGCTTCCGCGTGGTGCCACCGGCGGCGGTTCGTCAGGGTGCCTTCATCGCACGCAATACCGTGCTGATGCCATCCTACGTGAACATCGGCGCCTACGTTGACGAAGGCACCATGGTAGACACCTGGGCCACCGTCGGTTCCTGCGCGCAGATCGGTAAAAACGTTCACCTGTCCGGCGGCGTGGGCATCGGTGGCGTTCTGGAGCCACTTCAGGCTAACCCAACCATCATCGAAGACAACTGCTTCATCGGCGCGCGTTCCGAAGTGGTTGAAGGCGTGATCGTCGAAGAAGGTTCTGTGATCTCCATGGGCGTCTACATCGGTCAGAGCACCCGTATTTACGACCGCGAAACCGGTGAAATCCATTACGGCCGCGTACCAGCCGGTTCCGTTGTGGTCTCCGGCAACCTGCCGTCTAAAGATGGTAAATACAGCCTGTACTGCGCGGTTATCGTGAAAAAAGTGGACGCGAAAACCCGCGGTAAGGTGGGTATCAACGAACTGCTGCGCACCATCGATTAATCAGGTATAACAAAAAGCGGGGGCAACCCCGCTTTTTTTATATCTGAAGGTGGCGGAAATAGATTTTTTCGTTAATTATTCATAGGTTATGTTGAGATCAAGGGTACCGCTATGTATGATAATCTGAAAAGTCTGGGCATTACCAATCCTGATGAAATTGATCGTTATAGTCTCCGCCAGGAAGCGAATAACGATATTTTGAAAATCTATTTTCACAAGGACAAAGGAGAGTTTTTCGCCAAAAGCGTGAAGTTTAAATACCCACGCCAGCGTAAGACCGTTGTCGCTGACGGTATCGGTCAGGGATATAAAGAAGTACAGGAAATCAGCCCTAACCTGCGCTATGTGATCGACGAACTCGATCAGATCTGCCAGCGCGATCGCAGCGAAATCGATTTGAAACGTAAGATCCTTGACGATCTTCGTCACCTTGAAAGCGTCGTAACCAATAAGATCAGCGAGATTGAAGCAGATCTTGAGAAATTGACGCGTAACAAATGAGCCGTTTTATTGCCCGGTGGCGCTTCGCTTACCGGGCCTACGAACGCATGTAGGCCGGGTAAGGCGAAGCCGCCACCCGGCAAACAGCATCATCTCTGTTCATCCAGCTGCAACGCCACATACAGCAGCAGCCGGTCGTCAAAATTCCCTAAATCCAGCCCCGTCAGCTCCGAGATGCGGTTTAGCCGATACTCAAGCGTATTACGATGAATAAACAGCGCTTTTGACGTTGCCAGCGGCTGCACGTTATGCCGGAACCACGCCTGCAAGGTGCGGCGCAGCAGACCGTTGTTGTCCATTGCTTTCAGACGCACCAGCGGACGCGCCAGCTCGTTGGCCTGCCAGCCACCGCGCAGGCTGTCGAGCAGGACCGGCAGCATCAAGTCCTGATAGAAATAACTGCGGCTCTCCGGCATGCGCTGTTTACCTACCATCATGGTGGTGCGCGCGGTTCGCCATGAACGGGCGATACTCCCCGGACCGGTAAAGTAATTCCCCAGCGCGACGCGAAAACGGAGCTGACCGTTCTCCTTCATGCGCTCAATGAGCAGCTCCACGCGACGACGATGATCTTCCGCGTCCCAGCGACCAAACTGGTTAAGCGCAGGCTTAAGCACCACCATTTCCGTCAAAGAGACAATCGCCACCAGGTTGTTACGCTCCGGCGTCGCCAGCATGTTTTGCAGCTGCTGGAGCTCTACCATGGCGCTGTCAACGCCAAGCTGACCGCTATCTACCTCAATGACGGCAACCACGCGGGGCTGATTCAGGTCAATGCCCAGACGCTGCGCCCACTCGCTCAGGGCAGGCGTATGCTCCTCCGCCTGGATCAAATTCATCACCAGCTCTTCACGCAGGCGGCTGTCCTGGGCAAGCAGGTGCATCAGGCGCGACTGCTCCAGCATCATCTCCGCCGTCATGCAGACCAGCTCGCCGTATTTACGCAGCGATTCAGGATCGCCGGTCAGTCCGATAACGCCAACAATTTCCCCTTCCAGACGCAGCGGCAGGTTGATCCCCTGACGGACCCCGTGCAGATGTTTCGCCACGGCGTCGTCAATGTCGACCACGCGCCCCTGAGAGAGCACCAGCAACGCGCCTTCGTGCAATTCACCAATACGCTCACGATCGCCGCTGCCGATAATGCGCCCGCGGGCATCCATTACGTTGATATTGGTATCGATGATGCGCATGGTTCGCGCCACGATATCCTGCGCCATTTTGGTATCCAGATGCCAGCCAGCCATATAACCCTCCCGTGAGCAGAGCTCAAGCATAGGGAAGTTCAGCTAAGGCTGCATTGTGCAGATGCCCAAAGGCAGAGAGAGATGTATGGAGTTGTGGGAAAGGTCACAGAAACGAGAAAGCCCCTGCGAACAGGGGCTTAAGAAGATTACTGCATCAGGAGATAAATAGAGGTATCACCACGCTGAATATTCAGCGCCAGCACGGAAGGCTTGCTGTCGAGGATTTTGCGCAGTTCAGCAATGTTTTTCACCGGCTGCTGGTTAGCGCCCATGATCACATCACCTTTTTTCAGGCCGATACGGGCAGCAGGTGAGTTCGCTTTCACGTTGTTCACCACCACGCCTTTATCTGCCCCTTTGTTGCTCATCTCGGCACCTTCAATACCGCTGAAGATAGTGCTGGAATCCACCTGATTCTGGCTGCTCTGCTGAAGTTCCAGGCTCACGTTGACCGGCTTACCTTCACGCAGCAGGCCGAGGGTCACTTTACTGCCGATTGGCATAGAACCAACTTCCGCACGCAGGGCGGCAAAGCTGCTGATCGGCTTACCGTTCAGAGAGGTGATCACGTCACCCGCTTTGATACCGGCCTTCGCCGCCGAGGAGTTCGGCATGACCTGGCTTACGAACGCGCCGCGCTGAGCATCCACCTTCATCGCCTTCGCCAGTTCTGAGTTCAGTTCGGTACCCATGATACCCAGCTCACCGCGTTTCACCTGCCCATACTGGACCATCTGCGAAGTGAGGTTTTTCACCATGTTACTCGGAATAGCGAAGCCAATACCGATGTTGCCACCGTCCGGTGCGAGGATAGCGGTGTTGATACCGATCAGCTCGCCGTTCAGGTTCACCAGCGCACCGCCGGAGTTACCGCGGTTAATGGCCGCATCCGTCTGGATGAAGTTTTCATAGTTTTCTGCGTTCAGGCCACTGCGTCCCAGCGCAGAGACGATACCCGAGGTCACGGTTTCGCCCAGACCGAACGGGTTACCGATGGCGACGGTGTAGTCACCGACGCGCAGCGCGTCAGAATCGGCAAGCTTAATCGCCGTCAGGTTCTTCGGATCCTGAATTTGAATCAGCGCGATGTCGGAGCGTGGGTCTTTACCGACCACTTTGGCATCGAATTTACGGCCATCGCTCATCTGCACTTTAATAACGTTCGCATTATCTACCACGTGGTTATTGGTCACCACGTAGCCTTTGGCTGCATCAATGATCACGCCCGAGCCAAGTGCCATGAATTTCTGCTGCTGGCCGCCGCCCATGCCGTCATCCCCTGCACCGCCGCCCTGACAGAACGGGGAGCTCTGGAATGGCGAACCGTCCTGGCAGAATGGCGAATTGTCGCCGAAGAACTGCTGGAAATTACGCGGCATACGCGGCGTATTGACGGTTGTGCTGCCCTCGACGTTAATACTCACCACCGATGGCATCACTTTTTCGAGCATCGGGGCCAGGCTTGGCATCTGCTGCGCAGTCGCTGCCGAGGAAGCTGTCTCGGCTGCCGTCGCTGCCAGAGGAGACAGCGCTAAACCTAAACTCAGAGCCAGTGCACTCATTGCTAATGTGGTTTTTTTCATGTTTCTCAATCTCGATTTACCAGATAACGCAAAATTGCTGTGTAACTCAGATTCGTTTTATACCGCTTAGTTCCGGGATTAAGTTTATGGAAAAAGTAAAAATTTATTGGTCGTCTTTACAAAACTCATGGCTTATTCAACGGCCATCAGCTTGCGGTATTCATCCCAGGCATACAAATCGGTCATCCCACTGATATAGTCCTGGATAAGCCGGCAGCGATAATAATATTCCATAACCGGCCATTGTGAAGAATGGCGATCTATTTTACTGACGGCTTCAATGTATGCCAGCCTGTGACGGGTTGAAAGTTTCTGATAGAGGCGAGATTCAATTGGCAGACGGCGAACACGCTCATTTTCTACCAGCTCGCTGAACTCATCGACCGTCAGCTGGAGCAGTGGGCCATAGATCTCCAGCAACCCACTGATAACCCGGTATCCTTGCAGCTCAAGCTGTTCGACATCCGGGTGGCTGAAAACATGGCGAACCGCCACGTTTTTATATAATTCAAGAAGCTGACTAAAACTGCTCTCATCTTCCAGCAGGGCGTGATTAAATTCCCCGCTAAATATCATCGGCAAATTATCAATAAAACGGGCGGCCGCATACGGCACCAGTTTATTCAGCGTATTGACCCGCAAATACATAAAGAACTGATCTTCGGTGCTGCGGCTTAGGGTATTTGAACGCGATTTCTCCCACGCATTTTCGACGACCTGCGCAAACAGAGACCCTTTTTCATGCTCCCCCCAGGCATCATGAAGATGCTGATACAGCTCTTCGACGCTGAATATTCTTTTTTCAACCGCATCTTCCAGGTCGGCCACGCAATAGGAAATATCGTCGGCGGCTTCCATAATCCACGTCAATGGAAAACGGCCATTCGGCGTTAGCGAAAGTTCTTTACGCAGCCGTTCAACGTACGCTTCTTCCGACAGGTAATAGCCCGGTTTTTTCATCAGGTAGCTATGGGTGGCGGGCGTTTCCCCCATCCACCACGCGGGACGCGTGTATTTAAGAATGCAGCCCACCTGCGCCCAGGTCAGATTCATGCGCATCAGGGAGTGCACCAGGCGAATACCCTGCGCGTTACCTTCAAAATGACACAGATCCTGACGCACCTTGCGGCGCAGGTCGTTCAGGCTCTCTTCGCCCTCGCGCAAGCATAAATCGCGGACCACGCAGCGGTCATCGCTAAGCGGCTGGCTTATGGCGTCAGAGGGAAAAAGCCGCTGTTTAAACCAGTCATTTATAGCGGCCTCGCCGAAATGACCAAAGGGCGGATTGCCGATATCGTGCATCAGGCAGGCCATCTCAACGATGCTTTCGAACGGCCCGGTCAGTTCATCCAGCCCGTAGGTTTCCAGCAGACGTTGCTCTTTGAGACGGCTGAGGATCTCTTTTGCAATGTAGCGCCCCACCTGCTGCACTTCCATGGAGTGCGTTAACCGCGTACGCACCGCGGCGTTACGCTCCAGCGGGAAGACCTGGGTTTTTTGCTGTAACCGGCGGATAGCAGGCGAGTTGATGATGCGTCCGCGATCGCTTTCGAAAATACGCAGGATCTCATGTTCGCTCTTATCGCCCTGCGGCGAACGGAAACGTCGGTGCCAGTTAATTTTGGTGCGAAAATCGATTGGTGCCATGTGCTCCCCCGCGTGAGAATGCGTTTCCCCTTAACCGCATGATAGACTATGCATCTTAACAAGGCACATCGCGAGTAAATCTATGAAAATCGGCATTATTGGTGCAATGGAAGAAGAAGTTACGCTGCTGCGTGACAAAATTGAGAACCGTCAGACCCTCTCCCTCGGTGGCTGTGAGATCTACACCGGCCAGCTGAACGGCGTTGACGTGGCTCTGCTGAAATCAGGCATCGGTAAAGTTGCAGCGGCCCTGGGCGCGACCCTGCTGCTTGAGCGCTGCAAGCCTGACGTTATCATTAACACAGGCTCTGCGGGCGGTCTGGCGCCAACGCTGAAAGTGGGTGATATCGTGGTTTCCGACGAAGCGCGTTACCACGATGCAGACGTCACCGCATTTGGCTACGAATATGGTCAGCTTCCGGGCTGCCCGGCCGGGTTTAAGGCGGATGATAAGCTGATTACCGCCGCTGAAAGCTGTATCAACGAGCTGAACCTCAACGCGGTACGTGGCCTGATTGTCAGCGGCGATGCCTTTATCAACGGCTCTGTCGGTCTGGCGAAAATCCGTCATAACTTCCCGCAGGCTGTCGCCGTTGAAATGGAAGCCACGGCCATCGCGCACGTGTGCCATAACTTCAGCGTGCCGTTCGTGGTCGTTCGCGCGATCTCTGACGTGGCGGACCAGCAGTCCCACATCAGCTTCGACGAATTCCTGGCCGTTGCGGCAAAACAGTCCACCGTGATGGTGGAAACCCTGGTGCAGAAACTGGCGCGTGGGTAAGGTGTTCTTCAGGGCGCTGGCCGCCCTGCTTCTGCTCGCCCCGGCCTGGCTCACCGCCGCGCCGCGGGTGATTACCCTCTCCCCTGCCAATACGGAACTGGCGTTTGCCGCGGGGATCACGCCCGTTGCGGTGAGCAGCTTTTCCGATTACCCCCCGCAGGCCGCCCATATCGAACAGGTTGCCACCTGGCAGGGAATGAATCTGGAACGCATTGTGGCGCTCAAGCCCGATCTCGTCCTCGCCTGGCGCGGCGGTAATGCCGAACGGCAGGTGAACCAGCTCTCATCGCTGGGAATAACCGTGAAATGGGTGGATGCGGTGAGCATCGAACAGGTGGCGCAAGCCCTGCGTGACCTCGCGCCCTTCAGCCCGACCCCACAACGCGCCGGGCAGGCAGCACAGCAGATGCTCAACGATTTTGCCGCGCTAAAAGCCCGGTACGGCACGCAGCCGAAACAACGCGTTTTTCTGCAATTTGGCAGCCAGCCGCTGTTCACTACCGGGAAAGGTTCGATCCAGAATCAGGTGCTTGAGACCTGTGGAGGTGAAAATATCTTTGCCGAAAGCCGGGTGCCGTGGCCGCAGGTCAGCCGTGAGCAGGTCCTGGCGCGGCAGCCGCAGGCCATTGTGGTGGTCGGAAATGCGAGAGACATTCCCAAAATTAAACAATTCTGGCATCACCAGCTTAAAATTCCGGTGATCGCCCTCAACAGCGACTGGTTTGAACGCGCCAGCCCGCGTATTATCCTCGCCGCAAAACAACTCTGCGCCGAACTGGCAGAGCGTCACTCAAACAGATAAATACCCTATTCGAGGATTTAACGATGCTCGTGTATTGGCTGGATATTCTTGGCACAGCCGTTTTTGCTATCTCCGGCGTTCTGCTTGCCGGAAAACTGCGCATGGATCCCTTTGGCGTACTGGTGCTCGGCGTCGTTACGGCGGTAGGCGGCGGAACGATCCGCGATATGGCGCTGGCAAACGGCCCGGTATTCTGGGTAAAAGATCCGACGGATCTGGTGGTGGCAATGGTCACCTGCCTGCTGACCATCGTGCTGGTGCGTCAGCCGCGCAGGCTCCCCAAATGGGTGCTGCCGGTGCTGGACGCCGTCGGCCTGGCCGTCTTTGTGGGCATAGGCGTCAACAAAGCCTTTATTGCCGGGACAGGGCCGCTGGTGGCGATCTGCATGGGCGTACTGACCGGCGTGGGCGGGGGGATTATTCGCGACATTCTGGCGCGAGAAGTCCCGATGATCCTGCGAACGGAGATCTACGCGACGGCCTGTATTATTGGGGGAATTGTTCACGCCACGGCGTATTACACCTTCGCTGTCCCGCTGGAAAATGCGGCGATGCTGGGGATGGTGGTCACGCTGGCGATCCGTTTAGCGGCGATACGCTGGCACCTGAAGCTGCCGACGTTTGCGCTGGATGAAAATTCAAGGTAGGGGTTGTTGATAAGCCCGGTGGCGCTGCGCTTACCGGGCCTAGAATCCGCATTCAGGCTTAAATGCTGAACGATGAACCACACCCGCAGGTGCTGGTTGCGTTCGGGTTCGTCACCACAAAGCGCGAACCTTCCAGACCTTCAGTGTAGTCCACTGAACCGCCCACAAGATATTGCAGGCTCATCGGGTCAACCACCAGCGCGACGCCCTGTTTCTCGATAGTCATATCACCATCGTTGACCTGGTCGTCAAAGGTAAAACCATACTGGAAGCCACTACAGCCGCCGCCGGTAATATAAACACGCAGTTTAAGGTCCGGATTGTCCTCGTCGGCAATCAGGGTTTTCACTTTTTTCGCTGCGGCTTCGGTAAATTCCAGCGGCAACGCTACGTCATCACTCATCTTATGCTCCCATGAATACTGCGACTGCTATTGGGTAAAAATCACCCAATTCTTTTTGTCATTATCTAATACCCTGGTAATTCATTCAAGTATTCTGCTTCAGGGCCTGTTCAGCCTCCTGTTTTGCCAGGGTACGGGCAAGAATGGTGGAGTATAGCGGTTTTCCACCCAGGAATTGGGCTAATAGTGTCGCGCCAAGGCAGGTAATGATCATTGGCAAAATGAGCTGGTAATTGTCGGTCATCTCCAGCACCAGCACGATCCCGGTCAGCGGCGCGCGCAGGGAGGCCGCCAGCAGCGCCCCCATTCCCGCCACCGCAAACGTCCCCGCATCCAGATGATAAGCCGGGAAGCCAACCGCTGCCGCCATGCCAAACGCCGTGCCCAGCAGCGTTCCCAGCGCCAGCATCGGGGCAAAAATGCCGCCCGGCGCGCCGGAGGAGAAGCACAGCACGGTCGTGATCACCCGCGAGATAAACATAAACAGCAGCAGCCCCACGCTGAAATTCCCCGCCGCGGCAATGGGAATCAGCCCGAAACCGCCGCCCGCCGCGTTCGGTTCGATAAAGCCGAGGATCCCGCACACGCCGCCAAGCAGGCCTCCCACCAGCACCCATTTCGTGGTATTTCCGCCATGGATGCGCTGAAACATATCCTGCGCACGTAAAATCAGGGTATTGAAAAGCGGGCCGACGATGCCAAAAATCATCCCAAGAACCAGATACAGCCACAGGGTATTGACCGGGGCATTGGTCAGCTTGCCAACCTCAATCACCGCCCCTTCGCCGTTGAAGAGGCGAAAGACAATGCTCGACATAATCACGCCGGTAAACACCGCTTTAATGGAGATCAGGTTGTAGCGGAACTGGGCGCGCATCTCTTCGATGATGAACAGGATACCCGCCAGCGGCGCGTTAAACGCGGCAGACAGCCCCGCCGCCGCCCCCGTCGCCAGCAGCGTATGGCGTGCTTCAGCGCTGCGCATGCGGAACAGGTCGCCGACCATCCGCCCGACGTTGCCGCCCAGCTGTACCGTTGGCCCTTCGCGACCCAGCACCATGCCCGCCCCGAGCGTCCCCATCCCGCCGATGAATTTCACGGGAAGCACGCGCCACCAGCGAACCGGACGCAGCTCTTCCAGCGCCCCTTCAATTTCGGGGATCCCCGAGCCGCCGGCTTCGGGCGCAAATTTACGCACCAGGAAATATCCCACCATGGCGAACAGCGCCGAAAGGCCAAATGCCAACACCCAGACCAGCCATTCCCGATCCGCAAAGCTGGCAACGGTACCGATGCGCCAGTTGAGCACCGCGTTGACGGCCTTTTCAAACGCGACGCCCACCAGCCCGGCCAGCGTACCCACCACGGCGGCTGCCAGCAGAATGGCTAACGGGGTTTTGTCACGGTTGAGCAACCGCCGGATGCTGACCCGGTGCTTCGCGCGCGTAAATTGTTGTTGTTCAAAAGAAGGCGTGTTCTCGTTCATTACCTGTTCTGTTTCGTCATACAAAAGGCCGCAAGGATTCTACCAGAGACAATCCCCTCGTCTCCTGAAAAATACTTAACAATTGTTAAGCCCGCTGAGGGGCAAAAATTTTATAACCTCTTCTGGATCACTTAGAATAGTCCTCTTAACTTATTTCTACGAACCAGGAACGACGCCATGAGCAAGTCTGAAAACCTCTACAGTGCAGCCCGCGAGCTAATCCCGGGCGGCGTGAACTCTCCGGTGCGCGCCTTTACCGGCGTGGGCGGCACCCCGCTGTTTATCGAACGTGCGGACGGCGCGTATCTGTATGATGTGGATGGCAAAGCCTATGTCGATTACGTCGGCTCCTGGGGCCCGATGGTGCTGGGGCATAACCACCCGGCGATCCGCAACGCGGTGATTGAAGCCGCTCAGCGCGGCCTGAGCTTCGGCGCGCCAACCGAGATGGAAGTTAAAATGGCGGAGCTGGTCACCGAGCTGGTGCCAACGATGGACATGGTACGTATGGTGAACTCCGGGACCGAAGCCACCATGAGCGCTATCCGCCTGGCGCGCGGTTTTACCGGCCGTGACAAAATCATCAAGTTCGAAGGCTGTTATCACGGCCACGCCGACTGCCTGCTGGTGAAAGCGGGCTCCGGTGCGCTGACCCTCGGCCAGCCGAACTCCCCGGGCGTGCCGGCTGATTTCGCGAAGCACACGCTGACCTGCACCTATAACGATCTGAACACCGTTCGTGCGGCGTTCGAGCAGTATCCGCAGGAGATCGCCTGCATTATCGTTGAGCCGGTGGCGGGCAACATGAACTGCATTCCACCGCAGCCAGATTTCCTGCCGGGCCTGCGCGCGCTGTGCGATGAGTTTGGCGCACTGCTGATCATCGACGAAGTGATGACCGGCTTCCGCGTAGCGCTGGCGGGCGCGCAGTCATATTACGGCGTAGAGCCGGATCTGACCTGCCTCGGCAAAATCATCGGCGGCGGCATGCCCGTCGGCGCGTTTGGCGGCCGTAAGGACGTGATGGACGCGCTGGCGCCAACCGGTCCGGTTTACCAGGCGGGCACGCTCTCCGGTAACCCGATTGCGATGGCGGCGGGCTTCGCCTGTCTGACCGAAGTCGCCCAGCCAGGCATCCACGAAACCCTGACCGCCCGCACGACGCAGCTGGCGAACGGCCTGCTGGAAGCCGCTGAAGAAGCGGGTATTCCGCTGGTGGTGAACCACGTTGGCGGTATGTTCGGGATTTTCTTCACCGAGGCGAAAACCGTGACCTGCTATCAGGACGTGGTGAAGTGCGACGTGGAACGCTTCAAACGCTTCTTCCACCTGATGCTGGAGGAAGGCGTGTACCTGGCCCCGTCAGCGTTTGAAGCGGGCTTTATGTCCGTGGCGCACAGCGAAGAAGATATCAATAACACCATCGACGCGGCGCGTAAGGCGTTTGCGAAGCTTTGAGGGCATTGCCGGGTGGCGCTAACGCTCACCCGGCCTACGATGTTCTCCCTCTCCCCGTGGGAGAGGGACGGGGTGAGGGCATCAGGCCGCACCTGACTACCGACTCTGCTTTCTCAACAGATAAATAAAGTACGGCGCGCCGATAAAGGTCGACAGCAGGCCAGCCGGGATCTGATACGGGAACAGCACCATCCTTCCGCACCAGTCAGCAAAGACCAGGATCGCCCCGCCCATCAGCGCAGACATGACGATATGCGGCATTGTCCGGCGAAAGCCCATCATACGGGCGATGTGCGGTGCCATCAATCCAACAAAACTGAGCGGGCCGATAGTCATGGTGGCCGTCGCCGTCAGGCACGCGGCCAGCAGCAGCAGGGCGATACGCGTTGGCGTCAGCGCCAGCCCGACCGCGCGCGCGGTGTCACCGCCCAGCGGCAGAATGGTCATCCAGCGACGGCACAGCGGCACTATCGCCAGCAGCACGACCATCACGATCCCCGTATGCACCACCTGGCTGCCGGTGGCGTTGTACGTTGAACCGGAAATCCAGGTCAGGATCTGCGCCATGCGCGGGTCGCCGCTCGCCTGCAACATCATCAGCAGCATGGTAAACGCGGTGCTCAGCGCCATCCCGGCCAGCAGCATACGATGAGGCGAGAATCCGCCCCGCCCGGAGGCGATCAGGATAATCATCAGCGTCGCCGCCGCACCGATACTGCCAGCAGGCATCAGCCAGCCGAACGCATTTCCCGGCACGAGGAACAGCATCAACACCACGCCAAACGCGGCACCGGAGCTGATCCCCAGAACTTCCGGGCTTGCCATCGGGTTGCCGGTCAGGCGCTGGATAATACAGCCCGCCACCGCCAGCATCACGCCCGCAATCAGCGCGGAGAAGATCCGCGGCCAGCGCCACTGCATAAGTTCATTCAGTAAATCACCGGTAGCCCAGTGCCAGCCGGTAGCGTCGCGCCCCAGCGAGAGCGCGGCGAACGAAGCGATCGCCAGCACCGCCAGCCCGGCAAGGCTGAACCACACTATCGACTGACGTTCTGCCGAGACCTTATCCCCGGCGTCCATCGCCGGCGCGCTAATGCTGCGCAGGCGCGGCAGCAGCCAGAGCAGCAGCGGCGCGCCGATAAGGGCCGTCACCGACCCCGTGGAGACCTCCATCCAGACGCGCGCCAGCCAGAGAATGAGCTGATCGGAAAGCCAGAGGATCAGCGCGCCAATCAGCGGCGCCAGCATCAGGCGCGCCAGAAGACGGCGCGCGCCGAGCATTTTTGCCAGCAGCGGCGCAAACAGGCCGATAAACCCGATGATGCCGACGGCGTTAACCAGCAGCGCGCTCAGCACAATCGCGAGCGTCAGGGCCGCCAGGCGGGCCAGCGACAGCGCCAGCCCCAGGTTGCGCGCCACGCCGTCATCCAGCCCCATCAGCGTGAGCGGGCGCAGCAGCAGCAGCGTGAGCACCACGCCGCCAAACAGCTGCGGCCACAGGCGCTGGACGATACTCCAGTCGGTCTGGGTGAGCGTGCCGGTGCTCCACATAAACATGCTTTGCAGCTGGTCATGGTGAAACAGCACCAGAAGCTGGTTGATTGCGCCGCAGTAGAGGCTGACGACCAGCCCGGCGAGGATCAGCGTGACCGGCGAGAGACGTTTTCCCCAGGCCACGCCAAAGACCAGCGCGCCCACGACGCAGGCGCCTGCCAGCGCGGCAAACTGCGAGGTTAACGCCCCCGGCAGGGTCCAGAGGGTAGTGATGGTGATCCCCAGCTGTGCCCCCGTCGCCACGCCCAGCGTGGTGGGTTCCGCCAGCGGGTTACGCAGCACCTGCTGGAACAGCACGCCCACCAGTCCCAGCCCCGCGCCGACCAGCAAGGAGATGCTAAGACGCGGCAGCAGGCTGTAGTGGAAGAGCATCTGCTGAATATTATCGATATCCGGAGCGGCAAACGCGGCCGCCCACTGCTCGCGCGGCAGTGCCGTGGAGAGGTTGAACCCAGTTAGCGCCAGCGCCGCCAGAAAAATCAGCCCCAGCAGTAGCACCGGGAAACGGGCAATACGCGTACTCATGCTTTGCCCCCCATCACGTTGTCCAGCACGCGGGCAAAGTGCATTGCCGACAGCGTCGCGCCGTAAAACCATACCGCAGGAGCGCGCAGGAAGCGCTGCTCGCGAACGAACGGCATCGCCTGCCAGAGCGGGGTTGCCATCAGGGTTTGCATTTCACGCTCGTTGCCGTGGTCAAAGCACAGCACGTCGACGTCGCGAAACGCCGCCAGGCGGTCGATGCCCACGGCGGTGCTTCCCCAGAACGTCATCTCGCCTTCCCAGGCGTTGGGAATGCCGAAGCTGTCGAGCACTTCCTGGAACAGGCAGTTTTTTCCAAAGACCAGCATATGGCGGGCGTCCAGCAGCGTCACCATCAGCAGAGGCCGATCGCCTCGGCGGGCAAAGCGCGGCTTAAGGGACTCAATCAGCGCATCAAACTCATCGAGATGCTGTTTTGCTTCCGCTTCCCGGTTGAGGAACTGGGCCATCTCGTGGATAGACTTTTTTGCCATGGTCAACGGCTTTTTACCGTCGCTAAAGGAAAAGCCTCGTCCCGGCGCAATCTTCGCCATGATCTCTTCCGACGGGCCATACCCCGCAGACCAGAACAAATAAGACGGTTTCATCTGCGTGAGAAGCTCAAGGTTTGGCTCCGTGCGCAGACCGATATCGATGACCGAGTCCGGCAGTTTTGGCTCATTCACCCACAGGGTGTAGTTGGGAATGTCGGCCACGCCGTAGGGTGTGATACCCAGGGCCATCATCAGCTCGACGGGTAACCACTCCAGCGCCACGATGCGGTGCGGATCGATAGCGGCGGCGCGGGCCGGGGCCATCTTCAACAGCAGCGGCGAGAGCGCCATGGCCGTCAGCAAACGACGGCGGCTAATGTATGTTGAATCCAGCATCAGTAAACAAAGCTCACGGGAGCGGCCCCGGCAGGGTGAGGCAGGATCCCCATTGGAATACCGTAGATATGCTCCAGCGTTTCGCTGCGCATCAGCTCGTCAGGTGTGCCCTGAGCGATCATTTCACCGCCGCGCAGCGCCACCAGATAGTCGCAATAGCGCGCCGCCATATTGATGTCATGCAGAACGGCAATCACCGTCAGGCCGCGCTGCTGGCTTAAGCGATGCACCAGCGCCAGCACGTCAACCTGATGGGCAATATCCAGCGCCGAGGTAGGTTCGTCGAGCAGCAGGCAGCGGCTATCCTGCGCCACCAGCATCGCGATCCACGCGCGCTGACGCTCGCCGCCGGACAGGCTATCCACCAGACGGTGCGCCAGCGGTTTGAGCCCGACCAGCGTAATCGCCTCTTCCACTTTCTCTCTGTCAGCGACGCCAAAACGCCCGAGCGCACCGTGCCACGGATAACGTCCAATCGCCACCAGCTCGCGCACCGTCATCCCCTCCGCCTGCGGCAGCTGCTGCGGCAGATAGGCCACCTTGCGGGCAAAGGCCTTACTGCTCCAGCTTGCCAACGGATGGTCATCCAGCAGAATGTCGCCCTCGGACGGCGGCTGATGGCGGCCCAGCATCTTGAGCAGGGTCGATTTACCCGAACCATTGTGGCCGATTAAGCCGGTAACTTTACCTGCGGGAAAGGTCAAAGAGAGCGGATGCAACAAGGTACGCCCGGGTACGCGGAAGGAGAGATTGTTGAGCGTGAAGGTGGAGTCGGATTGCGTTTTATTATCCTGCATGTCAGCCAACTTAAATAAAAAGGGCACGGCGAACCGTGCCCATAAAGAGGTTAGAAGCGGAAGGTCGCGGTGGCGACAACCTGGCGTCCTGCTCCCCAGTAGCATGCATACTCGCTGTAGCAGCTGGAGACGTACTCGCGGTCAAAGATGTTGTTCACGTTGACGCCGACGGAAGAGCCCGGCAAACCAAAGCGCGCCAGATCGTATTTCACCGTCGCATCCGCCAGAGCATAGCCCGCGACGTTAAAGGACTCATAGGCTTTAGGCGACGCCGAAGAGTAGTAGGAAACGGTGTCACCGATATAACGCGCGCCCGCACCGACGGTCAGGCCGCTCAGCGCGGTCTCGTGGAAGGTGTAATCTGCCCACAGGGACGCCATGTTGCGCGGCACTTCCGCCGGACGACGTCCTTCATACCAGGTATCGTGGGTATATTCCGCATCGGTATAGCTGTAGGCCGCCGTCACGTTCACGTTAGCCGACACCGCCGCTTTCGCTTCCAGCTCAAAGCCACGGGAGCGAATTTCACCGCCCTGCACGCTAAAGCCGCTGGTCGGGTTCGCCGGATCGGCGGTCAGGTTGTTGTTCTTGGTCAGCTGGTATACCGCTGCCGTCACTACAACAGGCAGATCTTTCGGCACATACTTCACGCCCGCTTCATACTGCTTGCCGCGAGCCGGATCGAACGGTTTGCCGCCCTGGGTGGTACCCGAAATAGGCTCGAAGGATTCGCTGTAGCTGAAGTATGGGGTGATACCGTTGTCGAACAGGTAGTTAATCCCCCCGCGCCAGGTGAATGCCCGATCGTTGATTTCCGCAGTGGTCCCGTTATTACGGTTAAAGGCAGACGTTTTCGCAAAGTCATAGCGGCCACCCATGGTGAGTACCCACTTATCCCATTCCGCCTGATCCTGCGCATAGAGCCCGGTCTGCTCCTGGCGATTGAGCATGGCATACGGGAAGTTCACATTGACGTTCGCGTTGCCGTGCTGCGGATTATTCATGCTGATGGGATCGGCAGTGCCGTAGTCAGCATCAATGTCATTGCGCATGCGAAGGTAATCCACACCCGTCAGCAGCGTATGGTCAACGGCGCCGGTCGCGAATTTTGACTGGAGTTGGGTATCAACCGTAAACGAGTTCAGGTCTTCATCAGAACGGACGTACGCACGGCTGATCTGGGCCGGGGCGATATAGCCGTTACCGTAAACTGAACGGTAAAGCGTGTTGATTTTGGTGTACCGCAGGTTCTGGCGCACGGTGAAGGTGTCGTTAAATTCATGCGCGAAGCTATACCCCACCATTTTCTGACGGCGGGAGATCTTGTTGTCTTCATCGCCTTCGTTGAAGTCGGTCGGCAGCTTATGCGCCTTTCCGGCTGCATCATAGTAAGGCACGACCGTACCTTCACGCGGCAGCCAGCCGTAGTAACCTGCATCCGGATCGCTCTGGAAGTTGCTCAGGAAAGTGAAGTCGGTTTTATCATCGGGGCGCCAGCTGAAAGACGGCGCAATCGCGTAACGAGTAGACTTCACCATATCCTGCTGCGCGTTCTCGCTGCGTCCCAGGCCGGTCAGACGGTATGACCATACGCCGTTATCGTCAATCGCGTCGCTGAAATCAAACCCGGTCTGCCAGAGGTTATCCGTCCCCATTTTGAACTGAATTTCTTTCAACGGTTCAGTAGTCGGACGCTTGCTGACCATGCTTACCACGCCGCCCGGATGGCTTTTACCATACAGTACGGACGTCGGGCCACGCAGCAGCTCTACGCGCTCAAGGAAGTACGGATCCATGGACGCTTCAGAGTAGTTGTCCCCCTGCAACTTCATACCATCCAGATACTGGTTGGTATTCACGGTGCTGGAGGTAGTGAAACCACGAATCGAAACCACATCGTAAGTTGTGGATGAGCCGCGCGTTGCGAAAACGCTTGGGGTATAGGCCAACGCCTGTTTAACCGTCCCCGGCTGTTTCATGTCCATCTCTTCGCGTGTTACCACGGAAATAGACTGCGGGGTTTTCTCAATCGGTGTATCGGTTTTCGTCGCCGTTGCGGTACGTTTTGCCGCAATCGTCGGTGCAGGACCCCAGGCACTTTCCTGTGCAGCCGGTGCGGCAGTCACGGTGATGGTTTCTTCTTTTTTGGGGGTTTCAGCGGCCTGTGCGTAAGCAGACATGCCGGCAACCGCTGTGGCTACGACGGCTGCGATTTTACGCAGCGACGTGTTAATTGGCTGAGCAGTATTGGAAAGCGCCATGATGGATCTCTGATGAAAAAGGTGAATGATAACGTAAACGAGAATTATTATTATGACCGCAGAATAATATGCGAAACGCTGGCGGCATAGCAAGCGATATGCGGCCCTACAAGAATTGAGGGTTTAAGAAATAACCAGATGAAAAGAGAGGGTTAAAAAGTGTAGGGAAATGATCGTAAAAACCCTCGCGGGCGGGCGGCGATCAGCGATAAAAAAGTTCAAAAGTGGCAACCGCATCAACCTTGCCGGCTTTCACCTCTCCCGTTTTGACGTAGCGCGCTTTCAGCGGAATTTCCACGGGCACGTTATCCTGCGTGCTGGTTATCGCCGTATAGCTATGGTCGAATTGCAGCACCGTATTATTGCCGTCCAGAATCTGGATCCCGACTCCCGCGGCGGCATGATCCCCGGCGGCAATGCCTAACGTATTTCCGTTTGTGACGCCCGTCGATCCTGTGCTCGTAAACTGATAATCCACCTTTGTGCCTGCCGCACACTCGCTTATCTCAATTTTAAAGCTGTTATCGGTCAGCACGCCAGTGTACTGGCAGGTGAAATCCTGCGTATTAACGGTCTTCAGCGGGACGTAAATATTCCGGTCGACCAGGTTACAGGTATTGGTCGTAATGCGCACGCTGGTGGGCGAGAAGCGCATTTCGCCGATAACCGCGCCGCCCAGCGTATCCTGCGCGGTTAATCGTCCGGTATCGAGGTTCCCCTCTTCAACATTCCCGATCACCAGCAGCTGCGCGGCGGCGCGGAAGGTCAATACCTGATGCGAATAACCATGCATGGTTCCCAGAAAGTCCCATGGGCGCACGAGATCGCCTGACGTATAGCTGGGGTGCTTTTCCGTGGATGAGGCAGCGCGGATCCCGATTCCCGGCACGTTGGTTCTGTACACGCCGGGCATGACGTCTTCGCGCGCGTCGGCGCTGGTGATGGACAAATAGCCGCGGCGGATCTGGGCGTCGGCGCCACCGCAATCCACGGTAATTTCATGACTTTCAACGCTACCGTCATAAATCACGGTGCCCACCGGCGCGTCAGGCGCAACGGCGATGACCGCAGGCAGCTGGAACGTGACGACCCCGCCGTTGCCCTCGCCGCCGCTAAAGCTACAGCTGGCACTCGCCGGGTGAATAAAGATAACCGCGCCCAGCGCCAACGCGCAGGCGATAAGCGAGGAAAATGAAAAGTGTAGACGCATTGTTTCACCCATTTTATTGGCAGTTTACCGTTGTTTTAAAAATGCCTGTCGCGCCGTCGGCGGGCACGTCGAGCGTGCCGCGGCACTGCGTGTCCCCCTCTTCTCCCCACTGCACGTTAAACGCTGTGCTGCCGCGCAGCCCGGTTAAATACACTTCCCCTTCGTCTCCCACGATGGCGGTCGCGTTTTGCAGGGCGAGCACGGCCCCGAACGGTACGGCCTTGCCCCGATGAAGCAACGTGACCAGCGCCCGCCGCCCGACGCGCGCGTCGAACGTTGCGGCCAGCGCCGCCCCTTTCGTCGGGACAAGATCCTGCGTCGCTGCCTCAATATCGATATCGTCCCGATCCTGGGTATTTACCGTGATGACGTTATGCCGGTAGGCCGTCAGCGACGGGACAACCGCGTTGCCAAAGCGATCGGTTGAAATCCCCCGACCGTTCTGAACCTTAACGTTGTCGCCGCCCTCGATATGCACAACGGCGAACGCGTCGCGGACCGGCTGCCCTAAGGTCACGCCATGCTCATGCGCCACGACGGAGCCCTGCGCGCTGTAGTTCCACTGCCGGTTATCGCCGCCATAGCTGTACCCCAGCCCCAGATCGCCGGAGGCTCCCCGATAGCGGCCGGACAGGCTGCCGCCGTAGCCGGTATCGTGATTAGCATACGTCTGCTGAAGGCTGTAGCTGAGCTTATTATCCTCAAGCGCGGTGCCGCCGAGCCCCACCTGATGCGAAACAAAACCTCCGCTGGCGGTGTTGACGCTGTAGCTCGCCCAGGCGTTGGGCAGCCAGTGGGAGAAGGGAATATTCAGCGTCAGGGCCATCTGCCGGTCAGCATCCGCATCGGGCGTCCGGGTCAGGCTGTAGCTTAATGACCAGGAGATATCGCGCCAGCTGGAGCTCAGCCCGGCGCTGACGCTGCGCTCGCGGCCATCCATGTCCCAGTAATCCTGCTGATAGGTGTTCAGGTAAGCCGACCCCCAGTCCGAAAGGCGCTGAGAAAGGTTAAGCTGCATACGGCTTCGCCGGTTGTTGGTCAGGCGATAGGTATAAATCCCGTCGTCTATCTCATCGTCGCGCTGGTCAATCGCCTCCTGAAAGGTATAAAAACCGGCGGTGGAGTAGCGGTAGCTGGCAAGCGTGACGGTGGTATTCGTATCCGGAATATCTTTCGCATATTGCGCGCGCCAGGATAATCCGCTCGCGTCATCACGACCGTCATCAAAAGCGGTGCGGGCACCCGTGACATCCACCGATGCCGAACCGAAGCGCCCCAAATCCGCCCCCGCCCCGACCAGCGCCGCGTGATAGAGCGACGCGCCCAGCACGCCGGTATAGGCCGTTATGCCATACGGAAAGCCATAGATCGCCGTTCCCTGGGCAAACGCAGGCGCATTCTCGCCCTCGCTGCCGCGATAGCGCCCCATCGCCAGAGAATATTTCAGGTTTCCTTCGCGCTGGAGCACCGGCACCGACGCGCTGGCCTGGATAAAGCTGTGCTCGCTGCCATCGGCCTCTTCGACGGTCACTTCCAGATCGGTGCCCGACGCCACCTGGCTCAAATCACGGATCGCGAACGGCCCCGGCGAGACGTTGCTCTGGTAAATCGTGTAGCCGTTTTGCTTCACGGTGACCTTCGCGTCGCTGTTCGCAATGCCGCGTATGACCGGAGCAAAACCCTGCTGGCCGGTGGGAAGCATGGACGTATCGGTCTCGAGCTTCACCCCGGTCATTTGAATGCTGTCGAAAAGTTCACCGTTGGTATAGGTCTGGCCGATCTCCATCTGGCTTTGCAGGGGCTTAACGTCGCGCTGTAGCGTGGTGGCGATAGCGTCCCAGCCGGCAGTATCGCTCCAGGTACTGTTGTTGCGCAGGCGCCATGCGCCCACGTTAATACCGGAGTCCAGGCCCAGCCAGGTTGACGAGGTATTGCCCCCGCTATAGCGCTGCTGCGAACCGCTAAGCTGATAGCTGGTCCAGGCCGCCGGAGCACCGTCATCCCACAGCTTAGGGCTGATGGCCCCTGCCGTCGCCCGATCGCGGTACATCTGGGGGATAACCAGCGTCAGCGTCTGATTATCCTGATTAAATTCGTAGCGGGCATTTTTTATAAAACGGGAGATATCGTCGATGTGCGCCGCGTCGTCCAGCCCGGCCATATCGGCAATGGCATCGACCTTTACTCCCAGCGCGCGCAGCTCGGCTTTGGTCAGCTCAGGCAGCAGGCGCTGTTTGTCCGCCGAGAGAACATACGTTACGGGGCGCTTATCCAGCACATCCCCGTCCCAGAGGATCGTGGTCTGGTAACTGCCGGGCAGCAGGCCGTTATCATTGATGAAATTTTTCAGCGTTGCGGTATTTTCAAGCGGTGTATCCAGCTCCAGAATCCGCAGATTGAAGTCATCATCAGCCGCCGCAGGCTGGATCGCGGCCAGCAATGCCAGCGCGATCCCCTTCAGAACCTGTTTGAGCCGTGACGATGATGACATACGATACCAGCATGATCGGTTTACAGTGCCTGACTGCGTTGAGGGGTTTGCGCGCCGAAATCATTGATTGCCGTCCACGTCACGACGCCTTTTGCCGATCCGGGCAGGGCGAAACGCTGCTCGCTGAATGGCGCAACCATCATGGAAATCGCTCCTGGCGTGGTTTTGTTATCCACCACCGGCACGCTTTTGCCGCCAACGGCCAGTTCGCCAAATGAGACGTAAAAAGGCTTGGAATTTTTTGCAATCAGGGTGTCCCCCTGACGGCGAAACGTGATTTTTTCAAAGGCGTGTAGCGCGTCCGTTTCTTTCAGTTGCGCAGGGCGCCAGAACAGCTTCAGACGCGTCTTCATCGCAAACTGAAGGGTATTCTTATCTTTTAATTCCGGTGATAAGGCCGAAACGGATTTAACGTTAGCCAGAAATAGCGATTCCCGATCCGCAGGCAGGCTTTTTTTATCTCCGGTAAAAATAATATGTAAAAGCGTCTGGCGATTTTCCTGTAATTTATACACGGGAGGTGTGATAACAAAGGGCGCTTTCGCATTATCGGGATAGCTTACCCAGCTCTGTACCAAATAACGCGTATGAGGATCTTTATTTTTGAGGGCAATTTGCACTTCAGACTTATTCGATGGATAAACGATTCGCGTTCCACCGAGAACCACGCTGGCCTGCGCTGTACAGCAGGAAATAACCAGGCAGCCGCATAACACTTTAATTAAAGGTTTCATCCTGCGTTCCAGAAGGCAGCCTTTTCAGGCTGCCCGATTTTTTTAGCGATAAACAACCTCGAACGTGGCAGAGGAGGCATAATGACCCGCCGTTGGCGCGTCTTCTCCAACCTGAATAACCTTCGCGGTGTAGTTAAAGACGGAAGCAGCCTGCCCCGTCGCATCGTTCGCAACGTCAGTGCCCGCGTCAGGGGTAGATCCGTCAAAAATCACGTCCCCTTTCGTGCCATTCTCATTGCTGACAATGATACCGACGTTGGTGGCGTTACCTTCACCGGTCAGATCGTTCTGAAGACGTTTGTAGGCGGCGTCCGTGGTGGAGCCGCTGAACTTCAGGTTCAGTTTTGCGACCAGCGGGTCACATTTCTTCACCTCAATTTTGAACGCTTTTGACGTTCCCACCGAGCCGTCGCCGCTATAATCCGAAGGATAGGTATCGGCAAACGTTACGGTCGATGCATTCGTACCGGTGCCATCAACGTTAATTTCGCAGGTATCCGCAACAATTTTCCCGGCAAAGTTCACGGTGCCGGAATCATTCGATGCTAAAACCGGAAGCGACAGCGCCGCCAAAATGCTTCCGCTCAGTAAAGAAGTAATAATATATTTACGCATAACAATATCCTTATATTTGCTGATGAAGGTATCCATTCCCGGCAAAGCGAATTTGCATCAGAATGTCAGGTAAAGCGAGACATCATTCATTTTCCACCCCATCCAAATAAGAATGTCCTGATGAATGATGAATTTCATGGCGGGATTACATCAGATTAGTCTTTATCATGTCCAGCGTGCAAAAGGGTAAAATCGGTCACGATTATTACAACCTCCTGATTTATAAAACCAAGCTATAAGATTAATAATTCTACAATCAGTATTTAATAATTATAATAAAGCAACGGAGAGAAATAAAAAAAGCCGCTTTACGAGAAAGCGGCTTTTAAATTCAGGGAATTAATTAATTTCCGCCGAACATGTCCTTGATCCAGCCGGCGACGCCGTCGCTGTCTTTCTTCTCGTCCTGCTGCTGCGGCTGTTGCTGCTGCGGCTGCTGAGGCTGAGAAGACTGGTCAAACGGATTGCCCGTTGGCTGCTCAGGCTGGCTTTGCTGGCACAGCGCATCCGGATTGGTCGTCCAGACCGGCAGCGAACGCACGCCGCCGCCGCAGATGAAGTTACCTGAGCTGTCCACGCCCATATCGACGATATCTTCCGGCGCAACGAGGTTCAGCGGCACCGGAGACTGATTTGCCAGATAGCGCTGGTAAATCGACATTGCACCGCTTGCACCATACAGTTTGGTCGGCTGGTTGTTGTCGCGACCCACCCAGGTGATCACCACTTCACGGCCGTCAATACCGGCAAACCAGGTATCAACGTTGTTGTTGGTGGTCCCGGTTTTACCTGCCAGATGCAGACCCGGATACTTCGCCCCCAGCTGACGCCCGGTACCGCGCTGTACAACCTGCTGCATCGTCCATAACGTCATATAGGCTGCCTGCGCCGGAACCGCGCGCTCAGCCTGCGGGAAGCTTTGATACAGCACGGAGCCATCTTCCGCTATCACCGAACGCAGGGCGGAAAGCGGAGCACGATTACCGCCGCTGGCGATGGTCTGGAACGCCTGGGCCACTTCGATTGGCGTCAGGTTAAGCGCCCCCAGGATCATGGCCGGAACAGGGTGCAGCTGATCTTTCGGCACGCCCAGCTTCTGCCAGGTATCGGTGATGGCCGGCAGGCCCAGCGCCATCCCGAGGTTAACCGTCGGCACGTTCATTGAGCGGGTTAACGCATCCACCAGCATCACCTGACCGCTGAACTGCTTATCGTCGTTCTGCGGAGACCATACCTGGCCGTTAGGCTGGCGCAGGGAGATGGGCGCATCGGCAATCCAGGTGTTCAGGCGATAGAGGTTCGGCTGGCTCAGCGCGGTCAGATAGGTCGCCGGTTTTGCCAGAGAACCAATCGAACGACGCGCCTGCATCGCACGGTTATAGCCCGCATACTGCGGCTCGGCACCGCCCACCATGGCGCGAACTTCACCGGTGTTGCGGTCAACCACCACCATCGCGGTTTCCAGATCGCTCAGCTTACGCTGCTTCTTCAGAACCGGAATACCTTCCACCGCCGCTTTTTCTGCCGCATCCTGCGCCACGGAGTCAAAGGTGGTAAAGATCTTCACTCCGGAGAGATCTTTTACTTTATCTCCAAGCTTAGATTGCAGCTCCTGACGCACCATCTGCATAAAGGCAGGCTGCGGGGAGATCACGCCACCGCGCGGCTGAACGCCCAGCGGACGCGCGCTCAGCATGTCGTACAGCTCCTGGTCAATCACCTGCTGCTGTTGCAGCAGACGCAGCACCAGATTACGACGCTCCAGCGCCAGTTTCGGGTTGCGCCACGGGTTATAGATTGACGCCCCTTTAACCATGCCCACCAGCAGCGCCTGCTGATCAAGACTCAGCTCTTCCACCGGACGGCCAAAGTAGTACAGGCTCGCCAGCGGGAAGCCGCGGATTTCGTTATCGCCGCTCTGGCCGAGGTACACCTCGTTCATGTACAGCTCAAGGATACGATCCTTGCTGTAGCGCGCATCCATCAGCACGGCCATGTACGCTTCGTTGGCTTTACGCCAGTAAGAGCGCTCGCTGGAGAGGAACAGGTTTTTCACCAGCTGCTGGGTAAGCGTACTCGCCCCCTGCACCGTACGCCCGGCGGTCAGGTTCGCCAGCACCGCACGGCCAATGGAGTAGAGGCTAATACCGTCGTGCTCGTAGAAGTGACGGTCTTCGGTTGCCAGCAGGGTATCCACCAGCAGATCCGGGAAGCCGTTACGCGCCACGAACAGGCGCTGTTCGCCGTTTGCGGACGACAGCATGGTGATCAGGCGCGGATCGAGACGGAAGAAACCGAACTGGCGATCGTTATCCATGTTCTCAATGGTTTCCAGGCGATCGCCGTCAAAGGTCAGACGCGCGCGCACCTGGCCCTCTTTGCTGTCCGGGAAGTCGAACGGACGGCGGATCATCTCAATGCTTTTCGCCTGGACGGTAAATTCGCCCGGACGGGTCATTTTCGTGACCTGACGGTACTGCGTAGCTTGCAGCAGTTTCACCATCTCGTTTTTGCTGATGGACATGTCCGGCTCAAGGTTCACCATGCGACCATACACTGCCGCCGGCAATTGCCAGACTTTCCCGTCGATACGGCTGCGGATCTTCTGATCCAGATACACGCCGTAAATCGCGATCAGAACAACAAAAACAATGAACAGCTTCAGCAGCAGCCAGAACCAGCCGCGCTTCCCACGAGGCTTACGCCCTTTGCCTTTCCCTTTACGCGGCATCGGTTCTTCATCCTCATAATCGTCTTCATAGTCATCGTCATACTCCTCATCTCTGAGGCGACGACGGCTTACCTTTTCTTTCGCCGGACGCGCTGGCTTTCCCTTACGTCCTATTGGCTCGCGGTCATTCCCCGCCATGCTTTTTCTCCGCAACATTCAGGCGCAAAGGCCAGATTTTCTTATCTTGCACAGGTCAGTGAAAGAAGAAATCTCTCAAAGTTTGTTTCTCCCTCTCCCCGTGGGAGAGGGCCGGGGTGAGAGCATCAGGCCGCACTCCCCCTTTCGATTCATCACGTATATTTCTTCGTGCGCCGCGTCGGCGCGGTATTCGCCGGATCGTCCGGCCAGACGTGTTTGGGGTACCGCCCTTTCATCTCTTTCTGCACGTCACGATAGCTCCCCGCCCAGAACGCGCCCAGATCGCGGGTGATCTGCAAGGGACGATGCGCGGGCGAAAGCAGCTCAAGCACTAACGGCACGCGCCCTTCAGCGATCGACGGCGTGGTGGCCTCACCAAACATCTCCTGCATCCGAACCGCCAGCGCCGGAGGATTATCCTCATGATAACGAATAGCAATCCGGCTCCCGGTTGGCACAGTGTAATGCCCAGGCAGTTCACTATCCAGACGTTGACGTAACGACCAGTCCAGTAAATTCTGTAACGCTGCCTTAACATCAAGCGCCTTAAGGGCGCGCAGCGAGTGCACGCCGCTCATCTGCGGCAGTAGCCACTGTTCAAGCGTCGCGAGCAGGGTATCGTCATCCACCGCCGGCCAGCCGTATGCCGGCAGCCATTTCGCGGCGCAGTGCAGACGAATACGGTACTGCTCCGCCTCCGGTGTCCAGTTCAGTACGCTCAGCCCTTTTTCCCGAATGCCGTTCAGCATCGCCTGGTGTAACTCTTCTTCCGACGGCTTCGCCAGCGGTGTCGTCCCGAGCGTCAGTTTACCAATCTGACTACGACGGAACGCCTTCAGCGTACCCTGGGCATCATCCCATTCGACGATGTCAGATTGCTGAAGCAGTTGCGGACAGGCACGCGTCAGTGCGTCAATATCCACCGCAATCGCCTGCAAAATGCGCGCATCCGGGGAATGGCTGCCCTGTAGCAGCAGAGGGGCAATGAGCCATTCATGACGCGTCAGGGCATCATCGCTGTCGAGCATCGCGCCCATCCCGTTTGCCAGCTGATAGCGGCCATCAAGTCCGCGGCGGCGCGCAATCCTGTCCGGAAAAGCCTGTGCCAGCAGAGAAGTCATTTTATCGCTGTCAGGCGATCCTCCCCGGCACTTCAGGCGATGACATAGCTGCTGTGCCCGCTGCTGCCAGTTTCCCTGATTGCGTGAAAAGGCCTGCCCCAGATCGCTGCTGCCGCCGCGCGGCGGCTCCTCAAGAATAGCCGCCAGTTTCGCAGCCGTGGCAATTTCATCTTCGCCCTGCGCGGCCACCAGCATCGCTGCCAGTCGCGGATCGTTGCCCAGCGCCGCCATTTTCTGGCCGCGCGCCGTCAGTCGCTCGCCTTCCAGCGCGCCAAGCTGGGTCAGCAGGCTGCGCGCGGCGGTGAGGTTCACGACAGGCGGAGGATTAAGCCAGGTGAGCTGGTCAGGATCCGGGCAGCCCCACTGCATCAAATCCATCACCAGCCCGGAGAGATCGCTTTGTAAAATTTCAGGCGTGCTTTGTAATGCCGCACGCTCCGCCTGCTCGGCGCTGGTTAAATGCAGACAAATACCCGGCTCAAGACGCCCGGCTCGCCCTGCGCGCTGCACCATCGAGGCCTGGCTAATACGCTGCGTCAGCAGCCTGGTCAGCCCGGTGCGCGGATCAAAGCTGGCGACTCTCTCCTGTGTACTGTCCACCACAAGGCGAATGCCTTCGATGGTCAAACTGGTTTCGGCAATATTGGTCGCCAGCACCACTTTGCGCTGCCCCGCCGGGGCGGGAAGGATTGCTTTGCGCTGGTCGCTTAACGACAGGGCGCCATACAGCGGACAAAGCGCGACATCGCTGCTCACCCGTGACGCCAGCTGCTCCTGTACGCGCTGGATTTCACCTACGCCGGGTAAAAACAGCAGCAGCGAGCCGGGCTCCTGGCGGAGCAGTTCGGCGGTGGCGGTGGCGATGGCAACGGCTTCGTCAACGCGCTGATGGGCAGGCAGCGGCTGATAGCGGCGCTCAACCGGAAAGGCTCGTCCTTCGGAGGCAATCATCGGCGCGTCGGGGAGCGTCTGCCGGAGCCGCTCGTTATCCAGCGTCGCCGACATAATCAGCAGGCGAAGGTCGTCGCGCAGCCCCTGCTGAACGTCGAGCAGCAGCGCAAGGGCCAGATCGGCCTGTAGGCTGCGCTCGTGAAATTCATCAAGGATCACCAGCCCGACGCCGGTCAGCTCCGGATCGTTTTGCAGCATACGGGTGAGAATACCCTCGGTGACCACCTCCAGCCGCGTGGACGCGCCAACGCAGGTTTCGGCGCGCATCCTGTACCCTACCGTCTCGCCCGGTTTTTCATTCAGCAGTTCCGCCAGGCGCTGCGCCACGTTGCGCGCGGCCAGCCTGCGCGGCTCCAGCAGGATAATTTTCCCGCTGATGTTCCCCTCACGCAGGATTTGCAGGGGCAGCCAGGTAGATTTACCCGCTCCCGTGGGCGCGCTGAGCAAAACCTGTGGCGCATGTTCTAAGGCGGCAAGAAGCTCAGGAAGGACGACGGCAACGGGCAAAGAAGACACTTACGGCTCCAGAGGGTTAACATTAATCGGCGTACATTGTAGCATCGGCGCATATCATTACCGAGTCTTGCGCATGTCTGAGTCAAAACGGCTATTCTTCGCCATTGAATTACCCGCCTCGCTTCAACGGCAAATTGTTCGCTGGCGCGCCAGCCACTTCCCGGCAGAAGCGGGCCGCCCTGTCGCTGCCGCCAATATGCACCTGACGTTAGCGTTTCTCGGCGAGGTAAGCGCTGAAAAGCAGCGCGCCTTAAGCGCACTGGCCGGACGCATTTCCCAGCCGGGGTTTACGCTGCATCTTGACGATGCCGGGCAATGGCTGCGCTCTCGGGTGGTCTGGCTGGGGACGCGTCAGCCCCCTCGCGGGCTGCTCCAGCTCGCCAGCATGCTGCGAGCGCAGGCCGCGCGCAGCGGCTGTTACCAGAGCCCGCAGCCGTTTCATCCCCACATTACCCTGCTGCGCGATGCGGGTCAGGCCGTTGCCATCCCGCCACCGGGCTTTCACTGGTCCTTTGAGGTGAAGGAATTTGCGCTTTACGAATCTGCCTTTGTACAAGGACGCACCCGCTATACTCCGCTCCAGCGCTGGACGCTGGGCGACACGCTAAGGAATCCTGATGAAGTTTAGCCCTGCACTCCAGCCCGCCACGCTGATCCAGCGTTACAAACGCTTTCTCGCTGATGTAATCACGCCTGAGGGCGAAACGCTCACGCTGCACTGCCCTAACACCGGCGCCATGACCGGTTGCGCCACGCCGGGTGATACGGTCTGGTATTCCACTTCAGAAAATACTAAACGCAAATATCCCCATACCTGGGAAATGACCGAAACGCAAAACGGGGCATTTATTTGCGTTAATACCCTGCGCGCCAATCAGCTGGTTAAGGAATCCCTGACCCAGGGAACCCTTCCTGAACTTGTGGGTTACGGCACGCAAAAAAGCGAAGTGAAATATGGCGATGAAGGCAGCAGAATTGATTTTATGCTCCAGGCGGAAGACCGGCCTGAGTGCTATATTGAAGTGAAATCAGTGACGTTAGCAGAACAGGAAAACGGCTTCTTTCCGGATGCGGTAACGCTACGTGGCCAGAAGCATCTGCGAGAGCTAATGAGTGTGGCGGCGGCGGGCAAGCGCGCCGTGTTGCTGTTTGCGGTTCTGCATTCAGCCATTGAACGGTTTTCCCCGGCCCGTCATATTGATCCTAAATACGCGCAATTGTTGAATGAGGCACAAAAGCAGGGGGTAGAGATTTTGGCTTATAAAGCGGAACTTTCTGCCGATAATATGACTCTGAGATCCTCTCTTCCCATTGTCTTATAAGGGATTAGACGATTGACTAATAAGTGTTCTGGCCGCGTGCGCAAATACGCTTTTCCTCACAGGGTTGTCAAGTGTTACGTTTAGATAATTGCCATACGGAAAAGCATCTGCTATTTATAGCGACCTGATTTTTCCCCCAACATGGGGATCGATAGTGCGTGTTAAGGAGAAGCAACATGCAAGAAGGGCAAAACCGTAAAACATCGTCCCTGAGTATTCTCGCCATCGCTGGGGTGGAGCCGTATCAAGAGAAGCCGGGCGAAGAGTATATGAACGAAGCCCAGCTGTCGCACTTCAAGCGTATTCTTGAAGCATGGCGTAATCAACTCAGGGATGAAGTCGATCGCACCGTTACACATATGCAGGATGAAGCTGCTAACTTCCCGGATCCGGTCGACCGTGCCGCTCAGGAAGAAGAGTTCAGCCTCGAACTGCGTAACCGTGACCGCGAGCGCAAACTGATCAAAAAGATCGAAAAAACGCTGAAGAAGGTCGAGGACGAAGATTTTGGCTACTGCGAATCCTGCGGTGTTGAAATCGGTATTCGTCGCCTGGAAGCGCGTCCAACAGCCGATCTGTGCATCGACTGTAAAACGCTGGCAGAAATCCGCGAAAAACAGATGGCCGGTTAACGCCCGCCCTCTCACTACTGCAAAGGCGGGAGTCTCTCCCGCCTTGTTACCGTTGATATGTCTGAATCTCACTATATTGGGCGCTTTGCGCCATCTCCCTCCGGTGAATTACACTTCGGCTCATTAATTGCCGCGCTAGGCAGCTACCTACAGGCTCGCGCCCGTCAGGGTAAATGGCTGGTCCGCATTGAAGATATCGATCCTCCGCGTGAAGTTCCCGGTGCAGCAGAAACCATTCTGCGTCAGCTGGAACATTACGGTCTTCACTGGGACGGCGAAGTGCTCTGGCAGTCTCAACGCCATGATGCCTACCGTGAACGCCTGGCATGGCTTGCTGAACAGGGTCTTTCCTATAACTGCACCTGCACGCGCGCGCGTATTCAGAGCGTGGGTGGTGTTTACGACGGCCACTGCCGTACGCTGCACAACGGTCCTGAAAATGCCGCCGTACGGCTGATACAGCGCTCTCCGGTGACGCACTTTACCGACGTGCTCTCAGGCACCCTTCAGGCGGACGAACGCCTGGCGCGTGAGGATTTTATTATTCACCGTCGTGATGGTCTGTTTGCCTATAATCTGGCGGTCGTTGTCGATGACCATTTTCAGGGCGTCACGGAAATCGTGCGTGGAGCGGATCTCGTCGAACCTACCGTGCGGCAGATATCGCTTTACCAGCAGTTTGGCTGGACGGTGCCGGATTACATCCATCTGCCGCTGGCGGTCAATGAACAGGGGAATAAGCTGTCAAAACAGAACCATGCCCCGGCGCTGCCTGACGGCGATCCGCGCCCGGTTTTGATCGACGCGCTGCGATTTCTCAACCAGAATGTAACGCAGGAATGGCAGGATCTGAGTCTGGATGAATTGCTGAAAAGAGCGGTTGCTGGCTGGACGCTAATGGCCGTGCCAAAAATCCAGCATTCTCAAATGCGTTGCGCTGAGCTATGATTAGCCGCTTTTTTGATAACAAAACACACTACGAGGTGTACTATTTTTACCCGAGTCGCTAATTTTTGCCGTAAAGTGCTGAGCCGCGAAGAGAGCATGGCGAACGACGCTATTGCACAGCCACACATGTCGGTCGTTCCGCGTGAGCAGCACAACATTTCCCGCAAAGATATCAGTGAAAATGCCCTCAAGGTGCTCTATCGTCTGAATAAAGCAGGCTACGAGGCCTATCTCGTCGGCGGCGGGGTTCGCGATTTACTGCTGGGCAAAAAGCCAAAAGATTTCGACGTGACGACCAGCGCCACGCCTGAGCAGGTGCGTAAATTATTCCGCAACTGCCGTCTGGTTGGCCGCCGTTTCCGTCTGGCGCACGTGATGTTTGGCCCGGAAATTATTGAAGTGGCGACCTTCCGCGGTCACCACGAAGCGGGCGTCAACGATCGCACCACTTCCCAGCGCGGTCAAAACGGCATGCTGCTGCGCGACAACATCTTCGGCTCTATTGAAGAAGATGCTCAGCGTCGCGATTTCACCATCAACAGCCTTTACTACAGCGTGGCGGATTTCACCGTGCGTGATTACGTCGGCGGCATGCAGGATCTGAAAGACGGCCTGATTCGTCTGATCGGCACGCCAGAAACGCGCTATCGCGAAGATCCGGTCAGGATGCTGCGCGCCGTGCGTTTCGCCGCCAAGCTGAACATGCGTATCAGCCCGGAAACCGCAGAACCTATTCCACGCCTGGCAACGCTGATTAACGACGTGCCCCCTGCCCGTCTGTTCGAAGAGTCATTAAAGCTGCTCCAGGCAGGCTACGGGTTTGAAACCTACAATCTGCTGCGTGAATACAACCTGTTCCAGCCGCTGTTCCCGACCATTACCCGCTACTTCACCGAAAACGGTGACAGCGCAATGGAGCGGATGATTGCGCAGGTGCTGAAGAACACTGACACCCGCATTCATAACGATATGCGTGTTAACCCGGCATTCCTGTTCGCGGCCATGTTCTGGTATCCGCTGCTGGAAACGGCACAGCGCATCACGCAGGAGAGCGGTCTCGCCTATTATGATGCGTTCGCGCTGGCGGCAAACGACGTGCTGGACGAAGGCTGTCGCACGCTGGCGATCCCGAAACGTATTACCACGCTGGTGCGTGATATCTGGCAGCTTCAGCTGCGCATGTCCCGCCGTCAGGGTAAACGCGCCTGGAAGCTGATGGAGCATCCGAAGTTCCGCGCCGCGTTCGACCTGCTCTCTCTGCGTGCTGAAGTGGAAAGGAACCCGGAGCTACAGCGCCTGGCGCAGTGGTGGGGCGAGTTTCAGGTTTCTGCACCACCGGAGCAAAAAGATATGCTTACGGATCTGGATGATGAGCCGGCACCGCGCCGTCGTCACCGTCGTCCGCGCAAGCGCGCACCGCGTCGTGAAGGCACAGCATGACCCTCGCGTATATCGCCATCGGCAGCAATCTGGCCTCTCCGCTGGAGCAGGTTAACGCTGCCGTGCAGGCGCTGGGGGAGATCCCACAAAGCCGTATCGTTGCGGTCTCTTCGTTTTATCGTACGCCACCGCTCGGCCCGCAGGATCAGCCTGACTATCTGAATGCCGCCGTGGCGCTGGAAACGGTCCTTGATCCTGAAACGCTGCTGGATAACACCCAGCGCATTGAGCTACAGCAGGGTCGCGTCCGCAAAGCCGAACGCTGGGGGCCGCGCACGCTCGACCTGGATATGATGCTTTTCGGCCACGAGGTGATTAACACCGAACGCCTCACCGTTCCGCATTACGACATGAAAAACCGTGGGTTTATGCTCTGGCCGCTGTCTGAAATCGCCCCCGATCTCACCTTCCCTGACGGCATCTCGCTGAAGACCGTTCTGCAAAACCTGAACGTGGAAAAACCGGCCCGCTGGTAATCCCGCGTCACCGTCGATTAGCCATTTGTTAATTGTGGTTAATCGATTGCCTAAAATCATTGTTCCCTCGAATGTTACTGTTAGAATGCGCAAAGATTCGCTTTTGGGCCATCAGGAAACAGTATGAAACCAACCACCATCTCCTTATTGCAGAAATGCAAACAGGAAAAAAAACGCTTCGCCACCATCACCGCGTATGACTACAGCTTCGCAAAACTGTTTGCCGAAGAGGGGATCAACGTCATGCTGGTCGGAGATTCGTTAGGGATGACGGTACAAGGGCATGATTCCACTCTGCCGGTCACGGTCGACGATATTGCATACCATACCCGCGCCGTGCGCCGGGGTGCCCCCACCTGCCTGCTGCTTTCCGATCTGCCGTTTATGGCGTACGCCACCCCGGAACAGGCCTTTGAAAATGCGGCAGCCGTGATGCGCGCCGGCGCCAATATGGTCAAAATTGAAGGCGGCGCCTGGCTGGTGGACACGGTGAAAATGCTCACCGAACGCGCCGTGCCGGTTTGCGGGCACTTAGGGCTGACGCCGCAGTCAGTAAACATTTTTGGTGGCTACAAGGTTCAGGGGCGCGGCGATGCGGCGCAGACGCTGTTCGATGACGCCGTGGCGCTGGAAGCCGCCGGCGCGCAGCTGCTGGTGCTGGAGTGCGTGCCGGTTGAGCTGGCTAAACGCATCACCGAGGCGCTGTCGATTCCGGTTATCGGCATCGGCGCGGGCAACGTCACCGACGGCCAGATTCTGGTGATGCATGATGCCTTCGGGATCACCGGCGGACATATTCCAAAATTCGCCAAAAATTTCCTGACAGAAGCAGGCGACATGCGCGCTGCGGTGCGGCAGTATATTGCCGAGGTTGAGTCCGGCGTGTATCCGGGCGAAGAACACAGTTTCCATTAAGGAGTCATGGTGTGCTAATCATAGAAACCCTGCCGCTGCTGCGCCAGCATATCCGCCGGGCGCGTCAGGAAGGTAAACGTATCGCACTGGTCCCAACCATGGGCAACCTGCACGACGGCCATATGAAGCTGGTCGATGAAGCGAGAGCCCGTGCAGATATCGTGGTAGTCAGTATCTTCGTTAACCCGATGCAGTTCGATCGTGAAGACGATCTGGCGCGCTACCCGCGCACCTTGCAGGAAGATTGCGAGAAGCTCAAAAAACGTCATGCGGATATCGTCTTCGCGCCGGCTCCGGCAGACGTTTATCCACAGGGAACCGGTGAAGCGACCTACGTGGACGTACCGGGCATTTCCACCATGCTGGAAGGCGCCAGCCGCCCGGGCCATTTCCGCGGCGTCTCCACCATCGTCAGCAAGCTGTTTAACCTGGTGCAGCCGGACATCGCCTGCTTCGGTGAGAAAGATTTCCAGCAGCTGGCGCTGATCCGCAAAATGGTTGCCGACATGGGCTACGACATAGAGATTGTCGGCGTGCCGATTGTGCGTGCGAAAGACGGCCTGGCGCTCAGTTCCCGTAACGGCTACCTGACCGCCGAACAGCGTAAAATTGCGCCGGGCTTAAGCAAGGTCATGAATACCATGGCAGAGCAGCTGCTGGCGAAAGAGTTAACCGCAGAAGAAATTGTTGCTCTGGCTGAACAGGCGCTGAACGACAAAGGTCTTCGCGCTGACGACGTGCAAATTCGGGATGCCGACACGCTTCTGGCGCTTTCAGAGACCAGCAAACGTGCGGTAATTCTGGTGGCGGCATGGCTCGGCCAGGCCCGCCTTATCGACAACAAAGTGGTTGAGCTGGCGTAGTTTTTCTACCCGGAAGATGAAAGGTAAACGTAATGATTCGCAAAATGCTGCAAGGTAAGCTTCACCGTGTGAAAGTCACTCAGGCCGACCTGCACTATGAAGGCTCCTGCGCGATCGACCAGGATTTTCTCGACGCGGCGGGTATTCTCGAAAACGAAGCGATTGATATCTGGAACGTGAATAACGGCAAACGCTTCTCCACGTACGCGATCGCCGCCGAGCGCGGCTCTAAAATCATCTCCGTGAACGGCGCGGCGGCACACTGCGCGGACGTAGGTGATATTGTGATCATCGCCAGCTTCGTCATGATGTCTGATGAAGAAGCGCGCCGCTGGCAGCCAAAGGTCGCTTACTTTGAAGGCGATAACGACATGAAGCGCACCGCTAAGGCGATTCCGGTTCAGGTTGCCTGACGCTTACCCCTGCGGCTGATTACTGATCAGCCGCGACATCGTCTCCAGCGAATCCGTTCTTAAGATATACAGGCGTTTCAGTAAGAACGGATTATCCCCCGGCTTCACCTTCCCCTTCATCGTCGTCACGGCCAGATGGAAACCGGCATCATTCGCCGCCTTTATCGCTTTTTTGTCATAGCCGCCAAACGGATACGACAGATACAGCACGCGCGGATTGAACTGCGCCAGCGCACGCCGCGAGCGTTCAAAATCAAACAGGATCACATGATAGCTGCGGCTCAGTAAGATGGGGTGTTTATACCCATCCACGCGATGCAGAAAATGGGTGTGAGACTGGATGTCGAACACGTCCTGGATGCTCTTAATTTCCTGAACGCTCATGAACTGTAGCGATTTTGGGTCCCACTTCTGCGGATGGCCCTTGATACGGGATGAAATAATAAACGCCGTGGCGTTGAAGCCATACTTTTTCAGCACCGGATACGCGTAGCGGCTCACCGACTTCAGGCCGTCGTCAAAGGTGATCACCACCGCTTTCGCGGGGAGGTTCATTTTGTTACGTACGTACCCTTCCAGCTGGTACATCGTCAGCGTGGTATAGCCTTGATCGCGTAGCCAGGCCATCTGGTTATTAAACGCGCGTACGCTGGTCGTCGTGGAGGTGTGGCGAAAACGGGTGTTCTCTTCATCACGCAGGATATGATGATAGGTCAGAACCGGCAGCCCGTTATCTTCCTGCGCGTCCAGGCTGCTGATCCACGCCAGACGATTGCCGATACGGATCTGGAACCAGGTCTGGTTCAGGCGGTCTTTCAGCTTATTCAGGATCGGATAGCGAAGATTGGCGCTTAAGGTCCCAAACGGCGCGCTTCCGCTGCTGGGGGCATTATAGACAGGTGTGTCTTTCCAGGTAATGAGGTTTTGATTACTGAGCGGCTTGTTGAGGTCGCCCAGGCTATCCTCAACGCGTTGTTTACCCTGCACTTTCTCAAGGTGGTCTTTATCAATAAAGCCCGTGCCAAATCCAAAACGAAATTCGTAGTAATCAGCTGCCGCCGGAAAAACGGCGAGGATCTGCCCGGCGCGGACGTTACCCACGTTCACCACGGCGTTACCCACCTGCGCCCATATGGCCGCATCTTCAGTGGTTTGCATATATTGAGCAGGCAGGCCTTGCTGACTGGTCAGGCTGGCAGACGCCCCACCGGATACCAGTAGCAGAAGGATAAAGATAACGCGCATGAGCATGGGATATAAATCGACACGGAAAATCAGCCGCCATTGTAGCAAAAGCGTCATCAATACCAATGTTTAATGCTTATACAGATCGTGAAGCAGAACGAAAGGCGGGTTTTTCTGCTGCTGGTGCCATAAGCTACTCACGCCCGGCAAGCCCTGCGCCACAATGGCGTGGCGAAACTCAGCGCTGCTCAACGTTGCGCGTAGCGGGTACATGACTTCGAGTAATGGCAGGCTGATACCGGAGATCACTTCACAATTATCGTGCTTGTGGCTCATTAATGCCGCTGAACGATAAGGCGCCGCGCCCGATCTGTCGGTGAGAAAAATCACCCCATCACCGGTGTCGGTTTCATGCAGCGCGTCACACATCATTCGGCTGAGCATGTTGGTGCTTAGCCCTCGCCAGTAGTTTACCGCGCGGCATTGCGCCAGGGGACCAAATCGGGCCTCCAGCTTCAGCAGCATTTCCTGCGCCACTTCATCGTGGCAGGTGATCACCCATCCCAGCATAACGTCTCTCCTTAGCAGGCGAGTAGTTTACCGGAGTGAAGGTTAGTTTACGGTGATAACTGTCAAAGAAAGTGCCCGGCAGACGGTACGCCGCCGGGCAGAAAGCAGAGGTTTAGCTGCGCAGGCCGCGACCGCGCTGGATCAGATACCAGCACAGCAGGTAGAACGCCACGATAAACACCGCCAGCACGACGACGGTGGTGAACAGCGGCACGTCGGTAATGCCGAGGAAACCGAAGCGGAAACCGCTGATCATGTAGACAATCGGGTTCAGGTGCGAGAGCGCCTGCCAGAACGGCGGCAACAGCGTCAGGGAGTAGAACACCCCGCCGAGGTAGGTCAGCGGCGTCAGCACAAAGGTCGGGATCAGGCTGATGTCGTCGAACGTTTTCGCGAACACCGCATTCAGCAAGCCGGCCAGCGAGAACAGGATTGCCGTCAGCAGCAGCGTCAGCGCCACGAACAGCCAGGAGTGAACCTGGAACGGCACGAAGAACAGCGAAATGGCCGTTACCAGGATCCCCACGCACAGCCCGCGCGCCACGCCGCCGCCCACGTAACCGGCGATGATGACGTGCGTTGGCACCGGCGCCACCAGCAGCTCTTCAATGTTGCGCTGGAACTTGGCGCTGAAGAACGACGAGGCCACGTTCGCATAAGCGTTGGTGATCACCGCCATCATGATCAGGCCCGGCACGATGAACTGCATATAGGTGAAACCGTGCATCTCACCGATGCGGGAACCAATCAGGTTACCGAAAATGATGAAGTAGAGCGTCATGGTGATAACCGGCGGCACCAGGGTTTGCACCCAGATACGCATAAAGCGGTTGATCTCTTTCGCCCAGATGCTTTTCAGCGCGACCCAGTAAAGATGCGTCATGCCTTGTCTCCTTGTTTATCGTGCACCAGAGAGACAAACAGCTCTTCCAGTCGGTTCGCTTTGTTACGCATACTTAATACCTGAATGCCCTGCGCGCTCAGCTGTGAAAAAACGCTGTTGATCCCCTGCTCGCGCAGCACTTCCACTTCCAGCGTCGAGGTATCGACCAGACGGTAGTTATACCCCTCCAGCTTCGGCAGCGCGCTTTTCGCTGCCAGATCGAGGATAAAGGTCTCTGATTTCAACTTGGAGAGCAGATTCTTCATCGAGGTGTTTTCCACCAGCTCGCCGTGCTGGATAATGCCGATATTGCGGCACAGCATTTCCGCCTCTTCCAGATAGTGCGTGGTCAGAATGATGGTGGTGCCTTTATCGTTCAGATCCTTCAGGAAACCCCACATGGATCGACGCAGTTCAATATCCACCCCGGCAGTCGGCTCATCGAGAATAAGCAGCTTTGGCTCATGCATCAGCGCGCGGGCAATCATCAGGCGGCGCTTCATCCCCCCGGACAACATCCGCGCACGTTCGTTACGCTTTTCCCACAGATCGAGCTGTTTCAGGTACTTTTCGCTGCGCTCCAGCGCCTCTTTACGCTCGACGCCGTAGTAGCCCGCCTGGTTAACCACAATCTGCTGCACCGTTTCAAACGGGTTGAAGTTAAACTCCTGCGGCACCAGCCCAAGTTGACGCTTGGCGTTGACCACGTCTTTTTGCAGATCGTAGCCAAACACGCTGACGCGACCGGAAGTTTTGTTGACCAGCGAGCTGATGATCCCGATGGTGGTGGATTTCCCCGCCCCGTTCGGCCCCAGAAGCGCGTAGAAATCTCCCGCTTCGACTTTAAGATCTATCCCGCGCAGCGCCTGAACGCCTCCCGGGTAGGTTTTTTTGAGCTGTTCCAGCTCCAGTGCAATCGCCATGAATTCAACTTACCTTAAGTTCTGACACACGTTGTGTGGTTTCATTAAAAGTCGGGTTACCCTATAGTAGCGCAACGCAATCACTTGGTTACAGGTCGCTAACCTCCATGAACGACATAGATACACTCATCAGCAACAATGCACTATGGTCAAAAATGCTGGTGGAGGAAGACCCCGGATTTTTTGGAAAACTTGCACAAGCGCAGAACCCGCGCTTTCTCTGGATTGGATGTTCCGACAGCCGCGTCCCCGCCGAACGTCTGACCGGTCTTGAGCCTGGCGAACTGTTTGTTCACCGCAACGTTGCTAATCTGGTTATTCATACCGATCTCAACTGCCTTTCGGTTGTTCAGTATGCCGTTGATGTTCTGGAGGTCGAGCACATTATTATCTGCGGCCACTACGGCTGCGGCGGCGTGCAGGCGGCGGTCGAAAATACAGAGCTGGGGCTAATCGATAACTGGCTGCTGCACATTCGTGATATCTGGTTCAAACATAGCTCACTGCTGGGCGAAATGCCGCAGGAACGCCGTCTCGACACCCTGTGCGAGCTGAACGTGATGGAGCAGGTGTACAACCTGGGCCACTCTACCATTATGCAGTCGGCGTGGAAACGCGGGCAGAAGGTCTCTATCCACGGCTGGGCGTACGGTATTCACGACGGCCTGCTGCGCAATCTGGAAGTGACCGCCACCAACCGCGAAACGCTGGAGCAGCGTTACCGCTCGGGGATTGCCAACCTCAAGCTTAAGCACGTTAACCACAAATAAACAAAGCCGGGTGGCGGCTGCGCCTTACCCGGCCTACACGTGCCCTTCGTAGGCCCGGTAAGCGGAGCGCCACCGGGCAACACGCCACGATTACTCGTCCAGCATCACGACCTTGCCAACATACGGCAGATGACGATAACGCTGGGCGTAATCAATGCCGTAACCCACGACGAATTCATCCGGGATGGAGAAGCCAACGAACTCCACCGGCACCTGCACTTCACGGCGCTCAGGCTTGTCCAGCAGGGTACAAATCGCCAGCGATTTAGGTCCGCGCAGGCTCAGGATCTCCCGCACTTTAGAGAGCGTGTTGCCGGAGTCGATGATGTCCTCAACGATCAACACATCTTTGCCACGAATATCTTCATCCAGATCTTTCAGGATTTTCACATCACGGGTTGTGGACATGCCGCTGCCGTAGCTGGAAGCGGTCATAAAATCGACCTCGTGCGGTACCTGCACTTCACGGCACAGGTCTGCCATGAACATGAAAGAACCGCGCAGCAGACCAACCAGCACCATTTCGCTGCCGCTGTCCTTGTAATGCTCGGTGATTTGACGACCCAGTTCGGCGATACGCGCTTTGATCTCGGCTTCCGGGATCATCACTTCAACAGTATGTTTCATATTACTAACCAAATGATTTTAATGAAAATCTCTCAATGCGGATGAATCTTGCTCCGGCATCGATACGCAAGCCAGCCATTATATCAGTAAATGGATAAGCCTGGCGTATGAGTTATAAAAGCAATATTTGTGATTCCGATCACAGTTGTTAATACCTATAATTAATTGCTAGCAAATAATTAACAAAACTGACGAGTACTTTTCTATGGCTGAAACAAAAACTAAGCAGCCGCGTCTACTGGTAACATTAACAGCTGCGTTTGCCGCATTCTGCGCGCTGTATTTGTTGATCGGTGGCGTCTGGCTGGTCGCTATTGGCGGCTCCTGGTACTACCCGATTGCGGGTCTGGTTATGGTTGGCGTAACCGTCCTGCTGTTGCGGAGAAAGCGTTCTGCTCTGTGGCTGTATGCCGCCCTGCTCCTTGCCACCATGATCTGGGGCGTGTGGGAAGTCGGGTTCGACTTCTGGGCGCTGACGCCGCGCAGCGACATTCTGGTCTTCTTCGGTATCTGGCTGATCCTGCCGTTTGTCTGGCGTCGCCTGATCGTCCCGTCCAGCGGTGCCGTAGCCGGCCTGCTCGTTGCCCTGCTGATTAGCGGCGGTATCCTGACCTGGGCCGGTTTCAATGACCCGCAGGAGATCCACGGTACGCTGAACACAGAATCCACGCCAGCCGCGGCTATTTCGCAGGTGGCTGACGGCGACTGGCCCGCCTATGGCCGTAATCAGGAAGGTCAACGCTACTCCCCGCTGAAGCAGATCAACGCGGACAACGTGAAAAACCTGAAGGAAGCCTGGGTATTCCGCACCGGCGACCTGAAAATGCCGAACGATCCGGGTGAGCTGACCAACGAAGTGACCCCGATTAAAGTGGGCAACATGCTCTACCTGTGTACGGCGCACCAGCGTCTGTTCGCGCTCGACGCGGCCACCGGTAAAGAGAAATGGCACTTCGATCCACAGCTGAACTCCAACCCGTCGTTCCAGCACATCACCTGCCGCGGCGTCTCTTACCACGAAGCGCGCGCGGATAATGCCAGCCCGGAAGTCATTGCCGACTGTCCTCGCCGCATTATGCTGCCGGTTAACGATGGCCGCCTGTTTGCCATTAACGCTGAGACCGGCAAGCTGTGCGAAACCTTCGCCAACAAAGGTATCCTGAATCTTCAGACCAACATGCCGGACACCACGCCGGGTCTGTATGAGCCAACCTCCCCGCCAATCATCACCGATAAAACCATCGTGATTGCCGGTTCGGTAACGGATAACTTCTCTACCCGTGAAACCTCCGGCGTTATCCGTGGTTTCGACGTGAACACCGGTAAACTGCTGTGGGCCTTCGACCCGGGCGCGAAAGATCCAAACGCAATCCCGTCTGACGAGCACACCTTTACCTTTAACTCGCCGAACTCCTGGGCACCGGCCGCGTATGATGCGAAGCTGGACCTGGTTTACCTGCCAATGGGCGTGACCACGCCGGATATCTGGGGCGGTAACCGCACGCCGGAGCAGGAACGTTACGCCAGCTCCATCGTGGCGCTGAACGCAACGACCGGTAAACTGGCGTGGAGCTATCAGACCGTTCACCACGATCTGTGGGATATGGATATGCCATCCCAGCCGACGCTGGCGGACATTACCGTTAACGGCAAAACCGTTCCGGTGATTTACGCCCCGGCGAAAACCGGCAACATCTTCGTACTGGATCGCAGCAACGGTAAGCTGGTTGTGCCTGCGCCGGAAAAACCGGTTCCACAGGGCGCTGCCAAAGGCGACTACGTCACCAAAACGCAGCCGTTCTCTGACCTGAGCTTCCGTCCGGAGAAAAACCTCAGCGGTGCAGACATGTGGGGTGCCACCATGTTTGACCAGCTGGTATGCCGCGTGATGTTCCACCAGCTGCGCTACGAAGGGATTTTCACCCCACCGTCAGAGCAGGGTACGCTGGTCTTCCCGGGTAACCTGGGGATGTTCGAATGGGGCGGGATCTCCGTTGACCCGAACCGTCAGGTCGCTATCGCTAACCCAATGGCGCTGCCGTTCGTGTCCCGTCTGATCCCACGCGGTCCGGGTAACCCAATGGAGCAGCCGAAAGATGCGAAAGGCAGTGGTACCGAAGCCGGTATCCAGCCGCAGTATGGCGTTCCTTACGGTGTGACTCTGAATCCGTTCCTCTCTCCGTTCGGTCTGCCGTGTAAACAGCCTGCCTGGGGTTATATCTCCGGCCTGGATCTGAAGACCAACAAGATTGTCTGGAAGAAACGTATTGGTACGCCACAGGACAGCATGCCGTTCCCGATGCCGGTTCCGGTGCCGTTCAATATGGGTATGCCAATGCTGGGTGGCCCAATTTCCACCGCCGGTAACGTGCTGTTCATCGCGGCGACCGCAGATAACTACCTGCGCGCGTACAACATGACCAACGGTGAAAAACTGTGGCAGGGCCGTCTGCCGGCCGGTGGCCAGGCAACGCCGATGACCTATGAAGTGAATGGCAAGCAGTACGTTGTCATCTCTGCGGGTGGTCACGGTTCGTTTGGTACGAAGATGGGCGACTATATTGTCGCGTATGCACTGCCTGACGACGCTAAGTAATGAAAAAGCCCGGTGGCGCTAACGCATACCGGGCTTTCGGGTGTCCTATGTAGGCCGGGTAAGGCGAAGCCGCCACCCGGCTTTTTTTATACGGTAAAGCCCAGCATCATCCCCGTATCTTCATGCTCCAGCAGGTGACAGTGCGCCATATAAGCAAATTCTTTCGGCGCCTCGTGGTCGAACTTCACCAGCACCTCGCTGACGCCGCCTTCCACACTCACCGTATCTTTCCAGCCCGCGCGATGCGCGTCCGGCGCTTTACCGTTCTCGGAGAGAATGCGGAACTGCGTGCCGTGGATATGGAACGGGTGCAGCATCATGTCGCCTTCGCCTGAAATGACCCAGCGCTCAAACTGCCCTTTCGTGGCGGCGAACATCGGTGTGTTCATATCGAACGCCTGGCCGTTGATACGGTTGGCGTTATGGAAATCGAAACCATGACCGCCGTGATCCATGCCGCCCATCTTGCCGTGGTCCATATTCATGTGGCCCATCATCTGGCCGTGGTGCATTCCCGCCATCGCCTGATTGCCATACTTCTTCATCAGCGCCTGCATGCCCATCATGTCGAGCATCGGGTCCATAGAGAGCTGAAGCTTACGCTGCGTGAGCCCATCCAGCGACGGGAGCGCAGGCAGCGTGGTCAGGGTATCTGGCAGCGTGCCGGAGGCGGTGATCTGTAGTGGCTGAATGCGCAACACCGGGTGTGGTTTATCAAACGGCGCGACGGCCATCCCCATCTGGCTGACCGGCAGGGTCACGAGATCAAACGCTTTGCCATCGCTGATATCCACCAGCACCTCGAAGCGTTCGCCCATCAGCATCGGCAGCTCGCTCACTTTTACCGGTTCCGGCAGCAGGCCGCCGTCGCTTGCCACCACGTAAAGCGGGCGCTTATCGCTGGTGGCGAAGTTCAGCGAGCGGGCGTTACAGCCGTTAAGCAGGCGTAAGCGCAGCCAGCCTTTCGGGGCGGCATGCTGCGGGTAGATTGCCCCGTTGGTCAGCAACGTATCGCCAAACCAGCCCACCGCCGCGCTCATCACATCCAGCTGATAGTCAATTTGCCCGTCAGCGCTGAATTTTTTGTCCTGCACAATCACCGGCACATCGTCGATACCCCACTGTTTTGGCAGGCGCAGGAGACGGCTTTCGTCATCCTCAATCAACACCAGCCCGGCCAGCCCCATCGCCACCTGATGGCCCGTTTTGCCATGCTGATGCGGGTGGAACCAGCAGGTGGCCGCCCGCTGGTCAGGGGTAAAGGTTACGCTGCGTTTACCCCCAGGCTTGATAACCCCCTGGGGACCACCATCCACTTCGCCCGGGACTTCCAGCCCGTGCCAGTGCAGCGTGGTTTCTTCAGAAAGCGAGTTATGAATGTCTACCGTCACCGCTTTCCCTTTTCGTAGCTGCAACGCCGGGCCGAGCAGATTGCCGTTATAACCCCACGTCGTCGCGGCGTGTTGCCCGAACGTGGTTTTGCCTGCCTGCACCACAAGCTGGATGCGGCTACGGGCATCTGCGCTGAGTAACTCAGGGATCGGTAAAGCAGGTCTGTCGGCGGCAAAAACAGCGCGGCTCCAGAGCGGTAACGCGCTGGCAACCCCCAGCGCGGCAGAATATTTTAAAAAATCACGACGTTGCATGTGCATTTCCTTATTTCCAGGCGGCGATCTTTTGAGCATAAACCCTCCCCTTACCGGAAGGTCAAGCACGGCGGCAATAATAAAGATCGTCGGCCTGGCATCAAGTATGCTAACGTTAATTTTCCGTGATGCAGTGGTAAAGGCAATGAAGACGTTTTTCAGAACAATTTTGTTCGCCAGCCTGATGGCGATGTGTGCGAACAGTTACGCGCTTAGTGAAAACGAAGCGGAAGATATGGCCGATCTGACGGCAGTTTTTGTTTTTCTGAAGAACGATTGTGGTTACCAGAATTTACCCAATGGGCAAATTCGTCGCGCACTGGTCTTTTTTGCCCAGCAGAACCAATGGGACCTCAGCAACTACGACAGCTTCGACATGAAGGCGCTCGGTGAAGACAGCTACCGTGATTTAAGCGGTATCGGTATTCCCACTGCTAAAAAATGCAAAGCGCTGGCACGCGATTCACTCAGCCTGCTCGCCTACGTGAAGTAACCTTCCCGACGCCCCTTGTTGACCCGCTAACCGCCTCACGGCGGTTTTGTGTTGCGCCCATCTGCCGGATGTAATGGATGTTAACGAAGGAGGTGCTCCCCATGACCGATAAAACGGTATGGCAAGAAACGCTGCATGACCAGTTTGGTCAATATTTTGCCGTGGATAACGTGCTCTATCATGAGAAAACCGATCATCAGGATCTGATAATCTTCGAGAACGCTGCCTTTGGCCGCGTCATGGCGCTGGATGGCGTGGTGCAGACCACCGAGCGCGACGAGTTTATCTATCACGAAATGATGACCCACGTCCCGCTGCTGGCCCACGGCCACGCGAAGCACGTGTTGATAATTGGGGGCGGTGACGGCGCCATGCTGCGTGAAGTCTCTCGCCACCAGAATGTCGAAACCATCACCATGGTGGAAATCGACGCCGGGGTGGTGTCGTTTTGCCGCCAGTATCTGCCAAACCACAATGCCGGCAGCTATGACGATCCGCGCTTTCAGCTGGTTATCGACGATGGCGTCAATTTTGTTAACCAGACTACGCAAACGTTTGATGTCATTATCTCTGACTGTACCGACCCTATCGGCCCCGGCGCGTCGCTGTTTACCTCTTCGTTTTACGAAGGCTGCAAGCGCTGCCTGAAACCTGGCGGGATTTTTGTGGCACAAAACGGCGTCTGCTTCCTGCAACAGGATGAAGCGCTGGATAGCCACCGTAAGCTGAGCACCTATTTTAGCGACGTCAGCTTCTATCAGGCGGCGATCCCGACCTACTACGGCGGGATTATGACCTTTGCCTGGGCGACGGATAACGACGTCCTGCGCCATCTCTCCACCGAAATCATTCAGGCCCGCTTCCACCAGGCCGGACTCACGTGCCGATACTACAATCCGGCGATCCACACCGCAGCCTTTGCGTTGCCTCAATACCTGCAAGACGCGCTGTCCTCAAAGGAGGTGAACTAATTGAAAAAGCTTAAACTGCATGGCTTTAACAATCTGACCAAAAGCCTGAGTTTTTGTATTTACGATATCTGCTACGCCAAAACGGCAGAAGAGCGCGATGGTTATATCGCCTATATCGATGAACTCTACAACGCCAACCGTCTGACCGAGATCCTGTCAGAGACCTGCTCGATTATCGGCGCGAACATCCTGAACATTGCGCGCCAGGATTATGAGCCTCAGGGCGCGAGCGTCACCATCCTGGTCAGTGAAGAGCCGGTTGACCCGCAGCTGATCGACAAAACCGAACATCCCGGCCCGCTGCCCGAAGTGGTGGTGGCGCACCTCGATAAAAGCCATATCTGTGTTCACACCTACCCGGAAAGCCACCCTGAAGGCGGACTGTGTACGTTCCGCGCGGATATTGAAGTGTCGACCTGCGGGGTGATTTCACCGCTGAATGCGTTGAATTACTTAATCCACCAGCTGGAATCAGACATCGTCACCATTGATTATCGCGTGCGTGGTTTTACCCGTGATATCAACGGCATGAAGCACTTCATCGATCATGAGATCAACTCCATTCAGAACTTCATGTCCGACGATATGAAGTCGCTGTACGACATGATGGATGTGAACGTCTATCAGGAAAATATCTTCCATACCAAGATGATGCTTAAGGAGTTCGACCTTAAGCACTATATGTTCCACACCAGGCCGGAAGATTTGAGTGAAGAAGAGCGTAAGGTCATTACCGACCTTCTCTGGAAAGAGATGCGCGAGATTTACTACGGCCGCAATATTCCGACCGTGTAAACGTGACCCGAAGCAGGGACGCTTCGGGGAGTTACTTCTGTTTCATAAAGTCGCGGTAGGCGTTCACCACTTTCAGGAAGTCTTCCACACCGCACAGCGACAGGCTCTCTTCGTCGTAGTAGCTCATCCCCTCTTCCATCTCATCCCCCGAAAACTCCAGCTGGTTGGCGCGCACCATCACCTCTTCGCCATCCATCCACAGGGTGTACTCATGCCCGGCACGTTGCCAGGAGCGTTCACTGCCTTTCACCGTTTCCGCCGCCTGTTCGACTTCATCCAGCAGCGCGAGGTTCTCTTTCACCTCTTCGTTAAACCAGTGCCCAACGGCTTCGTGCCCCATCGACATTCGCACTTTCACCACGCCGGTGATGTCGCGCAAAAATTCGTAATCCATAGCGTTTTCCTCTGCAAAGCCATTAGGGTAATTATCGCAGCAGAGAGGAAGAAAAAAAGCGGGAGAGGTGGGAGGAATGAAAATAAAAAAACCCACCGACGTTGCGATGGGTTTTGTAGGCCCGGTAAGCGTAGCGCCACCGGGCAATGGGTCAGGTGCGGTCTGGTGCCCTCACCCCCAGCCCCTCTCCCACGGGAGAGGGTAGCATTTATACCGCCGTCTGGAAGATCACCCCGTCAGCCTTCTCGGTGTACTGAGAGAGCTGGTCGAAGTTCAGATAGCGATAGGTATCCACCGCCGTCTTATCCACCTGCGCCACAAAGGTCTGGTACTCTTCCGGAGTTGGCAGTTTGCCAATCAGCGCCGCAACCGCCGCCAGCTCCGCAGAGGCCAGGTAGACGTTCGCACCGGTACCTAAACGGTTCGGGAAGTTACGGGTAGAGGTGGAAACTACCGTCGCACCGTCGGCCACGCGCGCCTGGTTGCCCATGCACAGGGAACAGCCAGGGATTTCAATACGCGCCCCGCTCTTTCCGAACACGCTGTAGTAGCCTTCTTCCGTCAGCTGTGCCGCGTCCATACGGGTTGGCGGCGCCACCCACAGGCGGGTCGGCAGCTGGCCCTTGTGGGTATCCAGCAGCTTACCGGCGGCGCGGAAGTGGCCGATGTTGGTCATGCAGGAGCCGATGAACACTTCGTCGATCTTATCGCCCTGCACGTCTGAAAGCAGACGCGCATCATCAGGATCGTTTGGCGCACACAGGATCGGCTCTTTGATATCCGCCAGATCGATGTCGATCACCGCCGCGTACTCTGCGTCAGCGTCGGCTTCCAGCAGCTGCGGATCCGCCAGCCATTTTTCCATGCCCTGAATACGACGCTCAAGCGTACGACGGTCGCCGTAGCCTTCTGCAATCATCCACTTCAGCAGCACGATGTTGGAGGTCAGATACTCGATAATCGGCTCTTTGTTCAGCTTGATGGTACAGCCTGCCGCAGAACGCTCGGCGGAGGCGTCGGTCAGCTCGAACGCCTGCTCAACTTTCAGATCCGGCAGCCCTTCAATTTCCAGAATGCGACCAGAGAAGATGTTTTTCTTCCCTTTCTTCTCAACGGTCAGCAGCCCCTGTTTGATGGCGTACAGCGGGATCGCGTGAACCAGGTCGCGCAGCGTGATGCCCGGCTGCATTTTGCCCTTGAAGCGCACCAGCACGGATTCAGGCATGTCGAGCGGCATTACGCCGGTCGCCGCTGCAAACGCCACCAGGCCGGAGCCCGCCGGGAAGGAGATCCCGATTGGGAAACGGGTATGAGAATCACCGCCGGTGCCCACGGTATCCGGCAGCAGCATGCGGTTCAGCCAGGAGTGGATGACGCCGTCGCCCGGACGCAGGGAGACACCGCCGCGGTTCATGATGAAGTCCGGCAGCGTGTGGTGCGTGGTCACGTCAACCGGCTTAGGATACGCCGCCGTGTGGCAGAAGGACTGCATCACCAGGTCAGAAGAGAAGCCCAGGCACGCCAGGTCTTTCAGTTCATCACGGGTCATTGGGCCAGTGGTGTCCTGAGACCCCACGGAGGTCATCTTCGGCTCGCAGTAGGCGCCAGGACGGATACCGGCAACGCCGCAGGCGCGACCCACCATTTTCTGTGCCAGCGAGAAGCCGCGGTTGCTTTCCGCCACGTCTTTCGCCTGACGGAATACGTCACTGTGCGGCAGACCCAGCGCTTCACGCGCTTTGGTGGTCAGGCCACGACCGATGATCAGCGGGATACGGCCACCGGCACGCACTTCGTCGATCAGCACGTCGGTTTTCAGCTCGAAGCTTGCCAGCAGTTCGTTGGTTTCGTGATTGCGCACTTCGCCCTTGAACGGGTAAACGTCAATCACGTCGCCCATGTTCAGGTTAGAAACATCCACTTCGATCGGCAGCGCGCCCGCATCTTCCATAGTGTTGAAGAAGATCGGTGCAATTTTGCCGCCGAGGCACAGGCCGCCGCCGCGCTTGTTCGGCACGTGCGGAATATCGTCGCCCATGAACCACAGCACGGAGTTGGTTGCGGACTTACGGGAAGAACCGGTACCCACAACGTCGCCGACGTAGGCCAGCGGGAAACCTTTTTGTTGCAGCGCTTCGATCTGTTTGATCGGGCCCACTACGCCCGGCTGATCCGGCTCGATCCCTTCACGGGCGTTTTTCAGCATCGCCAGAGCGTGCAGCGGGATATCAGGACGAGACCACGCGTCCGGTGCCGGAGACAGGTCATCGGTGTTGGTTTCACCGGTCACCTTAAAGACGGTCACGGTAATTTTTTCAGCCAGCGCAGGGCGGTTCAGGAACCATTCGGCATCGGCCCAGGACTGCATGACCTGCTTCGCGTAAACGTTGCCCGCTTTGGCTTTTTCTTCCACATCGTAGAAGTTATCGAACATCAGCAGCGTTGAAGAGAGCGCTTTGGCGGCAATCGGTGCCAGCGTGTCATTATCCAGCGCATCAATCAGCGGATGAATGTTGTAGCCGCCCTGCATGGTGCCGAGCAGTTCAATCGCTTTTTCAGGAGTAACCAGTGGGGAGGTGGCTTCGCCTTTGGCAACGGCGGCAAGGAATCCGGCTTTTACGTAGGCAGCTTCATCTACGCCAGGCGGTACACGGTTGATCAACAGATCTAACAGGAATTCTTCTTCGCCCTTAGGCGGGTTCTTCAGCAGCTCGACGAGCGCGGCCATTTGGGTTGCATCTAAAGGTTTGGGTACAATTCCCTCGGCGGCACGTTCTGCTACGTGCTTACGGTATTCTTCTAGCACGACGGTTCTCCTCGCTCTCATTGTCATATGCGGCGGGCGTTCTCTTCACGCTCCTGTGAGACAGCAGTTTGTAGGGTAAATGCCCGATACCGCGTCGGGCAGCATAGCAGGATTTCTGCACAGTGTTAATCTGTTTACAAAAAAGCAACATTAAATTATTTGCTGAATCGTTAAGCATGGTGTAGCGGGGAGACACGTCGACTTTCGCTCTCTTTCCCTGCGTCTTTTTTAGCCACCAGATATAATTGTGTAATAAATGCACACACTCTTTATCCGGACGCGCCGGGTGGTTTCCCAAGAAAAGTCAAAACGGTAAAACACGGGTGAATGATACTCGCGGCAACAGCAACGCCTCCCGGCACTGCACTCGTCTCGTTGGAGCCATTTTATGAAGTTGCCTTTTAAACCCCATCTTCTTGTTCTGCTTTGCAGTGCGGGACTGTTCGCCGCCTCGGGCGTCATGTTTGTTAAAAGCCGCGTAACGGAGCCTGCTCCGGTTGCACAGCCCTCTGCCCCACCGGCAGCCCAACCTGCTGCCGTCGCTACCCCGGCCTACACTGCTGCGCAAATCGACCAGTGGGTAGCCCCTGTCGCGCTTTACCCGGATGCCTTGCTGTCGCAAATCCTGATGGCGTCGACCTACCCGTCTAACGTTATACAGGCCGCGCAGTGGTCAAAGGATAACCCCAAAATGCAGGGGGATGCCGCCATTCAGGCGGTCGCCAACCAGCCATGGGATCCCAGCGTAAAATCGCTGGTCGCCTTTCCTCAGCTGATGTCGCTGATGGGTGAAAATCCGCCGTGGGTACAAAACCTGGGGGATGCGTTTCTCGCGCAGCCGAAAGATGTGATGGATTCTGTACAGCGTTTACGCCTGCTGGCTCAACAAACGGGTGCGCTACAATCCACGCCGCAGCAGACGGTCACTACCGTCACGAAGGCTGCACCGACAAAAACCGCAACCCCCTCCAGCCCAACGGTGATCAAGATTGAATCCGCCGATCCGCAGGTGGTGTATGTCCCTACCTATAACCCGAATACGGTTTACGGCACCTGGCCTGAACCCGCGTACCCGCCCGTCTATCTCCCGCCCTCATCCGGCGAACAGTTTACCGACAGCCTCGTTAAAGGGTTAGGCTTCAGCCTCGGGGTCGCGACAACCTACGCCATCTTCAGCAATATCGACTGGGACGACGACGACTGGGATCACCATCATCACGATGATGACTGGGACAATCACGGCGGCTATAACCGTAACGGTGATAACAATATCAATATCAACGTGGATAACTTCAACAGAATCAGCGGGCAGCACCTGAACGGCAATGACCGCACCTGGCAGCACAACCCTGCTTATCGTGAAGGCGTGGCTTATCCAAATAACCAACTGGCTAACCGTTTCCACCCCACGAACGCGGCGACGGGATTAAGTGCGACCCAGCAAAGGCCGGTCAATCGCGACAGCCAGCGCCAGGCCGCTCTCAGCCAGATGGAAAAAGCGACGGGAAAAACGTTCCCACCATCGACACATACGGATGCGCGAGACGCTCAGCGTCTGGCCTCAACGCAGCAGCTTAAGCAAATATCACAGCGCAATAATTTCCGCGGGTATGACGCCAGACCGCAAGCCGTACAACGGACCAGCGCGCCGCAGCATGAAAATCATCAGGCTCCTGAGAAGCGTATTACGCAGACGGCGCGGCACCCTGCCAGCGCACACCGCGCCAATGCCCTGAGCGGCAACGACAGCCGCTCGGCCTCCTGGCAGGCCCAGCAGCAGCGCGGGGCGCAAAGCCGTCACCTGTCGGCACAGCAGCATCCCCGACAGCGCACCGCCGACCGTACCGAACACCGCGAATTCCGTCATCGTTAAGGGAGCCGAGATGAAAAGTAAACTACTCAGTGGAATGGTGTTGTTCATGGTATCGGCAGCGGTTATGGCGCAGCAATCCTTCAGCTCGCCGGATCGGGCGACCCGCGCGCTGGCAACCGCCATCAGCGAGCACAACGAAAGCGCGATGAGCGCGCTGCTCGGCGAAAAATGGCGCGACGTTCTGCCGCCCGAAGGGGTGGATCCCGATGCCGTGGATCGTTTTCTGAGAGACTGGAAAGTTCGCCATGAAACCGTCGTCAATGGCGACGTGGCGCACCTGGCGGTGGGCGAGAACGGCTGGCAGCTGCCGATACCGGTAATCAAAACCGCCTCAGGCTGGCAGTTCGACATGCAGAAAGCCGCTGAAGAGATCCAGACCCGCGAAATCGGTCGCAACGAGCTCGCGGCCATCGAAGCGCTTCACGCCTACGTCGATGCGCAGCAGCGGTACTTTGCACTGAACCAGAAATACGCGCAGAAAATTGTCAGTTCTGAAGGGAAAAAGGATGGGCTGTACTGGCCCGTCTCGCCAGGCGATGCGCCAAGTCCGCTTGGTCCGGCGTTTAGTCCACCACAGCCGGGGGCGGGTTACCATGGCTATCGCTTCCGCATCCTGTCGGATAAGAATGGCTTTGCCATGGTTGCCTGGCCCGTGAGCTACGGTCAGACGGGGATAATGAGCTTTGTTGTAAACCAGGATGATCAGGTCTATCAGGCTGATCTCGGTAATGACTCAGCGCAGAAAGCGCAGGCTCTGTCTGAATATCACCCGGATAAAACCTGGCAGCCTGTCGCCCCCTGAACGCAGCGCATAAAAAAAGCGGCCTCAGGCCGCTTTTTCATCTGAAGAAACTTATTTCTTCTTCGCTTTCGCGTTTGGCAGGTCAGTGATGCTACCTTCAAACACTTCTGCCGCCAGGCCCACGGACTCGTGCAGAGTCGGGTGCGCGTGGATGGTCAGCGCGATGTCTTCCGCGTCACAGCCCATTTCGATAGCCAGACCGATTTCACCCAGCAGCTCGCCGCCGTTGGTGCCGACAATCGCACCACCGATCACGCGGTGAGTCTCTTTGTCGAAGATCAGCTTGGTCATACCGTCTGCGCAGTCGGACGCGATAGCACGGCCAGAAGCAGCCCACGGGAAGGTGGCGGTTTCGTAGCTGATGCCTTTCTCTTTCGCTTCTTTCTCGGTCAGACCGACCCATGCCACTTCTGGCTCGGTGTACGCGATAGATGGGATCACTTTCGGATCGAAGTAGTGCTTCATGCCGGCGATAACTTCAGCGGCAACGTGACCTTCGTGAACGCCTTTGTGCGCCAGCATTGGCTGACCGACGATGTCGCCGATAGCAAAGATGTGCGGCACGTTGGTGCGCAGCTGTTTATCAACGCGGATGAAGCCACGGTCGTCCACTTCCACGCCCGCTTTACCGGCGTCGAGGTTTTTACCGTTCGGCACGCGGCCGATAGCCACCAGCACGGCGTCGTAACGCTGTGGTTCAGCAGGGGCTTTTTTGCCTTCCATGGAAACGTAAATACCGTCTTCTTTCGCTTCAACGGCAGTCACTTTGGTTTCCAGCATCAGGTTGAATTTCTTGCTGATGCGCTTGGTGAAGACTTTAACGATGTCTTTGTCAGCAGCCGGGATCACCTGGTCGAACATTTCAACCACGTCGATCTCTGAACCCAGCGCATGGTACACGGTACCCATTTCCAGACCGATGATACCGCCGCCCATCACCAGCAGGCGCTTAGGAACGGTTTTCAGCTCCAGGGCATCGGTGGAATCCCACACGCGCGGATCTTCATGTGGAATGAATGGCAGTTCGATTGGGCGAGAGCCTGCCGCGATGATCGCGTTGTCGAAGTTGATCACGGTTTTGCCGTTTTCGCCTTCCACTTCCAGGGTGTTCGCACCGGTGAATTTACCCAGACCGTTAACCACTTTTACCTTACGGCCTTTCGCCATGCCAGCCAGACCACCGGTCAGCTGAGTGATAACTTTCTCTTTCCAGGTACGGATTTTGTCGATGTCGGTTTTTGGCTCGCCGAAGACGATACCGTGTTCAGCCAGCGCTTTGGCTTCTTCGATAACTTTCGCTACGTGCAGCAGCGCTTTAGAAGGGATACAGCCGACGTTCAGACAAACACCGCCGAGGGTGCTGTAACGTTCTACGATGACGGTTTCCAGACCTAAATCCGCTGCGCGAAATGCTGCGGAGTAACCTGCCGGGCCTGCCCCAAGTACTACGACCTGAGTTTTGATTTCTGTGCTCATCATGACCTCTTAATGTATACCCGTCGTCCACCGGGTCGTTCTATCCGCCCGTATTTTACAAAATTGTTAACAATTTTGAAACAACAAACGGCTCACGAATTATCGCTTTCACCAATAACCTCAAAAGCCCCATGAGATTATCAGAAAAAAGCCGGCCGATTGGCCGGCTTTTCGATTACATCACCAGGCGGCGAATGTCGCTCAGGGTGTTGTTGATGATGGTGATGAAACGCGCACCATCAGCCCCGTCGATCACGCGGTGGTCGAAGGACAGAGAGATTGGCATCATCAGACGCGGCACGAACTCTTTGCCATTCCACACCGGCTCCATCGCGGACTTGGACACACCGAGGATAGCCACTTCCGGCGCGTTAACAATCGGCGCGAAGTGGGTGGTCCCCAGGCCGCCGATGCTGGAGATAGTGAAGCAGCCGCCCTGCATTTCGCCGGCAGTCAGCTTACCATCACGCGCTTTCTTGGAGATGGTGGTCAGTTCACGGGACAGCTCGGTAATGCTCTTCTTGTTCACGTCCTTGAAGACCGGAACAACCAGACCATTTGGCGTATCTACCGCAACACCGATGTTGATGTATTTCTTCAGCGTCAGCTTCTGGCCGTCTTCGGACAGGGAGCTGTTGAAGCGTGGCATCTGCTCCAGAGCAGCGGCAACGGCTTTCATGATGAAGACCACTGGGGTGAATTTCACGTCCAGCTTACGCTTCTCGGCTTCGGCGTTCTGCTGTTTACGGAACGCTTCCAGATCGGTGATATCGGTCTTATCGAAGTGGGTAACGTGCGGGATCATCACCCAGTTACGGCTCAGGTTAGCACCAGAGATTTTCTGGATACGGCCCAGCTCCACTTCTTCGATTTCGCCGAACTTGCTGAAGTCCACTTTCGGCCATGGCAGCATGCCCGGGATACCGCCGCCAGCGGCTGCCGCAGGTGCAGCTTCGGCGCGTTTCACCGCGTCTTTCACGTAGGTCTGAACGTCTTCGCGCAGGATACGACCCTTACGGCCGGTGCCTTTCACTTTCGCCAGGTTCACGCCGAACTCGCGCGCCAGGCGACGGATCAGCGGAGTTGCGTGGACGTAAGCGTCGTTTTCAGCGAACTCAGATTTGCCTTCCGCTTTCGCAGCAGGGGCAGCCGCTGGTTTAGCAGCCTGAGCCGGTGCAGCAGCCGGTGCTGGAGCAGCCGCGGCAGCCGGAGCTGCGGCAGGCGCAGCGCCTTCCACTTCGAAGACCATGATAAGCGACCCGGTAGACACTTTGTCGCCGGTGCTGATTTTGATCTCTTTAACGGTACCGGCGAACGGCGCAGGCACTTCCATGGAAGCCTTGTCGCCTTCAACGGTGATCAGTGACTGTTCAGCGGCAACTTTATCGCCCACTTTCACCATCACTTCGGTGACTTCAACTTCGTCACCGCCGATGTCCGGTACGTTAACGTCTTTCGCACCGCCAGCAGCCGCTGGTGCAGCCGCCTGAGCCGGAGCAGCTTCCGCTTTCGCTGGAGCCGCAGCGCCTTCAGCGCCCGCCACTTCAAAGACCATGATCAGGGAACCAGTAGACACTTTGTCACCGGTGTTGATCTTGATCTCTTTCACGGTACCCGCGAACGGCGCCGGTACTTCCATAGAGGCTTTGTCGCCTTCTACGGTGATCAGTGACTGCTCAGCTTCAACTTTGTCGCCCACTTTCACCAGGATTTCGGTAACTTCAACTTCGTCACCGCCGATGTCAGGCACGTTAACGTCTTTCGCGCTTGCGGCAGCTGCTGGAGCAGCGGCGGCCGGAGCGGCTTCTTTCTTCTCTTCCTGCGCAGGTGCAGCAGCTGCTGCACCGTCGGCGGAATCGAAAATCATGATCAGTTTGCCGGTCTCGGTTTTATCGCCAACGGAAACTTTGATCTCCTTAACGATGCCAGCCTGAGGAGACGGGACTTCCATAGAGGCTTTGTCGCCTTCTACGGTGATCAGCGACTGTTCAGCTTCAACTTTGTCGCCCACCTTGACCAGGATCTCGGTGATTTCAACTTCATCAGCCCCGATGTCCGGTACATTGATTTCGATAGCCATTATTCTTTTACCTCTTATGCCAGACGCGGGTTAACTTTATCTGCATCGATGTTGAATTTGGTAATTGCGTCCGCAACCACTTTCTTATCGATTTCGCCACGTTTAGCCAGTTCGCCCAGTGCTGCTACCACCACGTAGGAAGCATCAACTTCGAAGTGGTGACGCAGGTTTTCGCGGCTGTCAGAACGACCGAAGCCGTCAGTACCCAGTACGCGATAATCATCAGCTGGAACGTAAGTACGAACCTGCTCAGCGAACAGTTTCATATAGTCAGTAGACGCCACCGCTGGCGCGTCGTTCATCACCTGAGCGATGTACGGAACGCGTGGGGTTTCCAGTGGGTGCAGCATGTTCCAGCGCTCACAATCCTGGCCATCACGCGCCAGTTCAGTGAAGGAGGTAACGCTGTACACGTCGGAACCGACGCCGTAGTCTTTCGCCAGGATCTGCGCTGCTTCACGAACGTGACGCAGGATAGAGCCGGAGCCCAGCAGCTGAACTTTACCTTTGCTACCTTCAATGGTTTCGAGTTTGTAGATACCTTTACGGATACCTTCCTCGGCACCTGCTGGCATTGCCGGCATGTGGTAGTTTTCGTTCAGGGTGGTGATGTAGTAGTAAATGTTCTCTTGCGCTTCGCCGTACATGCGCTGCAAGCCGTCATGCATGATGACTGCCACTTCGTACGCGTAGGACGGATCGTAAGAGATACAGTTCGGGATAGTCAGAGACTGAATATGGCTGTGGCCATCTTCGTGCTGGAGACCTTCACCGTTCAGGGTCGTACGACCAGAAGTACCACCGATCAGGAAGCCGCGAGCCTGCTGGTCGCCTGCCTGCCAGCACAGGTCACCGATACGCTGGAACCCGAACATGGAGTAGTAGATATAGAACGGGATCATCGGCAGGTTGTTGGTGCTGTAAGAGGTCGCAGCAGCCAGCCAGGATGCGCCTGCACCCAGCTCGTTGATACCTTCCTGGAGGATCTGACCTTTCTCGTCTTCTTTGTAGTAGGCAACCTGCTCACGGTCCTGCGGGGTGTACTGCTGGCCGTTCGGGCTGTAGATACCGATCTGACGGAACAGACCTTCCATACCGAAAGTACGCGCTTCGTCGGCGATGATTGGAACCAGACGATCTTTGATCGACTTGTTCTTCAGCATCACGTTCAGGGCACGAACGAAAGCGATGGTAGTGGAGATCTCTTTGTTCTGCTCTTCCAGCAGCTGAGAGAAGTCTTCCAGCGCTGGCAGTTCCAGCTTCTCGGTGAAGTTAGGCTGACGAGCAGGCAGGTAGCCTTTCAGCGCCTGACGACGTTCGTGCAGGTACTTGTGCTCTTCAGAACCTTCCGGGAAGGTGATGTAAGACAGGTTTTCTACCTGCTCATCGGTCACTGGAACGTTGAAACGGTCGCGGATGTAACGCACGCCGTCCATGTTCATTTTCTTAACCTGGTGAGCGATGTTTTTACCTTCTGCGGTATCACCCATGCCGTAACCTTTGATGGTGTGGGCCAGGATTACAGTCGCTTTACCTTTGGTTTCCTGCGCTTTTTTCAGTGCAGCGTAGACTTTCTTCGGATCGTGACCGCCACGGTTCAGGGCCCAGATCTGCTCATCAGTCCAGTCTGCAACCAGTGCTGCGGTTTCAGGGTATTTACCGAAGAAGTGTTCACGTACGTACGCACCGTCTTTGGATTTGAAGGTCTGGTAGTCGCCGTCAACGGTTTCGTTCATCAGCTGGATCAGCTTACCGCTGGTGTCTTTACGCAGCAGCTCATCCCAACGACCGCCCCACATGACTTTGATCACGTTCCAGCCAGCGCCCGCGAAGATGCCTTCCAGCTCGTTGATGATCTTGCCGTTACCGGTTACCGGACCATCCAGACGTTGCAGGTTACAGTTGATGATGAAGCACAGGTTGTCCAGCTTCTCACGGGTTGCGATGGTGATCGCACCTTTAGATTCTGGCTCATCCATTTCACCGTCGCCCAGGAAGGCGTAAACGGTCTGCTCAGAGGTGTCTTTCAGACCACGGTGTTCCAGATACTTCAGGAATTTAGCCTGGTAGATCGCACCGATTGGGCCCAGACCCATAGAAACGGTCGGGAACTGCCAGAACTCAGGCATCAGTTTAGGGTGCGGGTAAGAAGACAGACCTTTACCGTGAACTTCCTGACGGAAGTTGTTCATCTGCTCTTCAGTCAGACGACCTTCCAGGAAGGCACGCGCATAGATGCCCGGAGAGATGTGGCCCTGGAAGTACACCAGATCGCCGCCATCTTTCTCGTTAGCTGCACGGAAGAAGTGGTTGAAGCACACTTCGTAAACGGTCGCTGAAGACTGGAAGGACGCCATGTGGCCACCCAGCTCCAGGTCTTTCTTGGATGCGCGCAGAACGGTCATGATGGCGTTCCAGCGGATAGCAGAACGGATACGGCGTTCCAGATCCAGATTGCCCGGGTATTCCGGTTCGTCTTCGACGGCAATCGTGTTTACGTAGTTGTTAGCCCCTGCACCTGAAGCCACTTTCACGCCGCCTTTGCGCGCTTCTGAAAGCAGCTGATCAATCAGATACTGAGCGCGCTCAACACCTTCTTCACGGATGACCGATTCGATCGCCTGTAGCCAGTCGCGAGTTTCGATCGGATCCACGTCATTTTGGAGACGTTCTGACATGGGGGTATTCCTTATCTATCTAATACGTTGATTTGTCTGGAACCTGTCCCATTGTATTTTCCCCAGAAAACACAATAAGACAGGTTCTGCGTTTAGTTGCCGCGCTCTAAAAGTACCTGGCGCTTAATCCTTTCGTTGCTGTATGCGGCGTAATGAACGTTCGCGACGCGATTGTTCACGGCTGCGGTCCAGCAAGATTTCCTCAATGAAAGCCAGATGGCGGTGCGACGCTTCACGCGCCTGCTCCGGTTCCCCGGCCATTATCGCCTCGAATACTCGGGTGCGATGGTTGCTTACCAGCGGGAGCATCTCCCGACGGGCATACAACAATTCAAAATTCTGACGAACGTTCTGGGCCAGCATCGGCTCCATGCAGCGTAGCAGATGGAGGAGCACCACGTTGTGTGCAGCTTCGGTGACGGCAATTTGATACTGGACGACGGCGCTGGACTCGGCGTCTAAATCGCCGGACTGCTGTGCCCGTTCAATGGCCTGATGCAGCTCGCGAATACGCACGCGATCTTCATCAGTGCTGCGAAGGGCGGCGTAATAGGCCGCAATACCTTCCAGCGCGTGACGGGTCTCAAGCAGATCAAACTGGGATTCTGGGTGGTCAGAGAGAAGTTCGACCAGCGGATCGCTGAAGCTCTGCCACAGGCTGTTTTGCACAAAGGTTCCGCCACCCTGGCGACGGAGCAACAGGCCCTTTGCTTCGAGACGTTGAATCGCCTCACGCAGAGAGGGACGTGAAACGTCGAACTGTTTGGCCAGCTCGCGTTCTGGCGGGAGCTTCTCGCCCGGGCGCAGTGTCCCTTCGAGAATTAAAAACTCCAGCTGCTGCTCAATCACATCGGAAAGTTTTGGTTGGCGAATTTTGCTGTAGGCCATATTCCCTGTCTTACGCCTTTTTGCCCGGAGTCAATTGGTCTTACCAATTTCATGTTCGTATCGCTAAAGTAACAAAGTATTCACCTTCTGTCCATATTGGTTTTGATTGAAATCAGTAAACCCGGCAGATTTTAACAACCTTACAGAACTAACGTTTCAGGAATGTAACTTTGCACAAATGAAATGGTTACTCCCAAAGAGGCAGTTTTAACCATAATTAAACGAGGGTTATTGCAATCTGAAGCGATTCAACAGGGCAAAATATGAAAATTCGCCCGCTTTTGACGCATTTCTATTCTATAGGTTGGGTATGAGGGGTTAACGTACCGATTTACAATTGGTTTCTTTTTATTCAAGTCGTCTTCATCCCTTCATAAAGCAGGTGCATTCGGCTGCGCTTACCACTATTCTGGCGCTAACGGAAGCCATCTCCGCTTTTTTCGGCATCGTTAACCGTAAAGAAATAAATACAGAATATGGACTTTCATAATTACACACGCACAGCGTGAACATAACAACCACACACGAGGTTTCAAATGGAAGCTCAACAGCATGGCGATCAGCTAAAGCGCGGCCTTAAAAACCGCCATATTCAGCTCATCGCCCTGGGCGGTGCTATTGGTACTGGCCTGTTTCTGGGCAGCGCATCCGTAATCCAGTCTGCCGGTCCAGGCATTATTTTGGGTTACGCGATTGCGGGTTTCATTGCTTTTCTGATTATGCGCCAGCTGGGTGAAATGGTCGTCGAGGAGCCGGTCGCAGGCTCGTTCAGCCACTTTGCCTACAAATACTGGGGCAGCTTTGCGGGCTTCGCCTCCGGCTGGAACTACTGGGTTCTGTACGTTCTGGTTGCCATGGCCGAGCTAACCGCGGTCGGGAAGTACATTCAGTTCTGGTATCCGGAGATCCCCACCTGGGCGTCAGCCGCGGCCTTCTTCGTTATCATCAACGCCATTAACCTGACCAACGTAAAAGTGTTCGGCGAGATGGAGTTCTGGTTTGCGATTATCAAAGTCATTGCCGTGGTGGCGATGATCATCTTCGGCGGCTGGCTGCTCTTCAGCGGCAACGGCGGCCCGCAGGCCTCCGTACGCAACCTCTGGGAACAGGGTGGCTTCCTGCCGCACGGCATGACCGGCCTGGTGATGATGATGGCGATCATTATGTTCTCCTTCGGCGGTCTTGAGCTGGTGGGCATCACCGCCGCCGAAGCCGACAACCCGGAGCAGAGTATCCCGAAAGCCACTAACCAGGTTATCTACCGTATTCTGATCTTCTATGTGGGCTCCCTGGCGGTACTGCTCTCCCTGCTGCCATGGACGCGCGTCACGGCGGATACCAGCCCGTTCGTGCTGATCTTCCACGAGCTGGGCGACACCTTCGTAGCGAACGCGCTCAACGTCGTGGTGCTGACCGCCGCGCTCTCTGTTTATAACAGCTGTGTTTACTGCAACAGCCGTATGCTGTTCGGCCTGGCGCAGCAGGGCAACGCGCCGAAAGCGCTGCTTACCGTTGATAAACGTGGCGTGCCGGTTAACACCATTATCGTGTCGGCGGTCGTGACGGCGCTGTGCGTGCTGATTAACTACCTGGCCCCGGAATCGGCCTTCGGCCTGCTGATGGCGCTGGTGGTTTCCGCGCTGGTGATCAACTGGGCGATGATTAGCCTCGCGCACATCAAGTTCCGCCGTGCCAAGCAGCAGCAGGGCGTCACCACTCGCTTCCCTGCCCTGCTCTATCCGCTGGGGAACTGGGTTTGCCTGGTGTTCATGGCGGCCGTGCTGGTTATCATGCTCATCACCCCCGGCATGGCAATCTCCGTTTACCTGATCCCGGTCTGGATTGCGATCCTCGGCGTGGGCTACCTGGTGAAGCAGAAAAATGCTAAAACGGTGAAAGCGCACTAAGTGTTTTCTCGCTGCGCCCGTCCTGCCGGGCGCAGCGTCTTGTTACCTTCCTCACAAATTCACGCCAACAGCAAAATCATCCATATCACCGCCCTTATACTGCAACGCATATATTCGTTTGCCAGCGAATAATTCTCTCCATACCGAAACCCGGAGAGCTGTCGATGGATAACAACAAACTGTCAGTAAAAGAAAAGATCGGCTATGGCATGGGTGACGCCGGATGCAACATTATCTTTGGCGCCATCATGTTATTTGTTAACTATTTTTATACGGATATTTTTGGTCTTGCGCCTGCGCTGGTTGGCGTTTTGCTGCTTTCTGTACGCGTCATCGATGCCGTAACGGACCCGATCATGGGCGCGATTGCCGACCGTACCCGCAGCAAATATGGCCGGTTTCGTCCATGGCTGCTGTGGATTGCCTTCCCCTATGCGCTGTTCAGCATCCTGATGTTTACCACGCCCGACTGGAGCTATAACAGCAAGGTTATCTATGCGTTCGTCACCTATTTCCTGCTGTCGCTGACCTATACCGCCATCAACATTCCGTACTGCTCGCTCGGAGGCGTGATCACCAACGACCCGAAAGAGCGCGTTGCCTGCCAGTCCTATCGTTTTGTGATGGTCGGTATCGCCACGCTGCTGCTCTCCTTAACGCTGCTGCCGATGGCCGACTGGTTCGGCGGGGATAACAAAGCCAAAGGCTACCAGATGGCGATGACCGTGCTGGCGCTGGTGGGTACCTGCATGTTCCTGTTCTGCTTCGCCACCGTGCGCGAGCGCGTACGTCCGGCGGTGCAAACCCATGACGAGCTGAAAAATGACCTGAAGGACGTGTGGAAGAACGACCAGTGGGTGCGTATTCTGCTGCTGACGCTATGCAACGTCTGCCCGGGCTTTATCCGAATGGCGGCCACCATGTATTACGTTACCTGGGTAATGGGTCAAAGCACCCATTTTGCCACGCTGTTTATCAGCCTGGGCGTTGTCGGCATGATGTTTGGCAGCATGCTGGCGAAAGTGCTGACCGACCGCTGGTGTAAGCTGAAGGTCTTCTTCTGGACCAACATCGCGCTGGCGATCTTCTCCTGCGCCTTCTACTTCTTCGACCCGAAAGCCACCGTCACCATCGTGGTGCTCTACGTCCTGCTCAATATCCTGCACCAGATCCCCTCCCCGCTGCACTGGTCCCTGATGGCCGACGTGGACGACTACGGCGAATGGAAAACCGGGAAGCGCATCACCGGGATCAGCTTCTCCGGCAACATCTTCTTCCTCAAGCTGGGCCTGGCGATTGCCGGGGCGATGGTGGGCTTTCTGCTCTCCTGGTACGGTTACGACGCGGGGGCGAAAGCGCAGAGCGCGGATGCCATCAACGGCATCATGCTGCTCTTTACCGTCATTCCGGGCGTCGGGTATCTCATAACCGCTGGCGTGGTGCGTCTGCTGAAAGTTGACCGGGAGACGATGAAGCGGATCCAGGAAGACCTGGAGAAGCGCCGCATTAACTATCGCGAGCTGAACGAGTATCAGGAAATCAGCGCCGCTGAGACTAAATAAGGAAAGCCGAATGCAAACCTGGCCAAACCCGTTTATTGAACAACGCGCCGACCCGTACATCCTGCGCCACGATGGGCAATATTACTTTATCGCCTCCGTGCCGGAGTACGATCGGCTGGCGATCCGCCGCGCGGACTCGCTGGAAGGTTTACGCGATGCCGAAGAAGTGGTGGTCTGGCGCAAGCCTGACGCCGGCCCGATGAGCCAGCTGATCTGGGCACCCGAACTGCACCACATTGACAACAAGTGGTACATCTATTTTGCCGCCACGCATACGCAGGCGCTCGACAAGCTGGGGATGTTCCAGCACCGCATGTTTGCGCTGGCGTGCGCCGACAGCGATCCGCTTACCGGGTCGTGGGTGGAAAAAGGGCAAATCAAAACGCCTTTCGACACCTTCGCGCTGGACGCCACCACCTTTGTTCATCAGGGCAAACGCTGGTACCTGTGGGCGCAAAAAGCCCCGGATATTTCCGGTAACTCCAATCTTTACCTGTGTGAAATGGAAAATCCGTGGACGCTGAAGGGCGAACCGGTGATGCTCAGCAAGCCGGAATATGACTGGGAGTGCCGCGGGTTCTGGGTTAACGAAGGCCCGGCAGTGCTGCTCCACGGCGATAAGCTGTTCATCAGCTACTCCGCCAGCGCCACCGACGAGAACTACTGCATGGGATTACTGTGGATAGACGTGAACGCCGATCTGCAAAACCCGGCTAACTGGCAGAAATCCCCGCGCCCGGTGTTCGTCACCAGCTATGAAAACCGGCAGTATGGGCCAGGCCATAACAGCTTTACGCAGACCCCTGAGGGCGACGATGTGCTGGTCTACCACGCGCGAAACTACACTGAAATTGAAGGCGATCCGCTGTACGATCCCAATCGCCACACTCGCCTGAAGCGCGTCCGCTGGGACGAAAACGGGATGCCTGATTTCGGCATCCCGCCTGCGGATACGCTGTAACGGCTTCGGCGCGCTGGCTTAGACCAGCGTGCCGTAAATCGTCAACAGCGCCACCACCACCACCACCAAAAACGACGTTTTCTTCGCCATCGAGACGGCTGCTTTTGGCGTTTCGACTTTGTCCGCGTGCGGCTCACGCGCCAGCGAGAACTGCGCCAGGCGGGTTAACACCTGATACTGCGACGTATGGCGGTCCGCAAGGGAGGTAAACCACGCGGGCAGCGCTTTTTCGCCGTGACCGATAAGGGCATAGACCACCCCCACCAGACGCACCGGGATCCAGTCGAGCACGTGCAGAATGGCATCAATGCCGGAAAGCAAACGCTCATGCGGGGTCAGATAACGGGCAAGCCAGGTCTGCCAGGCGCGCAGGAACGCATAGCCCATCAGCAGAACCGGCCCCCACGGGCCGCCCACCACAAACCAGAACAGCGGCGCCAGGTAATAACGGAAGTTGATCCACAGCAGCGCGTTTTGCAGCTCGCGCAGGAACTCGCGTTCATCGCAGTCCGGCGGCACGCCGTGGATCATCGTCAGCTCGCTTGCCATCGCGCCGCGCGCGTGGGCATCGTCCCGTGAGGCGGCTTTCAGGTAGGCATGATAGTGCATACGCACCTTGCCCGCGCCGATGCACAGCACGCCCAGCAGGATCCACACCACCAGCAGCGGCACGTTGAAAAAGAGGCCGTAAAGCGCGCGCAGCAGCAGGAAGGTAATGACCATCACACCGGCCGTCATCAGCAGCGTGCGTAGCATGGAAAAATGCCTGATGCGGCGGAATAACACTTCCAGCCGGTGATCCAGATGCCAGTGCTCGCCGAGCTTAAACAGGCGTTCGGCGATCATAACCAGCAGCATGGTAAACAACGTCATGTTATCTCCTTATCTGACGACGTGGTAAGCATGGCGTGAAACCGGGACCAGTCAAACGCCGGGCCGGGGTCAGTTTTTCTTTCGGGGGCGATGTCGCTGTGCCCCGTAATATTGTCTGCAATAGCGGGATAAAGCCCGACTAACGTTTGCGTCACAGCAACCAGTTTCTGATATTGCGCATCGGTGTAAGGCGTGGTGTCGGTGCCTTCCAGCTCTATTCCAATGGAAAAATCGTTGCAGCGCTCGCGTCCTTTGTACATCGACACGCCCGCATGCCAGGCTCGCTTATCAAAGGGAACATACTGAACCACTTCGCCGTTACGACGGATCAGGCAGTGCGCCGATACGCGCAGGTGTGCAATCTCAGCAAAGAAAGGGTGGGCATCGGGATCTATCGTTCCAGTGAATAACGCGTCGATCCACGGACCGCCAAATTCACCCGGCGGGAGACTAATATTATGAACCACCAGCAGTGTGGGTTTTTCATCCTCCGGGCGGCAATCGTGGTGCGGCGACGGTACATGTCGCGCGTCCACCAGCCATCCGTTTTCTAACAACATGCTGGAACTCCTTATCTATGGTGCAGTTACTCGGTTCAGAGTAGCATGTTTCAATATTATGATTCGTTACCAATTTGGAGTTTTATCATGCCGCCTCGCCGCTATAACCCCGACCACCGACGTGACGCGCTTCTGGAACGTATTAATAGTGATATTCCGACAAGCGTTGCCCATGCTCTGAAAGAAGACTTGGGCGGCGACGTCAGCGCCGATAACGATATTACCGCCCAATTGTTGCCAAAAGAGACACGCTCGCACGCGGTCATCATCACCCGCGAAGACGGCGTATTTTGCGGCAAACGCTGGGTTGAGGAGGTCTTTACCCAGCTGGCGGGCGACGAGGTGCAGGTAACATGGCACGTTGACGACGGTGATGCGGTCAGTGCGAATCAGCCCCTTTTCGAGCTGGACGGTCCGTCCCGCGTCTTGCTGACCGGCGAACGCACCGCGCTCAACTTTGTGCAAACGCTCTCTGGCGTCGCCAGCGAAGTGCGCCGCTACGTTGACCTGCTGGCAGGTACCCGCACGCAGCTGCTGGACACCCGTAAAACCCTGCCGGGCCTGCGCACCGCGCTGAAATACGCCGTGCTCTGCGGCGGCGGCGCAAACCATCGTCTGGGCTTATCCGATGCCTTCCTGATCAAAGAGAACCACATTATTGCCTCCGGCTCGGTGCGCAAGGCAGTAGAAAAAGCCTTCTGGCTGCATCCGGATGTGCCGGTCGAAGTAGAAGTGGAAAATCTGGACGAGCTGGACGAGGCCATTAAGGCGGGGGCTGACATCATCATGCTTGATAACTTCGACACGGAGCAGATGCGTGAAGCGGTCAAACGCACAAACGGCCAGGCGCAGCTGGAGGTGTCCGGCAACGTGACGTTCGACACCCTCCGCGAATTTGCTGAAACCGGCGTCGACTACATCTCCGTTGGCGCGCTGACCAAGCACGTACGCGCCCTCGACCTCTCGATGCGCTTCAAATAATTTGCCCTTCCCCTCTCCGCCCGGAGGGGGGAAATACGAAACCGCTCGCAATTACGCTGTCCATCTCTGCAACGCTGAATCATTTCCCTGAAAGCCCCTTCACGTTCACGCTTTTGCCCCTCGTTTCTGCGTCCCGGCACTGCCAGAGTAGCGCCACCTAACGTAAGGAGCAGACATGAACAGACAACAAGGATTTACGCTGATTGAGCTAATGGTCGTCATTGGCATTATTGCCATCCTGAGCGCGATTGGCGTCCCGGCCTACCAGAACTACCTGCGAAAAGCGGCGCTCACCGATATGCTGCAAACGTTCATTCCCTACCGTACCGCCATTGAGCTTTGCGCCCTGGATCGTGGGGGTGTGGATCGCTGCGACGCAGGCACCAATGGAATTCCCTCTCCGACAACCACGCGTTACGTTTCGGCGATGAGCGTGGCGAAGGGGGTCGTATCGTTAACAGGGCAGGAAAGTCTTAACGGACTCGAAGTGCTGATGACGCCGATCTGGAGCGACGGTAACGGTATGACGGGCTGGACGCGCGACTGCAAAATTGCGTCCGACAGTGCGCTCAGACAAGCCTGTGAAGATGTTTTCCGCTTCGACACCAACTGACAGGAGTGGGCAATGAATACCGAACAGCTTATGACGCTCTGTCAGCGCCATCATGCACTGCTGCTCGCAAGCGACACCGACACGATCAGCATTGCGGTGGTGGGTAACCCTGCCTCTGAGCTGATGGAGGCGTTACGCTTCGCCACACAAAAGCGCATTGATATCGAGTGCTGGACGACCGAGCGGATGGAAAAACGGCTACAGCCCGTCTCATTATCACATCTGCCGGGCATAGCGCCGAACTCAGCCGCAGATGTGCTCAACACAACGTTGCAGCAGGCAGTAAACCAGCGGGCCTCCGATATCCATATTGAACCGACGGACAACGGCTACCAGATCCGGTTGCGAATTGACGGCGTTCTCTACCCGCAGCCGCCGATCCCTGCCGCCCTCGGGACGACGCTTGCCGCACGCCTGAAGGTGCTGGGCCAGCTGGATATTGCAGAGCGTCGCCTGCCGCAGGACGGTCAGTTTACGGTGGAGCTGGCAAGCGTCCCCGTCTCTTTTCGTATCGCAACCCTTCCCTGTAGCGGTGGAGAAAAAATCGTGCTCCGCCTGCTTCATCAGGTACAGCAAGCTCTGGAGCTTGAACAGCTGGGAATGAGCGCAGACCAGCAGGCCCGTTTTGCCGGAGTGCTTAACAGCCCTCAGGGTTTAATTCTGGTCACCGGCCCAACCGGTAGCGGGAAAACGGTGACGCTGTACAGCGCGTTGCAGGCCCGGAATACCCCTGACGTCAATATTTGCAGCGTGGAAGATCCGGTGGAAATTCCCCTTGCAGGCTTAAACCAGACGCAGATTAATCCGCGCGCGGGGCTGACCTTTCAGAGCGTGCTGCGCGCGCTGCTCAGGCAGGATCCTGACATCATTATGGTGGGTGAAATTCGCGACGGCGAAACGGCAGAAATTGCGATTAAGGCCGCGCAAACCGGGCATCTGGTGCTGTCCACCCTTCATACTAACTCGACGACTGAAACGCTGGTCAGGCTGCAACAGATGGGCGTCGCACGCTGGATGATCTCCTCGGCGCTCTCGATGGTAATTGCCCAGCGGCTGGTACGCCGTTTATGTCCGTACTGCCGGCAGGAAACCAGCCGCCACGCCGAACTGCCGCGCACGCTGTGGCCCCGTCCGCTTCCTCGCTGGCAACCCACCGGCTGCGATCGCTGCTATCACGGTTTTTACGGTCGCGTAGCCATTTTTGAAGTGCTGGTCATTGACGATGCGCTCCGTCAGGCCATTGCCAGCGGAGCAAGTACGGAGGTGATCGGCTCCAGCGCACGACAGGCGGGAATGGCCTCTTTGTTTGAGCATGGCTGCATGGCCGTGGAGCAAGGGCTGACCACGCTCGAAGAGCTGTTGCGCGTACTGGGAATGCCCGATGGCTGCTAATTCGCTCTGGCGCTGGCGTGCTCTTACCACCGAGGGGGACGTGCAAACGGGCACCCTCTGGGCCATCGACCGTGACGCAGCTTTCACCGCACTGATGCTTAAACAGCTGCACCCGCTGGCGCTCAAGCGCTGTCAGGGACGCCACCGATGGCAGGTGCAGCACTGCTACGAGATTTTTCGCCAGCTCGCCACGCTGTTACAGGCCGGACTCACGCTGTCCCAAAGCCTGCAAATGCTGGCGGAACAGCATCCTTTGAAACAGTGGCAGGCGCTGCTGCACAGTCTTGCTGATGACCTCAGTGAAGGCTGCGCCCTGTCAGAGGCCATGAAGAAATGGCCTGAGGTGTTCAGTCCCCTGTATGTCTCCATGGTGAAAACGGGTGAGCTGACGGGAAAGCTCGAAGCGTGCTGCCGTCAGCTTGCGCAGCAGCAGAAATCCCAGCAGCAGCTCAATGCAAAGGTAAAGAAAGCGCTGCGCTATCCAACGATCATTTTGACGCTGGCCGTTTTCGTGGTGCTGGCTATGGTCACGCTGGTGTTGCCCGAGTTTGCTGCAATCTACAAAACGTTTAACACCCCGCTCCCTTTGCTCACGCAGGCAGTCATGGGGCTGGCGGCCTTTGTTCAGACGCATATTCTTACCCTTGTCGCCCTGCTCATCATATTGGCTATCATCGCCTGTAAACTGCGGCGGCACCCACGCTGGCAGTATGTCTTGTTACACGTACCGGTAATGGGCACGCTGACGCGCGGGCAAAAGCTGGGACAAATTTTTACCGTGCTGTCATTAACCCAGCAGGCCGGCATTACCTTTTTACAAGGGCTGGAAAGCGCGGAGGAGATCGTTGAGCGTGGCTACTGGCAGGAAAAACTCCGCGCGATACGCAGCGATATCGAACAGGGCATGCCCGTGTGGTCCTCCTTTCAGAAGGCCTCTGTTTTTACGCCACTGTGTATTCAGCTCATTCGCACCGGCGAAATATCGGGTTCGCTGGATGTAATGCTGATGAATCTGGCCCGTCACCATACGGAGCAGACATTTCAGCAGGCAGACAATCTGGCGGCGCTGCTTGAGCCTCTGTTACTTGTCGTGACGGGACTGATTATCGGCACGCTGGTGGTGGCGATGTATCTGCCGATTTTTCATCTGGGGGATGCAATGAGCGTGGGGTAACGCTGGCGCACGGACGCGCGCCAGCCGTAGCCGTCAGAGGCTATTAAATACGCGGTTTTCCTGCTCCTGAACGCGGATAAACGTCGTGCGTTTAGTCAGCTCTTTCAGGCGGGAAGCCCCAACGTAGGTACAGGCGGAGCGCAGACCGCCGAGAATATCGCGCGCCGTGTTCTCGACCGGGCCACGCAGCGGCAGCTTAACGGTTTTGCCTTCCGCCGCACGGTATTTGGCTACGCCACCCACGTGACGGGTCATCGCAGATTCAGAGCTCATGCCGTAGAACAGCATGAATTTCTCGCCGTTCTCTTCCACTACGGTACCGCCGCTCTCTTCGTGGCCTGCCAGCATGCCGCCGAGCATCACGAAGTCTGCGCCGCCGCCAAAGGCTTTCGCGACATCGCCCGGCATAGTGCAGCCACCGTCGCTGATGATTTGGCCGCCCAGACCGTGCGCGGCGTCAGCGCATTCAATGACCGCAGACAGTTGCGGATAACCCACACCGGTTTTCACGCGCGTGGTGCATACGGACCCCGGGCCAATGCCCACTTTCACAATGTCGGCACCGGAGAGAATCAGCTCTTCACACATTTCTCCGGTCACCACGTTGCCCGCGATGATGGTTTTGGTTGGCCAGGCTTCACGCGCCTTGCTGACGAACTGGACGAAATGCTCGGAATACCCGTTTGCCACGTCAATGCAGACAAAATTCAACGCAGGATTCGCGTTCAGGATCTGTTTGGTTTTCTCGAAGTCGGCATCAGACGTACCGGTCGAGACCATCACATGCTTCACCACGTCAGCGGAGGCGGAGGCGACAAACGCATTCCACTCCTCAGGGCTGTAGTGTTTGTGTACCGCAGTAAGGATGTCGAATTGCGCCAGTGCGGTCGCCATCTCGAAGGTCCCGACCGTGTCCATGTTGGCCGCGATAATCGGCACGCCAGACCACGTCTGACCGGAATGCTTAAAGGTGAATTGACGTTCAAGTTCAACGTCTGAGCGACTTTTCAGTGTAGAGCGTTTAGGGCGGATAAGAACGTCTTTGAAACCTAACTTCAGATCTTCTTCGATACGCATGTGCGGATTCCTGGGGTTAGAGGCAAATTTATTAAAAGCACAACTCCAGTGACGCTATCATACGCACTAATACCTGCTCCGCAAGACTGCGAAATTCTCTTTTTTTACGCTACAATCCTATAAATTTACCTGGTAAAAAGCGGGTAAAGAGAGCTAAACATTGGCTGTTGTAAGTTTGAATTTTAAGCAACTGATTTTAAAAATGAATAATTCCCAGGATCCGATTTAATGGGGTATATCGTCGCATTAACCGGCGGCATCGGTAGTGGTAAAAGCACCGTTGCGCAGGCGTTTGCTCGTCTCGGCATCACGATTATCGACGCCGACATCATTGCCCGTCAGGTGGTAGAACCCAATACACCCGCCTTAAACGCCATCGAAGCGCATTTTGGTCGCAGCGTTATACAGGCTGACGGCACCCTGAATCGTCGGCAGCTGCGCGAGTGCATATTTTCCGATCCAGCGGAAAAAGCTTGGCTTAATGCCCTGCTCCACCCCATTATCCACCAGGAAACCCAGCGTCAAATTGCCGCAGCCCGTTCGCCCTATGTGTTGTGGGTGGTCCCGTTACTGGTTGAAAATCAGCTTCAGAATAAAGCAGACAGAACGCTGGTGATTGACGTTTCCCGCGAAACGCAAATCCAGAGAACCATGGCGCGTGACCACGTTTCACGCGAGCATGCTGAACAAATTCTTGCCGCACAGGCCACGCGCGAAGCGCGCCTCGCCGTTGCGGATGATGTTATTGATAATAACGGCGCACCAGATGCCATTGCATCGGATGTTGCTCGTCTGCACGCGCAGTATCTGACCTTCGCCGCGCAGGCCGTTGCACAGGAAAAACCATAATGTCGACTCATATCCTTTTTGAGCACCCGCTTAACGAAAAAATGCGTACCTGGCTACGCATAGAATTCCTTATTCAACAGCTTTCACAACATCTGCCCGTCAACGATCACGCCACCGCGCTGCATTTTTTCCGCAACGTGGGCGATCTGCTGGATGTGATTGAACGCGGCGATGTCCGCACGGAGCTGTTGAAAGAGCTGGAGCGCCAGCAGCGCAAATTGCAGGCCTGGGCCGAAGTGCCGGGCGTCGATCAAAGTCGCATCGACGCTCTACGTCAGCAATTGAAAAACAGCAGCACTACGCTGATGGCTGCGCCGCGCGTTGGGCAGTTTTTACGAGAGGACCGTCTCATTGCGCTGGTGCGCCAGCGCCTGAGCATACCGGGCGGGTGCTGTAGCTTTGACCTGCCAACGCTGCATATGTGGTTGCACATGCCGCAGGAGCAGCGCGATCGTCAGGTAAACAGCTGGCTGGGCAGCCTGGAGCCGATGAATCAGACGTTATCGCTGATCCTCGATCTTGTGCGTAACTCCGCCCCGTTCCGCAAGCAAACCAGTCTCAACGGTTTCTATCAGGATAACGGCGACGACGCCGATCTTCTGCGTCTGAATCTGGCTCTTGGCGAGCAGCTTTACCCGCAAATTTCCGGGCATAAAAGCCGTTTCGCGATCCGCTTCATGCCGCTGGACAGTGAACATGGCACCGTGCCGGAACGCCTCGATTTTGAACTGGCCTGTTGTTAAGGAGTGCCGATGTCTGACGTAACCACCGTAAACTGCCCAACCTGTGGGAAAACTGTCGTCTGGGGAGAAGTGAGCCCGTTTCGCCCGTTCTGCTGCAAGCGCTGTCAGCTTATAGACCTGGGCGAATGGGCGGCGGAAGAGAAACGCATTCCCAGCGAAGGCGATCTCTCCGATAGCGATGACTGGAGCGAGAACCAGCAGTAAGCTCTGAAGCCTGCTGGCGCTTCGCTTAGCAGGCCTACAGGTTGCCCGTTAGCCGGAATATGACGGGCGCATTTGCCGGAGGAAATTTTTCGGCATCACTCGCGTGAAGCGTAACCCAGCCCCCCGGTTGCCCCTCTTTGCCCCACGGTTCACCTTCCCAGCTTTCCACCAGCCAGAACCACAGCGTGATGTGCCTGTCCGGAAACTGGTATTCCAGCTTATCAAACAGCGTTGCGCCAAGCGGAGTAATGCCGACCTCTTCCTGAAGCTCGCGCACCAGCGCCTGCTCCGGTGTTTCACCGGATTCAATTTTCCCGCCCGGAAATTCCCATTTGTTCGCCATGTGCGCATCGGCGGCGCGTTGGGTTATGAAGATCTGATTTTGCGGGTTGCGAATGATCCCGACAGCAATTTGCAGTGTTTTCATCTTGTCACGTCCATAAAAAAGGCGCAGAAGTCTGCGCCTTTTCGAGTGGTTATGTCTTAGCTCAGGCGGCCGTGGCACGCCTTGTATTTTTTGCCGGAACCGCATGGGCACGGATCGTTACGACCGACCTTACGATCGCCCGTCTGCGCGGCGATTGCCGCTGCGGCTTCGCTTTCATCGGTCTGGTGGCTCAGCTGCTGCATCTGCGCCAGACGCTCAGCTTCTTCACGGCGCTGCTGCTCCATCGCTTCCACCTCTTCCGGCATACGCACCTGAACTTTGCTCAGGGTGCTGATGACTTCATACTTCAGCGATTCCAGCATGGCAGCAAACATGGCGAAGGATTCACGCTTGTACTCCTGCTTCGGATCTTTCTGCGCATAACCACGCAGGTGGATACCCTGACGCAGGTAGTCCATTGCCGCCAGGTGCTCTTTCCACAGGGAATCCAGCGTCTGCAACATAACGCCTTTTTCGAAGTGACGCATCATCTCAGCGCCAACCACTTCTTCTTTACGCTTGTAGACGTCCAGCGCGGTTTCGTAGATACGCTCGCGCAGCGTCTCTTCGTGCAGCTCAGGCTCTTTGTCCAGCCACTCTTTGATTGGCAGCTCGAGGTCGAAGTCATTTTTCAGACGTTCCTGCAAGCCTTCGATATCCCACATCTCTTCCAGAGACTGCGGCGGAATGTGCGCGTCGATAGTGGCTTTGAACACATCTTCACGAATGCTGTTGATGGTTTCGCTCACGTCAGACACGTCCAGCAGTTCGTTACGCTGGGTGTAGATCGCACGACGCTGGTCGTTGGCCACGTCATCATATTCCAGCAGCTGCTTACGAATATCGAAGTTGCGGCTTTCCACTTTACGCTGGGCGTTAGCGATCGCTTTAGTCACCCACGGGTGCTCAATGGCTTCACCAGGCTTCATGCCCAGTTTACGCATCATGCCGGACACGCGGTCAGAGGCGAAAATACGCATCAGCGCATCTTCCATAGACAGGTAGAAGCGGGAAGAACCGGCATCACCCTGACGGCCCGCACGGCCACGCAGCTGGTTATCGATACGACGAGATTCGTGTCGCTCGGTACCAATGATGTGCAGACCACCGGATGCCAGCACCGCGTCGTGACGCACCTGCCAGTCGGCTTTGATCTGCGCGATCTGCTCTGGCGTTGGGTTTTCCAGCTCCGCGACTTCGGCCTGCCAGCTACCACCGAGCATAATATCGGTACCACGACCCGCCATGTTGGTGGCAATGGTCACGGCAGCCGGATAACCCGCCTGAGCTACGATATCCGCTTCTTTTGCGTGGAACTTAGCGTTCAGTACGTTGTGTTTAATGCCCGCTTTGGTCAGCTCGTTAGACACCACTTCGGATTTCTCGATGGAGATGGTCCCCACCAGAACCGGCTGCCCCTTCGCAGTGCGATCGCGAATATCTTCGATGATCGCCTGAATTTTTTCCGCTTCGGTCATGTACACCAGGTCCGGCATGTCCTTACGGATCATTGGACGGTTGGTTGGCACCACCACGGTATCCAGCTTGTAGATAGAGCTGAATTCAAACGCTTCGGTATCTGCGGTACCGGTCATCCCCGCCAGCTTCTCGTACAGACGGAAGTAGTTCTGGAAGGTGATGGATGCCAGCGTCTGGTTTTCGTTTTGAATGTCCACGCCTTCTTTCGCTTCCACGGCCTGGTGCAGGCCATCGGACCAGCGACGGCCCTGCATGGTACGACCGGTATGTTCATCGACGATGATGACTTCACCGTCTTTCACGATGTAGTCAACGTCGCGGGTGAACAGCGCGTGCGCGCGCAGTGCGGCGGTCACGTGGTGCATCAGCATGATGTTGCTCGGGGAATACAGGGACTCGCCCTCTTCCATAATGCCTTCAGCCACCAGCAGCTCTTCAATTTTCACCAGACCGCGTTCGGTCAGGTTCACCTGGCGCGCTTTTTCATCCACGGAGAAGTGACCTTCACCCTGGAAGGTATCGGAGTCTTCTTTCTCCTGACGCAGCAGATGTGGAATGATTTTGTCGACTTTACGGTACATCTCGGAGCTGTCTTCGGCCGGGCCGGAGATGATCAGCGGGGTACGCGCTTCATCGATCAGAATGGAGTCAACCTCATCCACCAGCGCATAGTGCAGCTTACGCTGGACGCGCTCTTCCGGGCTGAACGCCATGTTGTCGCGCAGGTAGTCGAAGCCGTATTCGTTGTTCGTTCCGTAAGTAATATCCGCGTTATAGGCTTCACGCTTGGCAGGTGCTGGCAGGCCGGACATGTTAATGCCGACGGTCATGCCGAGGAATTCGAACAGTGGACGGTTGTTTTCGGCGTCACGCTGCGCCAGGTAGTCGTTGACGGTAACAACGTGAACGCCTTTCCCGGTCAGCGCGTTCAGGTAGGCCGGCAGCGTAGCGGTCAGGGTTTTACCTTCACCGGTACGCATTTCGGCGATGCAGCGCTCGTTGAGCACCATGCCGCCCAGCAGCTGTACGTCGAAGTGACGCATGCCAAACACACGCTTACTCGCCTCACGAACGACGGCAAAGGCTTCCGGGATCAGGCTTTCTAAGGTTTCGCCTTTTTCCAGGCGCGCGCGGAACTCCGCAGTTTTCGCCTTCAGCTCATCATCAGAGAGCTTCTCCATCGCCGGTTCCATACCGTTGATGACGTTTACAGCTTTGCGCATACGGCGCAGGGTACGATCGTTACGACTACCAAAAACTTTGGTTAATAATTTGATTAGCATAATAAATTCTCAAACGCCCCAGACGGGCAGATAAATTAAGGTATTGAAAAAGATTAATTTAGCTGAGGCGCAGAGGCCCGGCACGGATGCCATGAACCTGGCTAATCCATGTCGAAACAGAGAAGGAGGAAGGGGGAACAAAATCGGTTTGTGCCGTCTGGCTTACGGTCACAGGCGGCTGATTGTCCTGCGTCAGCAGCGCATTAAGCGTATCAAGCAGGGCAAGATGCTGGGCCTGAACCGGCAGCGTTTCTTCAGCAACGGGCATCGTCTGCGGCGCCATCGCGAACGACAGATGGCGGATAACGGTGCGAATGGCGTGTTGCTGCCAGTAATCAACGGAGAAATTGGGACGACGGCTGGCTTCAAGCCAGGCGAGATTAGTAAAGTTAACCCGCGTGGTGAGATCGTGTTTGGTCGTCGTGGAACGTGCTGGCGTTGCCGCGTCTGCACTGTTGCTGAGCACAGGCAAGCCGAGACTCGCCGCGACCATCCCTAATAAGAGATGCGGCCAGAAGTAACGTCTGCCAAATTGTCGCCAGCGCGTCAGTATTCCGCTCACTTGCTCCACCACGTTCGCCCGCCGGTGCAGGCTGAATTCAGTTATTCTTTTTTTAGCGCCCAGATATTACCACTAAAGCCAATACACGGCAGCAGGAATGACACCTTGCAGCAGGTAAAAACGGTCAATAATGCAGCGAACACACCGTTATTCGGCACCTGACACGCGCCAGGGGTGAGAGGGGCAAATCAAAGAAAGGTAGAAATAAAAACGACTGGCTTCCCTGGTCGGAGAGAGTACCAGGTGAACCAGTCGCTTTTCTTACGAAACGGGTTTAACCGTTACGCCAGGACCATAGTCGGTGCTTTGAACGCCAGCGGCAGTTCAGCTTCGTCTTCGAAGGTCACATATTCCCAGGCTTCCTGTTTTGCCAGGACTGCCTGCAACAGTTTGTTGTTCAGTGCATGACCGGATTTAAACGCGGTAAAGGCACCAATGATATTGTGACCACACATGAAGAGGTCGCCGATCGCATCCAGCATTTTGTGACGAACAAATTCATCTTCAAAACGCAGGCCGTCTTCGTTCAGTACGCGATAATCGTCAACAACGATGGCACAATCGAAGCTGCCGCCCAGGCACAGGCCGCGGGACTGCAAATATTCGATATCACGCATGAAGCCGAAGGTACGCGCTCGGCTGATCTGACGCATAAACGCATCCGCAGAGAAGTTCATCGCGTAGCGCTGGGTGCTGGAATCAATCGCCGGGTGGTTAAAATCGATGGTGAAGTCCAACGAGAAACCATTGTACGGTTTGAATTCAGCCCATTTGTCGCCATCTTCGACGCGAACGGTCTCTTTAATGCGAACAAATTTCTTCGCGCAGTTCAGTTCTTCGATGCCGGCATCCAGCAGCAAATAAACGAACGGAGCAGCACTCCCGTCCATGATCGGGATTTCTGGCGCATCGACTTCAATAATAATGTTGTCGATACCCAGACCCGCCAGGGCGGCGTTCAGGTGCTCTACGGTAGAAATCCGCACGTCATGCTCGTTCACCAGACAAGTACAGAGCATAGTATCACGCACAGATTTGGCATCGGCCGGAAAATCTACCGGTGGATTCAAGTCGGTGCGACGATAGATGACCCCGGTATTGGCCGGCGCAGGGCGTAACGTCAGTGTGACTTTCTTGCCGGTATGTAAACCGACACCCGTCGCCTGAACGATACGTTTAAGTGTCCTTTGTTTGATCATCGTATAATCTCGCCAAATTAACTATCCAACCGAGAGTGTATATCACTAACGGTGGGCCAGTTTAGCACAAAGAGCGCAAATCCCCAAATTCCAGCCAATTCTTAGTCAGCTTGCTTACGCAGGAACGCCGGGATATCCAGATAATCTGGCTCTTTTGCCGTTTGTGGAGTCGGGTCGTTCACCACTTTTGCCGCTGGTTTTTGCTCCTGAGTCAGAGGCGCCATACCGTGCTGCTGGTAACGATCCATCACCGGCTGCTGAGTCTGTTTGTTGGTTACCAGGGTGATCTCAGGACGCTTGTCCATACCGATACCGGTGGCGACAACAGTCACACGCAGCTCGTCGTTCATTTCCGGATCAAGTGACGTACCGATTACCACGGTCGCGTTGTCAGAGGCGAACGCACGGATGGTGTTACCCACGGTTTCGAACTCATCCAGACGCAGGTCAAAGCCAGCGGTAATGTTGACCAGCACGCCGCGCGCACCGGACAGGTCGATATCTTCCAGCAGTGGAGAAGAGATCGCCATTTCAGCCGCTTCTTCCGCACGGTCTTCGCCGCTTGCCACGCCAGAACCCATCATCGCGTAGCCCATTTCGGACATCACGGTGCGAACGTCTGCAAAGTCAACGTTCATCAGGCCAGGACGGGTAATCAGTTCAGCGATACCCTGAACCGCGCCTTTCAGCACGTCGTTTGCTGCGCCAAAGGCGTCCAGCAGAGAAATACCGCGACCCAGCACTTTCAGCAGCTTGTCGTTCGGGATGGTAATCAGAGAGTCCACGTGCTTGGACAGCTCGGTGATACCCTGCTCCGCGAAAGCCATACGCTTCTTGCCTTCAAAGTTGAAAGGCTTGGTCACGACAGCAACGGTCAGAATACCTAAATCTTTAGCCACTTCAGCGACGACAGGTGCTGCACCGGTACCTGTACCGCCGCCCATACCCGCTGCGATGAAGACCATGTCAGCACCGTCCAGTGCAGCGCGCAGCGCTTCACGATCTTCTTCAGCCGCGTTACGGCCCACTTCCGGGTTAGCCCCTGCTCCCAGACCTTTGGTGATGCCACCACCTATCTGAATAGTCTGGCCAACAGCCGTTTTACGCAGTGCCTGTGCATCGGTGTTCACCGCGAAGAATTCAACACCTTCAATGCGCTCGCGCACCATATGCTCTACGGCGTTACCGCCGCCGCCACCGACGCCGATGACTTTAATCACCGCGTCGTTGGTTAATTCCATTGGTTCAAACATAGTTTCTCTCCGTTGTGCCTGTCGCCCGAGACCGCTAATTCTCTCCGGTCTCTTAAAAAATTAAAATTCTTTTCGCAACCAGGTGTTAAGTCGTTTGACCCACGACCCCACCGAGACGCGTTTTTCCACCTCTGCTTCACCACTTAAATGTGACTCTTTCCCGTAGTGCAGCAGGCCCACCGCCGTTGAATAGTACGGCTCCTGAGCATAATCCGTTAAACCGGTAATATTCAGCGGCGCACCGATACGCACCTGCGTATGGAACACGCGCTGAGCGCAGGCCGCAAGACCTTCAATTTGCGCTGCCCCGCCGGTTAATACAATCCCCGCCGCGAGATGATGTTTCACACCCTGCTGGCGAAGCTGTTCCTGTAACTGCAAAATCTCTTCGTTGACCAGGTTGAGCAGCTCGGTATAGCGCGGCTCAATCACCTCTGCCAGGGTCTGGCGTTGCAGGCTGCGCGGCGGTCGCCCACCTACGCTCGGCACTTCAACGCTTTCGTCTTTACCGACGATAGAGCCCAGCGCGCAACCATGGCGCACTTTAATCGCCTCTGCGTCGCTCGGTGGCGTACCAAAGGCGTAAGCGATATCGCTGGTCACCACATTCCCGGCGTACGGGATCACTTTGGTGTGGCGCAACGCACCGCCGGTATAGACAGCCATGTCCATTGTACCACCACCAATATCCACCACACAGACGCCCAGTTCACGTTCGTCTTCGGTCAGCACGGAATAGCTCGCGGCAAGACCGGCGAAAATAAGTTGGTCAACTTTCAGGCCACAACGTTCAACGGCTTTTACAATGTTCTTCGCCATATCGTTGTGACATGTGATCAGGTGCACTTTTGCCTGCATACGCACGCCCGACAGACCGACCGGATTCTTAATGCCTTCCTGGTAGTCGATCGCGTATTCCTGCGGGATCACATGCAGCACTCGGTGCTCGTCGCGAACGCGCACGGATTTCGCCGTGTGGACAACGTTCTCAACGTCTTCCTGCGTCACTTCTTCTTCGGAAATCGGCACCATACCGATTTCATTCTGGCAGCTGATGTGCTTACCAGAAAGGGCCAGATAGACAGAGGAAATCTGGCAATCTGCCATCAATTCAGCCTGGTCGATGGCGCGCTGAACGCATTTCACCACCGACTCAAGGTCGTTTACCCCACCTTTATCCATACCACGGGACGGGCAGCTGCCCACGCCAATGATATTGACCATACCGTCGGGCAGAACTTCCCCTACTAAAGCGGCAACCTTCGCGGTGCCAATCTCCAGTCCTACTACCAATTTTCTGTCCGTCGACTTGATCATTGTTGTTCTGCCTGTACCTGTGCCTGATTCTGTTGCTGATTAGGTTCCTCGACCGGAGCCGGCTCCCAACCGACTGCTGCGCCTGAGTCATAGCGCAAATCAACGTAGCTTATCCGTTTGCCATCCGTCTGCGCCTGCTGCTGTAAAACCGGGTAAAGTTCTACAAAACGCGCCAGACGTTTCATTGTGTCGCCGCGGCCAAGGTTAAGCTTAATGCCGTTCGTAAGCGTCAACTGCCAGGAGCGGCGCGCCGTCATCGCAGCTTCTTTTAACGCAAAACGATCCTTAGCCAGCACCTGCCCCATCTCACGAAAACCCTGCAAGACTTCGTTTTCGCTTCCTTCCGGGCCATACAACATCGGTAAATTCTGCTTGTTGACACGATCGCTCGGGACGCTGAACGAATTTCCGTCGACGTCAACCATATGCTGATCATTCCAACGCGCAATCGGCACATATTCAACCAGATGAATCTTCAATTCATCAGGCCATTGCTTTCTGACACTCGCCTGTTTAATCCAGGGCAGACGTTCAATCTGACTCTGGATAATGTTGACGTCCTGCGTCATAAAGGTGCCAGGCGACCCCAGTGCCAGAATAGACTGGCGAATGTCATCGTTACGCGTGTAGTGACGTTCCCCGGTCACCACCAGCTTCGACAGCGGCAACCGCTGCGCGTCTTCCATCCAGCCCAGCACCATCCAGCCGCTGATAAACACGGTGCACAGCACTCCGAGCAGGAAGATGATACCTGCAAGACGCGTACCATTACTCCGGCGCGAAGAAGTGTATTCTTCTTCCTCGCGGTTGCGCGTGTTCAATGCAGCCTGAGACATATCAGCCCGCCTGGTCCAGAATACGTACGACTAACTGCGAGAAACTCATTCCTGCCTGACGCGCCGCCATTGGCACAAGGCTATGACTGGTCATACCCGGCGACGTGTTTGCTTCCAGCAGATAAAATTTCCCGTCACCGTCGAGCATCACGTCGATGCGTCCCCAGCCACGGCATCCCAGAACATTCCAGGCTTTAAGCACCAGAGACTGTAATTCGGCTTCGCGTTCTGCTTCAAGGCCACCAGGACAGAAATATTGCGTCTCATCAGAGAGATACTTCGCCTCATAATCATAGAAGACTCCCGCAGGTTGGATGCGAATTGACGGTAAAATTTCTTCGCCAAGCATCGCGACGGTAAATTCCGGCCCGCTGAGCCATTTTTCAATCAATACTTCTTCATCGTGTTGAAATGCCAATGCTAAAGCGGACGCTAAATCGTCAGCTTTATCCACTTTGGACATTCCCACGCTCGACCCTTCGCGGCTCGGCTTGACAATAACCGGTAAGCCCAGCGCGGCAATGCGTGTATTAACGCTGTCCGACAGGCCTAATTCATATTCGCGACGCGTCAGTGCAACCCATGGCGCAACGGGCAGGCCCGCGCCCTGCCACAGCAGTTTGCTGCGCAGTTTATCCATGGAAATGGCAGATGCCATCACGCCGCTGCCGGTATACGGCATACCGATAAGCTCCAGCAGCCCCTGTAACGTGCCGTCTTCACCGCCGCGACCGTGCAACGCGATGAAGGCTTTATCGAAGCCCATCGCTTTCAGCTGCGTAACGTCTACGTCTTTCGGATCAACCGGGTGCGCGTCGACGCCCCCTTCACGCAGGCCCGCCAGCACGGCAGCGCCCGAATTCAGAGAAACCTCGCGTTCGGCGGAGGTGCCGCCAAACAGGACAGCAATCTTATCAGCCATGACGCTCGTCCTCCTGAGTTTGCGGCTTCAGTTTGATTTCAGCTAAGGTACGGGCGATTTTGCCGATATTTCCCGCACCCTGAATCAGGATCAGATCGTTGCCTGTCAGGACCGGGGCAAGCATTTCTGCCACCTGTGCCGGGTCGGGAACCAGAATAGGATCCACTTTACCTCGTCCACGGATGGTACGACATAAAGAACGACTGTCCGCACCCGGAATCGGATTTTCGCCTGCGGCATAAACGTCCAGCATCAGCAGGGTATCGACCTGCGAAAGCACGTTGGCAAAATCGTCGTACAGATCGCGGGTACGCGTGTAACGGTGCGGCTGGAAGATCATAACCAGATTCTTTTCTGGCCAACCCGCGCGTGCCGCTTTGATGGTGGCGTCCACTTCGGTCGGATGGTGACCGTAGTCGTCTACCAGCATCGCAGAACCTGGCTTACCGTTTACCGGCTCCAGTGGGAATTCACCGAGGAAGTCGAAGCGACGGCCCGTTCCCTGGAAGCTTTCCAGCGCTCGCAGGATCGCCTCATCGTCAATGCCTTCTTCTGTCGCAACCGCCACGGCCGCAGCCGCATTCAGGGCGTTGTGGCGTCCCGGCGCGTTCAGGGTGACACGCAGCAGGTCTTTGTCCTGACGTGCCAGGGTGAAATGCCCCTGCGCACCAATCTGCTTGTAATCTTCTACGCGTACGTCAGCGTCTTCGCTGAAACCATAGGTGGTGATTTGACGCCCGACGCGCGGCAGCAGCTCGCGGATCACCGGATCGTCCACGCACATTACCGCACGGCCATAAAACGGCAGATTGTGCAGGAAATTAATAAAGGTTTGCTTTAAGTTCTCGAAGTCGCCCTGGTAGGTATCCATATGGTCAGCTTCGATATTGGTGACGATCGCCACCATGGGTTGCAGATGCAGGAACGACGCGTCGCTCTCATCCGCTTCCGCAATCAGATAACGGCTGTGACCCAGACGCGCATGTACGCCAGCGGCTTTCACCAGACCACCGTTAACGAACGTCGGATCGAGACCCGCTTCCGCATAAATGCTGGAAACCATCGCCGTGGTAGTGGTTTTGCCGTGCGTACCGGCCACCGCAATGCCGTGACGAAAACGCATCAGTTCCGCCAGCATTTCCGCGCGACGGATCACCGGAATACGCGCCTCATGCGCGGCAACGATTTCCGGGTTATCTGCGGAGATTGCGCTGGATACCACCACCACGCTCGCATCGCTCACGTTTTCCGGGCGATGATTGAAATAGATAGTCGCCCCAAGCGACGCCAGCTGCTGCGTAACAGGGTTTGGCGCCAGGTCAGACCCGCTGATCTGATAGCCTTCGTTAGCTAACACTTCGGCAATACCGCCCATGCCAGCACCACCGATGCCGACAAAGTGAATGTGCCGGACGCGACGCATCTCGGGCACGATAGAACGCAGTTTTGCCAGTTGTTGTGTATTCATTCTCTAAACGCCATCGACTACTTCAAAAAAATCGTGCAGCGCAACACGCGCTGCGAGAATTATGCCTGGGCTGCCAGGCTCACTTCTTTTGCCACCCGTTCCGTTGCATCCGGGATAGCGGTCGCGCGCGCGCGTTGCGCCATCTCCAGTAATACATCCCGGTTCCAGCCCGCCAGGGTAGTGGCGACCGCCTCAGCGGTAAATTGTGGCTGCTCAAAAATTTTCGCCGCGCCCGCTTTCTCCAGCGGCAGCGCATTCCAGTACTGCTGTCTGTCTTTGTGCTGGAACGGCACGAACAGCGCAGGCAGGCCGGCGGCAGCGATTTCGCTCACCGTCAGCGCGCCCGAACGACAGACCACGACATCGGCCCAGGCATAGGCTGCGGCCATGTCATCAATAAATTCAGTGACCTTATGCTGCGGCTGACCTTCTGTCGCGTAGGCCTGCTCAACGGTCTGCTGTGCGCCCTTCCCGCTCTGGTGCCAGATGGTCACGGCATCACCCAGTTTTGCCGCAACCTGCGGCATCGTCTGGTTTAAGATACGTGCGCCCTGTGAACCGCCAACCACCAGCACACGCACCGGTCCTTCGCGACCGGCCAGACGCACCTCTGGCAGCGCCAGCGCCAGCACGTCTACGCGCACCGGGTTCCCTACGACATCTGCTTTCGGGAATGCCCCAGGGAAGGCCTGCATCACTTTGGTGGCAATTTTCGCCAGCCATTTGTTGGTCAAACCGGCAATACCGTTCTGCTCGTGCAGAACAACGGGGATCCCCAGCGACCACGCCGCCAGCCCACCAGGACCGGAAACGTAACCGCCCATACCCAGTACGACGTCAGGCTTAAAACGCTTCATAATGGCGCGCGCCTGACGCCAGGCGTTGAAAATACGCACCGGAGCCAGCAGCAGCGCCTTAATCCCTTTGCCACGAAGGCCGGAAATACGAATAAAGTCGATCTCGATACCGTGCTTCGGTACCAGGTCGGCCTCCATGCGGTCTGCGGTTCCCAGCCAGCGTACCTGCCAGCCCTGATCCATTAAATGGTGCGCAACCGCCAGCCCCGGGAACACGTGTCCGCCGGTACCGCCTGCCATCACCATTAACCGCTTCGGTTGATTCATCGTGAACCTCGTGTAAACGCCTGGGCTTTCTCCAGACGCGTTTCATAATCTATGCGTAACAAAAACATGATGGCCGTCGACATGATCAACAGACTCGAACCACCATAACTGATCAGCGGCAGCGTCAGGCCTTTGGTTGGCAGCATACCCGCTGCGGCCCCAACGTTTACCAGCGCCTGGAAGCTAAACCAGATACCAATTGAGCAGGCCAGGAAACCGGAGAAGCGATGATCGATCTCCAGCGCTTTACGGCCAATCGACATGGCGCGGAAAGCGACGAAGAATACCATTAATAGCGCCAATACCACACCGATATAACCCAGTTCTTCCCCAATAATGGAGAAGATGAAGTCGGTGTGCGCCTCCGGTAAATACTCCAGTTTTTGCACCGAGTTGCCCAGGCCTTGTCCCCAGACTTCGCCGCGACCAAACGCCATCAGCGACTGCGTCAGCTGATAGCCGCTGCCGAACGGATCTTCCCACGGGTTCCAGAACGAGGTTACGCGGCGGATACGGTATGGCTCGGCCAGGATCAGCAGCACAACCGCCGAGATCCCCATTCCGATAATGGCGATGAACTGCCACAGCTTTGCGCCCGCCAGGAACAGCATCGCCAGCGTTGTGACAAACAGTACGACTACCGTACCGAGGTCGGGCTGCGCCAGCAGCAGGATCGCGAGCACCAGAATCACGCCCATCGGTTTTAAGAAGCCGCGCAGGTTGTTACGAACTTCGTCGACTTTACGCACCAGGTAGTTCGCGAGGTAGCAGAACAGAGAGAGCTTGGTGAACTCCGCAGGCTGAATACGCAGTGGACCAAAGGCGATCCAGCGCGATGCCCCGTTAACGGAGCTCCCGACTACCAGTACAATCAGCAGCATAATAATCGACGCAATCAGCATGGCCGTACTGTGCCGCTGCCAGAACGTCATCGGCAGGCGTAAGGTGATCATCGCCAGGCAGAACGCCAGAATGATGTACAGCCCGTCACGCTTGGCAAACAGGAACGGATCGTTTGCCAGACGTTGTCCAACGGGCATTGACGCCGAGGTGACCATGATAAAGCCGATTGCTGCCAGCCCCAGCGTGAGCCAGAACAGCATACGGTCATACATGATCAGGCTGTCGGAATCTTTATCCCGGGAAGCCATCACCCAGCCTTTCAGCGCCTCAAACAGCCACACCAGGATGCCAAATCCTGGCAGGCGCGGCATTCTCAGGCGAGGGAGTGAAAAACGCATCAGCCTAACTCCTTCGCCAGGCGGGTAAAGAGATCGCCCCGCTGTTCGAAATTCTTAAATTGGTCGAGGCTGGCGCAGGCAGGCGACAGCAGCACCATATCGCCGGGCTTCACGCGCGGGGCAATAAGGCGCATCGCCTGCTCCATGGTCTCGGTTTGCTCGGCAACCTCAGGACGCAGCGCCGCCAGCTCGCGACCATCGCGACCAAAGCAGTACAGGCGCACGTTATCGCCGCCGAGATACGGCTTCAGCGAGGAGAAGTCGGCCGATTTACCGTCGCCGCCAAGCAGCAGGTGCAGCGTGCCGTCAACGTACAGGCCGTTCAGCGCGGCTTCGGTGCTGCCCACGTTGGTGGCTTTGGAATCATTAATCCAGCGCACGCCGTTATGCTCCAGCGCCAGCTGGAAGCGGTGCGCCAGGCCGGTAAAGGTGGTCAGCGCTTTCAGGCTGGACGATCGCGGCAGGCCAACGGCATCCGCAAGCGCCAGCGCCGCCAGGGCATTAGTGTAGTTATGCTGGCCAGAAAGTATCATCTCTTTCACGTTCAGCACCTTCTCACCTTTCACCCGCAGCCAGGTTTCGCCCTGCTGACGGTTGAGGTGATAGTCACCCATGTTAATACCGAAGCTAATGCAGCGATCGTCCGCGCCGCGCACCGGCATGGTGAGCGCATCATCGGCGTTCACCACGCAAACGTTGGCATTTTCATAGACGCGCAGCTTGGCCGCGCGGTACTGCTGCAAGCCGAACGGGTAGCGGTCCATATGATCTTCGGTGACGTTAAGGATCGTCGCCGCCGCCGCATGCAGGCTTGTGGTGGTTTCCAGCTGGAAACTGGAAAGCTCCAGTACAAACAGCTCACACCCTTTATCGAGCAGCATCAACGCGGGCAGACCAATGTTACCGCCCACGCCGACATTTTTACCCGCCGCTTTCGCCATCTCACCCACCAGCGTGGTGACGGTGCTTTTACCGTTTGAACCGGTAATGGCAACGATCGGGGCCTGCGCCTCCCGGCAGAACAGTTCGATATCGCCAACGATCTCAACCCCGGCATCCGCCGCAGCGCTCAGCGAAGGGTGCGCCAGCGCCATGCCCGGGCTGGCAACAATCAGATCCGCGGCCAGCAGCCACTCATCATTCAGACCACCCAGGTGGCGTTCAACCTGCTCCGGCAGCTTGTCCAGACCCGGCGGAGAGACACGCGTATCCATCACGCGCGGCGTCACGCCACGCGCAAGGAAAAAGTCCACGCAGGAGAGCCCAGTCAGGCCCAACCCGATGATAACGACTTTTTTGCCCTGGTAATCTGCCATGATTAACGTACCTTCAGCGTTGCCAGGCCAATCAGCACCAGCATCAGCGAAATAATCCAGAAGCGCACAATGACGCGCGGCTCCGGCCAGCCTTTCAGTTCATAGTGGTGGTGAATCGGTGCCATACGGAAGATGCGCTGACCGCGCAGCTTGAAGGAACCGACCTGCAAAATCACCGACAGGGTCTCAACCACAAACACACCGCCCATGATCACCAGCAGGAACTCCTGACGCAGCAGCACCGCAATAATGCCCAGCGCGCCGCCCAGCGCCAGCGAACCGACGTCGCCCATAAAGACCTGCGCCGGATAGGTGTTGAACCACAGGAAGCCGAGACCCGCCCCGACAATCGCCGTACAGACGATCACCAGCTCACCCGCGTGACGCAGGTACGGAATGTGCAGGTAGTTAGCAAAGTTCATGTTACCGGTCGCCCACGCTACCAGCGCGAAACCGCCGGCGACAAAAACGGTTGGCATGATGGCCAGGCCATCCAGACCATCGGTCAGGTTGACGGCGTTACCGGTGCCGACGATGACAAAATAGGCCAGCAGGATGTAGAACAGCCCCAGCTGCGGCATCACGTCTTTGAAGAACGGCACCACCAGCTCGGTGGCCGGGGTGTCTTTACCCGCCAGGTACAGCGCGAACGCCACGCCCAGCGCAATCACCGACATCCAGAAATACTTCCAGCGGGCGATCAGGCCTTTGGTGTCTTTGCGCACGACTTTGCGGTAATCATCCACGAAGCCGATGATCCCGTAGCCAACCAGAACCGTCAGCACGCACCAGACGTACGGGTTAGACGGATATGCCCACAGCAGAACGGACACCACAATCGCGGTCAGGATCATGATCCCACCCATGGTCGGCGTACCGCGCTTGCTGAAATGCGATTCCGGACCGTCGTTACGCACAACCTGGCCGAAAGAGAGTTTTTGCAGACGGGCAATCATGCGCGGGCCCATCCACAGCGAGATGAACAGCGCAGTCAGCAGGCTGACGATGGCGCGAAACGTCAGATAGGAAAAGACGTTAAAGCCTGAATAATATTTGACCAAATGTTCGGCCAGCCAAACTAACATGTCCCGTTCTCCTGTAATGCGTGCACAACCTCTTCCATGGCGGCACTACGTGAACCTTTAACTAAAACAGTCACAATTTGTTTTTCTGCAATCAGCGCCTTCAGGCGTTCAATCAGTGCAGATTTATCGGCAAAATGTTCGCCAACTTCACTGGCATCAGAAATAGCCTTGCTCAGCGTGCCGGCGCTCAGTACGCGGTCAAGTCCTGCCGCTTTCGCCGCTTCGCCAACCTGAATATGGCAGGCTTCGCTTTCATCACCCAGCTCGGCCATATCGCCCACAACCATCACCCGATAGCCCGGCATTTCAGACAGTACCTGCACGGCCGCCGTCATGGAGCCGACGTTGGCGTTGTAGGAGTCATCCAGCAGCAGTTTGTTTTCAGCCAACTGAATCGGGAACAGACGTCCCGGCACGGCCTTTAAGTTTGCCAGACCTGCTTTGATCGCATCGTGTGAAGCACCTACCGCCATCGACAGCGCTGCCGCGGCAAGCGCGTTGGCGATGTTATGACGACCCGGCAGCGGGAGCAGCACGTCAATGTCGCCCGTTGGGGTAGAGAGGGTGAACTCAGTACCGTGTGACGTCACATGAATGTTGGTCGCCGAAAAATCGCTGTTTGCCGCGTTTGGCGAGAAGCGCCATGTCTTGCGTGAACCAATGATGTTCTGCCAGTTCAGCCAGTCGTTGTTATCGGCGTTCATGATGGCGATGCCGTCATCCGGCAGGCCGGTATAGATTTCACCTTTCGCTTTCGCCACGCCTTGCAGCGAACCAAAACCTTCAAGATGTGCCGCCGCCAGGTTATTCACCAGCGCCGCTTCCGGACGCGTCAGGCTCACGGTCCAGGCGATTTCGCCCTGGTGGTTAGCCCCTAACTCAATCACCGCATATTCATGCTCTTTGCTCAGGCGCAGCAGCGTCATCGGCACGCCGATGTCGTTATTAAGGTTGCCCGCCGTATAAAGCGTGTTGCCGCACTGGCTGAGGATGGCAGCCGTCATCTCCTTAACGGAGGTTTTTCCCGACGAGCCCGTCAGCGCCACTACGCGGGTCGGCACCTGCTGGCGAACCCATGCCGCCAGCTCGCCAAACGCCAGGCGCGTATCTTTCACCACAATCTGCGGCAGATCGATATCGAGCTTGCGGCTGACCAGCAGCGCGCCGGCGCCGTTATCTTTGGCCTGCTGTGCAAAATCGTGGGCGTCAAAACGTTCGCCCTTCAGCGCCACAAACAGGCAGCCCGCAGTCACTTTACGGGTGTCGGTCGTCACGGCCTCGATGGTCAGATCCTGACCATGCAGTGCCCCCTGCAATACCGCAGCGGCCTGGCTTAAGGTAATGCTAATCATGCCACCACTCCCAGCAGACGCGCTGCCGTCACGCGGTCCGAGTAATCCAGACGACGATTGCCGACTATCTGATAATCTTCATGACCCTTACCGGCCAGCAGAACCACATCATTCTCCTGCGCCTGCATAATGGCGTTAGTCACGGCCTCCGCACGGCCTTCGACCACGCGCGCGCGGCCCGCATCCAGCATGCCGGCCAGAATGTCGTTGATAATGGCACGCGGCTCTTCGGTACGCGGGTTGTCATCGGTCACCACCGGAATATCCGCGAACTGCTCGGCAATCGCGCCCATCAGCGGTCGTTTGCCCTTGTCGCGATCGCCGCCGCAGCCAAATACGCACCAGAGCTTGCCTGCGCAGTGCAGACGCGCCGCTTCCAGCGCTTTTTCCAGCGCATCCGGCGTGTGGGCGTAATCCACCACCACCGTCGGCTTGCCCGGTGCGCTGAACACTTCCATTCGGCCACAAACCGGTTGCAGACGCTCAGCCGTTTTCAGCAGCTCCGCCATCGGGTACCCCAGCGCCAGCAGCGTCGCCAGCGCCAGCAGCAGGTTGCTGACGTTAAAGGCCCCCATCAGGCGGCTTTCGATCTCACCGTCGCCCCAGGTGGAAGTAAAGCGGATCGTCGCCCCGCTATCGTGGTAGTTCACCTCGACCGCCTTCAGCCAGCGGCCACGGCAGTTCGGGTTAATATGATCTTCCATCGACACCGCTACCGCATCCGGCAGTTTTTCCAGCCAGCGGCGACCGACTTCGTCGTCGGCGTTAATGATCGCCTGTCCGTGGTGGTGAGTGGAATAGAGCAGCCATTTCGCCGCTTCGTAGTGTTCCATATCACCGTGATAATCAAGGTGATCGCGGCTCAGGTTGGTAAAAACGGAGGCGGCAAATTTCAGCGCCGCCACGCGATGTTGTACCAGGCCATGGGAAGAGACTTCCATCGCGGCAAAGGTCGCCCCCTGCTCTGCAAGGCCCGCCAGCACACGCTGCACGTCAACCGCCGAGCCGGTGGTGTTTTCCGTCGGGCTGACTTTGCCCAGAAGACCGTTCCCCACCGTGCCCATGACGGCGCCGGTTTCGCCCAGCAGCTGCGCCCACTGCGCCATCAGCTGGGTTGTGGTGGTTTTTCCGTTGGTTCCTGTCACACCAACCAGCTTTAACTGGTCGGAAGGTTCGTGGTAAAAACGTCCTGCCAGCGCGGAGAGACGCTCATTCAGCTGGCTGAGATAGATGACCGGCACGCCGTGCATTTCACGGATCTCACCGTCTGTTGCCTCATCTTTGGCCTCAGCAATAACGGCAGCAACACCTTGCGCAATCGCCTGCGGGATATAACGACGCCCGTCCGCCTGATGACCTACCACTGCCACAAAAAGATCGCCAGCAGCCGCTACGCGGCTGTCCAGTACCATCTCTCGCAGTGCTCGCGCAGGTAGCATTGGCACCCACGGAGCAAGAAGGTCGCGCAAATTACGATCTGCCACCTGTTCCCTCGCCTTGATTAATTACAAATTCACTTTTTTCGCCCGTCGCCAGCGCATCCGGTTCAATATTCATGGTGCGCAACACGCCGCCCATAATAGCCCCGAATACAGGCGCGGAGACGGCGCCGCCGTAGTACTTACCCGCCTGCGGATCGTTAATGACAACCACCAGCGCAAAACGCGGATTGCTTGCAGGCGCTACGCCTGCGGTATAGGCAATGTATTTGTTGATATAGCGGCCGTCCGGCCCCACTTTTTTAGCCGTACCGGTTTTAATGGCGATACGGTAGCCCTTAATCGCGGCCTTCACGCCGCCACCGCCAGGCAGCGCAACGCTTTCCATCATATGCACAACGGTACGCACGATAGATTCAGGGAAAACACGCTCACCCGGAACCGGTGGATCAACTTTGGTGATCGACAGCGGGCGATAAATGCCATAGCTGCCAATCGTTGCGTAGACTCGCGCTAACTGTAACGGGGTTACCATTAGCCCGTAGCCGAAAGAGAAGGTGGCCCTCTCTATGTCAGACCACCGTTGTTTTTGAGGATATAAGCCACTGCGTTCTCCGACCAACCCCAAATTGGTCGCCTTTCCCAGCCCAAAACGTGAATAAGTATCTACTAACGCTGAGGACGGCATCGCTAACGCCAGCTTTGACACACCGACGTTACTCGACTTCTGTAAGACCCCGGTCAGGGTCAGTTCGCTGTACCGCGCCACGTCTTTGATTTCGTGACCGTTAATTCGGTAAGGGATGGTATTCAGAACGGTATTTTCGTTGACGATGCCTCGCTGTAGAGCCGTCATCACCACCATCGGTTTTACGGTTGAGCCGGGTTCAAACACATCGGTGATTGAGCGGTTACGCATCGCATCTTTTGCTGTACCGGCAAAATTATTTGGGTTGTATGAAGGGCTACTGGCCATCGCCAGCACTTCACCTGTCGCCACATCCACCAGCACGGCACTGCCCGATTCCGCTTTGTTAAACGCCACGGCGTTGTTCAGCTCGCGGTAGACCAGCGCCTGCAAGCGCTCATCAATACTCAGAGCAAGGTTGTGCGCGGCCTGACTGTCTGTCGAGGAAATGTCTTCAATGACGCGGCCATAGCGGTCTTTACGTACGATTCGCTCGCCGGGCTGGCCGGTCAGCCATTTATCGAAGCTTTTTTCAACGCCCTCGATCCCCTGGCTGTCGACGTTAGTGAAGCCAATGAGGTGAGCGGTTACTTCGCCGGAAGGATAGTAGCGGCGGGATTCTTCACGAAGATGAATGCCCGGCAGCTTCAGCTTTTTAATATAGTCAGCCATATCAGGGTTTACCTGACGGGCCAGATAGATAAAGCGCCCTTTCGGGTTGGCATTCACGCGGGAAGCCAGCTGGTCCAGCGGCATTTTTAACGCGTCTGCGAGCGCCTTCCAGCGGTTATCCAGCGAGATCCCGCCGGCGTCGTGCAGTTCCTTCGGATCGGCCCAGATTGCCTTCACCGGCACGCTTACCGCCAGCGGACGGCCGGAGCGGTCGGTGATCATCCCACGAGAGGTAGAGACTTCCTGCACGCGCAGAGAACGCATATCACCCTGACGTACCAGCATGTCGGGGGCGATGATTTGCAGCCACGCCACGCGGCCCAGCAGGAAACCCAGCGCCAGTAAAATGCAGCCGCAAAGCAACGCAAAACGCCAACTGACAAAGTTGGCCTGTTCTTCCTGACGTTTTGGTTTTAGCGTTTTTGCCGCTGCTTTCATGCGTCGCGTTTTCCCTTATTTTTGTACTACGATATTTTCCTGCGAAGGATCAACATGCTGCAATTGCAGCTTTTCCGTTGCGATCCGTTCAACCCGGCTGTGATCGCCGAGCGCATTTTCTTCAAGGATCAGGTTTCGCCATTCAATATCCAGCGCATCGCGCTCCAGCACCATCTGCTCGCGCTGCGCAGTCAATAAACGGGTATGGTGCGCGGTAGTGACCACCATGATTGCCGTCACAATGATGCAAATGAACAAGCAGAGTGGCAGCTTCCCAAACCGCAAAAGATCGTCGCCGATCACGCCAGGCAAGGCATGGCGCTCGTTGCTTCCTAACGATCCCTTAACTTTGCTTAGGGTCTCTGTCACTCTGCCGATCATGCGTTCGTCCTCTCTGCAATGCGCAGCACTGAACTACGGGCACGTGGATTCTCTGCCACCTCTTCTTCGCCCGGCATCAACTTGCCTAATGCTCGCAACTGACGGCCGCCCAGTTTACTGAGTTGTTCTTCCGTCATCGGCAGCCCCGCTGGAACCTGTGGACCGCGGCTCTGTTCACGCATAAAACGCTTCACGATGCGATCTTCCAGCGAATGGAAGCTGATGATGGATAACCGCCCACCCGGGGCCAGCACGTCGAGCGAGCTTTTTAGCGCCAGCTCTATTTCCTCCAGTTCACTGTTTACCCAGATGCGAACCGCCTGGAAGGTACGGGTCGCAGGATGTTTGTGCTTATCCTTCACCGGCGTTGCCGCCGCGATGACTTCTGCCAGCTCTTTGGTGCGAGTCATTGGCTCAATACGGTTGCGCTCAACGATGGCGCGCGCGATACGTTTGCCAAAACGCTCTTCGCCGAAGGTTTTAATCACCCAGGCGATATCCGCTTCGTCGGCGGTTTGTAACCACTCGGCGGCAGACTGACCGCGGGTGGGGTCCATACGCATATCCAGCGGACCGTCGCGCATAAAGGAGAAGCCGCGTTCTGCATCATCAAGCTGTGGTGAAGAGACGCCAAGATCGAGGAGGATCCCGTCGATTTTGCCGGTCAGGTCGCGCTCGGCAACATAATCCGCAAGCGCAGAGAAAGGTCCATGCACGATGGAAAAGCGAGGATCATCGATGGTTTGCGCAACGGCAATCGCCTGCGGATCGCGGTCAATTGCCAGCAGGCGTCCTTCCGCTCCAAGCTGAGAGAGAATCAAACGCGAGTGACCACCGCGACCAAAAGTGCCATCGATATAGATGCCGTCCGGACGAATATTCAGGCCGTTAACGGCCTCGTCCAGCAGCACCGTTGTATGTTTATAATTTTCCATCATATTTATAGTGACAAGTCCTGCAACCGTTCCGACAATGTTGCGGAATCAGATTGCTCAGCGTCGATATCTTCCTTGACCTGTTGATACCAGGTCGTTTCGTCCCACAGTTCAAACTTGTTGAACTGCCCGACCAGCATCACTTCTTTTGTCAGACCAGCATGTTGCCGCAACACCGGCGCAATCAATAATCGCCCGGCGCTATCCATCTGACATTCACTGGCATGACCCAATAACAGCCGCTGCACACGGCGTTCCTGCGGGTTCATGCTCGACAGTCGTGACAGCTTTTGCTCAATGATTTCCCATTCAGGCAAAGGGTAAAGCAGCAGGCAGGGGGAGTTGATGTCAATGGTGCAAACCAGTTGACCCGAAGCGTTCTCGATCAGCTGGTCGCGGTATCGGGTTGGTACCGATAAACGCCCTTTGCTGTCGAGATTGACTAACGTTGCTCCACGGAACATGCCAGCCTCACCCCTCCTCACCACTTTAACCCACAAATTCCCACCTGAAGGAGTTTACGGAGCGAGGGAAAAGCTTGTCAAGCCAGGACTCTCTCTATACCGGGGCGAAAGCACCGTATTTACAGAGCAAGAGTGACCTGGCTAATAACTACACAACTGGCGAGGCAAAATTAACGTTATGAATATTTGTAAGAAAAAAACCGAATATGCACACGAGCGTTAAGAGTCACTCAATATCATCGCAAGGAAATATAAAGTGTCAGTTTGCGACGCGGGCAGCATTTTAAGGCATATTGGCGGGTGATGACAGCCTCAGATGAGCGATAAGGCGATAAGGTGCCCTTCAGGTGCCTTAAGGGCTGGAGACGTTTTAAAAAATGGCTGAATATTCATCGGCTGGCGCCTGTTTGTAACAAAACAATACAAACAAAATCTTTTATAGAGTAATAAAAGGTCTTTTATAAGCAAAAAAAGATTCAGAAAAATAGCAGGCTATCTTTCATAAGGAATAATCTTAATTTTTATCCGGATTTTAATTTACGTAATAAATGTACAGCTAGGGGGCAGTTTTCACTCCCCCCGCTGAGATATTAATGACGGCTCAAAATTCCGCGCCGATAGAGATTACGTTTGATGCGCGTCAGCCCGGGTTTCGGCTTACGGGGTTCATCCAGGCTTGCCAGAACGATCTCCAGCACCCGCTCGGCGACGTCGCGGTGACGCTGGGCCACGGCCAGCACCGGACATTGCAGGAAGTCGAGCAGTTCGTTATCGCCGAAGGTCGCAATCGCCAGATCGGATGGCAGCTTGCCATCGCGACGTAATGTGACGTCCATGACCCCCTGCAACAGGGCAAACGAGGTGGTAAACAGGGCCTGCGGCATGGGGTGCGTTTCCAGCCATTTTTCGAACAGCTGAGCAGCCGCTTCGCGCTCATAGCTGTTGGCATACAGATAGTGAACGTCACGCGGATCGTCTTTCCATGCGGTACGGAACCCTTGTTCACGCAGGAAGCTCACGGAGAGTTCAGGCAACGCCCCCAGATACAGCACCGTTTCAGCGGGGAAGGTACGCAGCTCGGCAGCCAGCATTTCTGCATCGTCCTGATCGGCACCCACTACGCTTGTGAAATGCTCACGGTCAAGCGCACGATCCAGCGCCACAATAGGGAACGGATCGTTCGCCCAGCGCTGATAGAAAGGATGCTCCGGTGGTAAAGAGGTCGACACGATGATGGCGTCAACCTGACGTTGCAGCAGATGCTCAATGCAACGCATTTCGTTGTCGGGCTGATCCTCGGAGCAGGCAATCAGCAGCTGATAGCCACGCTGGCGAGCCTGACGTTCCAGATAGTTGGCGATGCGGGTGTAGCTGGTGTTTTCCAGGTCCGGGATCACCAGGCCAATCGAGCGGGTGCGCCCGGCACGTAAACCTGCGGCGACAGCATTCGGATGGTAATTATGCTCACGAACGACTGCCATCACTTTCTCAACGGTCTTATCGCTGACACGATACTGCTTTGCTTTACCGTTAATCACATAGCTGGCCGTGGTTCTCGACACGCCGGCGAGCCGGGCGATTTCATCCAGTTTCACAATTGCCTCTCAAAAAAGAAAAAAGTCCATGGCCCTGTCAAGGTTATGGTTAAATATTTTAACATCTAAACGCAGAATAGCCTTCACGGCAACCGCTTTTGTCTGCGTTGTCGGCGGATTACGCAAAAAAAAGCCCGGCTTTGGCTACCGGGCTGAAAGAGGCGAACCTTTTGCGCTACTCACGCATGATTTTATCGCCGCGCGAGAGGCCAACAACACCAGAGCGCGCAACTTCAACTATTTTTGCCACATCCCTGACAGACGCCAGGAATGCGTCCAGCTTATCGCTCGTTCCGGCAAGCTGCACAGTATATATAGAAGGCGTGACGTCGATGATCTGCCCACGGAAGATATCCGTGTTGCGTTTGACCTCTTCACGGCCGTAACCGCTGGCCTGGATTTTCACCAGCATCACTTCACGTTCAACGTAAGCCCCCTGCCCCAGCTCGCTGACGCGCAACACGTCCACCAGCTTATGCAGCTGCTTTTCGATCTGCTCAAGCACTTTCGCATCGCCGACGGTCTGGATCGTCATGCGGGAGAGCGTGGGATCGTCGGTCGGTGCAACGGTCAGGCTTTCAATGTTGTAGCCACGCTGCGCAAAAAGCCCAATGACGCGCGACAGTGCGCCCGACTCATTTTCCAGTAATACAGATAATATCCGGCGCATATCAGGTTCTCTCCGTTTTGCTTAACCACATTTCATCCATACCACCGCCGCGAATATGCATCGGATAAACGTGTTCTGAGCCGTCAACGATCACGTCCATGAAGACGAGGCGATTGCTTTTAACGTGCTCAAGCGCTTCGCCGAGCTTCGCTTCCAGCTCTGACGGATCGGTTACCCGCATGCCAATATGGCCATAGGCTTCAGCCAGACGGACAAAATCCGGAAGTGACCTCATATAAGACTGAGAGTGACGGCCGGAATAAATCATATCCTGCCACTGCTTCACCATCCCGAGATAACCGTTATTCAGATTCAGCACCAGCACTGGCAGCTCATATTGCAGCGCGGTAGAAAGCTCCTGAATATTCATCTGAATACTGCCGTCACCCGTCACGCAGATGACCGTTTCGTTCGGCAGCGCCAGCTTTACCCCCAGCGCGGCGGGCAGGCCAAAGCCCATCGTGCCCAGCCCGCCTGAGTTGATCCAGCGACGCGGTTTATCAAACGGGTAATACAGCGCAGCGAACATCTGATGCTGGCCCACGTCAGACGTTACATACGCATCGCCGTTCGTCAGACGCCAGATCGTCTCGATCACCGCCTGCGGCTTGATGCTCTCACTCTGCGTGTCGTATTTAAGGCACTGACGGCTCCGCCATAGCTCGATTTGCTGCCACCAGTCGCGGATCTCGTCCAGGGGTTGAGACGCGGATTCCTGCGCCAGCAGATCTAACATCTGCTCCAGCACCTGACGAGCGTCACCTACGATCGGTACATCCGCCGGCACCGTTTTAGAAATAGAGGTAGGATCGATATCAATATGCAACACCGTCGCATTCGGGCAGTATTTCGCCAGGTTATTGGTGGTGCGATCGTCAAAACGCACGCCGACGGCAAAAATCACGTCAGCGTTGTGCATTGTCATATTGGCTTCATAGGTGCCATGCATACCCAGCATGCCCAGCGCCTGACGGTGGGTAGCCGGGAATGCCCCCAGCCCCATCAGCGATGACGCGACAGGAAGATTAAGCTTCTCGATCAGTTCGCGTAGTTGCGTTTCACAGGCCGCATTGACGGCGCCGCCGCCCACATAGACCACCGGCTTTTTCGCAGCCAGCAGCGTTTGCAGCGCACGCTTAATCTGTCCTTTGTGCCCTTGCGTCGTTGGATTATACGAACGCATGCTCACCGACTCAGGCCACAGGTAAGGCAGTTTGTTCGCCGGGTTGAGAATATCTTTTGGCAGATCGACAACTACGGGCCCGGGACGACCGCTGGCGGCCAGCCAGAAGGCTTTTTTCAGTACGCCCGGGATGTCTTCAGTTTGCTTAACCAGAAAGCTGTGCTTCACCACGGGGCGTGAGATCCCCACCATGTCGCACTCCTGAAACGCATCATAGCCAATCAGTGACGTCGCCACCTGTCCGGAAAGAATGACCAGCGGAATGGAATCCATATACGCCGTCGCGATGCCGGTAATGGCATTGGTCGCCCCCGGCCCGGAAGTGACCAGCACAACACCCACTTCGCCCGTGGCGCGGGCCAGACCGTCAGCCATATGCACAGCGGCCTGCTCATGACGAACCAGAACATGATCGATACCGCCTACCGTGTGCAGCGCGTCATAGATATCGAGAACCGCGCCTCCAGGATAGCCGAACACCTGCTTCACGCCCTGATCGATAAGCGATCGGACGACCATTTCCGCGCCAGACAACATCTCCATGCTTTGCCTCCAGGCTTTTGTTATAGACGGTCTACAGAATTCATTTCCGCGCCGTCTTCTGACAGGGTTAACCCATCTTATAATTTGCAGAGTGATTGCTACCTTAACCGCTCGTTATGAGGCAGGCAATTAGCAAACCGGAAGCGGGAATGAGTAAGAAAAGCAGAATAAACAGGTGTCAGATACGAATATGGTGTATTCGTCTGGAATGCGTGGAGACAATAATAATTCATCTCTTAAAAAGAGGAGGGATCAGGAAATCATCTATTTTTGAGCATGTCTGAGTGAGTGAAAAAAATGAAAGCAGAACAAAATTTTGCCCACATGAAAAATCACAGAATAAACCGCACGGTGCCATGCGGTTTATTCACCCGAATTTAACGACGACAAATAGCGATCAGCAGCTCTTCCATCCACTGATGCCCTTTATCCCGACCCGCGGCTTCATGCCATGAAAGGTAACAGGTACGGCTATTAAGCTTGAGCGGCAGAGGTAAAATTTGCAGGTCCAGCGAATCGGAGAACTCTTCAGCAAGCCAGCGCGGTGCGATGGCGACCAAATGGGTCTGAGAAACGACGTTTAATACGCTGACCATGGCCATCCCCTGATAGGCCACGCTGGCTTGTTTATCGGCAGTGTCATACCACGGCTGACTGAATGAGGCATATCGGTCAAGCGCAACAACGGCGTGCTGCTCGCTGTAAACATCGCTTTCACGCAGCGGCGAATTCATACGGGGATGTTTTTTACTGGCAACTAATACCATTTCATCTTTGAACAATGGAACGCAGGCAAATTCTGGACGGCGGAACTCTTCATAGCCCAGAACAAACTCTGTTTCCTGATAACGAAGCTGGTGTTCAGTGTTTTGATTTAATGATGATTTAAAAACGAGGTGAATATTTGGGGCGATCTGTTCAACTTTATTATATATAACAGACGTCAAATAATTGTCTAACGGACTGCAAACACAGAGATGGAAAACTCGCTCACTGCTTAAGGGTTCAAAGCCCGAACCGGGAAGCTCATTTTGAACCAGCTGTAGCGCCTGACGAATCGAACCGAATAGCTGGAATGCACGCGCCGTGGGCTGTATACCCCGTCCATAACGTACAAATAACTCGTCGTTAAACATCACCTTAAGTCTGGCTACGGCATTACTCACGGCAGGTTGAGACATTCCCAGAGATTGCGCTGCTCGTGTAATATTCTGCTCCTGCATCACTGCATCAAATACCGTTAACAAGTTAAGATCCACTGTGCGTAACTGAGGCTTAACCCCATCATAAGACTGTGGTTGGTTAATATTATTTTCTGGCATTTCTGACTCCACCGTCACGCTAAATTCCCTTTGCCAAAGTACAGTAATAAGTTCGAAAAATATGATTTACCATGCATATACAACAAGCGAAAGAGAATTATTTAAAATTCGGAATATATAAAGAGCCCTCGTTTCTGGCGTGGCATTACGCCGCCCAAAAATGAAGCGCTAAAAACGTTCAAATGATATCTTAAACTTTAATGCAGGCATGAAACCATAAACCAGACAAATACACAATCACCGCCCTCGTGAATAACGACTTAAGTATTATTAAACTATTAATGGCATAGGCCGCGTTTTCATTAACAAACTGATATCAATATTGATCATTTACTCACCCGCAACTCATTCACGTCACTTATAAATCAACAAGATGAAACAGATTTCTTTTCACAGCATGTCGGTAAAAATACTGTGTTCAATTGCTACCAATTATATTCAAATTATTCCAGAGATGAATCTTCAGTCCAATAATAGACAATAAAGTCGGTTAGCCATGCCAAAACCAGCACAATTAGCTAACGTACTTACCCTGTACTGAATAGCCGTTTTGCCTGTGAGGGGTTGACATGCGTCAGCGTATCCAGTACCACTAAAAGCATAACGCATTCACCTGGAGCACGATTCATGATTCGCACCCTTCGTTTCACCGGTCTACTACTACTAAACGCATCCACTGTGCGCGGTAGACTGGCGGGCGAAATTCAGCGTTGAATCGTCTTCAGTAAAACTAAAAACCCGCGCCACTGCGCGGGTTTTTTTATGCTCGTAGCAAGGCGCCCTAAGACTGACAAGGACCTAACCCATGAGCCAGCAAGTCGTTATTTTCGATACTACTTTACGTGACGGTGAACAGGCGTTACAGGCGAGCCTGAGTGTTAAAGAGAAACTGCAAATTGCGCTGGCCCTGGAACGCATGGGTGTAGACGTAATGGAGGTCGGTTTTCCTGTCTCCTCGCCGGGTGATTTTGAGTCAGTGCAGACCATCGCCCGCACCATCAAAAACAGCCGCGTGTGCGGTCTGGCGCGCTGCGTTGAGAAAGATATCGATGTGGCCGCGGAATCCCTGAAAGTTGCAGAAGCCTTCCGTATCCATACGTTCATTGCCACCTCACCTATGCACATTGCGACCAAGTTGCGCAGTACGCTGGATGACGTGATCGAACGCGCGGTTTACATGGTCAAACGCGCGCGTAACTACACTGATGACGTTGAATTTTCCTGTGAAGATGCTGGCCGCACGCCGATTGACGATCTGGCGCGCGTAGTCGAAGCCGCTATCAACGCGGGCGCTAAAACCATCAACATCCCGGACACCGTCGGCTATACCATGCCGTTTGAGTTCGCCAACATCATTACCGGCCTGTACGACCGCGTGCCAAATATTGATAAAGCCATCATCTCCGTGCACACCCACGATGATTTGGGTCTGGCGGTGGGTAACGCCATCGCCGCCGTCCACGCCGGCGCGCGTCAGGTTGAAGGCGCAATGAACGGCATTGGGGAACGTGCCGGCAACTGCTCGCTGGAAGAAGTGATCATGGCGATCAAGGTGCGCAAAGACATCATGAACGTGCACACCCGCATTAATCACAACGAAATCTGGCGCACCAGCCAGACCGTGAGCCAGATTTGCAACATGCCGATCCCGGCTAACAAGGCGATTGTTGGAACCGGCGCGTTCGCCCACTCCTCCGGTATTCATCAGGACGGCGTGCTGAAGAACCGTGAAAACTACGAAATCATGACCCCGGAATCCATCGGTCTGAACCAGGTTCAGCTGAACCTGACCTCACGCTCTGGCCGCGCGGCGGTGAAACACCGTATGGAAGAGATGGGCTATCAGGACAGCGATTACAACATGGATCAGCTGTACGACGCCTTCCTGAAGCTGGCCGACAAGAAAGGCCAGGTATTCGATTACGACCTGGAAGCGCTGGCATTCATCAACAAACAGCAGGAAGAGCCAGAGCATTTCCGTCTGGACTACTTCAACGTGCAGTCAGGCTCAAGCGATATCGCTACCGCCTCCGTCAAGCTGGCCTGCGGCGAGGAAATTAAAGCGGAAGCCGCCAACGGTAACGGCCCTGTGGATGCCATTTACCAGGCGATTAACCGCGTTACCGAGTACGACGTAGAGCTGGTGAAATACGACCTGACGGCAAAAGGGCACGGCAAAGACGCCCTGGGGCAGGTCGATATCGTCGTCAATTACAACGGTCGCCGCTTCCACGGTGTGGGTCTGGCGACAGATATTGTCGAATCCTCCGCAAAAGCGATGGTGCATGTCCTGAACAACATCTGGCGCGCCGCCGAAGTCGAAAAAGAGTTGCAACGCAAAGCTCAGAATAAAGAGAACAACAAGGAAACCGTGTGATGTCGAAGAATTACCATATTGCCGTGTTGCCGGGTGACGGTATTGGCCCGGAAGTGATGGCACAGGCGCTGAAAGTACTGGAAGCCGTTCGCTCGCGTTTTGCGATGAAAATTACCACCAGCCACTACGATGTGGGCGGTATTGCGATTGATAACCACGGTACGCCGCTGCCAAATGCAACGGTGGAAGGCTGTGAAAATGCCGATGCCGTGCTGTTTGGCTCCGTGGGCGGCCCGAAGTGGGAACACCTGCCGCCGGCCGGGCAGCCTGAGCGCGGCGCGCTGCTGCCACTGCGTAAACATTTCAAGCTGTTCAGCAACCTGCGTCCGGCGAAGCTGTACCCGGGGCTGGAAGAGTTTTGCCCGCTGCGCGCGGATATCGCAGCCAACGGTTTCGACATCCTGTGCGTGCGTGAGCTGACCGGCGGCATCTACTTCGGTCAGCCAAAAGGCCGCGAAGGCAGCGGTCAGCATGAAAAAGCGTTTGATACCGAGGTCTATCACCGTTTTGAAATTGAACGTATTGCCCATATCGCCTTTGAGTCGGCGCGCAAACGCCGCCGCAAGGTGACCTCCATTGATAAAGCGAATGTACTCCAGTCGTCTATTTTGTGGCGCGAAATCGTCAGCGAAGTGGCTAAGCAGTACCCGGACGTTGAGCTGTCGCACATGTACATCGATAACGCGACGATGCAGCTGATCAAGGACCCGTCACAGTTTGACGTCCTGCTGTGTTCCAACCTGTTCGGCGATATTCTCTCGGACGAGTGCGCAATGATTACCGGCTCGATGGGCATGCTGCCCTCTGCCAGCCTGAACGAAGAAGGCTTTGGCCTGTACGAGCCGGCGGGCGGTTCCGCGCCGGATATCGCCGGCAAAAACATTGCCAACCCGATTGCGCAGATCCTCTCCCTGGCCCTGCTGCTGCGCTACAGCCTGGATGCAGGCGATGCAGCAACCGCAATTGAAAACGCCATTAACCGGGCGTTAGAAGAAGGCGTCCGTACCGGTGATTTAGCACGCGGCACGGCGGCAGTCAGTACCGATGAAATGGGCGACATCATTGCCCGCTATGTCGCTGAAGGGGTGTAATCATGGCTAAAACGTTATATGAGAAGTTGTTTGATGCGCACGTTGTCCACGAGGCGCCAGACGAAACCCCGCTGCTGTACATTGACCGCCATCTGGTGCACGAAGTGACCTCCCCTCAGGCCTTCGACGGACTGCGTGCGCACAAGCGCCCGGTGCGTCAGCCGGGTAAAACCTTTGCCACGATGGATCACAACGTCTCCACCCAGACCAAAGACATTAATGCTTCCGGCGAGATGGCGCGCATCCAGATGCAGGAGCTGATCAAGAACTGCAACGAATTTGGCGTGGAGCTGTACGATCTGAACCACCCGTATCAGGGGATCGTCCACGTGATGGGACCTGAGCAGGGTATTACGCTGCCGGGCATGACCATCGTCTGCGGCGACTCCCATACCGCGACGCACGGCGCGTTTGGCGCGCTGGCGTTCGGGATTGGCACCTCTGAAGTTGAACACGTTCTGGCGACACAGACTCTGAAACAGGGACGCGCCAAAACCATGAAGATTGAGGTGAAGGGCAAAGCCGCACCGGGTATCACCGCGAAAGATATCGTGCTGGCGATTATCGGCAAAACCGGCAGCGCAGGCGGCACCGGTCACGTGGTTGAATTTTGCGGTGACGCTATCCAGGCGCTGAGCATGGAAGGTCGTATGACCTTGTGCAATATGGCCATTGAGATGGGTGCCAAGGCAGGGCTGGTCGCACCGGACGAAACCACCTTCAACTATGTGAAGGGGCGTCTGCATGCCCCGAAAGCACAGGATTTTGACGACGCAGTCGCATACTGGAAAACCCTGCAAACGGATGAGGGGGCAGTTTTTGATACCGTGGTAACGTTGCAGGCGGAAGAGATCGCCCCCCAGGTCACCTGGGGCACCAACCCGGGCCAGGTCATCTCCGTCAACGACAGCATTCCTGACCCGGCTTCCTTCGCCGATCCGGTCGAACGCGCCAGTGCGGAAAAAGCGCTGGCCTATATGGGGCTGAAACCCGGCGTACCGCTGACTGACGTGAGCATTGATAAGGTGTTCATCGGCTCCTGCACCAACTCCCGTATCGAAGATTTACGCGCGGCGGCTGAGATTGCTAAAGGCCGCAAAGTGGCGCCCGGTGTGCAGGCGCTGGTTGTGCCGGGTTCCGGTCCGGTGAAAGCCCAGGCGGAAGCGGAAGGTCTGGATAAGATCTTTATCGACGCGGGCTTCGAGTGGCGCCTGCCGGGCTGCTCCATGTGTCTGGCGATGAACAACGACCGCCTGAATCCGGGCGAGCGTTGCGCATCCACCAGCAACCGTAACTTTGAAGGCCGTCAGGGCCGGGGTGGACGCACCCACCTTGTCAGCCCGGCAATGGCCGCCGCCGCCGCAGTCACCGGTCATTTCGCCGATATTCGCAGCCTGAAATAAGGAGACAATCATGGCAGAGAAATTTACCCAACATACGGGCCGTGTTGTCCCGCTGGACGCCGCGAACGTTGACACTGACGCGATCATTCCTAAGCAGTTTTTACAGAAAGTGACGCGCACGGGCTTTGGCGCGCACCTGTTCAACGACTGGCGTTTCCTTGACGATAAAGGCGAAGTGCCCAACCCGGAGTTCGTCCTGAACTTTCCGGAATACAAAGGCGCGTCGATTCTGCTGGCGCGGGAAAACTTTGGCTGCGGATCGTCGCGTGAACACGCGCCCTGGGCGCTGACCGACTACGGCTTTAAGGTGGTTATCGCCCCGAGCTTCGCGGATATCTTCTACGGCAACAGCTTCAACAACCAGCTGCTGCCGGTGACGCTGAGCGACGAGCAGGTCGATGAGCTGTTTGCGCTGGTGCAGGCGAATCCGGGGATTTCGTTTGAGGTGGATCTGGAAGCGGAAGTGGTGAAAGCCGGGGATAAAACCTATAGCTTCAGCATTGACGCGTTCCGTCGCCACTGCATGCTGAACGGTCTGGACAGCATTGGCCTGACGCTGCAACACGAAGAGGCTATCTCCGCCTACGAGAAAAAACAGCCTGCGTTTATGGGGTAGAAGCAATGGCCCGCAGGGCGCGGGCCATTGATAAGGGTGCGTTGAGGCAAGTACGTTTCGGCATTCCAGCCTCCATATTGCTTTTCGGCAATGAAGAGACTAACCTCGCAATGATCGTTGTGAAGTTTGTCTCCCCATCAGTTTTTTGATGTGGGACTCTCCACTGTTTGCCTCTTGCGAGAGCCTGAGGCAAACAGCCTCAAGCACCCGTCACGCACTCTATGCGCCTTCTTTGCACCTGTCAGAAAATCGTTTCATTTCGTGAAGCCGCCTTCCAGAATCAAACGTCTTTAACCCGGCACGTCAACACCAGCGTGACAATCGAAATCGCCGCAATCACCCAATACACGGATGCATGGCCATAGCTTTGCGCCAGCGCCCCCTGAATTACACCCGCCAGGATCACGCCGGTCGAAATACTGTTGGTAAAAAGCGTGGTCGCCGAGCCAGCGCGTCCAGGCATGAGATCCTGGAACCAGAGCATGCCTATCCCGGCGACAATCCCGATAAACACGGCATTAAACAGTTGCAGCGCCAGCAGCGCGTTGTGCGAGTGGAAGAAGATCAGCCCGATATAGAACATCACCCCGGCGGCAACCGCCACCACCATCATTTTGCGTTTTCCGAAGCGCTTGACGTAATATCCCGCCAGAATCATTGCCGGAATTTCCAGCCCGGCAGCGGTACCCATTAAGATCCCCGCAAGCTTGTCCGGCAGCCCCAGATCGCTGCTGATCCACAATGGCATATCAATGATGTACATGGTGTTGCAGGTCCACATCAGCGTGGAGGCGATAAACAACATGCGGACGTTTTTATCCTGCCAGCCGCTTACCTGCGTGATGGGCTTGTCCGACGCCTGCTCCACGCGCGCCACCGACGGCAACGCAAAGGCAATCAGCGCCAGGCTGATGGCAAAAATCCCCGCGGCGATGGAGAACATGGCGGTGAAACCGTAGTTCAGCGTCAGCATGAACGCCAGCGGAGGGCCGATGACCCACGCGAGAGAGAGCTGGGCACGCATCACCGAACTGAACATCACCACTTCCCGCGCCGAGTTGTCGGCGTACTCCCGGGCCAGAGCGAACAGCTGCGGCATGGCGGTGTTTGCCAGAGAAGCCAGCAGCACGCCGCAGGTGATGAGGGTCAGGTAATGGCGGTTGAAGGCAAACAGCAACGCGTTGCCCACGGCCATGGCGCAGCAAAAGAGGATCAGTTTGCGGCGATCGCCCTGGCTGTCGGATCGTTTCGCCAGCCACAGGCTGACGAGGATCCCGGCAATGGCGTTGACGGTATAGAACAGACCCACCCAAAACGGCTGCGCCCCCACCTCACGGCTGAGAAACAGGCTCAGCGTCGGTGCCTGTAGCGCACCGGCCACGCCCATCATAAAGGCCACCAGCATAAAAGCGGCGTACACGCCGTTCAGGCGTCGCCCCATCGTCATCAACCAGAGCATGCGCAAGTCCTTGTGAAAGCGAATCGAATTTGGGTGAAATAGTAAACGAAAAAAGCCAGCAAAAACATTTTGCTGGCGGGTGATTAGCACCAATACTCAGTCACACATGATCGAGGCGAGTTAGCGAGAAGAGGTCGGTTTCGTAACGTCCCACTGCATCAGATCTTCCAGGATTCTCAGCCGCTGCTCTGCGCACTGGCGGGCCAGCCAGGACACTCCCTTTGTCGCTGAAAAATAGTGCTGATAAAACTGACGTGCGGTAGACCTCTTCATAATTTACCTCCTCGCTTCATCGGGAAGAATTATTGGCCTAATATAGGGATAAATAAATTGCTGGTTTTTTGTCAGGAGTTCCCCTTTTATGCCTTCCGGTCGTCTGCAACAACAATTCATCCGCCTGTGGCAGTGCTGCGAGGGGCAGTCGCAGGAGACCACGCTGAACGAACTGGCCGAGCTGCTTAACTGCTCCCGGCGTCATATGCGCACCCTTCTCAACACCATGCAGCAGCACGGCTGGCTCAGCTGGGAAGCGGAGGCGGGACGCGGTAAGCGCTCGCGCCTGACGTTCCTTTATACCGGCCTGGCGTTGCAGCAGCAGCGGGCGGAAGATTTGCTGGAGCAGGACCGCATCGATCAGCTGGTCCAGCTGGTGGGCGACAAAGCCGCCGTGCGCCAGATGCTGGTCTCGCACCTGGGACGCAGCTTTCGCCAGGGACGCCACATTCTGCGGGTGCTTTACTACCGCCCAATGAAAAATCTGCTGCCCGGTACGGCGCTGCGTCGCTCTGAAACCCACATGGCCCGGCAGATATTCAGCGGCCTGACGAAAATAAATGAGGAAAACGGGGAACTGGAAGCGGATATCGCGCACCACTGGCAGCAGCTTTCCCCGCTGCACTGGCGCTTCTTTTTACGCCCGGGCATTCATTTCCACCATGGACGCGAGCTGGAGATGCGTGACGTCATCGCTTCTTTAGAGCGCGCCCGCACGCTGCCGCTCTATTCGCATATCACGCGGATCCACTCCCCAACGGCCTGGACGCTGGATATTGAGCTATCGCAGCCGGACAACTGGCTTCCGTGGCTTCTTGGCTACGTGCCCTCGATGATCCTGCCTGCCGAGTGGCGATCCCTGAACAATTTTTCCAGCCAGCCGATTGGTACAGGCCCCTACTCCGTTACGCGCAATAACAGCAATCAGCTGAAGATCCGCGCCTTTGATGACTATTTTGGCTATCGGGCGCTGATCGACGAAGTGAACGTCTGGGTGTTACCGGATCTCAACGAAGAGCTGAGTGCAGGCCTCACCCTGGAAGGACCAACAACCAGCGAAAAGGCGTTCGAGAGTCGCCTGGAAGAGGGCTGCTACTATCTGCTTTTTGACAGCCGCAGCCATCGCGGGGCGAATCACGACGTCCGTAAGTGGATAAGCCATATTCTGGCCCCCGCTAACCTGATTTATCACGCTGAAGAGCAATACCAGACCTGGTGGTTCCCGGCCTATGGCCTGCTTCCGCGCTGGCACCATGCACAGCCGGTCCGCAGCGAGAAACCTGCCGGACTGGAGACCATCACCCTCAGCTACTATCGCGATCACATTGAGCACCGGTTTATCGCAAGGATCATGAGTAAGCTGCTGGCAGCCGAGGGGGTGACGCTGGCGATACAGGAAGTGGACTATGATGAATGGCACCGCGGGGATGTGGTCAGCGATATCTGGCTCAACAGCGCGAACTTCACGCTGCCGCTGGATTTCTCGCTCTTTTCACACCTGTATGAAGTGCCTCTTATTCAGCACTGCATCAGCCGGGACTGGCAGCAGGACGCCGCAAGGTGGCGGGCAGGAGAGATGGATCTGGCCGCCTGGTGCCAGGAGCTGCTGGCCGGGCAGACGATCGTACCGTTAATTCACCACTGGCTGCTGATCCAGGGGCAGCGCAGCATGCGCGGCCTGCGGATGAACACCCTGGGCTGGTTTGATTTTAAATCCGCGTGGTTTGCGCCGCCGGAGCCATAACGCTTTCGTAATATTCACCAAATCATTACAATAGCGCCGTTCTCAACGGGGTGCTGCATCACTGATGTGCGCTGAGATAATACCCGTCGAACCTGATCCGGATAACGCCGGCGAAGGGATTTGAGGCTGTTTCTCAAAATCCTTTGCCACTCAACCCTGAGGTGCAAAGTGTTAAAAAACGTTCTTCCTCTGCTGGCGCTGTTTGCGCTGCCTGTTTTTGCTAAACCTGTTTTGACGGTCTACACCTACGACTCCTTCTCCGCCGACTGGGGCCCCGGCCCGGTGGTGAAAAAAGCCTTTGAAGCCGACTGCAACTGCGAGCTGAAGTTCGTGGCGCTGGAAGATGGCGTGTCGCTGCTCAACCGTCTGCGCATGGAAGGCAAAAACAGCAAGGCCGACGTGGTGCTCGGGCTGGATAACAACCTGCTGGAAGCCGCCACGCAAACCAGACTGTTTGCCAAAAGCGGCGTATCGGCAGATGCCGTCAACGTGCCGGGCGGCTGGAAAAACGACACCTTCGTTCCCTTCGATTACGGCTACTTTGCGTTCGTCTACGATAAAAACAAGCTGAAAAATCCGCCGAAGAGCCTGAAAGAGCTGGTCGAAAGCGACCAGAAATGGCGCGTGATTTATGAAGATCCGCGCACCAGCACGCCGGGCCTGGGGCTGCTGCTGTGGATGCAGAAAGTCTACGGCGACAAAACGCCGGAGGCGTGGCAGAAGCTGGCTGCGAAAACCGTTACGGTCACGAAAGGCTGGAGCGAAGCCTATGGCCTGTTCCTGAAAGGCGAAAGCGACCTGGTGCTGAGCTACACCACCTCTCCGGCCTACCACATTATTGCCGAGAAGAAAGATAACTACGCCGCCGCGAACTTTGCCGAAGGGCATTATCTCCAGGTGGAAGTGGCGGCGCGGACCGCTGCCAGCAAGCAGCCGGAACTGGCCGAAAAATTCCTGAAATTTATGGTCTCCCCGGCATTCCAGAACGCCATTCCGACGGGCAACTGGATGTACCCGGTCACCGACGCGGCGCTGCCGGCAGGCTTTGAGGAGCTGGACAAACCGCAGACCGCGCTGGAATTTACGCCGCAGCAGGTTGCCACTCAGCGCGCCGCATGGATAAGTGAATGGCAACGCGCCGTCAGCCGCTGATCCCCGGCTGGTTAGTGCCCGGACTGATTGCCGCCATACTGATGGTGATCGTCAGTCTGGGCGCGTTTCTCGCGCTGTGGTTTAACGCGCCAGAGAGCGATCTGCTCGCGCTCTGGCGCGATAGCTATCTCTGGCACGTCATCCGTTTCTCCTTCTGGCAGGCGTTTCTCTCCGCGCTGCTGTCAGTCACCCCGGCCATTTTCCTCGCCCGCGCCCTCTATCGCAGACGTTTCCCCGGCAGGCTGGCCCTGCTGCGCCTGTGCGCCATGACGCTGATCCTGCCCGTGCTGGTGGCGGTGTTCGGGATTCTGAGCGTATACGGTCGCCAGGGCTGGCTGGCCTCTCTCTTCAACCTGCTTGGTCTGGAATGGACCTTCTCCCCTTACGGCCTAAAGGGCATTCTGCTGGCGCATATTTTTTTCAATATGCCGATGGCAACGCGCCTCTTTTTACAGGCGCTGGAGAACATTCCCGGCGAGCAGCGTCAGATTGCGGCCCAGCTTGGCATGCGCGGCTGGTCGTTCTTCCGTTTTGTCGAATGGCCGTGGCTGCGACGTCAGATCGCCCCGGTTGCCGCGCTGATCTTTATGCTCTGCTTCGCCAGCTTTGCCACCGTCCTTTCGCTCGGCGGCGGCCCGCAGGCCACCACCATTGAGCTGGCGATCTATCAGGCCTTAAGCTACGACTACGATCCGGGGCGCGCCGCGCTGCTGGCGATCGTGCAGATGCTGTGCTGCCTGGCGCTGGTGTTACTTAGCCAGCGGCTGAGCAAAGCGATCCCCGCAGGAAGCAATAACATTACCGGCTGGCGCGATCCGCAGGACAGCCTGCACAGCCGCATCTCGGACGTGATGCTGATCGCGCTGGCGCTTCTGCTTCTGCTGCCGCCGCTGCTGGCCGTGATCGCCGATGGCCTCAACAGGAATGTGGTGTCGGTACTGCAACAGCCGGTCCTGTGGCAGGCCACGTGGACCTCGTTGCGCATCGCGCTGGCAGCCGGGCTCATGTGTGTGATCCTGACCATGATGCTGCTCTGGAGCAGCCGCGAGCTTTACGCGCGGCATGCCCGTAAAGCCGGACACGCGCTGGAGGTGACGGGTATGCTGATCCTGGCGATGCCGGGCATCGTGCTGGCGACCGGTTTCTTTTTACTGTTTAACAGCACCATCGGCCTGCCGGAAAGTGCCGACGGCATCGTCATTTTTACCAACGCCTTAATGGCCATCCCGTATGCGCTGAAGGTGCTGGAAAACCCGATGCGGGATGTTAACAGCCGGTACAGCGCCCTGTGCCAGTCCCTTGGCATTATGGGCTGGCGGCGGCTGAAAGTGGTCGAGCTGCGCGCCCTGAAACGGCCGCTCGCCCAGGCGATGGCCTTCGCCTGCGTGCTGTCGATTGGAGATTTTGGCGTGGTGGCCCTCTTTGGCAACGAGGATTTCCGCACGCTGCCGTTCTGGCTTTATCAGCAAATTGGCTCCTACCGCAGCCAGGACGGTGCCGTCACGGCGCTGCTCCTGCTGCTGCTGTGCTTTGCCTTATTTACCGTTATCGAAAAACTTCCGGGGCGTGATGTTAAAACTGACTGATGTAACCTGGCTTTACGAGCACCTGCCCATGCGTTTTACCCTCTCCGTTCGTCAGGGAGAGCGAATTGCGGTGCTTGGCCCAAGCGGGGCCGGAAAAAGTACCCTGCTCAATTTGATTGCCGGTTTTTTACAGCCTGCCAGCGGGTCGATCGTCATTGATAATGGCGAGTATACCTACGCTCCGCCGGCTAAGCGCCCGGTGTCGATGCTGTTTCAGGAAAACAATCTGTTTAATCACCTTACGGTGTGGCAGAACATCGCGCTGGGAATCGATCCGGGGTTAAAGCTCAATGCTGCGCAGCGTCAGAAGCTGGCGGCGATTGCCGAACAAATGGGCCTGTCCGCGTTGATTACCAGACTGCCCGGCGAGCTTTCCGGCGGCCAGCGTCAGCGCGTGGCGCTGGCACGTTGCCTGGTGCGCGAACAGCCGCTGCTGCTGCTCGACGAACCCTTCTCGGCCCTTGATCCAGCCCTGCGACAGGAGATGCTCTCGCTGGTTGAGGAGGTTTGCCAGCGCCAGCAGATCACGATGCTGATGGTTTCGCACAGCATTGAAGATGCCGCACGCATCGCGCCGCGATCGGTAGTGATCGCGGAGGGGCGGATTTTGTGGGATGGCACAACCGACGCCTTGATGAGCGGGAAAGAAAGCGCGTCAGGATTACTGGGTATAAAACCGTAGGCCGGGCAAACGCAGTGCCGCCCGGCGTTTAACGGCTCACCACCTTCAGCAGGATCTCGCCGTACACCGGCATCAGCGGGTGACGAATCAGCGCGACCAGCGCGACCACCGCCACGCCCAGCGTCAGCGGGGCCAGCCAGAGCAGGCGCGTGCGCGGGAGATAGCGCGTCAGGCGATCGACGCTGGCTTTCGCGCTGCGCCATAGCCGCCAGCAGAGCCAGACCGCCAGCCACAGCAGCACCGCCGTTCCCAGCAGCAGCCATTTGAACTCACCGCTTTGCATACCGTCAGGAATATCAATGGCCGCGCCTGCCAGAATACCCGGCAGGAAGTAGAACGGCGGCCAGAAGACGCAGCCAATGATGTTCGGCACCACGAATTTCGCGACGGGCAGGTCCAGCATCCCGGCAACCATCGGCACCAGCGGACGCGTTGGGCCAACGAAGCGCCCCACGAGGATGGTGAACATGCTGTGCTGATGCAGCGCATGCTCGGTTTTATCCAGCAGCGCTTTGTTCTTTTTCATGAACGACCAGCGGTGCAGCGGCTTCTTAAAGCGCCAGCCCAGCCAGAAGGAGATCCAGTCCCCCAGCAAACAGCCGATAATCCCGGCCATCCACGCCTGCCAGAAATTGACCTCACCGCTGCCGATAAGCGCCCCAAGCCCCGCCATCATCACGGTGCCGGGCAGGATCAGCCCGACCAGCGCCAGCGATTCCAGAAACGCCACCAGCGCCACGGCGATGAGCGAATACATAACGGACTGGGTAATAAAATGTTCCAGCAATGCCTGCATAACTATTCCGGTCAGAAAACGAATCAGCGATTCTGCTTAGCGCCCTGCACCGCGTCAAGGCAACAATTGTCTGAATAGTTTACAGGGTGCTTTCTGAGTTCACCTGTATGTTTAGCTTTTTTTACCGATTATTCACATCCCGCGCGAAATTCACTGGGGCTGGCGCCGGTGCACTTCTTAAACACGCGAGAAAAATAGAGCTGATCTTCAAAGCCCACGTTACGTCCGACGGTGGCGATAGGCATTCGGGTGGTGCTGAGCAGCAGTTTCGCCTGGCTGATGCGCTGATCCTCACGCCAGCTGAGCACGCTCACGCCAAGCTGCTGGCGGAACAGGTGTGACAGGCGAGACGGCGAAAGACAGACGTGCTGGGCAACGCTGGCGATATCAAACTGGCTGTCGGCCAGATGGTCGCTGATGTACTGGCAGGCATCACGGACGCGGTTGTCCAGCGGCGGGTTAAGCGATTCGTTGATCGCCTCCATGCGGCGCAGCAGCACCTGCTCAAGCAGGTTGATCGCCAGCAGCTCGGCATAGCGCCCGCCCGCCTGCCCCGCCTCAATAATTTGTGCGAACAGCTCACGAAACTGCGCCAGATGCGCCTCATCCGGACGATAAAAACCGGTTTGCGCGAAAATAGCCGGCCATGAGAGCCACTCCTGCCAGTAGGCGCGCGGGCGGAAATAGACCCACTGGTGATACCACTCTTTGGCATCCGGGTGACGCCCGTAGTGGTGGATCTCCCCCGGCGGGAACAGCAGCATATCGCCCGGGCGGCAAACAAACTGCCGATCGCCGTTTTTGATCACCCCTTCCCCGCGTACGGTCAGGTTCAGAATATACCCTTTCATGCCGAGCGGTCGGTCGACGTAAAAATCGAGATACCCCTCGGCCTCAATTGGCGTCAGCCCCGCCACCAGATGGGCATTAAATGAGTATCCCGGCAGCAGGGGATCGTTTTGCGGTTCGGCCATAGATTCAGTTCTCCAAAGGGTCCTGAAGGAAACCATTTGTCCATATCGTTAAAAGCAGTATAAAAATGGCCCGCGAAAAGATCCAAAAAGCATCACGCCTCTTTTACGTCCGCCATGTTTCAGCCTTTTCCCCTGATTTTTCTGCCGACACGGGCAGAGAAGCAGTAACAAAAGTGTCTATAAGTGCGGCAGAAATGTCCACATTGAATATTTGCACGGCGTCACACTTTCCGTTGCTACAGCAATTTAGTCCATAAGATTAGCGGATCCTGCCTGACGATTTTTGTCCCCAGTCTCTAATGTTCTTCCATACCTGTTTCGGATGGAGCAACACCATGGCAATTGCAATTGGCCTCGATTTTGGCAGCGACTCGGTTCGCGCGCTGGCAGTGGACTGTACGACTGGCCAGGAGATAGCAACCAGCGTTGAGTGGTATCCGCGCTGGCAAGAGGGGCGCTACTGCGATGCGCCAAACAACCAGTTCCGTCACCACCCGCGCGATTACATTGAATCAATGGAAGCGGCGATCAAAACCGTGCTGGCTGAACTGACGGACGCCCAGCGGGCCGACGTCGTGGGGATTGGCGTCGACAGCACTGGCTCAACGCCGGCCCCTGTCGATGCCGAAGGCCGCGTGCTGGCGCTGCGCCCGGAGTTTGCCGACAACCCGAACGCCATGTTTGTGCTGTGGAAAGACCATACCGCCGTGGAAGAGGCGGAAGCCATCACCCGCTTATGCCATCAGCCGGGCAAGACCGACTACTCACGCTATATCGGCGGGATTTACTCCAGCGAGTGGTTCTGGGCGAAAATCCTGCACGTTACCCGCGCGGACGCTTCGGTCGCCCAGGCCGCGGCATCATGGATTGAGCTGTGCGACTGGGTGCCCGCACTGCTCTCCGGCACCACTCGCCCGCAGGATATCCGCCGCGGACGCTGTAGCGCCGGACATAAATCCCTGTGGCATGAAGGCTGGGGCGGTCTTCCTCCGGCAGCGTTCTTCGATGAGCTTGACCCGATCATCAACAAAAACCTGACATACCCGCTCTTTACCGACACCTTCACTGCCGATATTCCGGTCGGCACGCTCTGCGAAGAGTGGGCGACGCGTCTCGGCCTGCCGCAAAACGTGACCATTTCCGGCGGCGCGTTCGACTGCCACATGGGCGCCGTGGGCGCGGGTGCGCAGCCTAACACGCTGGTGAAAGTGATTGGCACCTCTACCTGCGACATCCTGACGGCAGATAAGGCCAGCGTCGGCGACCGCGCGGTAAAAGGCATCTGCGGCCAGGTTGACGGCAGCGTGGTGCCGGACTTTATCGGCCTTGAAGCGGGTCAGTCCGCGTTTGGCGATATCTACGCCTGGTTTGGCCGCGTGCTCGGCTGGCCGCTGGATCAGCTGGCTGCCGCGCATCCTGAACTGAAAACGCAGATTATCGCGAGCAAAAAACAGCTCCTGCCGCAGCTCACTGAAGCCTGGGCAAAAAATCCGTCTCTCGATCACCTTCCGGTGGTGCTGGACTGGTTTAACGGTCGCCGCACGCCGTACGCGAACCAGCGTCTGAAAGGGGTGATTACCGATCTCAACCTGGCAACCGACGCGCCCGCGCTGTTCGGCGGCCTGATTGCTGCCACCGCGTTCGGCGCGCGCGCCATTATGGAGTGCTTCACCGAACAGGGCATCGACGTGAATAACGTGATGGCGCTGGGCGGTATCGCCCGTAAAAACCCGGTAATTATGCAGGCCTGCTGCGACGTGCTGAACCGGCCGCTGCAAATAGTGGCCTCCGATCAGTGCTGTGCGCTGGGCGCCGCGATTTTCGCTGCCGTGGCCGCAGGCGTACATGCGGATATCCCGACCGCGCAACAGCATATGGCGAGCGCCGTCGAAAGTACGCTCCAGCCGCAGCCTCAGCAGGCACAACGCTTTGAACAGCTTTATCAGCGCTACCAGCAATGGGCAAAAAGCGCCGAACTTCACTATCTCCCTGTCGCCGCCCCGGCCAAAAGTACCGCGGACACTACGGCAACCCTGACACATTAAGGACACGATAATGACCATTTTTAATAATTATGAAGTGTGGTTTGTGATTGGCAGCCAGCATTTGTACGGGCCGGAAGCGTTGCAGCAGGTGACGAAACATGCGGAGCACGTAGTTAACGCGCTGAACGCGGAAGCCAAACTGCCGTGCAAACTGGTGCTGAAGCCGCTGGGTACGACGCCGGACGAAATCACCAACATCTGCCGTGATGCCAACTACGACGACAAATGCGCCGGCCTGGTGGTGTGGCTGCACACCTTCTCACCGGCCAAAATGTGGATCAACGGCCTGGCAATTCTCAACAAACCGCTGCTGCAATTCCACACTCAGTTCAATGCCTCCCTGCCGTGGGACAGCATCGACATGGACTTTATGAACCTGAACCAGACCGCGCACGGCGGCCGCGAGTTCGGCTTCATCGGCGCGCGCATGCGCCAGCAGCACGCCGTGGTGACCGGCCACTGGCAGGACGGCCAGGCACAACAACGCATTGGCTCCTGGATGCGTCAGGCGGTCTCTAAGCAGGACACCCGTCACCTGAAGGTGGTGCGTTTTGGCGACAACATGCGCGAAGTGGCGGTCACCGACGGTGACAAAGTGGCCGCGCAGATCAAGTTTGGCTTCTCCGTGAACACCTGGGCGGTGGGCGACCTGGTGCAGGTGGTGAATGACATCAGCGAGGGTGACGTTAACGCGCTGGTAGATGAATATGAAAGCAGCTACCGCCTGACGCCTGCGGCGCAAGTTAACGGCGACAAGCGCCAGAACGTGCTGGATGCCGCACGCATTGAGCTGGGCATGAAGCGCTTTCTGGAACAGGGCGGCTTCCACGCCTTTACCACTACATTTGAAGACCTGCACGGCCTGAAACAGCTGCCGGGTCTGGCAGTACAACGTCTGATGCAGCAGGGCTACGGCTTTGCGGGCGAAGGCGACTGGAAAACTGCCGCTCTGCTTCGCATCATGAAGGTGATGTCGACCGGTCTACAGGGCGGCACCTCCTTTATGGAGGACTACACCTACCACTTCGAGAACGGCAACGATCTGGTGCTCGGCTCGCACATGCTGGAAGTGTGTCCCTCTATCGCGGTTGAAGAGAAACCGATCCTTGACGTGCAGTACCTCGGCATTGGCGGCAAAGCGGATCCGGCCCGTCTTATCTTTAACACCCGTACCGGTCCGGCCATCAACGCCAGCCTGATCGACCTCGGCGACCGCTTCCGCCTGCTGGTGAACTGCGTCGATGCGGTTGAAACCCCGCACTCTCTGCCGAAGCTGCCGGTCGCCAATGCCTTGTGGAAAGCGCAGCCGGACCTGCCAACCGCGTCAGAGGCGTGGATCCTGGCGGGTGGCGCGCACCACACCGTCTTCAGCCATGCGCTTGACCTGAACGATATGCGTCAGTTTGCCGAGCTGCACGACATCGAGCTGACCGTGATTGATAACGACACCCGTCTGCCAGCCTTTAAAGACGCGCTGCGCTGGAACGAAGTCTATTACGGTTCAAAACGCTAAGTACGCAATGCCCGGTGGCACTGCGTTTACCGGGCCTACGATCCTGTAGGCCGGATAAGCGAAGCGCCATCCGGCACTGGAGACAACCATGTTAGAAGATCTCAAACGTCAGGTACTTGAAGCTAACCTGGCGCTGCCAAAACATAACCTGGTGACCCTGACCTGGGGCAACGTCAGCGCCGTTGACCGGGAAAAAGGGGTATTCGTGATCAAGCCTTCGGGCGTGGATTACACGGTGATGACCGCAGAGGATATGGTCGTGGTCAGCATCGAAACGGGTGAAGTGGTCGAAGGCAACAAAAAGCCCTCATCCGATACGCCGACTCATCGCCTGCTGTATCAGTCCTTCCCGACCATCGGCGGTATCGTGCATACCCATTCGCGTCACGCGACCATCTGGGCGCAGGCGGGCCAGCCCATTCCGGCCACCGGCACCACCCACGCGGACTACTTTTACGGCACCATTCCCTGCACGCGTCTGATGACCGATGCGGAGATTAACGGTGAGTACGAATGGGAAACGGGTAATGTGATTGTCGAAACCTTCGAAAAACAGGGGATCGACGCGGCGCAAATGCCCGGCGTACTGGTGCACTCCCATGGCCCGTTTGCCTGGGGGAAAAATGCGGAAGATGCGGTGCATAACGCGATAGTGCTGGAGGAAGTCGCCTACATGGGGATCTTCTGCCGCCAGCTGGCGCCGCAACTGCCGGATATGCAGCAAACCCTGCTTGATAAGCATTATCTGCGCAAGCACGGCGCGAAGGCGTACTACGGGCAGTAATTATGGTAAAGATGTCTGAACATCAGGCATCTTTACCATTCATCAAATTAATTATTAATAATTGAAAGATAAAAACATGATATTTGCTCATCAACATTTCTTTTGTTACAACAACGTATCGAAAAGGAGATTGATAGATGAGCAACAGGAAAGATATTACTGACGGGGCATTCGCAACCACAAAAAAAAATGGCCTTATTTACACCGAAGAATTAGGATGGGTAGATTTAGGTCATGCCCAAGGGAATGATGCGAGAAGGTTAAAAAGCAAACTAGATCAAGAATGGCACTCGACATACTATAAAGAATTTAATGATTGGTATTTCCCGGTTTCCTATAATCAGGAGATGATAGCACGTAAAAATATTTTAGGCATGGATCTATCCTTTCAAACGGGCGTCTTTACAAAAATTATGGTTCGCTCATGCCTATCCCCATTTATGAAAGCAAGAGTCGCCTTGACATTGATGTATGGGACGGCAAAAAGATTCGAGGCATGGCAAAATTCCCTCCTCTTTCGCTGGTATACTGACAGCGGTTTTAGTGCGGAAGCCTTACTTTCAGATTTAGTTGGTTTTTATCGTGTTTTTGGTTCTGGCCCCGATCCACTCTGGCTAGCAAAACCTGTGTCATATCAGACAGCAATTCAGATATGGGATGCAAGTGGTTCACCCGGAAAGTTTAAGAACAGAAAATTTTCTCCTTATTTATTTCAAAAAAAAGTGCCCTTTAAATATGGCGAGCCTATAAAAAGAGAACTGCCTGAATGGATGAATTATATAAATCCATTAGACCACGCAAACTCAGGATCACTCTTTAATGAATATAAGAACAGCCCCATAAAAAGCTACTTTCGTAAAGATAATCAACTAAATCATGAACTTTACGGAACCATATCAATAAAAAACAGTAAAACTTACTCAACCTCCCCTTTTGAACGGCCATTATTTTTTCTACTAAATCCTCATACACCAGTAAGTCGTTGGTGAATCATGAAAAGATACATGTTTATTCTCGCAATCTTGCTCCTGGCTCCTTTTTTATTTTTCTTTAGTGCTTTTGCATTTAAATCTGGAGACCATCATTACAAACGTGATGATTTATTCTCATGGTGGCTCTATACCCCTAATTCGCTAAAAGACGCGCCTCAATTATCAACAGATATGATATTTAGCTATAGCTATGATATCGATCATCAAGAAACAATAGTAAGCATCCAATATAAAAACATAAAAGACATTACTAAGCAGGAACAAAAAATATTTAACTTCATTAATAAATTCAAAGGGATTAGCAAATATAACTGTTCATGGGTTTATAAAAACCATAACGATTACAGCAATGATTATCAACGCTATTGTGTATATAAAAAAGGCAACACTCTGGAACTTGAGTTTTTTGAAATCGCAAAATAAACGCTGTATAAAAACACAGCAAACCAGGCTATAATCAGGTTTTGTTTTGTGGGATCACAGCGTGGCACAGGCGCAAGAAGGCTTTTTACTGACCCGACACTGGCGGGATACTCCTCAGGGCACCGAGGTTGCGTTCTGGCTGGCGACGGATAACGGCCCGCTGCACGTTACCCTGCCGCCTCAGGAGTCCGTGGCGTTTATCCCTGAAGGCCACGTCGAGAAGGTAAAGCAGCTGCTGCGCGGTGAAAACGGCTGGCGTCTCACGCCTCTTGAGCTAAAAGATTTCCACCGTCAGCCGGTGTATGGCCTTTACTGCCGCGCCCATCGCCAGCTGATGCGCTACGAAAAGCTGCTGCGCGAAGCGGGCGTAACGCTCTACGAAGCGGACATTCGCCCGCCGGAACGTTTTCTGATGGAGCGGTTTATCACCGCGCCCGTCTGGGTGGATGGCGCGGAACAGAATGGCAGTCTCGTGAACGCGCGCCTCAAGCCTAACCCGAATTATCGCCCCCCGCTCAAGTGGGTCTCGCTGGACATCGAAACCACCCGCCACGGCGAACTGTACTGCATTGGCCTGGAAGGCTGCGGACAGCGGGTTGTCTATATGCTCGGGCCACCGAACGGCGATGCATCCGCGCTGGATTTTCAGCTAGAGTACGTCAGCAGCCGCCCGCAGCTGCTGGAGAAGCTTAACCAGTGGTTTGCCGAGCACGATCCGGACGTGCTGATAGGCTGGAACGTCGTCCAGTTTGACCTGCGCGTGCTGCAAAAACATGCCGAACGTTACCGCATTCCCTTAATACTGGGACGCGGCAACAGCGAGCTGGAGTGGCGTGAGCACGGTTTCAAGAACGGCGTTTTCTTTGCCCAGGCCAATGGTCGCCTGATTCTCGACGGCATCGAGGCGCTGAAATCCGCCTTCTGGAACTTCTCGTCATTCTCCCTCGAAGCGGTCGCCCGGGAGCTGCTCGGCGAAGGGAAATCCATCGACAATCCCTGGGATAGAATGGACGAGATTGACCGGCGCTTTAACCAGGATAAGCCGGCGCTCGCCACCTATAACCTGAAAGACTGCGAGCTGGTGACGCAGATTTTCCACAAAACCGAGATCATGCCTTTTCTGCTGGAGCGCGCGACGGTGAACGGCCTGGCGGTCGACAGGCACGGCGGCTCGGTAGCGGCCTTTAGCCACCTCTATTTTCCACGAATGCACCGTGCGGGCTACGTTGCGCCCAACCTCGGGGACGTGCCGCCGCAGGCCAGCCCCGGCGGCTACGTGATGGATTCTCGGCCCGGGCTGTATGACTCGGTTCTGGTGCTGGACTATAAAAGCCTGTACCCGTCGATTATCCGCACCTTCCTGATTGACCCGGTAGGGCTGGTGGAGGGGATGGCGCAGCCAGATGATGAACACAGCACCGAAGGTTTTCTTGGGGCACGCTTCTCGCGCGAAAAACACTGCCTGCCGGAAATCGTGGGAAACATCTGGCACGGCCGCGACGAGGCGAAACGCCACGGCAACAAACCGCTCTCGCAGGCGCTGAAAATCATTATGAACGCCTTTTACGGCGTGCTGGGTACCAGCGCCTGCCGCTTCTTTGATCCGCGTCTGGCGTCGTCCATCACCATGCGCGGGCACGAGATTATGCGCCAGACCAAAGCGCTGATTGAATCCCGGGGCTATGACGTCATTTATGGCGATACCGACTCCACCTTTGTCTGGCTGAAAGCCGCCCATTCGGAAGACGACGCCGCGCAAATCGGCAAAGATCTGGTCGCCTTTGTGAACGACTGGTGGCGCGAAACTTTGCAAAAAGAGCGGTTAACCAGCGCGTTAGAGCTGGAGTTTGAAACCCATTTCACCCGCTTTTTAATGCCAACCATTCGCGGAACCGACCAGGGAAGCAAGAAGCGCTACGCCGGGCTGATTCAGGAAGGTGAAGCGCAGAGGATGGTGTTTAAGGGGCTGGAGACGGTGCGCACTGACTGGACGCCGCTGGCACAGCAGTTCCAGCAGTCGCTCTACCTGCGAATATCCCGCGACGAGCCTTATCAGGATTACGTGCGCGACACCATCGCCAGCCTGATGGCGGGTGAACTGGATGACCAGCTGGTGTATCGCAAACGCCTGCGCCGCCCGCTGGCAGAGTATCAGCGTAACGTTCCCCCTCACGTGCGCGCCGCGCGGCTGGCGGACGAAGAGAACGTTCGTCGGGGACGCGCGCCGCAGTATCAGAACCGGGGGACGATAAAATACGTCTGGACGACGAACGGACCGGAACCCGTTGATTATCAACAGTCGCCTCTCGATTACGATCACTACCTCACCCGCCAGCTTCAGCCGGTTGCGGAGGGAATTTTACCGTTCATCGACGACGACTTTGCTACACTAGTGACAGGACAACTTGGGCTATTTTGACGCGTGACGAAACCGTTGCCATCCAGTACCATAGCGCCCTTTCCATTCCCGGACCCATTTTTCGATGACCGTCTTTTTTGACGGGGGTCGAACTATTGCCTGCAATTAAAGATTAGAGCCGAACAACTATGCCTTTTACACTTGGTCAACGCTGGATCAGCGATACAGAAAGCGAACTTGGATTAGGAACCGTCGTTGCCGTCGATGCGCGCATGGTTACCCTCCTTTTCCCTGCTACCGGTGAAAACCGCCTGTACGCTCGCAATGACTCCCCTGTTACCCGCGTAATGTTCAATCCGGGTGATACCGTGACCAGCCATGACGGCTGGCAGCTAAAGGTTGAAGACGTAAAAGAAGAGAATGGACTGCTCGCCTACATCGGAACGCGCCTTGATACCGACGAGACGAACGTCATCCTGCGTGAAGTGCTGCTCGACAGCAAACTGGTGTTCAGCAAGCCGCAGGACCGTCTGTTTGCCGGGCAAATCGACCGAATGGATCGCTTCTCCCTGCGCTACCGCGCGCGTAAGTTCCAGAGTGAACAGTACCGCATGCCGTGGAGCGGCCTGCGCGGTCAGCGTACCAGCCTGATCCCCCATCAGCTGAACATCGCCCATGACGTGGGCCGTCGCCATGCGCCTCGCGTGCTGCTGGCTGACGAAGTGGGCCTGGGTAAAACCATCGAAGCCGGCATGATCCTGCACCAGCAGCTGCTCTCTGGCGCTGCCGAGCGCGTGCTGATTGTGGTGCCGGAAACGCTGCAACACCAGTGGCTGGTCGAGATGCTGCGCCGCTTTAACCTGCGCTTCTCCCTGTTCGACGACGAGCGTTATGCCGAAGCCCAGCACGACGCGGACAACCCGTTTGAAACCGAACAGCTGGTGATTTGCTCCCTGGACTTCGTGCGCCGCAGCAAGCAGCGCCTGGAGCATCTGTGCGACGCTGAATGGGATCTGATGGTCGTCGACGAAGCCCACCACCTCGTCTGGAGCGAAGATGCGCCAAGCCGTGAATACATGGCGATCGAGCAGCTTGCCGAGCGCGTACCGGGCGTTCTGCTCCTGACCGCAACGCCGGAGCAGCTGGGTCTTGAGAGCCACTTTGCCCGTCTGCGCCTGCTCGACCCGAACCGTTTCCACGATTTTGAGCAGTTTGTTGAAGAGCAGAAAAACTACCGTCCGGTAGCGGATGCCGTCGCGCTGCTGCTGGCAGGTAATCGTCTCTCTAATGATGAACTCAACACCCTGAGCGATCTGATTGGCGAGCAGGACATCGAGCCGCTGCTTCAGGCCGCGAACAGCGACAGCGATAACGCGGGATCCGCGCGTAAAGAGCTGATCGACATGCTGATGGACCGTCACGGCACCAGCCGCGTGCTGTTCCGCAACACCCGTAACGGCGTGAAGGGGTTCCCGAAACGCGAGCTGCACACCATCAAGCTGCCGCTGCCGACCCAGTATCAGACCGCGATTAAAGTCTCCGGCATCATGGGCACCCGTAAATCGGCGGAAGATCGCGCACGCGACATGCTCTACCCGGAGCAGATTTATCAGGAATTTGAAGGCGACACCGGCACCTGGTGGAACTTCGATCCGCGCGTGGAGTGGTTGATGGGCTACCTGACCGCGCACCGTTCCCAGAAGGTGCTGGTGATCTGCGCCAAAGCCGCCACCGCGCTTCAGCTGGAACAGGTTCTGCGCGAGCGTGAAGGTATTCGCGCCGCCGTGTTCCACGAAGGCATGTCCATTGTTGAGCGCGACCGCGCTGCGGCCTGGTTTGGTGAAGAGGACAGCGGCGCACAGGTTCTGCTGTGCTCCGAAATCGGTTCTGAAGGCCGTAACTTCCAGTTTGCCAGCAATCTGGTGATGTTTGATCTGCCGTTTAACCCGGATCTGCTGGAGCAGCGTATCGGCCGTCTGGATCGTATCGGCCAGGCGCACGACATTCAGATCCATGTACCGTATCTGGAGAAAACCGCTCAGTCCGTTCTTGTTCGCTGGTATCACGAAGGGCTGGATGCGTTTGAACATACCTGTCCGACGGGCCGCACCATTTATGACCAAGTGCATGGCGATCTGATCGGTTATCTCGCGGCACCGGAAAATACCGACGGCTTTGATGAGCTGATTAAATCCTGCCGCGAGAAGCACGACGCGCTGAAAGCCCAGCTGGAGCAGGGGCGCGACCGCCTGCTGGAGATCCACTCTAACGGCGGTGAAAAAGCGCAGCAGCTTGCCGAAAGTATTGAAGAACAGGACGACGACACCAGCCTGATCAGCTTCTCCATGAACCTGTTCGACATCGTCGGTATTAACCAGGACGATCGCGGCGAGAACATGATCGTGCTGACCCCGTCCGATCATATGCTGGTGCCGGATTTCCCGGGCCTGCCGGAAGATGGCTGCACCATCACCTTTGAGCGTGATGTGGCGCTGTCCCGCGAAGACGCACAGTTCATCACCTGGGAGCACCCGCTGATCCGCAACGGTCTGGATCTGATCCTCTCCGGCGATACCGGCAGCAGCACCATCTCCCTGTTGAAGAACAAAGCGTTGCCCGTGGGCACGCTGCTGGTGGAGCTGATCTACGTTGTGGAAGCGCAGGCGCCGAAACAGCTTCAGCTTAACCGCTTCCTGCCGCCAACGCCGGTGCGTCTGCTGCTGGATAAAAACGGTACGAACCTGGCCGGCCAGGTGGAGTTTGAAAGCTTCAACCGCCAGCTGAGCGCGGTCAACCGCCATACCGGCAGCAAGCTGGTGAATGCGGTGCAGCAGGACGTGCATGCCATCCTGCAACTGGGTGAAGCTCAGGCCGAAAAAGCGGCCAGAGAGCTGATCGATGCGGCGCGCAGCGAAGCTGACGAGAAGCTGTCAGCTGAACTGTCGCGTCTGGAAGCGTTGAAAGCGGTGAACCCGAACATTCGTGACGATGAACTGGCCGCGATTGAGAGCAACCGTCAGCAGGTGCTGGAAAGCCTGAATCAGGCGGGATGGCGTCTCGACGCCCTGCGCCTTATCGTTGTGACGCATCAGTAAGCGGAGCGCAAGATGGTAATGGAGCCCTACAATCCCCCGATGGATCCGTGGCTGGTCATTCTGTATCAGGATGAGCACATTATGGTGGTCAACAAGCCAAGCGGCTTGTTGTCCGTGCCGGGCCGTCTGGATGAGCACAAGGACAGCGTGATGACGCGCATTCAGCGCGATTATCCGCAGGCCGAGTCTGTCCATCGTCTGGATATGGCCACCAGCGGCGTGATTGTGGTGGCGCTGAATAAAGCGGCTGAGCGCGAGCTTAAGCGTCAGTTCCGCGAGCGCGAGCCGAAGAAGCAGTATATCGCCCGCGTGTGGGGCCATCCGGCGCAGGCGGAAGGGCTGGTGGATTTACCGCTGATTTGCGACTGGCCGAACCGGCCAAAGCAGAAGGTGTGTTATGAAACCGGCAAGGCAGCGCAAACCGAGTATGAAGTGCTGGAGTACGCGCCGGATAACACCGCCCGCGTCCTGCTGAAGCCGATTACCGGGCGCTCCCACCAGCTGCGCGTGCATATGCTGGCGATGGGTCACCCCATTCTGGGAGACAGATTTTATGCGCCGCCGGAAGCGCTGGCGTTAGCGCCGCGCCTGCAACTGCATGCGCAGACGCTCACCATCACCCACCCTGCTTTCGGCAACACCATGACGTTCAAAGCCCCGGTGGACTTCTGAAAAAAAGGCCCGACGCTGTGTCGGGCCTTTTTTTATTTAAAACCTTTCTGCTCTTTAATCAGCTCGTAGGCTTTCTGGATTTCCTGCGCTTTCTGTTTCGCCATCTCCATCATCTCCGGCGGCAGGCCTTTCGCCACCAGCTTATCCGGATGGTGCTCGCTCATCAGCTTACGATACGCGCGTTTGATGGTCGTGACATCGTCAGACGGCTTCACGCCGAGGACGTTACAGGCATCTTCAAGCGTAGGGCCACGCTGCGCCTGCTGCCAGCCGCCGCCGGACGATTGCTGCTGATAACCGCCGCCAAAGTGCGCACCGCCCTGCATCATGCGCAGGAACTGATCGAACTGCATACGGGAAATGCCCAGCTCTTCGGCAATTACGTATAAGACGTCCCGTTCATTCGGATGCAGAGAGCCATCCGCGAAAGCGGCCTGGATTTGAATTTCCAGAAACATCCGAATTAAATCAAAGCGCCCGAAACAGATGCTACGGAACTGCCGCATTTTTTCACGCAGCGGGTAGTTATCTGATTTACCAATCCGGAACGCATTCTGCGCCGCGATGCGTGATTCGCCGTGCAGATTCATGCGATCCATAAAGACGCTGGCGACCTGAATGTCGGCTTCCGTTACGCGCCCTTTTGATTTGGTTAAATGCCCCATCACCTCAAAGGTGGTGGAGAAAAAGAGTGACTGGCGCTCGCGCTGGTTGGCAAACCAGGCCATTTTGCGGCTGCGTGCCTTATCAAACATATGGCCGATAATGAGGCCAAGAACGACGCCCCAGAATCCGGCCCCCATAATAATTGCGAACGCAACGCCGATTATTTTACCCCAATACTGCATATACTCCCCGAATGGTCATGTTCCTGGCCGACGCAACGCCATCATTACAGTGGTCGCGCCACGGTCAATTGAGGGACATCGCCTATAATTTGCATTATCATACTCGTCATTCGATAGCGAGCCTAACACTCTGGCGCGCAAACGGGCAGGATTAACGCTGGTACTGCGCTGATGAGTAAGATAGTCTCTGAGCGTTTGTAAGCCGTAGCCACTGATGACGGAACAATAAAATACAACGTATGAAAAAACGTATCCCCACCCTTCTGGCCACAATGATTGGCACCGCCCTGTATAGCCAACAGGGGCTCGCAGCCGATCTCGCCTCGCAGTGTATGCTTGGCGTCCCAAGTTACAATCGCCCACTGGTGAAAGGCGATACGAATGACTTACCCGTCACCATTAATGCCGACAGCGCAAAAGGTAATTATCCTGACAACGCGACCTTTACGGGCAATGTCGATATTAACCAGGGAAACAGCCGCCTGCTGGCTGACGAAGTGCAATTGCACCAGAAGCAACCGGAAGGTGCCCAGGCGCCTGTCCGTACGGTGGATGCGCTGGGTAATGTGCACTATGACGACAATCAGGTCATCCTGAAAGGTCCGAAAGCCTGGTCCAATCTGAATACGAAAGATACCAACGTCTGGGAAGGTGATTACCAGATGGTGGGCCGTCAGGGTCGCGGAACCGCAGACCTGATGAAGCAGCGCGGCGAAAACCGCTACACCATTCTCGAAAACGGCACGTTTACGTCCTGTTTGCCTGGGTCAAATACCTGGAGCGTCGTGGGCAGTGAAGTGATCCACGACCGTGAAGAACAGGTCGCCGAGATCTGGAACGCCCGCTTCAAGCTTGGCCCGGTGCCAATTTTCTATAGTCCTTACCTGCAACTGCCGGTGGGCGACAAACGTCGTTCGGGCTTCCTGATCCCGAACGCCAAGTACAGCACGTCGAACTACTTTGAGTTCTACCTGCCGTACTACTGGAACATTGCGCCCAACATGGACGCCACGATCACGCCGCACTATATCCACAAGCGCGGTAACATCATGTGGGAGAACGAGTTCCGCTATCTGACCAAGGCGGGCGCGGGTCTGATGGAATTTGATTATCTGCCATCAGATAAAGTGTTCCAGGACGAGCATCCTTCCGAAGGCGATAAGCACCGTTGGATGTACTACTGGAAGCACGCCGGGGTATTGGATCAGGTATGGCGCTTCAACATCGACTATACCAAGGTCAGCGATCCGTATTACTTCAACGACTTTGACTCTAAATACGGGTCCAGTACCGACGGTTACGCCACGCAGAAATTCAGCGTGGGTTACGCCATTGAGAACTTCGACGCCACCGTGTCGACCAAGCAGTTCCAGGTATTTGATACGCAATCGCGCAGTACCTACGGTGCAGAGCCGCAGCTGGACGTGAACTGGTATCAGAACGATGTGGGTCCTTTCGACACGCGCGTTTATGCTCAGGCGGTTCATTTCGTCAACACCAACTCGGATATGCCGGAATCAACGCGTCTGCATATCGAGCCGACGATCAATCTGCCATGGTCAAACGACTGGGCGAGCCTGAACACCGAAGCCAAGCTGATGGCTACCCACTACCAGCAGAAGAATCTGGACTGGTATAACAAACGCTATGGCACCGATCTTGAAGAGTCGGTAAACCGTACGCTTCCGCAGTTCAAAATGGACGGAAAGCTGATCTTCGAACGTGATATGGGCCTTCTCGCCGATGGATACACCCAGACGCTTGAGCCGCGTATGCAGTATCTCTACGTGCCTTATCGCGATCAGAGCAAAATTCAAAACTACGACTCGTCTTTCCTGCAATCAGACTACAGCGGCCTGTTCCGTGACCGTACCTACGGCGGCCTTGACCGTATTGCGTCTGCTAACCAGTTAACGACCGGCGTCACAACGCGCGTTTATGATGATGCTGCCGTTGAACGTTTTAACGTTTCTGTTGGTCAAATCTACTATTTCACCGAGTCTCGTACCGGTGATGACGACATTAACTGGGAGAAAGACAACAAAACGGGCTCACTGGTATGGGCAGGCGACACCTACTGGCGCATGACGGATCGTTGGGGTCTGCGCGGTGGTGTTCAGTACGATACACGACTGGACAATATCGCGACGGGCAGCGCTGCCATTGAGTATCGTCGTGATGAAGACCGTATGTTGCAGTTGACGTATCGTTACGCCAGCCCGGAGTATATCCAGGCGACGCTGCCTAACTATGCGAATACGGACCAATACAAAGACGGTATTTCACAGGTAGGTACTGCCGCGAGCTGGCCGATCGCCGATCGCTGGTCAGTCGTCGGGGCCTACTACTATGACACGAATGCCCAAAAACCTGCCGACCAGATGTTAGGTCTGCAATATAACTCCTGCTGTTACGCAATACGTGTCGGTTACGAACGCAAACTTAACGGCTGGGATACGCAAAACAGTCAGGGCAAATACGATAACGTGATTGGCTTTAATATCGAGTTGCGCGGCCTGAGTTCTAACTACGGTCTGGGCACGCAGCAGATGCTGCGCTCGAACATTCTGCCGTATCGTAGTTCATTGTAATGTGCTTGATTTACAACGTAATCCGCTTTGCGGTTAATTGAAATGGAAAAAGTATGAAGAACTGGAAAACGCTGCTACTCGGTGTCGCTATGGTTGCGAATACCAGCTTCGCGGCCCCACAGGTTGTCGATAAAGTCGCGGCTGTGGTTAACAACGGCGTCGTGCTTGAAAGTGACGTTGACGGTTTGATGAAATCTGTAAAGCTCAATTCGGGCGAAGCAGGTCAACAACTTCCGGATGACGCCACGCTGCGCCACCAGATCCTGGAACGTCTGATCATGGATCAGATTGTCCTGCAAATGGGCCAGAAAATGGGCGTGACGATCTCTGACGAGCAGCTCGATCAGGCGATCGCCAACATCGCAAAGCAGAACAACATTACCCCGGATCAGATGCGTAGCCGCCTGGCCTATGACGGCATCAGCTATGCCACCTACCGTAATCAGATCCGTAAAGAGATGCTGATTTCAGAAGTGCGTAATAATGAAGTCCGTCGCCGCGTCACCATCCTGCCCCAGGAAGTGGAAGCTCTGGCAAAACAGGTGGGTAATCAGAATGATGCCAGCACCGAGCTTAACCTGAGCCACATCCTGATCCCACTGCCGGAAAACCCAACCTCCAATCAGGCGGCTGAGGCAGAAAGCCAGGCGCGCGCTATCGTTGAGCAGGCGCGTAATGGCGATGACTTCGGCAAGCTGGCCATCACGTACTCTGCTGATCAGCAGGCGCTGAAAGGCGGCCAGATGGGCTGGGGACGTATTCAGGAGCTGCCATCCCTGTTTGCACAGGCGCTGAGCACGGCGAAGAAAGGCGACATCGTCGGTCCTATCCGTTCCGGTGTGGGCTTCCACATTCTGAAAGTGAACGATCTGCGCGGCCAGAGCCAGAACATTTCCGTCACCGAAGTTCACGCGCGTCATATCCTGCTTAAACCGTCTCCGATCATGACTGACGATCAGGCCCGTGCGAAGCTGGAACAGATCGCGGCAGACATCAAGAGCGGTAAAACCACCTTTGATAAAGCGGCAAAAGAGTTCTCTCAGGATCCTGGCTCTGCTAACCAGGGCGGTGACCTGGGTTGGGCGGCAGCCGATATTTACGATCCGGCTTTCCGCGATGCGTTAATGAAGCTGAACAAAGGCCAGATGAGCGCACCCGTGCACTCCTCCTTCGGCTGGCATCTGATCCAGCTGTTGGACACCCGCAACGTGGATAAAACCGACGCGGCACAGAAAGACCGGGCGTATCGCATGCTGTTCAACCGTAAGTTCTCTGAAGAAGCCGCAACCTGGATGCAGGAACAACGCGCCAGCGCTTACGTGAAGGTCTTGAGCAACTGATGAAGCCGCATCGTGTTGCGATCACTCCCGGCGAACCCGCCGGGATTGGGCCTGACCTTGTGGTTCAGCTCGCCCAGCGCAGCTGGCCGGTCGAGCTGGTTGTCTGCGCTGATGCAACACTGTTACAAGACCGGGCAGCCTTGCTCGGTCTGCCTTTAACGCTCATCCCTTACGTTGAAGGCCAACAGCCCGCACCGCAGCAGGCTGGCACCCTCACCCTGCTCTCTGTTCCGCTTCGTGCACCTGTTGTCCCCGGTGAGTTACACACTGAAAACGGCCACTACGTTGTCGAGACGCTGGCGCGCGCCTGTGACGGGTGTCTGAAGGGCGAATTTGCCGCCCTGATCACCGGTCCGGTGCATAAAGGCGTAATCAACGACGCGGGCATTCCGTTTACCGGGCATACCGAATTTTTCGAAGAGCGTTCGCACAGCCCGAAAGTGGTCATGATGCTGGCAACCGAAGAAATGCGCGTTGCGCTGGTTACGACTCACCTGCCCATCAAAGCCATTCCGGATGCCATTACGCCTGAACTCCTGCGTGAGATCATCGGCATTTTGCATCACGATCTGCAAACCAAATTCGGCATTCCGCAGCCGCATGTGCTGGTTTGTGGCCTGAATCCGCACGCGGGTGAGGGCGGACATATGGGCACCGAAGAGATCGACACCATCATTCCGGTACTTGAGGAGATGCGGGCGAAGGGGATGAACCTCAGCGGGCCATTGCCTGCCGACACCCTTTTCCAGCCCAAATACCTGGATAATGCTGACGCCGTGCTCGCGATGTACCACGATCAGGGTCTGCCCGTGCTAAAATACCAGGGCTTTGGCCGCGGGGTGAATATCACCCTCGGTTTACCCTTTATTCGAACGTCCGTTGACCACGGTACTGCGCTGGATCTGGCAGGCCAGGGAAAAGCGGATGTCGGCAGTTTTATTACGGCGCTTAATCTCGCCATCAAAATGATTGTTAATACTCAATGACTAATCGAGTCCATCAGGGCCACTTAGCCCGTAAACGCTTCGGGCAAAACTTTCTCAACGATCAGTTCGTGATCGACAGCATCGTCTCTGCCATTAATCCGCAGAAAGGCCAGGCCATGGTCGAAATCGGCCCGGGTCTTGCCGCGTTGACCGAGCCGGTAGGCGAACGCCTTGACGAACTGACCGTTATCGAACTTGACCGCGATCTGGCCGCGCGTCTGCAAACGCATCCGTTCCTCGGGCCGAAGCTGACGATTTATCAGCAAGATGCGATGACCATGAACTTCGGCGAACTGTCAGAAAAAATGGGCCAGCCGCTGCGCGTGTTCGGTAACCTGCCGTACAACATCTCCACCCCGCTGATGTTCCATCTGTTTAGCTATACTGATGCCATTGCCGACATGCACTTCATGCTGCAAAAAGAGGTCGTTAACCGTCTGGTTGCAGGGCCGAACAGTAAGGCGTATGGTCGTTTAAGCGTGATGGCGCAATATTATTGCAACGTGATCCCGGTATTAGAAGTACCGCCTACCGCGTTCACGCCGCCGCCAAAAGTGGATTCTGCGGTGGTACGCCTGGTGCCGCATAAAACGATGCCGTACCCGGTCAAAGACCTGCGCGTGCTGAGCCGTATTACCACTGAAGCCTTTAACCAGCGTCGTAAAACGATTCGTAACAGCCTTGGCAATCTGTTTACCGTTGACGTGTTAGCTGAGTTGGGTATCGACCCGGCAATGCGTGCGGAAAATATTTCCGTTGAGCAGTACTGCAAGCTGGCTAATTACATCAGCGACAATGCGCCGCCGAAGGAGAGCTAAGCCATGATTGATTCGCCCCGCGTCTGTGTTCAGGTTCAAAGCGTCTACATTGAGTCCCAATCCACACCGGATGAAGAACGTTTTGTCTTTGCTTATACCGTAACCATTCGCAATCTGGGGCGGATGCCCGTGCAGCTGCTCGGGCGCTACTGGCTTATCACCAACGGCAATGGCCGCGAAATTGAAGTCCAGGGTGAAGGTGTGGTCGGTGAACAACCTCATATCGCCCCTGGCGAAGAGTATCAGTACACCAGCGGCGCGGTAATTGAAACGCCGCTGGGCACCATGCAGGGCCATTACGAAATGGTCGATGCCGACGGTAATGCCTTCCGCATTGCCATTCCCGTATTCCGTCTCGCCGTACCTACACTTATTCATTAATCTAATGTCTACATATCTGATTGGCGACGTTCACGGTTGCTACGATGAACTGATCGCATTATTAAAACAGGTCGACTTTATTCCCGGGCAGGACACGCTCTGGCTCACAGGCGACTTAGTGGCGCGCGGTCCAGGCTCGCTGGACGTCCTCCGCTATGTCAAATCTCTGGGCGACAGCGTGAGGCTGGTGCTGGGCAACCACGATCTGCATTTATTGGCCGTATACGCCGGGATCAGCCGTAATAAGCCGAAAGATCGTATTACCCCTCTGCTGGAAGCACCGGACGCCGACGAGTTGCTCAACTGGCTGCGTCGCCAGCCGTTGCTCCAGATTGACGAAGAGAAAAAACTGGTGATGGCCCATGCCGGCATCACCCCTCAGTGGGATCTTGAGACGGCAAAAACCTGCGCGCGCGACGCGGAAGCGGTGCTGGCGAGCGACTCCTATCCGTTCTTCCTCGATGCGATGTACGGCGACATGCCGAACAACTGGAGTGATGACCTCAGCGGCCTGGCGCGACTGCGTTTTATCACCAATGCGTTTACGCGGATGCGCTACTGCTTCCCGAACGGGCAGCTGGATATGTATTGCAAAGATACGCCGGAAAATGCCCCTGCGCCGCTTAAGCCGTGGTTTGCCATTCCGGGCCCCGTGACGAATGAATACAGCGTGGTATTTGGCCACTGGGCCTCTCTGGAAGGGAAAGGTACGCCGGAAAATATCTATGCACTGGATACCGGATGCTGCTGGGGTGGGGATTTAACCTGCTTACGCTGGGAAGATAAAGCTTACTTTGTGCAGCCATCCAACCGACAGCTGGGCTTAGGTGAGGGTGAAGCGGTCGCTTCCTGAGGATGTTTATCCTCTCCCACCGGGAGAGGATAAAACCGTTAACGACGTTCCAGAATTTCGAAGCAGTAGCTGTGTGAGTTTTGCGCATCCGCATCGTGAAACTCGCTGAACACGGACTCCCACTCATCCGGATCGTAATCCGGAAAATGCGTGTCCCCTTCCACTTCCGCATCAATGTGGGTCAGATACAGCTTCTGCGCTTTTGGCAGGAACTGCTCATAAACACGACCGCCGCCGATCACCATGATCTCTTCGGCATCACCGCAGGCGGCAATCGCTTCATCAACGGACTTAACCCACTGAACGCGATCGTCTGTGCCCGGCTGGCTACTGATCACAATATTCTTACGCCCTGGCAATGGACGACCAATCGACTCCCAGGTCAGGCGGCCCATCACTACCGGCTTGTTTAACGTCGTACGTTTAAACCATGCGAGATCGGCAGGCAGGTTCCACGGCATGGCGTTTTCCATGCCGATAACGCGGTCTACCGCCAGCGCTGCAATCAGACTGATCATTGAAAATTTCCCGGATGCAAAAAATTGCCGCCACTATACGGAAAGCTTAATCTTTCGTCGACTGGCGGCAGGGTAAAGAATTAGAAATTTTTTAATATTGCTGGCAACTCCACTTCACGCGGAAGGTTTACTCTCCGGTTCATCTTCCGGATTACCGGTATGCTTGCCCTCTTCCGTTCCTTGCCAGCCGTGGCGCTGAACCAGCGACAGGTGATTACGATCCTCGTTGATGATCTCCGTCAGCATGGTGCTGGTGCGTTTAAACACCGCTGCGCGTTCGGTTGCCGTACTGCTTGCCATCGCCACCATCTCTTCCACCATCTCATGATTAAAACGGCGGAACAGATCGGCACGCTCACGCGCTTCATACGCGCCAAGCCCCAGGCTTTCCAGCGCCATGCGGCCCGATTTGAGCGCCCCTTCGAAGGTTTCACGCTCCGGTGCCGCCACTCCCGCCTGACGCAGCTGGATGTAGTGCTCCACGTCGCGCGCACGCGAGATAATCGTCAGGTTCGGGAAGTGCTCTTTGACCAGCTCAACCATCTGCATGCTGGTCTCAGGATCGTCGATGGCGTTAATCAACACCTCGGCCTTCGCCGCACCGGCGGATTCCAGCAGGTCAACCCGGGTCGCATCGCCGTAAAACACCTTCATATCGAATTTACGCAGCGTATCGACATGGTCGGGATCGTGATCGAGGATAACCATTTTCACACCGCTGGAGAGCAGTAAACGGCCAGTGATTTGCCCGAAGCGGCCAAACCCAGCGATGATTACGCGCGGCTGCTCTTCGTCGATCTCGTCGGCTTCTCGTTCCTGTTCGCTTCCCGCTTTTTCCAGACGCGTCAGCAGCACCAGCAGGATCGGCGTTGCGGCCATCGACAGCGCGACCGCCAGCGTCAGGGCTTTTGCCCATTCCGGATCGAGTACGTTGGCCATTTGCGCCGCGCCAAAGACCACGAACGCAAACTCACTCCCCTGCCCCAGCAGCACGGCAAACCAGCGGCGCTGCGGTTTTGGTACGTTTAACGGACGGGCAATCAGCCACAGCATGGTCATTTTTATAACCAGGAAGCCCACCAGCAGAATAATGATGCGCAGCGGATGGGTGACCAGCGTTCCGAAGTCGATAGACATCCCGACGCCGATGAAAAACAGCCCCAGCAGCAGCCCTTTAAACGGCTCGATATCGCTTTCCAGCGCGTGCCGGTATTCGGAGCTTGCCAGTAAAACGCCCGCAAGGAAGGCACCCATCGCCATCGACAGTCCGGCCTCTTCCAGCAGCAAACCAAAACCAAACACCAGGAATAACGCAACGGCGCTGAACACTTCGCGCAGGCCAGAGCGCGCAACAAAGCGCAGCAGCGGACGCGTTACGTAGCGGCCCAGCAGGATCACCAGCGCCAGCGCGCCGACAACCTTCAGCGCCGAGAGGGCAAATGCTCCCAGCGTCGTTGACGCGCCGCTGGTTGCCAGCAGCGGGATCATCGCCACCAGCGGGATCGCGGCAATATCCTGGAACAGCAGAACGGAAAAGGCGCTGCGCCCCATTTGCGAGACCGTCAGGTTACGCTCGTTCATTGCCTGCATGGCAATCGCCGTCGAGGAGAGCGCCAGCGTCATGCCGATCAGCTCCGCGACTTTCCACTCCATGCCTAACAAAATACAGAATCCGCCTAACAGCAGGCCGCAGCCCAGCATTTGCAGAGCGCCTCCGCCAAATACCGAGGCGCGCAGCTTCCACAGCCGTTGCGGATCCAGCTCCAGACCAATCACAAACAGCATCAGCACCACGCCGATCTCTGCAAAATGCAGGATCGACTCGGCATCCGTCACCAGGCGGAAGCCCCAGGGGCCAATGACACATCCGGCAATCAGATAGCCGAGGACCGATCCAAGCCCCAGACGCACCGCTACCGGCACAATTAATGCCGCCGCGCCGAGGTAAATCAGCGCCTGTATCAGCGTATGGCTATCCATTGTGCGCCTCCTGCCACTCGAGTAAACGTTGTTTGTAATGACGAGCCTGCGCCTGCAAGGTTTCATCGTCGCAGACAAAAGTACAGTGCATTGCAAAAGGCGGAAGCCAGGTCAGACCACAGTAAAGGGCGGTAGCCTGAAGCGGCTGCGCCAGCACCTCAAATCCCGGGAAAGCGCCAATTTCAAAGTGGCTTTCACCGCCGCCGGTGGTTACGGCCCACATCAGGCTTTTGCCCTGAAGCGCTTTGCCGTTGTGTCCGTATGCCCAACCGTGCGAGAAGACTTTGTCGATCCACAGTTTCAGCAGCGGTGGCGTGCTGTACCACTGCATCGGATGCTGCCAGACGATCAGATCGGCACGAGAGAGCGCCTCCTGTTCGGCGGCGATATCGATATTAAAATCGGGATAGAGTTGATAGAGGGAACGTATCTCTACGTTTTCGAGCGTCCTTGCCTGCTCAAGCATCCGCTTATTCGCGTGCGAGTGCTGCGGATAAGGGTGCGCATAAATTATCAGAATCATTGAGTAGCCTGTTGTTTTACTGCCTTCTTTTACCAGAAGAGTGTAGACAGTAATTCAACAGGCTAATAGTGAATATTATTGACGGGCTAACGTCAGAAAACTGAATTAGTTATCCAGTTCGCCCATGGATTTCACCTGGTCGCGGTTAATCTGTTCAGTTTGACCGGTTTCGGCGTTTTTGTACGACACCAGCCCGGTATCGTCATCCACCTGCGGTTTCCCGTCGGTGACAATCGTTTTGCCATCGGTGGTTTTTACGGCCTGATTGGACGAACAGCCCGCTACGGTGAACATTGCGGTGGCAGCCAGAACGGAAGCGATCAGTAGTTTATTTTGCATGGTGTTTTCCCCTGCTCTCAGTTGAATTTTCGTTATCGACCTAACTATTTTAGGCTAACTGACTGAAAGCGGATGAAAAACCAGAAGGTTCTTAAGATGGGTAAAGAAAACCGTAGGGCGGGTAAGCGAAGCGCCACCCGCCATATGCCCGGCGGCGCTACCGCTTGCCGGGCCTACGCAGATTATTTGCTAATCTGAGCGTGCATTTCCTGCACCGAAATCACCTTCTCGGTGGCGTCCGCATTCAGCGCCATGGCCGTCGCGAAACCGCCGTTCAGGGTGGTGTCGTAGTGCACTTTGTACTGGAGCGCGCTGCGGCGAATCAGCTTGGAGTCTTCAATCGCCTGGCGACCTGCGGTGGTGTTAATGATGTAGGTGTACTCGCCATTCTTGATGCGGTCCTGAATGTGCGGACGACCTTCATGCACTTTGTTCACCAGACGCGGGTTGATACCCGCTTCACCCAGCACAATCGCCGTACCGTGGGTTGCGTCCAGCTCGAAGCCCTGTTTCAGCAGCTTGGCGGCCAGGTCAACCACGCGCTCTTTATCGCCTTCGCGAACGGAGAGCAGCGCACGGCCCGATTTTCTCATGGTAGAGCTGCTGCCCAGCTGCGCCTTGGCAAACGCTTCTGCGAAGGTACGGCCCACGCCCATCACTTCCCCGGTAGAGCGCATCTCTGGCCCTAACAGCGGGTCAACGCCCGGGAATTTGTTGAACGGCAGCACCACCTCTTTCACCGAGTAATACGGCGGGATGATTTCTTTGGTGACGCCCTGCTGCGCCAGCGTCTGGCCAGCCATCACGCGCGCCGCCACTTTCGCCAGCGGAATACCGGTTGCTTTAGAGACGAACGGTACGGTACGCGCCGCACGCGGGTTGACTTCAATCAGATAAACTTCGTTGTCTTTCACCGCGAACTGAACGTTCATCAGGCCACGAACCTGCAACTCAAAGGCCAGCTTCTGCACCTGCTGGCGCATCACGTCCTGAATTTCCTGGCTCAGCGTGTAGGCCGGCAGAGAACAGGCGGAGTCACCGGAGTGCACGCCCGCCTGCTCGATATGCTCCATGATGCCGCCAATCAGCACCATTTCGCCGTCGCAGATGGCATCCACGTCCACCTCAACCGCGTCGTCGAGGAAGCGGTCAAGCAGCACTGGCGCATCGTTGGAAACGCTCACCGCCGTCTGGAAGTAGCGGCGCAGGTCGGCTTCGTCATAGACGATTTCCATCGCGCGGCCGCCCAGCACGTAGGACGGGCGCACCACCAGCGGGTAGCCAATCTCTTTCGCTTTCTCAACGGCCATTTCAATGGCGGTCACGGTGGCGTTCGCCGGCTGTTTCAGCTTCAGACGGTCAACCGCCTGCTGGAAACGCTCACGGTCTTCCGCGCGGTCAATCGCGTCCGGGCTGGTGCCGATAACCGGCACGCCTGCGGCTTCCAGCGCGCGCGCCAGCTTCAGCGGAGTCTGGCCGCCGTACTGCACGATCACGCCTTTTGGCTTCTCGATGCGCACGATTTCCAGCACGTCTTCCAGGGTTACCGGCTCGAAGTAGAGGCGGTCGGAGGTGTCGTAGTCGGTAGAAACGGTTTCCGGGTTACAGTTGACCATGATGGTCTCGTAACCGTCTTCGCGCAGCGCCAGCGAGGCGTGTACGCAGCAGTAATCGAACTCGATGCCCTGGCCGATACGGTTTGGACCGCCGCCCAGCACCATGATCTTGTCGCGGTCGACGGACGGGTTCGCCTCGCACTCGTCTTCATAAGTGGAGTACATGTACGCGGTATCGGTCGAGAACTCTGCCGCACAGGTGTCCACGCGCTTGTAAACCGGGTGCAGGTCATACTGGTCGCGCAGCTTGCGGATTTCCGCTTCACGCACGCCCGCCAGTTTAGCCAGACGCGCATCGGCGAAGCCTTTACGCTTCAGCATGCGCAGGAAGTCTGCGTCCAGGCCGTTGATGCCCAGCTCCGCCACTTTCTCTTCCAGACGCACCAGCTCTTCAATCTGCACCAGGAACCAGCGGTCGATGTTAGTCAGGTTAAATACGCCGTCAACGGACAGGCCCGCGCGGAAGGCATCGGCGATGTACCAGATACGCTCTGCACCCGCGTCTTTCAGCTCGCGGCGAATTTTGGTCAGTGCTTCAGGGTCGTCCAGGCTCACTTTCGGGTCAAAGCCGGTCGCACCCACTTCCAGGCCGCGCAGCGCTTTTTGCAGGGATTCCTGCTGCGTGCGGCCAATCGCCATCACTTCACCCACAGATTTCATCTGGGTCGTCAGACGGTCGTTAGCGCCGACGAATTTCTCGAAGTTGAAGCGTGGGATTTTGGTCACAACGTAGTCGATAGACGGCTCGAAGGAGGCTGGCGTGCGGCCACCGGTGATGTCGTTCATCAGCTCGTCGAGGGTATAACCCACCGCCAGCTTCGCCGCCACTTTCGCAATCGGGAAGCCGGTGGCTTTAGAGGCCAGCGCGGAGGAACGGGACACGCGCGGGTTCATTTCGATAACGATCAGACGACCGGTTTTCGGGTTCACCGAGAACTGCACGTTAGAGCCGCCAGTTTCCACGCCGATTTCACGCAGTACCGCCATCGAGGCGTTACGCATGATTTGATACTCTTTGTCGGTCAGCGTCTGGGCTGGCGCAACGGTGATGGAGTCGCCGGTGTGGATCCCCATCGCATCGAAGTTTTCGATGGAGCAGACGATGATGCAGTTGTCGTTTTTATCACGCACCACTTCCATCTCGTACTCTTTCCAGCCAATCAGCGATTCATCAATCAGCAGCTCTTTGGTTGGGGAGAGATCCAGGCCGCGCTCGCAAATCTCTTCGAACTCTTCGCGGTTGTAGGCGATACCGCCGCCGGTGCCGCCCATGGTGAAGGAAGGACGGATGATGCACGGATACCCCACTTCAGCCGCAACGGCCAGCGCTTCTTCCATATTGTGTGCGATACCGGAACGCGCGGTGTCGAGGCCGATTTTTTTCATCGCCACGTCGAAGCGGCGACGGTCTTCAGCTTTATCAATCGCGTCGGCGGTTGCACCGATCATGGTCACGCCGAACTCTTCCAGCACGCCCTGACGCTCCAGCTCCAGCGCGCAGTTCAGCGCCGTCTGGCCGCCCATGGTTGGCAGCACCGCGTCCGGACGCTCTTTCTCAATAATTTTGCGTACCACTTCCCAGTGAATTGGCTCAATGTAGGTCGCATCTGCCATTTCCGGGTCGGTCATGATGGTGGCCGGGTTAGAGTTCACCAGGATGACGCGGTAACCCTCTTCGCGCAGGGCTTTACACGCCTGCGCGCCGGAGTAGTCAAATTCACAGGCCTGGCCGATTACGATCGGGCCAGCGCCAAGGATCAGGATGCTTTTTATGTCTGTACGTTTTGGCATGGTCTTCTCAGCTCCTGATTATTTAGCGGTCTTACGGTATTGCTCGATAAGTTCGATGAAGTGATCGAACAGCGGCGCGGCATCGTGCGGGCCCGGGCTGGCTTCAGGGTGGCCCTGGAAGCTGAACGCAGGCTTATCGGTGCGATGGATACCCTGCAAGGTGCCATCGAACAGGGATTTGTGCGTCACGCGCAGGTTAGCGGGCATCGAGGCTTCGTCGACGGCAAAGCCGTGGTTCTGCGCGGTAATCATCACCGTGTTGTTGTCGATGTCTTTCACCGGGTGGTTCCCACCGTGGTGGCCAAACTTCATCTTCACGGTGTTGGCGCCGCTCGCCAGCGCCAGCAGCTGATGGCCGAGGCAGATGCCGAATACCGGAATATCGGTTTCGAGGAAGGACTTGATGGCGTCGATAGCGTAATCGCACGGCGCCGGGTCGCCTGGGCCGTTAGAAAGGAAGATACCGTCCGGGTTCATCTTCAGCACCTCTTCAGCGGACGTTTGCGCCGGAACCACCGTCAGGCGGCAGCCGCGGTCAACCAGCATGCGCAGGATGTTGCGCTTGGCACCAAAATCGTAGGCCACCACGTGGAACGGCAGTTCGTTCTCTTTTTTCGCTTCCGGCAGGTCGCCTTCCAGCGTCCAGCTCCCCTGCGTCCAGCTGTAGGCTTCCGCCGTGGTCACTTCTTTCGCCAGGTCCATACCGTTCAGGCCCGGGAAGGCTTTCGCTTTTTCCAGCGCCAGCGTCGCGTCGAGGTTATCCCCTGCGATGATGCAGCCGTTCTGTGCACCCTTCTCGCGCAGCAGACGCGTCAGCTTGCGGGTATCGATATCGGCAATCGCCACAATGTTATGGCGCTTCAGGTAAGAAGAGAGGTCTTCGGTGTTGCGGAAGTTGCTGGCAATCAGCGGCAGGTCACGAATGACCAGGCCTTGCGCATGTACCTGAGAGGATTCTTCGTCAGCCGCATTGGTGCCGACATTGCCGATATGAGGATAAGTAAGAGTAACGATTTGGCGAGAATAGGAAGGATCAGTGAGGATTTCTTGATAACCGGTCATTGAAGTATTGAAAACGACTTCCCCAACCGCCGAACCCGTTGCCCCTATGGCCCGACCGATAAACTGGGTTCCGTCTTCCAGAACCAATAGCGCTGACTTAATCAAAACACCCTCCAGAGAATATTCACTCACTTTATTTGCATATTAATTCATAACCACGTCATGAATCAATGCAAATGTGTTGCCAGCGGATTTTTGGCAAACGGCGGCATTCTGGGGATTTGGCATGTAAAAGTCAACTTAAAACGGGTATTTTGTTTATTCTTTTGCAGGGCTGGCGGCTTGAATGGGATTTAACGGGCAAAAAGATCAGGTAAATCATCCTGGAAAACGCTTGCGCGGTAGGTTTTATGGAATTTGAGAGGCGGGAGTGATAAAAAGTGGACCAAATGGTCAAAATTTACATTCAATTCACAGAATAATGGTATAAAACTCAGCTTTATAACCATTAGCAACCAAATTTCATCTAAAACAGATAAAATAAGAGGGCAATAAATTATTGCCCTATGCAATCAATACATTACGACTGCAATAACCACATCACGATGGGTAATAACGCTTACAAATTAGTGAGATCAAGCACATCTCGCATATCAAAAAGACCCTTTTCTTTCGATTTCAGCCACAACGCGGAACGTACTGCGCCATTGGCGAACGTCATACGGCTTGACGCTTTGTGTGTAATCTCAACACGTTCGCCAATATCGGCGAACATCGCCGTATGTTCGCCGACGATATCGCCCGCCCGGACGGTTGCGAAACCAATGGTGCCCGGCACGCGTTCTCCGGTATGCCCTTCACGGGAATAGACTGCGATGTCTTTTAAATCTTTATCCATTGCATAAGCAATCGCTTCGCCCATCGCCAGCGCCGTGCCTGATGGAGCATCAACTTTATGACGGTGGTGCGCTTCAATAATCTCAATGTCGGTGTAGTCGCCCATCACCTTCGCCGCCTTTTCCAGCAGCTTCAGCATGACGTTAACGCCTACGCTAAAGTTCGCGGCAAAGACAATCGCAATGTCGGTGGCTGCATCCTGAATGGCCTGTTTACCCGCATCATCAAAGCCGGTGGTGCCAATCACCATCCCTTTACCGTGCTGGCGGCAAAACGCCAGGTGAGTCAGGGTGCCTTCCGGACGGGTAAAGTCGATGAACACGTCAAAGTCATCTTTCACCGCATCAAGGCTGCTCTGAACGGTAACGCCTGTCTTGCCCGCGCCGGCCAGTTCACCCGCATCGGATCCCAGCAAGGATGAACCTTCACGCTCCAGCGCCGCGCCGAGTGCCACGCCTTCCATTTGTATTGCCGCCTGAATCAGCTGGCGACCCATACGTCCACCCGCGCCCGCAATGGCGACACGGATCTGTGCTTCATGCATAGTTATTCTCTTACGTTAAAATGATGTAAACCGTTTTCAGATTAACCAGCCTTCGTAAAGGCTGCCAACTGAAAACACCAATAATTAGAATTTAACGTGAAACCGACTCAGATATCAGTAAAAGACATGATTTTGTCGTCACGATAAAGTCCGAGGCAAAAAAAAGGCCAGCACAGGAGGTGCTGGCCTTTCATCAGAAAAGAAATTATTCCACTTCGCGGGCGTCGATTCGCAGCTCTTTCGGCACTTCGAAGACGATATTCTCTTCGCGGCCTTCGAGCGGAACGGCTTCACCACCGCCCAGCTCTTGCAGGCGGGCAATGACGTTTTGCACGAGGATATCCGGCGCAGAAGCCCCTGCGGTGACGCCGACGCAGGCCGCGTTTTTAACCCACGCTTCCTGTATGTCCGTTGCGTCGTCGATTAAAAACGCCGCCTTGCCCATTCGCTGTGCCAGTTCGGCCAGACGGTTAGAGTTAGAGGAGTTTTTTGAACCGACCACCAGCACCACGTCCGCCTGTTCCGCCAGCGCGCGCACCGCTTCCTGACGGTTAGTGGTGGCGTAGCAGATATCATCCTTACGCGGCCCGACGATTTTCGGAAAGCGCTGGCGCAGGGCGTCAATCACGTCTGAGGTGTCGTCTACGGAGAGCGTGGTCTGGGTCATAAACGACAGACGCGCTTCGTTTTTCACGTTCAGCGTCAGGACATCTTCCGGCGACTCAACCAGATACATCCCCCCTTCCGGGTTGCTGTACTGGCCCATGGTACCCTCGACTTCCGGGTGACCGGCATGGCCAATCAGGATCGACTCTTCACCGCGACGGCTGGCGCGCGCCACTTCCATATGCACCTTGGTGACCAGCGGACAGGTGGCGTCGAAGACGGTCAGATCGCGGCTTTTGGCTTCGTTACGCACGGCCTGCGATACGCCGTGCGCGGAGAAGATCAGGATAGCGCCGTCCGGCACTTCGCTGATTTGCTCGATGAAAATCGCCCCGCGCTCGCGCAGGCTGTCGACCACGTAGCGGTTATGTACCACTTCATGGCGCACGTAAATCGGCGCGCCGTAAATTTCCAGCGCGTTTTCAACAATGCTGATAGCGCGGTCTACACCGGCGCAAAAACCGCGCGGGTTAGCCAACAGGATCTGCATTTCAGGCCTCCAGTGCCGGATCGATCTCCAGCACTTCTACATCAAAATGAACGGTACGCCCGGCTAGCGGATGGTTGAAGTCAACGGTGATGGAGTCCCCGTTGATTTCACGGATCACGCCAGGCATTTCGCTGCCGTCCATAGCGGTAAAGAGCATAATCGCTCCGATTTCCGGCTCGCCCGCATCCATAAACTCACGGCGCGAGAAGTACTGGATCAGATCCGGGCTTGGCACGCCAAATGCCGCGTCCGGCTCCAGCGAAAACGCCTTTGTCTCGCCCTCTTTCAGACCCAGAAGCTGCTGCTCAAGGCCTTCAGACAGGGAGGTATCGCCCAGACGAAACAGCGCCGGTTTGCCGTTATTGCGGGTGGATTCAGCCGTGGAGCCGTCATCCAGCTTCAGCGTGAAGTGAACGAGTACCGCGCTGTTGCTCTGTACGGATTTAGACATGCAAATTGCTCGCTTGTTTTGCCCGGTGGCGCTGCGCTTACCGGGCCTACATTAACCGTAGACCGGGATCGCTACGCGTCACCCGGCTGGTTTGGTTACGCCTGCTCTTTCGCCGCCGGTTTAGGCAAGAAGCCTTCCAGCACGATTAACGCCGCACCGATGCAAATTGCACTATCGGCGAGGTTAAAGGTCGCGAAGTGCCAGTTGCCGACGTAGAAGTCGATCATATCGACCACAAAGCCGTGCCACAGGCGGTCAAACAGGTTGCCCAGCGCGCCGCCAATGATCAGCGCGTAGGCGATGTTATTCAGCTTTTGCGTTGCTTTCGAGCGGTACATCAGCACTGCCAGCACAACGCAGATACCCATTGCGATACCTGCGAAGAACCAGCGCTGCCAGCCACCGCTGTCGGCCAGGAAACTAAACGCCGCGCCGTAGTTGCGGGCGTAGTGCAGGTTAAGCGACGGGAACAGCGGGACCGTATCCCCCAGAGCAAAGTTCTGGAGGATCAGGAACTTGCTGCCCAGATCGATAATCAGCACCACCACCACCAGCCACAGCCAGCACAGTCCTGTTGAACAGAGAGTTTTACTCATCAGGCAAACTTACGTTTTTCGCCGTCACCGGCGACGTTGCTTACACAGCGTCCGCAGATGTCTGCGTGTTCCGCCACCTGACCGACATCGGTAGTATAATGCCAGCAACGCGGGCATTTCTCACCGTCGGCTTTGCTCAGTGCGACCTTCAGTCCTTTGAGCAGTTCGCTCTGCTGAGCATCAGCAGACGCGTCAGCATAATCCGCAACTTTCGCACCGGAGGTCAACAGGACAAATCGCAATTCATCGCCCAGCGCCGTCAGCTTCGCCGCCAGCTCCGGTTCGGCGTACAGGGTTACTGCCGCTTCCAGAGAGCCGCCGACTTTCTTGTCAGCACGCGCCTGCTCGATAACCTTGTTCACTTCGCCACGCACTTTCAGCAGCTCGTCCCAGAAGGCATCGTTCATCGCTTCGGTGCTGGAGAGATCGAACAGACCTTCGTACCACTCGCCGGTGAAGACATACTTCTCACGCTCGCCCGGCAGGTAACCCCAGATTTCATCCGCGGTGAAGGACATGATCGGCGCCATCCAGCGCACCAGCGCTTCTGCGATATGGTACAGCGCAGACTGACAGCTGCGGCGCGCCACGCTGTCCGCTTTCGCGGTGTACTGACGGTCTTTGATGATGTCGAGGTAGAACGAGCCCATCTCAATGGAGCAGAAGCGCATCAGGCGCTGCACCACTTCGTGGAAATCGTAAGACTCGTACGCTTTCAGGATATCTTCCTGCGCCGCTTTCGCGCAGCCTACCGCCCAGCGATCGAGCACGACCATCTCTTCCGGCTTCACCATGTCTTTTACCGGATCGAACCCGTTGAGGTTCGCCAGCAGGAAACGCGCGGTGTTACGGATACGACGATAGCTGTCGGCAGCACGTTTCAGGATCTCGTCAGACACCGCCATTTCGCCGGTGTAGTCGGTAGAGGCTACCCACAGACGCAGGATGTCCGCGCCCAGCTTGTTCATTACGTCCTGCGGCGAAACGGTGTTACCGATGGACTTGGACATCTTACGGCCCTGGCCATCCACGGTGAAGCCGTGGGTCAGTACCTGACGGTAAGGCGCTTTGCCCTTCATGGCGGTGGAGATCATCAGCGATGACATGAACCAGCCGCGGTGTTGGTCGGAGCCTTCGAGATACATGTCGGCAGCGTGACCGGCGAACTCAGGGCGCACGTCAACCACGGAGGCGTGGGTTGAACCGGAGTCGAACCACACGTCCAGGGTATCCGGCACTTTCTCGTAGTTATCCGCGTCCGCGCCCAGAATGTCGCGGGCGTCGAGATCCCACCACGCCTGAATGCCGTCAACTTCAACGCGCTTCGCCACTTCTTCCATCAGTTCCAGGGTGTTCGGATGCAGTTCCTGCGTCTCTTTGTGCACGAACAGCGACATCGGCACGCCCCAGGTACGCTGACGGGAGATACACCAGTCAGGACGGTTAGCCACCATGGATTCGATACGCGCCTGGCCCCAGTCCGGGATCCACTGCACGCCCTTGATCTCTTTCAGGGACTGCTCGCGCAGGCCTTTCTGATCCATGCTGACGAACCACTGCGGGGTCGCACGGAAGATGATCGGCGTCTTGTGACGCCAGCAGCACGGATAGCTGTGCTGCATTTTTTCAACGTGCAGCAGCGCACCGCGTTCACGCAGCATCTCAACGATGATGTCGTTGGCTTTAAAGACGTTGATACCGTCCAGCGCCGGATAGGTGCCAGGCAGGTAAGACCCGTCCGGGCCAACCGGGTTGGCGATTTCCAGACCGTATTTCAGGCTGATGTTGTAATCGTCAGGACCGTGACCGCCAGCGGTATGCACCGCACCGGTACCCGCGTCCAGCGTAACGTGGTCGCCCAGGATCGCCGGAACGTCGAAGTCCAGGAACGGGTGTTTGAAGCGCATCAGCTCCAGCGCGTCGCCTTTCACGGTGCCCAGCACGGTGTAGTTGGTGATGTTCGCGCGCTTCAGCACGCTTTCAACCAGATCTTTCGCCAGGATAACCGCGCGGCCGTCAACCTGCACCAGCGCGTATTCGAACTCGCCGGAGAGAGAGATTGCGCGGTTCGCCGGCAGGGTCCACGGGGTGGTGGTCCAGATCACCAGCGAGATCGGGCCGCTTACGCCAGGCAGACCGAATTTAGCTTTGATCGCGTCCTGATCGACCGCTTCGAAAGCCACGTCGATAGAAGGAGACGTTTTGTCGTAATACTCCACTTCGGCTTCTGCCAGCGCAGAGCGGCAGTCCACGCACCAGTGCACCGGCTTAGCGCCTTTGTGCAGGTGACCGTTACCGATGATTTTGCCCAGCGCCCGGATGATGTTGGCTTCGGTTTTGAAGTCCATGGTCAGGTACGGGTGCGACCAGTCGCCCAGCACGCCCAGACGGATAAAGTCTGCGCGCTGGCCGTCAACCTGGGTGGCAGCATATTCGCGGCATTTCGCGCGGAACTCAGCGGCGGTGAACTTCTCGCCTGGCTTGCCGTACTCTTGCTCAACTTTCAGCTCGATTGGCAGGCCGTGGCAGTCCCAGCCCGGAACGTAAGGCGAGTCATATCCCGCGAGTCCTTTGGACTTCACGATTATGTCTTTCAGAATCTTGTTTACAGAGTGACCAATATGAATGCTGCCATTCGCATATGGAGGGCCATCGTGCAGAATGAAGGTTTTTTTGCCTTTTTTGGCTGCACGAATGATGCCGTACAGGTCATCATCGGTCCAACGCGCCAGCATTCCCGGTTCGCGCTTGGCGAGATCGCCGCGCATCGGGAACCCTGTTTCCGGCAAATTCAGGGTTGATTTATAGTCACTCATCAGATTCTCGGTTCCGTATTTATCACGTAGGCAGTTAAGCCGGTTCTAAAGCCCAAAAAACTCGCGGGCCGTCAATTCATCTCGCGCGATTTGCGCCTTAAGCTCGTCCAGCGAAGCGAATCGCTGTTCATTGCGTATTTTTTTACGCAGTATCACATCTATATGGCGACCGTAGAGGTCCATTACAACGTCCAGCAGGTGTACTTCTAACTGTTGACGCACACCGGCAACCGTTGGACGCGTGCCAATGTTGGCGACGCCGTAGAAAGGCTTCTCGCCCAGTCCTGCCACTTCCACCGCATATACCCCTTTAACCGGGGAGACCTGACGACGCAGCGGTATGTTCGCCGTCGGGAAACCTATCGTGCGGCCCAGCGCATCGCCATGGACCACGCGACCTGAAATCGTGAACGGGTGGCCCAGCAGCGTTTCTGCCGTGTCCAGATCATCGTTCGCCAGCGCTTGGCGTACCGCCGTGCTGCTGACGCGTACGCCGCCCTCGCAGAAGGTCATCGTACTGGTGACGTCAAACCCGTACTCCAGACCAGCCTTCTGTAATAACAAGAAATCGCCCTGACGACCAGCGCCAAAGCGGAAATCATCCCCTACCGCGAGGAACTGCACGCCAAGCTGCCTGACCAGCAGATCGCTGACAAAGTTTTGTGCGGTCAGCGCGGCAAATCGACGGTCGAAACGTACGCACAGGACGTAGTCCACGCCGGACTCCGCCAGATAGCGTAACTTCTCGCGCAGGCGGGTCAGCCGTGCGGGGGATTTCTCGCCCGCAAACAGCTCCAGCGGCTGAGGCTCGAAAATCATCACCACGACGGGCAGGCCTCGCGCCTCGCCTTCTTTACGCAATCCCTGCAACAGCGCCTGATGCCCACGATGCACGCCGTCGAAATTACCAATGGTCAGCACGCACCCGCGCGGGGCTTGACTGAGATTATGTATGCCGCGTATCAGCTTCATGACTGGCTCAAAACAGTGAAAATCGCCAAAGTATACCTTGTACAGCGGTTAAGGTTAACCGGCGATTGTTCACGCGAAACAGAAAGCCGTATGATTTCATCACGCTGACCTTTCACAGCAAAAAAATCTGCCCGCGAACAGCGTTTTTTACGCCGAAAAGCTGTATTCACGGACGACAAGCTGGTAGAATCCTGCGCCATCACTACGTAACGTAGCGTCGCCACATTAACGGCGCTTATTTGCACAAATCCATTGACAAAAGAAGGTATAGAGGGCATATTCCTCGGCCTTTGAATTGTCCACATAGATCATATTTGGGAGTTGGACCTTGGCTAATATCAAATCAGCTAAGAAACGTGCCGTTCAGTCTGAAAAGGCTCGTAAGCACAATGCAAGCCGTCGCTCTATGATGCGTACTTTCATCAAGAAAGTATACGCAGCAATCGAAGCTGGCGACAAAGCTGCAGCGCAGAACGCATTTAACGAAATGCAACCAATCGTGGATCGTCAGGCTGCTAAAGGTCTGATCCACAAAAACAAAGCAGCGCGTCATAAAGCAAACCTGACCGCGCAGATCAACAAACTGGCTTAATCGCCACTTGTTGTTGCTTGTTTGAAAGAACCCGCTTAACGCGGGTTTTTTTATGTCTTCAGATTGCCGGTGGCGTAAACAGCGCCGAGTAGTCCCGGTTGCAGATACGCTGCACCGCGGGGTGCTGAATCATCCTTTCGGCGAATATGGCGTGATACTCTTCCATCACGTTTTCCACCCTGCCAATCTCCGTAATCTTGTCGTCTGAATAGAGATCGTGCGCGTACAGCGTCGGGGCAACGAAGATCGCGTTGTGCGCCTCGCCAAAGGCTTTCATCAGCGCGGCATCGTCAAACTCACCGAGGATTTCCACGTTCAGCCCCTGGGAGTTAAACCAGTTCAGCAGCTTACGTCCGAGCATTGACCGTCTTCCCGGCACCAGCAAACGGCGCTCTTCCAGGCAGGCCGGAAACGGTTTTTCCGGTGGCGGATTGATGCACCAGAAGCTGACGCCGCATTCGCCAATTTTCACCGAGAACAAGCCTTCCTGCTGGGTGGAGTCGATGGGGCAATCCGAGATAATCATATCCAGCTTATGCTGGCTCAGCTGTTCCAGCAGCATCTCGTGGGTGGACTCAAAGCAGCGTAAATGAATCTGTTCATCTTCCACCACCGCCGCATCCAGCACGCCGCTTACCAGCCGTTTGGATAGCGCATCCGCCACGCCCACGTCAAAGAGCAGGTTGGACTCTTTGCGATAGTTAACGATATCCAGCATCTCCTGGCTCAGGGTGAACATCTTGTCCGCGTAACGGAACACCAGCTCACCCAGCTCGCTCGGCTCAATGCCACGCCCTTTCCGCTTAAAAAGTTTGCCCTGCAAGCGCTCTTCCAGGGCTTTGATTTGCCCGGTAATGGTCTGTGGCGTCAGGTAGAGCGCCTCTGCGGCTCCCACGACCGAGCCCTGCTTGTAGACATGCCAGAAGTAATAGAGATGGTTGTAGTTCAAATGAGACATCACGTTTTCACTCCCTGATAGTTTATCGGGGGAAGGCTTCCCTCCTCCCGGTTTCCCGTTATGCCTGGACAGCCTGTCCGGACAACTTCACCTTCAACAAGGTATAGCCGATAACCGCGGCCAGCAGCGACCCGATAAGAATGCCGAGTTTCGCCCAGACGATAAGCTCAGGCGCGCTTGCGCCAAACGCCAGCGTCGAGATAAAGATCGACATGGTGAATCCAATACCGCACAGCACCCCGACGGCCATAATCTGACTAAAGGTGGTCCCGTTTGGCAATGACGCCAGCTTAAGCTTCAGCGCCAGCCAGCAGAACAGGCTGATGCCCAGCGGCTTACCGATAAACAGACCGGCGATAATACCCAGCGGCAGCACGGAGGTGAGGCCGTCCAAAGTCACCCCTGCCAGGGAAACGCCCGCGTTGGCAAACGCAAACAGCGGCAGGATCATAAAGCCTACCCACGGGTGAAGCACGTGCTCTAACTGTCTGGCAGGCGATTTGCCGTCCTGCTCCTTCAGTGGGATGAAGAAACCAACGATGACGCCCGCCAGCGTAGCGTGCACGCCGGATTTCAGCACCGCCGTCCACAGCACCATTCCCACCAGGATATAAATGCCCGTGCGTCGGACGTTGAAGACGTTCAGCAACGCCAGCACCGCGATAGCCACGGCCGCCACGCTCAGCGACAGAACGGACAGATCGCTGGTGTAGAACAGCGCGATAATCACGATAGCACCCAGGTCATCGATAATCGCCAGCGCCATCAGGAAAATTTTCAGTGCTACCGGGACGCGGCTACCGAGCAAGGCTAATACCCCGAGCGCAAACGCAATATCCGTTGCGGCCGGGATCGCCCAGCCGTCGCGCGCAACCGGATCCTGCCACGTGAACGCGAGGAAGAGCAGCGCCGGTACGATCATCCCGCCAATCGCCGCGATCGCAGGGAACGCCGCGCGCTGACGGCTGGCAAGCGAGCCGCTCACCAGCTCACGTTTGACCTCCAGGCCCACCAGCAGGAAAAATACCGCCATCAGCGCATCGTTGATCCACAGCAGCATGTTTTTGTTGATTTCCAGCGCCCCGACCTTCAGCTCGACGGGCGTTTCCAGAAATGCGTGATAGAGATCGCGCGTCATACCCATATTGGCGAGCAGCATGGCAGCCGCAGCAGCAATAATCAGGATGACGCCGCCGGATGCCTCACTGCTAAAGAAGCGGTGTAGTAATTTCACGTTAATTCTCTCTTTTACAACAATACCTCGGTAAAACCATAATATCAGCGCAAACAGATCGGTAAAAACAGATTAATATTGGGTATGGATTCAGTTTAACCGAGCAATAACGCTGTAAAGAAAAAGCCCGGAATCGCTTCCGGGCTTTAAAGGATAGTAACCAGCTGACGGGTTAGCGGGTTAAATCGTCGAAGAATTTTTTGACGCCATCGAAGAAGCTTTTGGAGCGCGGGCTGTTTTTCTCACCCGTCGGGCCGCCAAAACTTTCCTGAAGCTCTTTCAGCAGCTGTTTCTGCTTGTCGTTCAGGCCAACTGGCGTTTCGACTACCACGCGGCATAGCAGGTCGCCCTGCGCGCCACCGCGAACGGATTTAACGCCTTTGCCACGCATGCGGAACAGCTTGCCGGTCTGTGTTTCGCCCGGCACCTTCAGGTTCACACGACCGTCCAGCGTCGGCACTTCGATTTCGCCGCCCAGCGCCGCCATCGCGAAGTTGATCGGCACTTCGCAGTACAGGTTGTTGCCTTCACGCTCGAAAATGGCGTGCTGCTTCACCTGAACCTGAACGTACAGATCGCCTGCCGGTGCGCCGTGCTCGCCCGCTTCGCCTTCGCCTGCCAGACGGATGCGGTCGCCCGTATCAACGCCTGCCGGGATCTTAACGGACAGGGTTTTGGTTTTCTCAACGCGACCGTGGCCGTGACACTTGTTGCACGGATCTTTGATCAGCGTACCGCGACCGTGACAGTGCGGACACGCCTGCTGCACCGCGAAGAAGCCCTGGCGCATCTGCACCTGACCGGAACCGTGACAGGTTGGACAGGTTTGTGGCTGAGTCCCCGCTTTCGCGCCGCTGCCGTGGCAAACGTCACACTCTTCCAGCGTCGGAATACGGATCTCTTTGGTGACGCCGCGAACCGCTTCCTCCAGCGTCAGCTCCATGTTGTAGCGCAGGTCTGCGCCGCGCGCCGCGCGCTGGCGACCACGACCGCCGCCGAAGATATCGCCGAATACATCACCAAAGATATCGCTGAAATCAGCGCCGCCGCCGAAGCCGCCGCCACCAAATCCACCGCCGCCCATGCCGCCCTGTTCAAAGGCCGCGTGACCATACTGGTCATAAGCCGCGCGTTTTTGCGCGTCGGTCAGGACTTCGTAGGCTTCTTTAATCTCTTTAAATTTGGCTTCAGCCTCTTTATCACCCTGATTGCGGTCTGGATGATATTTCATGGCCAGGCGCTTATACGCCTTTTTGATTTCACGCTCTTCCGCAGTTTTCGGAACGCCTAAAATCTCGTAATAGTCTTGCTTTGCCATTGGTTTTTTTAAGCCCCTTAACATGCGAGCACGGGCGTGGAGAATTCTCCTACGCCCGTGCCGATTAATTACCCTGCATCAGGGCGATTATTTTTTATCTTTCACTTCTTCGAACTCAGCGTCGACAACGTCGTCGTCTTTCGCGTTGTTCGCCGAAGCATCAGCGCCCGCCTGCTGCTGTGCGTGCTGCTGCTGAGCGATTTCCATCAGTTTCTGAGAAACCTGTGCCAGCTCCTGCATCTTCGCTTCGATGTCCGCTTTGTCTTCGCCTTTCAGAGACGTTTCCAGCGCGCTCAGTGCAGTTTCGATCGCAGTTTTGTCTTCCGCTGGCAGTTTATCGCCCGCTTCTTCAACCTGCTTACGGGTGCTGTGCAGCAGATGGTCACCCTGGTTACGGGTCTGAACCAGCTCTTCGAACTTACGGTCGGATTCCGCGTTAGCTTCGGCATCACGAACCATTTTTTCGATTTCCGCTTCGTTCAGGCCAGAAGATGCTTTGATGGTGATCTTCTGCTCTTTACCGCTGTTTTTGTCTTTCGCAGACACGTGCAGGATACCGTCAGCATCGATGTCGAAGGTGACTTCGATCTGTGGCATACCGCGTGGTGCCGGGCTGATACCGTCCAGGTTGAACTGACCCAGAGATTTGTTATCTGCCGCACGCTTACGCTCACCCTGAATCACATGGATGGTTACCGCAGACTGGTTGTCTTCAGCGGTAGAGAACACCTGGCTGTGTTTCGTCGGGATAGTGGTGTTTTTGTTGATGAGCGGAGTCATCACGCCACCCATGGTTTCGATACCCAGAGACAGCGGGGTAACGTCCAGCAGCAGTACGTCTTTCACTTCACCGGTCAATACACCACCCTGAACCGCAGCACCGATAGCTACCGCTTCGTCCGGGTTCACGTCTTTACGTGGCTCTTTACCAAAGAATTCAGCCACTTTCTTCTGAACCATTGGCATACGGGTCTGACCACCTACCAGGATAACGTCCTGAATGTCAGACACGGACAGGCCAGCGTCCTGCAATGCAACTTTCAGTGGCTCGATAGAACGGTTCACCAGGTCTTCTACCAGGCTTTCCAGTTTCGCACGGGTCACTTTGATGTTCATGTGTTTAGGACCGGTCGCGTCTGCGGTGATGTACGGCAGGTTCACGTCGGTCTGCTGAGCGGAAGACAGTTCGATCTTCGCTTTCTCAGCGGCTTCTTTCAGGCGCTGCATCGCCAGCGGGTCGTTACGCAGGTCAATGCCCTGATCTTTCTTGAACTCGTCAACGAGGTAGTTGATCAAACGGGTATCGAAGTCTTCACCACCCAGGTGGGTATCACCGTTGGTTGCCAGAACTTCGAAGGTTTTTTCGCCGTCAACGTCGTCGATTTCGATAATAGAGATATCGAAAGTACCACCACCCAGGTCGTACACCGCGATAGTACGGTTGCCGACTTCTTTATCCAGACCGTAAGCCAGCGCCGCTGCGGTTGGTTCGTTGATGATACGTTTTACTTCCAGACCTGCGATACGGCCAGCATCTTTGGTTGCCTGACGCTGAGCATCGTTGAAGTAAGCAGGTACGGTGATAACAGCTTCAGTTACCGGTTCGCCCAGGTAATCTTCTGCGGTTTTCTTCATTTTCTTCAGCACTTCAGCAGAGATCTGCGGAGGTGCAGTTTTGGTGCCTTTCACATCAAGCCATGCATCGCCGTTATCGGCTGCGATGATTTTGTAAGGCATGATGGAAACGTCACGCTGAACTTCTTCGTCCTGGAAGCGGCGGCCAATCAGGCGTTTGATCGCAAACAGGGTGTTTTGCGGGTTTGTCACTGCCTGACGTTTAGCCGGCTGACCAACCAGAGTTTCACCATCCTGGGTATAAGCAATGATAGAAGGCGTGGTGCGATCGCCCTCGGCGTTCTCCAGCACACGTGCAGTAGTGCCATCCATAATCGCTACACAAGAGTTGGTAGTACCCAGGTCGATACCAATAATTTTACCCATCTAAACGTCTCCACTAAAAATTCAGTCAACATGTGGTTGTGTACCTGTAATAAGGGCAGAACGTGCTTTTTCAACTGCCCAGATTTGATTTTTTTCAGGTCCACACACTGCGGTTGCTTACAAGATGGGGTCGCAACGTCATCCATCAAGGGGGAGACATAAAAAAATTTTTAATTTCACCCTGATGAGATCATAGACGGCACCGATGCCGCCCATTATGATGCCGCGCCCTGTCAGGTAGAACTGACGCGGGTTTAACCATTTCACCATTTTAATGATGATTTTTTTGAGGACTTATGGGCAACACTAAGTTGGCTAATCCGGCTCCGCTGGGCCTGATGGGTTTTGGCATGACCACCATTCTGCTGAACCTGCACAACATCGGGATGTTCCCGATGGACGGCGTAATCCTGGCGATGGGCATTTTTTACGGCGGTATCGCACAAATCTTCGCGGGCCTGCTGGAATATAAGAAAGGCAATACCTTCGGCTTAACCGCCTTTACCTCTTACGGTTCGTTCTGGCTGACGCTGGTCGCGATTCTGCTGATGCCTAAAATGGGCCTGGCGGATGCGGCAAACGCCCACTTCCTGGGTGTGTACCTGGGACTGTGGGGCGTCTTCACTCTGTTCATGTTCTTCGGCACCCTGAAGGCGAACCGCGCACTGCAATTCGTCTTCCTGAGCCTGACCGTGCTGTTCGCCCTGCTGGCAATGGGTCACCTGGCGGATAACGAAGGCATCGTTCACGTTGCCGGCTGGGTCGGTCTGGTGTGCGGCGCAAGCGCTATCTACCTGGCAATGGGTGAAGTGCTGAACGAGCAGTTCGGCCGCACCGTATTA
>NZ_JAOBZC010000009.1:0-188484 GCF_029838645.1 Enterobacter sp. GD03975
AACGCCAGCACGTACCACGCTGGTGCGAGCGGCGACACGCCCATCAACACCGTAACCACTATTGGCGTTAGTCCACCGAAAATGGCATACGAAACGTTATAAGAGAACGAGATCCCGGTGAAGCGTACCTCCGGCGGAAAGGCCCGGACCATCACGTACGGTACGGCGCCAACGACCCCCACGCACAGCCCAACGATGCCGTACAGCAGGAACAGCTGTTCAGGATGGGTGCCCGCCAGATGATAAAAAGCCCAGCTCGACGCGGCCAGCAGCAGGCTGCCGACGATAAAGGTCACGCTGGCACCAAAACGATCCGCCGCCAGCCCGGCGGCCAGACAGCCAAAGCAGAGCATAATCGTCGCGATGCTGTTCGCCTGCAACGTTACCGCAGGCGCAAAACCGTACTGCTTTTGCAGCCAGACCGGCGACATCAAAATGACCACCACGATACCCGCAGACAGCAGCCAGGTGAGCAGCATCGACACCACCACCGCTTTTTTATGCCGCACCACCACCGTTTTCACCGGCAGTTCTTGTGCCAGCGTCTTCCGCTGCTGCATTTCCAGAAATATTGGCGTCTCCTGCAACCAGCGACGCAGGTACATCGCCACCAGCCCGAACGCTCCCCCCAGCAGGAAAGGAATACGCCAGCCCCAGTCGTAAACGGCCTGCTGCGTCATGCTGGTATTGATGAGGGTTGCCACCACGGAGCCAAGCAGAATGCCAACCGTTAGCCCGGCCGTCAGCGTTCCGCACGCAATGCCGATGCGGCGCGCCGGGACGTGCTCGGCGACAAACACCCACGCGCCCGGCACTTCTCCACCAATGGCCGCGCCCTGGAGCACGCGCATCAGCAGCAGCAATAACGGAGCGATAATGCCCATCGACGCATAGGTCGGCAAGAGGCCAATGGCCAGCGTCGGCACGGCCATCAGCAGGATACTGAGGGTAAACATCTTCTTGCGCCCGACCAGATCGCCAAAGTGCGCCATGACGATGCCGCCCAGCGGACGCGCCAGATAACCGGCAGCAAAAATGCCGAAGGTTTGCACCTGGCGCAGCCATTCCGGAATATCCGCCGGGAAGAACAGCGCACCCACGACGGCGGCGAAGAAGACGAAGATGATGAAGTCGTAAAACTCCAGCGCGCCGCCTAAGGCAGCGAGCGTGAGAGTTTTGTAGTCCTGTCGATTCAGAGGTCGGGCGTTATGTGACATAGCGAACCATTGTGCGTGTATTGTGGATTTATTTTTACAGCAATCGTAAAGAAAAAATTACTATATCGTAAATCCATTTACACGCTACTGCCGCTGGCGCGAATGTCACATTTTAATCAACTTCAGGAGATTGTCTCGCGGCGGGCGCTTTTCGGACGAAATGCTGCTACCACGTTGTCGTCAGTTTCAACGTACGGCCCGTCAAGCAGCTGTATACAATACGGTACACTTGCAAAGATGCCGTGGACGATGACGCTACCATCCTCGGCCTTTAAGCCTTCCAGCGTCTCTTTGATCGACTTCGGCTGCCCCGGCAGGTTCAGGATCAGCGCCTGTTTGCGGATCACCCCGACCTGACGGGAAAGAATGGCCGTCGGAACAAAGTGTAGACTGATCTGGCGCATCTGTTCACCGAAGCCCGGCATTTCCCGATCGGCGATAGCGAGCGTCGCGTCAGGCGTCACGTCGCGGCGCGCGGGGCCGGTTCCGCCCGTCGTCAGCACCAGGTGGCAGCTCATCTCATCCACCAGCTCGCACAGGGTCTGCTCGATGATCGGCTGCTCGTCCGGGATCAGGCGAGTCTGGATCTCAAACGGGGTAGTCAGCGCGCTGCCCAGCCATTCTTCCAAAGCAGGGATGCCTTTATCCTGATAAACACCGCTGGAGGCGCGGTCAGAAATCGACACTAAGCCGATGCGTAAGGTATTCATATCCATTCCATTCAAAAAGTACTGATTAATGGGAATGATACACGCAGAGAGAAAATTCAGACAGAGGCGGGGGGAAAGACGCGTGACCGGGAGCCCGGTCACGCAGAATGATTACAGCAGGTCGCCGATCATTTTTTCCAGTTTTTCCTGGTCGATAGCAAACTTACGGATACCGTCTGCCAGTTTGTCTACTGCCATTGGATCCTGGTTATGCTGCCACAGGAACTCGGATTCCGTGATGCGCTCCGGGCGCGCTTTCACTTCACCGGTGTACGACAGTTTACGCTCGATAGCGCCTTCGCTTTCTGCCAGCTCTTTCAGCAGCGCAGGGGCGATGGTCAGGCGGTCACAGCCGGCCAGCTCGATAATTTCACCGACGTTACGGAAGCTTGCGCCCATCACAACGGTCTCATAGCCGTGCTGTTTGTAGTATTCGTAGATTTCCGTCACGGAAATCACGCCTGGATCTTCAGACGCCGCGTACTCTTTCTTGTCGGTGTTGGCTTTGTACCAGTCCAGAATACGGCCCACGAACGGAGAAATCAGGTATACGCCAGCTTCGGCACAGGCACGCGCCTGCGCGAAGGAGAATAGCAGAGTCAGGTTACAGTTGATCCCTTCTTTTTCCAGCTGCTCGGCGGCGCGAATGCCCTGCCAGGTAGAGGCCAGTTTGATCAGGATACGGTCGTTGCTGATGCCCGCATCGTTGTACAGTTTGATCAGGCGTTTTGCTTTGGCGATAGAGGCTTCGGTGTCGTAGGACAGGCGAGCATCAACTTCAGTTGAGATACGGCCAGGAACCAGTTTCAGAATTTCCAGACCGATGTTCACCGCCAGTTTGTCGGTAGCATCCACAACCTGCTGCGCGCGGTCATTGCTCTGCGCTTTCGCCCAGGTCACCGCTTCGTCGATCAGTTTGCGATACTCAGGGATCTGCGCAGCGTTAAGGATCAGAGAAGGGTTGGTTGTAGCATCCTGCGGCTGGTACAGCTTCATAGCCGCAATATCTCCGGTGTCAGCGACGACAGTGGTGAACTGACGAAGGGAGGTCAATTTATCCGTCATGATAGTGTTTCTCTTTTAACGTTCCCTGGATAATTCACACTACCGACAGCCTGCCAGCAGCGGAAAAATGACAGGTTTACTTGTTAGGGGGATGTAACCGGTCTGCCCTGATGATAACACGAGTGAGAGGCAGCGCAACCGCAGACAGTGCGCTTAGGCAGAGTATGATAAACTCACAATATTAACAGGCTGCTAAGTAACAGCATGCACAATCAGTGGTAGCGCTTACATATTCACTTTGGCATCAACAAGAGGGACGTTAGTGCCTGATTTCTTTTTCTTTATCAACGAAGTCCTCTGGGGTTCGATCATGATTTACCTGCTTTCAGGGGCAGGTATCTGGTTTACGTGGCGCAGCGGGCTGATTCAGTTTCGCTATATCCGCAAATTTGGCAGAAGTCTGAAAAACAGCGTCACCCCACAGCCGGGCGGTTTGACCTCGTTTCAGGCGCTCTGTACCAGCCTCGCCGCACGCATCGGCAGCGGCAACCTGGCCGGTGTTGCGCTGGCGATCGGCGCGGGCGGTCCGGGCGCCGTGTTCTGGATGTGGGTAACGGCGATTATCGGCATGGCCACCGCCTTTGCCGAATGCTCGCTGGCCCAGCTCTATAAAGAAAAAGACAGCAAAGGCCAGTTTCGCGGCGGACCTGCCTGGTATATGGCTCGCGGGCTGGGAATGCGCTGGATGGGCGTTCTGTTCTCGATCTTTTTGCTGGTGGCGTATGGCCTGATTTTCAACACCGTTCAGGCAAATTCCGTCGCCCACGCGCTGCGCTTTGCCTTCAATTGTCCGGAGTGGCTGACGGGCGGCGCGCTTGCCCTTCTCACCCTGCTGACCATTGTGACCGGTCTTAAAGGGGTAGCCCGCCTGATGCAGTGGCTGGTTCCCCTGATGGCGCTGCTGTGGGTGTCCACCAGCCTGTTGGTATGCGCGATACATATCGACGAGGTGCCGAACGTCATCGCCACCATCTTCAAAAGCGCGTTTGGCTGGCGCGAAGCGGCGTCCGGCGCGCTGGGTTACACCGTTAGCCAGGCCCTCACTGCCGGGTTTCAGCGGGGGATGTTCTCCAACGAAGCGGGAATGGGCTCCACGCCAAATGCCGCCGCCGCGGCCGCATCCTGGCCCCCGCATCCCGCCGCGCAGGGCATTGTGCAGATGATTGGCGTCTTCACGGACACCATTGTTATCTGCTCCGCCAGTGCGATGATAATGCTGCTGGCCGGCGCCGTTGAACATCCATCCGGCAGTACGGCAGGCATTCATTGGGTACAACAGGCGCTGGTCTCACTCGTTGGCGGCTGGGGCGCCGGTCTTGTCGCCCTTGTCGTGGGGCTTTTTGCCTTCAGCTCCATTGCGGTGAACTATATCTATGCCGAAAACAACCTTGTCTTCCTGAACGTCGATTCGCGTCTGGCGCGCAACGTCCTTCGCGCGGCTGTGCTGGGGATGGTGTTCGTCGGCTCCCTGCTCAGCATGCCGATGGTCTGGCAAATAGCGGACGTCATTATGGCGCTGATGGCCATCACTAACCTGACGGCCATTTTGCTGCTTTCACCGGTTGTGGCGCTGATCGCGCGGGATTATCTGCGTCAGCGCAAGCTTGGCGTGCCGCCCGTCTTTGACGCCACACGCTATCCCGAAATCGAGTCACAAATTGCCCCTGGCACCTGGGATGATTTGCCGCGGCAATAACAGCTATCGATCAAATCAGGGCGATTTTTTGTTAAAGTCGCTCTAAATTTCCTGCAAGGACTGGATATGCTGATTCTGATTTCACCTGCAAAAACGCTCGACTACCAGAGCCCGCTCGCCACTGAGCGTTATACCCAGCCGGAACTGCTGGACTACTCGCAACAGCTGATCCACGAGGCGCGTAAACTGTCGGCTCCGCAGATCGCCTCGCTGATGAGCATCAGCGATAAACTCGCCGACCTGAACGCCACCCGTTTTCACGAGTGGCAGCCTGACTTCACGCCCGACAACGCGCGCCAGGCGCTGCTGGCCTTTAAAGGTGATGTCTACACTGGCCTGCAAGCAGAAACGTTTAGCGAAGCCGACTTCGATTTTGCCCAGCAGCATCTGCGCATGCTGTCCGGCCTGTATGGCGTACTGCGCCCGCTGGATCTGATGCAGCCGTATCGTCTGGAGATGGGTATTCGCCTGGAAAACGCCAAAGGCAAAGATCTGTACCACTTCTGGGGCGATGTGATCACCGACAAGCTTAACGCGGCGCTGCAAGCCCAAGGGGATAACGTGGTGATCAACCTGGCCTCCGATGAGTACTTCAAATCGGTGAAGCCGAAAAAGCTGAATGCGGACATTATCAAGCCGGTGTTCCTCGACGAGAAGAACGGCAAATTTAAAGTGATCAGCTTCTACGCCAAAAAAGCGCGCGGTCTGATGAGCCGCTTCATCATTCAAAACCGCCTGACAAAGCCGGAGCAGCTCACCGCTTTTAACAGCGAAGGGTATTTCTTCGACGAGGCATCGTCAGGCAAAAATGAGCTGGTGTTTAAGCGTCACGAGCAATAAAAGACAACCCCGCCAGCTGGCGGGGTTTGTGTTAATGGTGTTTCCTGTCCGGGCCCGGAAGATGATCGTCATGACGGTGGCGATCGTGACGATCGCGATGTTCATCGTGCGGACGCCAGTGGTTGTCGCGCCAGTCATAGTGCGCTTTCCACCAGTCATGGTCGCGCCAGCGGCCGCCATCCCAGTAGTGTCCGTTATTATCCCGATCGCCAATTTGCAGCTTTACCGCAGGCACGAGGGTGATCTCAGCGGCCTGCACCGCCATGGGAGAGACCAGCATCAGTGAGAGCGCGATGAGTGCAGGTTTCAGTGTAGACATAGGTGACTCCTTATTCTTCTTGCCCAGCGTGGGCCGATGTAAGGAGAGTACGTGATGGGAACGGCGGATGTTATTCTCTGCAATCCTAAACGCTAAGTGGCCGCATTTATTGGGAATTTCTGCTTTTTCCCTGCTGTTTTTCTCCTTAATTTCTCCATAAAAAAGCCGGGTGGCGGCTGCGCCTTACCCGGCCTACGGACCGGAGCTGTCGTTGCCGGGTGGCGCTGCGCTTACCCGGCCTACGATTGGGTTCGTTGGGGTCGTTGTGGATCTTGTAGGCCCGGTAAGGCGTAGCCGCCACCGGGCAAGAGAATCACGCTCGGGTCATCATCAGCTTACGCAGTGCTGCAAAATCTGCCGGCAGCTCATGGGACAGCAGCGGCAGATCGGCGCGCTCGGCCAGCTCTTTTGGCAGCGGCAGCGTTTCACCCAGGATCGCTTCCACGCTCTCCTTAAACTTCGCCGGATGAGCGGTTCCGAGGAACAGGCCATACTCGCCCGGCTGAAGCGCGTCGCGCAGCGCACGGTAAGCAATCGCCGCGTGCGGCTCAGAGGTATAGCCCACGGCTTTCAGCTCACGCATGGTCGCCTTGGTGGTTTCATCCGTCACCGCAGCGTAGCCGAGGTCGCCCAGACGCCAGACCTTACGGCGGAACAGCTCTTCCACACGCGGCCAGTTGTTAGGCTGTGACACATCCATCGCATTGGAGAGCGTGGCCTGCGTCGCGTTCGGCGCCCATTTCCCGTCTTTCAGGTAGCGTGGTACGGTGTCGTTGGCGTTAGTGGCGGCAATAAAGCGCTTCACCGGCAGACCGAGTGATTTCGCCAGCAGGCCCGCCGTCAGGTCGCCGAAGTTGCCGCTTGGCACGGAAACCACCAGCTGATTGCGCGCGTCCTGCGGCAGTTGCGCCACCGCTTCGAAGTAGTAGCAGATCTGCGCCAGCAGACGGCTGATGTTGATCGAGTTGGCGGAGTTCAGGCCCAGCGCCACCTTCAGCTCTTCGTCGTCGAAGGCCTGCTTCACCAGCGCCTGACAGGCATCGAAATCGCCGTCGATCGCCACGGTTTCAATGTTGCCCCCAAGGGTGCAGAACAGTTTTTCCTGAAGCGGACTGATTTTGCCCTTCGGATAGAGGATCACCACGCGGACGTTTTTCAGGCCGTAGAACGCATGGGCCACCGCCGCACCGGTATCGCCGGAGGTTGCGGTCAGAATCGTCACCGGTTTGTCGCCGCTGATGTGGGTAAGCATCTGCGCCATAAAGCGGCCGCCGAAGTCTTTAAACGCCAGCGTCGGGCCGTGGAACAGCTCCAGACAGCCGACGTCCGGCTCAACCTGCTGAACCGGAGCCGGGAAAGCAAACGCCGCACGCACGCGCTCTTCCAGCAGCTCCTGCGGGATTTCATCGCCGATAAACGCAGACAGAATTTTGGTGCTGCGGGTGACAAAGTCCTGCTTCAGCAGCTCATCGATTTCGGTCAGCTGGAATTCCGGCAGGTCGTGCGGGAAGAACAGCCCCTGATTTTTGCCCAGCCCCTGCGTGACCGCCTGCGCGAAGCTGACCTGCTCGTTATGATCTTTAAGGTTGTAGAGTTTCATTCGTTATCCCAGTACTCGTGCGCCAGCCGTGTCCAGACGGCAAATATGAACAAAGCCTTCCTGATTTTGCAGGTAGTGTTTAGAGAGCCAGTCCGCCACGCGCTGCGCGGTGTCTGGTTTGTCGCACAGGGCGAACAGCGTCGGGCCGGAGCCGGAGATGCCGCATGCCTGCGCGCCGATATCCATTGAAGCCTGTCGCGCCTCGTTAAAGCCAGGCAGCAGCTTCGTGCGGTACGGCTCGGCAATCACGTCTTTCATGAGTTTCGCCGCCAGCTGCGGCTGGCGGGTGTAGCAGGCGTGAATAAAGCCCGCCAGGTGACGCCCGTGAGCGATACAGTCCTGACGACGATACTGCGCCGGCAGGATCGCGCGCGCTTCAGCGGTCGAGACCTTAATGCCCGGATAGGCCAGCACCCACAGCCACTCGTCAAACCCTGGCACCTGCTGGCTGATGATGCCATTTTCTTCAATCATCAGCTGCATGCCACCGAGGAAGCACGGTGCGACGTTATCATAGTGAATACTGCCGGAGATGCGCCCTTCCAGCTCGCCCATCAGCGCCAGCAGACGGCTGTTGTTCAGCGGCTTGCCGCAGTGCTCGTTCATCGCCACCAGCGCGGCGACTACCGAACACGCACTTGAGCCCAGGCCCGAGCCAATCGGCATGCTTTTTTCCAGCGTCATGGCGACCGGCACGTTTTTGCCGATCTCCTGACAGAAGCGTTCCCAGCACTGATAAACGATATTCTCGCGTGGTTCAGGCGGCAGCTTGCTGGCGAAACGGCCAACGTTATTCAGGCTGAAGCGCTCTGCCGCCTCAACCGTTACCGTATCGCCCAGCAGCGAACCGTCCACCGGCGTCACCGCCGCACCCAGCACGTCAAATCCGACGCTCATATTGGCGCTGGAAGCCGGGGCATATACTTTAACCATCTTAAACTCCTAACTTCCATGACAGGGTACGCAGCAGATCGGCAAACACGCCCGCCGCCGTCACATCATTCCCTGCGCCATAGCCGCGAAGCACCAGCGGCAGTGGCTGATAATAGTGGCTGTAGAACGCCAGGGCATTCTCGCCGTTTTTCACCTTGTACAGCGGATCGTTGCCATCCACTTCGGCAATCTTCACCCGGCAGACGCCATCCTCTTCAATGTTGCCAACATAGCGCAATACCTTACCTTCATCACGGGCTTTCGCCACGCGAGCGGCAAAGGCATCGTCAAGCTGAGGTAAATTCGCCATAAAGGCGCTGACGTCGCCGCTGTCATCAAATTCTGCTGGCAGCACCGGCTCAATCACGATATCCGAAAGCTCCAGCTCGCGGCCCGTTTCGCGCACCAGGATCAGCAGCTTGCGCGCCACGTCCATCCCGGAGAGATCGTCGCGCGGATCCGGCTCGGTGTAGCCCAGCTCGCGCGCGGCACGGGTGGCTTCCGAGAGGCTCATCCCTTCATCCAGCTTGCCGAAGATAAACGACAGGGAGCCGGAGAGGATGCCGGAGAAGCGCTGCAATTCGTCGCCCGCGTTCAGCAGGTTTTGCAGGTTCTCGATGACCGGCAGGCCCGCGCCCACGTTAGTGTCGTACAGGAACTTGCGGCGCGACTTGCTCGCCGCCAGACGCAGCTGGTGATAATAATCCATCGACGAGGTGTTGGCCTTTTTGTTCGGCGTCACCACGTGGAAACCTTCGCGCAGGAAGTCGGCGTACTGGTCGGCCACGGCCTGGTTCGAGGTACAGTCGACGATCACCGGGTTGAGCAGATGATACTCTTTCACCAGGCGGATCAGGCGGCCCAGGTTGAACGGCTCTTTCGCCTCTTCCAGCTCCGCCTGCCAGTTTTCCAGGTTCAGACCGTGGACGTTAGTGAGCAGCGCTTTCGAATTCGCAATTCCGCAGACGCGCAGATCGATGTGCTTTTTCTTAAGCCACTCCTGCTGGCGCTTCACCTGCTCCAGCAGCGCACCGCCGACGCCGCCGACGCCAATCAGGAACAGCTCGATGACCTGATCGGTGTTGAACAGCATCTGGTGAACCACGCGCACGCCGGTGGTCGCATCGTCGTTATCGACTACAACTGAAATTGAACGCTCGGACGAGCCCTGCGCAATCGCCACGATGTTGATATTGGCACGCGCCAGCGCGGCAAAGAATTTAGCAGAGATACCGCGCAGGGTGCGCATGCCGTCGCCAACGACGGAGATCACCGCCAGACGCTCCTGAATAGAGAGCGGCTCCAGCAGCTCCTCTTTAAGCTCCAGATAGAACTCTTCTTCCAGCGCGCGACGGGCGCGCAGGCAATCGCCCTGCGGTACGCAGAAGCTGATGCTGTATTCGGAAGAGGACTGGGTGATCAGCACCACCGAGATACCGTTGCGGGACATGGCGGCAAACACGCGTGCAGCCATGCCGACCATCCCCTTCATACCCGGGCCGGAGACGCTGAACATCGCCATGTTATTCAGGTTTGAAATGCCTTTCACCGGCAGGTCATCTTCATTCGCGCTGGCGCCAATCAGCGTGCCCGGCGCTTGCGGGTTACCGGTGTTTTTAATCAGGCATGGGATCTGGAACTGGGCAATCGGGGAGATGGTGCGCGGGTGAAGTACTTTGGCGCCGAAGTAGGAAAGCTCCATCGCTTCCTGATACGACATGGACTTCAGCAGCCTGGCGTCCGGCACCTGGCGCGGATCGCAGGTATAAACGCCGTCGACGTCAGTCCAAATCTCACAGCAGTCTGCGCGCAGGCACGCGGCCAGCACGGCAGCGGAGTAGTCAGAGCCGTTACGGCCCAGCACGACTAATTCGCCCTTCTCGTTCCCGGCGGTAAAGCCCGCCATCAGGATCATATGGTCAGAGGGGATTTTGCTCGCGGCGATACGGCGGGTTGATTCGGCAATATCAACGGTGGATTCGAGGTAGTGGCCCACCGCCAGCAGTTTTTCAACCGGGTCGATGACCGTCACGCGGTGACCGCGCGCTTCCAGCACGCCCGCCATGATGGCGATGGAGAGTTTTTCACCCCGGCAAATCAGCGCCGCGTTGATGCTGTCCGGGCATTGACCCAGCAGGCTGATACCGTGAAGGACATGTTTAATCTGGGCAAATTCGAGTTCAACGGTGGTTTTCAGCTGCGCCAGCGGGAAGCCCGGCTGGGCATCTGCCAGCCCCTGAAGCAGCTCGGTGAAGATACGCTCAGCGTCGCTGATGTTCGGAAGTGCATCCTGACCACCAATGGTTTTTTCAATCATCGCCACCAGGTGGTTCGTGATTTTGGCCGGGGCAGAGAGCACGGTGGCAACCTGCCCCTGCCTGGCGTTGCTTTCCAGGATATCGGCAACGCGCAGAAAACGCTCCGCATTTGCCACTGACGTACCGCCGAACTTCAACACTCGCATGGTTCTACCTCATTTCCTTTAGCCGAAAAAAAAGCCCGCACTGTTCAGGTGCGGGCTTTTTTCTGTTTTTCCTGTACGCGTCAGCCCGCATCGTTACCTGTGGTAATGATGGTGGTTGTAGTAATGGTGGTGATGCTGATGCGTTTCATGGATGTTGTGTACTCTGTCATTATTATCTGTCTGTGCTCTATTCTTTTAGGGTTAAAGGATCGGGCACCTTAAGTCAATGAATTTTTACTTTGATCACAATTCGGGACATTCTCACGTCCCGCTGCGAGCAGATTTATTTTCATCCGATTACCCCATATGCAACCCCAGTTATCAGCGAGATCGGCCATATTAAAAACTTATGACAGCATTTTACTCCGCTAATTTTTTTTCAATATCATGGAGCAATCGGTGCAGCATTGCCGTGTCTCGCTGTTCCAGACGCCCCAGGCGCTGCTGCAACCAGTCCACCATTTTCCGATCGTCAGCCACGCCCAGCTGCATAAGCAGTTTGTCAGCGCGAACGCGCAGGGCCGCCAGCTGGTTTTCATCCGTTGCTGTCACCGGTGGCTGAGAAATTTGCATTAAAGATGCTAATTGATAGCAGTAAACCATCACCGCCTGGCCCAGATTAAGTGACGGATAATCTGCCACCATCGGCGCGCCCGTCAGCACATCAGCCAGCTCCAGCTCTTCATTCGTCAGCCCCGAATCTTCGCGCCCAAACACCAGCGCGGCTTTCTCCAGCCACTGGCTTTTTTCTTCCAGCATGGGCACCAGTTCAGCAGGCGTGGCGTAATAGTGAAACTTCGCCCGGCTGCGCGCGGTGGTCGCGACGGTAAACGAAATATCGTGCAGGGCGTCAGCGAGCGTCGCGTAAGTGGTTATATTATCGAGAATATCACCCGAACCGTGCGCCACCCACCGTGCGGCAGGCTCCAGATGCGCCGTGCTATCTACAATACGCAAATCGGTAAAACCCATGGTCTTCATGGCACGCGCCGCAGCGCCAATATTTTCAGCCCTTGCTGGTGCCACCAGCACAATCGACAGATGCATTTATGCTCTCTTTTTAATCAGTTAGCAGGTAAAAATGTGATTCACTTCAACATATTACGCAGCACGAATTTACAATTTTGCAACACAAATCACCGAAATAGCGTTTCATAACAATTAAAAAAAGCTAAACTATTTTGTGACTGAACAATCAGTTAGAATGTTAACAGAAGTCTATTATCCTTATGTTTTGTAATGATAATGACTATATGAATACTCTTTTCTGATTGGATTCGTATCGTTTATCAATCAATGTCCGCAACTAGTTGGTTTATTGAAAAATTGTGACAAAGGCTAGCATTCAGCTACGATGATTTCATCAAACTGTTAACGTGCTACAATTGAACTTGATATATGTCAACGAAGCGTAGTTTTATTGGGTGTCCGGTGTCACTTAGCCTGTTATGTTGCTGTTAAAATGGTTAGGATGACAGCCGTTTTTGACACTGTCGGGTCCAGAGGGAAAGTACCCACGACCAAGCTAATGATGTTGTTGACGTTGATGGAAAGTGCATCAAGAACGCAATTACGTACTTTAGTCACGTTAGGCCGATCATGTTAATTTGCGACATGCATCAGGCAGGTCAGGGACTTTTGTACTTCCTGTTTCGATTTAGTTGGCAATTTAGGTAGCAAACATGCAGACCCCGCACATTCTTATCGTTGAAGACGAGTTGGTAACACGCAACACGTTAAAGAGCATTTTCGAAGCAGAAGGCTACGATGTCTTTGAAGCGACCGATGGCGCAGAGATGCATCAGATCCTTTCTGAAAATGATATCAACCTGGTGATTATGGATATCAACCTGCCGGGCAAAAACGGCCTTCTTCTGGCGCGCGAGTTGCGTGAACAGGCGAACGTCGCGTTGATGTTCCTGACAGGCCGTGACAACGAGGTTGATAAAATTCTTGGTCTGGAAATCGGCGCGGACGACTACATCACCAAGCCGTTTAACCCACGCGAGTTAACCATTCGTGCACGCAACCTGCTGTCCCGCACCATGAATCTGGGTACGGTCAGTGAAGAGCGTCGTAGCGTCGACAGCTACAAATTCAACGGCTGGGAACTTGATATCAATAGCCGTTCGCTGATTAGCCCGAACGGTGAGCAGTATAAACTGCCGCGCAGTGAATTCCGCGCGATGCTGCACTTCTGCGAAAACCCGGGCAAGATCCAGTCCCGTGCAGAACTGCTGAAGAAAATGACCGGTCGTGAGTTGAAGCCACACGATCGCACCGTTGACGTTACCATCCGTCGTATTCGTAAACATTTCGAATCTACGCCTGATACGCCGGAAATCATCGCCACGATCCATGGTGAAGGCTATCGTTTCTGCGGTGACCTACAGGAATAATCCGTCACGTCACGCAGTAAAAAACGGCGCATTTGCGCCGTTTTTTTTTATCAATGCCACGGCATAATGGGCACCGCGCTGATCGCGTTTTTCGGTGAGCCTTCCACGACTTTGTCGGAATAAGCCAGATAAGCTAACGTGTTGCGTTTCGCATCGTAGAAACGCACCACCTGTAGCTTTTTGAACACCAGCGAGGTCCGTTTCTGGAATACGACGTCGCCCTGCGCTTTGCCGTTTTTAATTTTGTCGCTCAATTCAACCGGGCCAACCTGCTGGCAGGAAATGGCCGCGTCAGACGTATCCTCAGCCAGCCCCAGTCCGCCTTTAATCCCGCCCGTCTTTGCCCGGCTGACATAGCAGGTGACGTTTTTAACATCCGGATCGTCAAAGGCCTCCACCACAATTTTGTGGTCCGGCCCAAACATTTTGAACACGGTATCCACAGAGCCCACCTGTTCAGCCTGCGCTGCGCTTCCCGCCATGAGTACCAACGCCGTAAAGAGTAAAGCCTTGTATTTCATATTGTTACCATTCATAAAAAATTACGCTGAGCGATTATTCAACACGTTAGCTAAAAATGTAGCAAGATCACAGGATTAGAATATATCCGCACATAAACCCCTACAAAAAGCATTTATGCGCAAAAAAAACACTGAATGCTAAAACGTCAAAAAATGCTATTATCCGCTAACCTGTAAACAGGCACCTGCGGCAGTTTTAAGGATGAGGATAGTATATGGATCAGGCTGGAATTATTCGCGACCTGCTCACCTGGCTGGAAGGTCATCTCGACCAGCCATTGTCACTGGATAATGTGGCGGCAAAAGCAGGCTATTCCAAGTGGCATCTGCAAAGGATGTTCAAGGATGTCACCGGTCATGCTATCGGTGCCTATATTCGTGCACGTCGGTTATCAAAGTCTGCTGTTGCGTTGCGCCTGACCGCGCGACCCATCCTCGATATTGCCCTGCAATATCGCTTCGATTCACAGCAAACCTTTACCCGCGCCTTTAAGAAACAGTTCTCGTTAACGCCTGCGCTTTATCGCCGCTCGCCTGACTGGAGCTCCTTTGGTATGCGTCCGCCGCTGCGTCTGGGCGAATTTGCGATGCCAAAATATGAAATCATCACCCTGCCGGAAACGCACCTGGTCGGCACCACCCAGAGCTACTCCTGTTCCCTGGAGCAGATCTCCGAGTTCCGCCATCAGATGCGCGTTCAGTTCTGGCGCGAATTTTTAAGCCACGCGCCGGCGATCCCGCCGATTCTGTATGGCCTGAACGAAACGCATCCAAGCCAGGAAAAAGACGACGAGCAGGAGGTGTTTTATACCACGGCGCTCACGCCTGACATGGCGAACGGGTACATTCATGGCTCGCAGCCTGTCGTGCTGGAAGGCGGCGAATATGTAATGTTCTCATACGAAGGGTTAGGAACGGGCGTTCAGGAGTTCATCCTGACCGTTTACGGGACCTGCATGCCGATGCTGAATCTGAATCGCCGTAAAGGTCAGGACATTGAGCGCTACTATCCGGCACAGGATGCTAAACCGGAAGAAGGCCCTATCAATCTGCGTATGGAATTCCTGATTCCGGTACGTCGTTAACGCTGTAATTCGTCCAGTGCAGGGGCATCAAGATGCGAAATGTCCCCTGCCGTTTCAACCACCCACCCCGATGCCAGCCAGGCGCTTTCCTGATAGTCGATACGGGAAATGGAACAGTTGCGCAGACGCAAACGGCGCTCGGCGTAAGCCGGCAGACCCAGAATGGTGCTTACCAGGCAACCCAGCGCGATACCGTGACTCACCAGCAGCGGACGGCTACCTGCCGGAAGCTTCAGGCACTCGGCCAGCGCGGCATGCATACGCACGCTCAGCTCCTGCATGGATTCCCCCTCCGGGATGCGACCATCTTCGGTACCGTTCACCAGCATGCGACGCCAGCCTTCTTCGGTTTCCGTCAGCGTATCGATAGGACGTTTTTCCAGCACGCCCATATCCAGCTCGCGCAGGCGCGGTTCGAGGGTGACGTCACAGCCACAGGCATCGGCGATGATGCGTGCCGTCTGCTGCGTGCGGCCTAAATCACTGGAGATAACGTGAGTGATGCCCAGCGTTCTGGCGCGCTCCGCCACCTGCCACGCTTGTTGCACACCCTTGTCGGTGAGAGGACTGTCTGACTGCCCTTGAATACGTCGCTCGGCGTTCCACTGCGTTTCACCGTGGCGAACAAGGTATACCTGTAACATGCTTTTTTTCCGTTATACTGCGATGAATTTTTTAATCGAGCTTAATTATGCACCATGTTGTCTCTGCTACCACCAATCCTGCCAAAATTCAGGCAATTCTAAGGGCATTTAACGAGATCTTCGGCGAAGGATCCTGCCATATTGACGCCGTCGGCGTCGAGAGTGGCGTGCCGGAACAGCCGTTTGGCAGCGAGGAAACGCGCGCTGGCGCACGAAATCGCGTGGCGAATGCAAAAGCCGCCGCACCCGACGCTGACTTCTGGGTCGCGATTGAAGCGGGCATCGACGAAGGGGCAACCTTTAGCTGGGTTGTTATCGAAAGCCGCGAGCAGCGCGGCGAAGCGCGCTCAGCCACCCTGCCGCTGCCGGAGATCATTCTGGAAAAAGTCCGCGCAGGTGAAGCGCTCGGGCCGGTGATGTCACAGTACACCGGCATTGATGAAATTGGGCGTAAAGAAGGGGCGATTGGCGTCTTTACCGCCGGCAAGCTCACCCGTTCGAGCGTTTATCACCAGGCGGTGATCCTGGCGCTGAGCCCGTTTCATAACGCGATATATCGTTAAGTTTTTAGGCCGGATAAGGCGAAGCCGTCATCCGGCGTTTTTCAGCAATACCGCTTCCAGCCACTGGCGCAGCTCAACCGGCGCAGACTTCAGGCTGTTCGATCCACGGGTGATCGTCGCGATGCCCGCGCCCAGCTCGTTTTTCAGCTCGCGCTGGCTCATCTCACCGCGTAATAGCTCTTCAATAATCCGCACGCGCGTGCCCAGCGCCTCACGCTCGTCCGGCGTAAGCATCAGCTGCATGAGGGGTAGGTGCAAATCCTGCTCGTAAGACTGTCGAAGCAGCTCCACAAAACGAAGCCACTCCTGATGACGCTGTTCGGCCATGGCCGAGGAATACGGGGAATGCTGGGTCATGTTATGCTGCCTCTTGTACTCATTAACGAGTACAGCATAACACAACCCACGCCGATCAGTAACGTCTCTGCCACTCGGCATCGCTCATCAGGGCATCTTTCTCCCCCATGAAGTGCCGATAGTAGGCGTCATACGCCAGCACGTTCTTCACGTATCCGCGCGTTTCCGAGAACGGAATGCTTTCAACGAACGCCACGGCGTCGAGTCGCCCTGCGCTGTTGCCGAGCCACGTCCGCACGCGCCCAGGCCCTGCGTTGTACGCCGCTGACGCGAAGATGCGGTTATTACCGAACTGCTGATAGACGTACTGCAAGTAGCTGGTACCGATGTTGATGTTGGTATCCGGATCCAGCAGCTGGGACGGGCTGCTGTATCCCGGGATATTAAACATCTTCACCGTGTGCGTCGCGGTGCCCGGCATAATCTGCATCAGGCCGCTGGCCCCCACCGGAGAACGCACTTTCGGGTTCCAGGCGCTCTCCTGGCGTGCGATCGCCATTGCGTAGCTCTGCGGGATATCTTTGTCGCGGGTGTAGCGCTCAAAGAGATCGTTGTACGCCAGCGGGAAACGCTCCTCGAGATGATCCCACAGCTTGCCGGCGATCGTCGCCTGTACGCTCAGATCCCACCAGCGATTATCAAACGCGTAGCGGGCAAGCTGCGCCTTCTCATCGACGGTACGGCTGGTAACCAGATTGGCCCACTCGCTGCGCGCGGTATTATCCAGATTCCAGTACATCAGCTCGCGCACGCGGGCCATTTCTGGCCCCTGGGTCAGCGCCGGGTTCGCGTTGGCGGGCGCTTTGTCGATCTTCAGCGTGTACTCCTCGCCCAGACGCTGTGCCGCCGCCATCGGGTAGAAGCCGCGCTGCTGCATCAGGGAGTGGAGGATCGCTTTGGCTTCGTCTTCACGGCCACGCTCCAGCAGCAGGTCCGCCTGCCAGTAACGCCACTCATCTTTCTCTTTGGCATCCATCGGCAGACGCGCCAGCCAGGTATTGAGGCCGCGGCGGTCGCCCGTGCCCAGCGCCATGCGCACGCGGCGCTCCACCAGCGAAACGGAGTTTGAACGCATCACCGCATCGTCACGCCAGCGCGCCTGTTCGTCGGTGACATCCGTGCCCATCAGTCGCCACGCCACAATGTCGCGCAGCTCCTGGGTTTGATCGTCATTAAGCTGCTGAGCCTGCACCAGCTGCGGGATCATCAGCCGCGCGTTTTCCACATCGTCACGCGCCACGCTGGCAAAGGCCACCGCCGCCATTTGACGGGTAAAATCGGTCGCGCCGGTGGTACGCGCAAACGTCAGCACGGTGTTGGGATCGTTTGCCAGACCGATAACGGCAGACGCAATGGTCTGATAATCCGCTGGCATCTGGCCCGCCAGCACGTTGACCAGCCGGGTGTTTCCGGCCTTCATTGCCAGGCGAATACGTTCCAGGTAAGCGAGCGGATCCTGCTTGCCCGAGGCGCGCCAGGCGCTGAAAAGCGGGTCACAGGCGTTTGGCTGGCTTTTGCCCGTCAACCACAAATCTTTCGCCCCGGCCCAGGCTTCCTCCTGCTGACCGGTCGCCCATTTCGCATAATAGTAATTACACTGCGCTTCCGTCGCACCCGGTTTATCCGGGCTGAAGGCCAGCAGGCCGCGCCAGTCTTCACGACGGGCCAGCTCGTTCACGAACCGGGATTTCAGGGTGCGCGCAGGCGGCAGGGTCGGGTTTGCCTGAATGAAGTTATTCACGGTGACGGTCGGTTGATTCATGAGATCGTCCGTGATCTGGCGATACTCAAGGTACGGATACAGCGGATAATCCTTCAGCGTCGGCATCAGCGCCTGCACGGTATCCATCTGCTTGTTGTCCCATGCCTGTTTAATCTGGGCATAGCGGTTACGTTGTTCATCCAGTGAATCGGCATGCACCGCCTGGCTTACCGCCATTACGCATACGCTGGCAGCCAGCAGACGCCAGACCACCCGTTTGGCTTTTTCCACAAGCTCTTCCTCATTGTTTTTCGTTAGTTGCAGCGTCTTGCCACGTCAAAGTTACCTCAACTTATGCTAACCAGGCATCCCACAACGCGCCACGTCGTGGACACTTTTTTACCTTTCTTGCGCGTTTTAACACTCCCGACGTTCCTGGCTGGGATTAGGGCGTGAAAAAGGCTACACTTCGAGGCTGAAATTCATTCTCATCACGATAAAAGAGGCGAAGTCCAACGTGGCTCAATTCGTTTATACCATGCATCGTGTCGGCAAAGTTGTCCCGCCGAAACGTCATATTCTTAAAAATATCTCGCTGAGCTTCTTCCCGGGCGCAAAAATTGGTGTTCTGGGTCTCAACGGTGCCGGTAAGTCCACCCTGCTGCGCATCATGGCCGGCATCGATACAGACATCGAAGGTGAAGCCCGTCCGCAGCCTGGCATCAAGATCGGCTACCTGCCGCAGGAACCTCAGCTGAACCCGGAACACACCGTACGTGAATCCGTTGAAGAAGCGGTATCCGAAGTGGTTAACGCGCTGAAAGGTCTGGATGAAGTGTATGCCAAATACGCCGAGCCGGATGCGGACTTCGACAAACTGGCCGCTCAGCAGGGCAAATATGAAGAGATCATCCAGGCGCACGACGGTCACAACCTGAACGTGCAGCTGGAGCGCGCGGCCGATGCCCTGCGTCTGCCGGACTGGGATGCAAAAATCGCGAATCTCTCCGGTGGTGAGCGCCGCCGCGTGGCGCTGTGCCGCCTGCTGCTGGAAAAACCAGACATGCTGCTGCTCGACGAACCAACCAACCACCTGGATGCCGAATCCGTGGCCTGGCTGGAGCGCTTCCTGCACGACTTCGAGGGTACCGTAGTGGCCATTACCCACGACCGTTACTTCCTCGACAACGTCGCCGGCTGGATCCTGGAGCTGGACCGCGGTGAAGGGATTCCGTGGGAAGGCAACTACTCCTCCTGGCTGGAGCAGAAAGATCAGCGTCTGGCGCAGGAAGCTTCTCAGGAAGCGGCGCGCCGTAAGTCTATTGAGAAAGAGCTGGAGTGGGTTCGTCAGGGCGCGAAAGGCCGTCAGTCCAAGGGCAAAGCCCGTCTGGCGCGCTTCGAAGAGCTGAACAACACCGAATACCAGAAGCGTAACGAAACCAACGAACTGTTTATCCCGCCTGGAGCACGTCTGGGGGATAAAGTGGTTGAAGTGACCAACCTGCGTAAGTCATACGGCGACCGCCTGCTGATCGACGATCTGACCTTCTCCGTACCGAAAGGTGCGATTGTGGGCATTATCGGTCCGAACGGCGCGGGTAAATCGACCCTGTTCCGTATGATGTCCGGTCAGGAGCAGCCTGACAGCGGCTCTATCACCCTGGGTGAGACCGTGAAGCTGGCGTCCGTTGACCAGTTCCGCGACGCGATGGACAACAGCAAAACCGTGTGGGAAGAAGTGTCCGGCGGGCTGGATATCATGCGTATCGGCAATACCGAGATGCCAAGCCGCGCCTATGTTGGCCGCTTTAACTTCAAGGGCACCGACCAGGGCAAACGCGTGGGCGAGCTGTCCGGCGGTGAGCGTGGTCGTCTGCACCTGGCGAAACTGCTTCAGGTTGGCGGCAACGTTCTGCTGCTCGATGAACCGACCAACGACCTGGACATCGAAACCCTGCGCGCGCTGGAAAACGCCCTGCTGGAGTTCCCGGGCTGCGCCATGGTTATCTCGCACGACCGCTGGTTCCTTGACCGTATCGCGACCCACATCCTGGACTACCAGGACGAAGGTAAAGTGGAGTTCTTCGAAGGTAACTTCACCGAATACGAAGAGTACAAGAAACGCACGCTGGGCGCTGACGCGCTGGAGCCGAAGCGTATTAAGTACAAGCGTATTGCTAAGTAAGTGCCAAAAAAAGCCGGGTGGCGCTCACGCTTACCCGGCCTACGGTTCTGCTCTGTTTGTAGGCCGGGTAAGGCGAAGCCGCCACCCGGCTTTTTTATTTGCCCACGTAATACCGCTTCACCTCGTCAAACTCCATCGCAAACTCGATATAGCTCATCAGCGCGGGCGAATTGAGCTTACGGCTCGGATAGGCCAGCCACAGATCGTTTCCCTCAACGCTCCACTCCGGCAGCACTTTCACCAGCGCGCCTCTCTCGATTTTGTCTTCCAGCAGGAATGCGGGTAACAGCGTGATCCCCGCCCCGGCAATCGCGCACTCGCGGGCGTACACCAGGTTATCCGTCAGATGGGCGTTATCCGGCAGAAAGCGATAATCCTCGCTCTCGCTCTGCAACAACCACTCAGCCCAGGATTTATGGGTAATACAACGGTGATCCACCAGCTGTCGGGGATGGGTTAACGGCTCCCGGCGCGCCAGATAGTCGGGCGATGCCAGCATGTAGCGTGGACAGTGCCCTATCATGCGGCCGATCAGGGAAGAGTCCTGAGGTTTCCCGGTTCGCAGGGCAACGTCGAAACCCGACTCCACCAGATCGAGGACATCATCTGAAATTGAAACATCGAGCGAAACGTCAGGATAGCGAAGCTGGAACTCGGCATTCATATGCGCCAGCAGGGTCGCGCCAATCCCCGCCGGACACGTAATACGCAGCCGTCCGCTGGGGTTTTCGCGCAGGCGCTGAATGGCATACTCCGCCCGCTCGCTGGCCGCCAGCATCTCGCGACAGTGCACCAGATAGTGCTCGCCCGCGAACGTCAGGCTGATCCTGCGCGTGGTGCGATTCAGCAGACGGATCCCCACCTGCTGTTCAAGCTGGCTGATGCGCTGGCTGACGCTGGATTTCGGCAGCTCAGCTTTCAGCGCCGCCGCGGTAAAGCTGCCCATTTCTGCCACCAGCGCAAACAGCGCCATATCCTGAAGCTGTTTAAACATGATTGTTCACCCCGTGCGAACGGTGAGCTCTGGATTGTCCATCTTATCACGCAGCTGATCCCTTACCAGACTAGCCTCAACAAGACGCATTTCATCGAGGAGCACAGGTCAGTGAAATGATACGCCGCAGGGGCATAGGCGTGGGAAGGTAGTGGTTGAGTTCTGAGTGGATAATTCCCCTCACCCTAACCCTGCTCCCCCATCATCTCCTTCACCAGCTCGACGCAGCGCAGGAAACGGGTGTCGTAGTCCGACTCTTCAACATGCACAAAATCAACGTTGTTTTCGTTAAGCATCTCAACCAGCATGGTCTGGAACTCGCGCCTGTCCACCGAGCTGCCCAGGCTGCGCATGCCGTCGGCCACCCACGGCGTGTTGTTTTCCAGCAGGATCACCAGGTCAAAGCGATATTCGTCAATCAGCGCCTGCACAAACGGGTGCTCACGTCCTTCGTACTTTTTACAGAACGCCTGCGTGGTAACGAAATCAGTATCAATAAACGCGACTTTGTTGGCGTATTTCACCGCAAAATCAATGTACTGGGCGTGTCCCAGCGCAATTTTATCGTAGTCGGAATACTGCAATGCCATCTCGTCACCGCCGAGGTGTGAGAAGACATAATCGCGTCCGTACTCCCACGCGCTGGTGGTGTTGAAGATATTCGCCAGCTTATTGACCAGCGTCGATTTGCCGCTCGACTCGCCGCCAAGGATCGCCACCGTACGCACGAAGAACGGCTTCACCTCGGTCGGGATATAGTCCCAGTAACGGAACGGGTTCTCACGGATCTGCGCACCGCTGATGTTCATAAAGGTGCGTTTAGGATCGATCAGCACCGTCTCGATGCCCAGATGCTCGCGGAACTGCGGCGCATCGGACTCTTCAGAGGTGTAGATCCAGTTAGGCGTAATGCCCTTCTCTTCCATAAACGCTTTGACGCCGTTGCTCCACACGTCCCAGCCATGCGGATACGGCTCCATGCCCTCTTCATTAAAGGCATGAATGCGAATATTTTTCTGATACTTAAACGTCTGAAGCAGCCAGCGCAGGCGGTCCGGCACCGTGGGCTGCTGCGACATGGCGCTGTCTTCAAATAGCTGGCGATCGCGGGTTTCGTCGTAGCCCATGATGATATGCAGCTCGTCGACCTGGCTACAGGCGCGCTGGATCAGGTAGATGTGCCCGGTATGCAGCGGGTAGAACTTGCCGAACACCACGCCTATATTCTTTTGCATCCGCGGAAATTCAAGCCCCAGAAAACGGTGCAGCGCTTCAAGCTTCTGCGCGCTGGGGCTTTTGATTTTGGCGTTCAGCAGTTGGCTCAGGTAGCCCTTGGTCATGCCGCTGGCGTCCGCCACCTGCTGCAACGTGCAGCCCTTCTGGCGGATCGCGGTCTTGATGTAGTCAAATGATGACATAAATTACGGTGCCTCCTGCAAAATCGAATACGTAATTATAAGTCGTCAAAGACATTTAACGCATCTGCGAGTTTTTTAACGCCAAAAACCTGCATCCCTTCCGGGATTTTTTTCGGCACGTTGGCGGCCGGAACAATCGCGCGGCGGAAGCCATGTTTTGCCGCTTCGGAGATACGCTCCTGTCCGCTCGGCACCGGGCGAATTTCGCCCGCCAGCCCCACTTCGCCAAACACCACCAGATCCTGCGGCAGCGGCCTGTCGCGCAGGCTCGAGACCATCGCCAGCAGCAGCGCCAGGTCCGCGCTGGTTTCGGTCACCTTCACGCCCCCCACCACGTTGACGAACACATCCTGATCCGCCATTTGCAGGCCGCCGTGACGGTGCAGCACCGCCAGCAGGATCGCCAGGCGGTTCTGTTCCAGACCGACCGCCACGCGCCGTGGGTTGCCCATCATCGAATGATCCACCAGTGCCTGAATTTCGACGAGCAGCGGACGCGTCCCCTCCCACAGCACCATCACCGAACTCCCGGACGTAATCTCGTCGCCACGGCTCAGGAAGATGGCCGATGGGTTGCTGACTTCGCGAAGCCCCTGCTCGGTCATGGCAAAAACGCCCAGCTCATTCACCGCGCCGAAGCGGTTTTTGTGGCTGCGCAGGGTACGGAAGCGGGAGTCCGCATCGCCGTCGAGCATCACCGAGCAGTCGATACAGTGCTCCAGCACCTTCGGCCCCGCCAGCGAGCCGTCTTTGGTGACGTGGCCGACCATCACAATCGCCACGCCGCGCGTTTTGGCAAAGCGCGTTAAATACGCAGCCGTTTCACGCACCTGCGCCACGCTGCCCGGCGAGGACTGAATGTCCGCCATGTGCATCACCTGGATGGAGTCGATCACCATCAGCTTCGGCTGCTCTTCTTCGGCGATCATGCAGATCTGCTCGATGCTAGTTTCCGACAGCATATTCAGGTTACCGGTCGGCAGGCCGAGACGGTGAGCGCGCATCGCCACCTGCTGGAGGGATTCTTCACCCGTCACGTACAGGGTTTTCATCTGTTCGGCGAGCTTGCAGAGCGTTTGCAGCAGCAGGGTCGATTTGCCCGCGCCCGGGTTACCGCCGATCAGAATCGCGCTGCCCGGCACCACGCCGCCGCCGAGCACGCGGTCAAATTCTTTGAATCCGGTTGAGAAGCGCGGCAGCGCCTCAAGGCTGATATCCGAAAGTTTTTGTACCTTCGACACGCCTGCAATGCCCGCATAGCCGCTCAGCCGTTCATTGCGGGCCACGCTCGGCGAAGCCGCCACACCACGCACTTCGGTGATGGTGTTCCAGGCATGACAGGCGCTGCATTGCCCCTGCCAGCGCGGATAATCCGCACCACATTCATTACAGACAAATGCGCGTTTTGGAGCTTTCGCCACGGTTTACCTCGTTATTTCTGTGCGGCCTGCGTGCCGGGTGGCGCTTACGCTTACCCGGCCTACAGCGCAGACCGTTATTTCTGGTTGATGCTGCCGGAGAGAATGCAGAACACCCCCATCAGGTCAGCGTGACGGATAGTGACTTCCGTCTTTTCATTCACTTTTGGCTTGGCGTGGTAGGCAATACCCAGACCGGCAGCTTTGATCATCGGCAGATCGTTCGCGCCATCGCCGATGGCGACGGTCTGCTCGACCGGAACCTCATATTTTTCCGCCAGACGCGTCAGCGTACTGGCTTTGTACTGCGCATCCACGATGTCGCCGATGACCTGTCCGGTCAGCTTGCCGTCCATGATCTCGAGCTCGTTTGCCACCACGGTGGTCAGACGCAGCTTGTCACGCAGGTAATCGGCAAAGAAGGTGAACCCACCGGAGGCAATCGCCACTTTCCAGCCGAGCGTCTCCAGCTTGAGCACCAGCTGCGTCAGCCCCGGCATCAGGGGCAGTTCATCGCGCACCTGACGCAAAATGTTCGCATCGGCCCCCTTCAGCGTCGCCACGCGTTGTCTCAGGCTGGCGGTGAAATCCAGCTCGCCGCGCATCGCGCGCTCGGTGACGTCCGCCACCAGCTCGCCGCTGCCCGCCAGTTTAGCGATCTCGTCGATACATTCGATCTGAATGGCGGTAGAGTCCATGTCCATCACCAGCAGGCCCGGCGTTTTCAGGTGAGGGATCTTGCCGAGCGGGGCAACGTCCAGCCCGGCATCGTGTGCCAGGCGCGTGGCGCGCTGCGTCAGGGAACCCGCGAGGCGAATGACCTGATAATCTTCCACGCACCAGGCCGCAACGATGACCATCGCTGCGCCCAGTTTGGTTTGATACTGGGTCAGGCGTTGCTTATCCAGGCCGCGTCCGTACAGCAGCCAGCCGCTACGGCCAGCGTGGTAATCGAGGGGCATCACCTCATCGCCACTTAACGAGAGCGGCAATCCTGGCCATAAAGAGACATCCGTTGGCAGGTCGCACCAGGTAATGTTCGGCATTGAAGCTCCTGTAATTTCGTTCGCGCCGGAAGGTTCCAGAGGGAAAATAACGCATGAGGCTACCCTGTAACCATCACTTCTGGCAACATTAAGCCGTAAATTTTCAGCAGGTGGAATATGGCTCGCGCAAAACTGAAATTCCGGCTTCATCGCGCCGTGATTGTCCTTATCTGTCTCGCCCTGTTAGTGGCGCTGATGCAGGGGGCATCCTGGTTTAGCCAGAATCACCAACGGCAACGTAACCCGCAGTTTGAAGAGCTGGCCCGCACGCTGGCGCGCCAGGTGACGCTTAACGTTGCGCCGTCTATGCGCACCGAAACGCCGGACGACAAGCGGATAGCCCAGGTATTGCGCCAGCTCACGGAAAACAGCCGCATTCTGGACGCAGGCGTGTACGATGAACAGGGCGACCTGATTGCCCGCGCGGGTGAGCATGTCGACGTGCGCGACAGGCTGGCGCTGGACGGCAAAAAAGCCGGCGGTTATTTCAATCAGCAAATCGTCGAACCTATTGAGGGCAAAAATGGTCCACTCGGCTATTTACGCCTGACGCTCGATACCCACACCCTGCCAACCGAAGCCAAACAGGTGGATAACACCACCAATATTTTGCGCCTGATGCTGCTCCTCTCGCTGGCGATTGGCGTGGTACTGGCGCGTACGCTGCTCCAGGGCAAGCGCACCCGCTGGCAGCAGTCGCCGTTCCTGCTAACCGCCAGCAAGCCGGTTCCCGAAGAGGAAGAGAGCGAGAAGAAAGAATAGTGATAAAGTAGGCAGATGATTCGGAAAAGGAACTCTGCCATGACGACGTTACGCCTGCTTATCTCTGACTCTTACGATCCCTGGTTTAACCTGGCGGTGGAAGAGTGCATCTTCCGCCAGATGCCCGCCACTCAGCGCGTGCTGTTTCTCTGGCGCAACGCCGATACGGTCGTCATTGGCCGCGCGCAAAACCCGTGGAAAGAGTGTAACACCCGCCGTATGGAAGAGGACAACGTCCGCCTTGCGCGCCGCAGCAGCGGCGGCGGCGCGGTGTTTCACGATCTGGGCAATACCTGCTTTACCTTTATGGCGGGCAAGCCGGAATACGATAAAACCATCTCGACCGCCATTGTCCTCAACGCGCTCAATTCGCTCGGCGTGAAGGCCGAAGCCTCCGGACGTAACGATCTGGTCGTGAAAACGCCCGAGGGCGACCGGAAAGTGTCAGGCTCCGCCTACCGCGAAACCCTGGATCGCGGATTCCACCACGGTACCCTGCTGCTGAACGCCGACCTGAGCCGTCTGGCGAACTACCTCAACCCGGACAAGAAAAAGCTCCAGGCGAAAGGGATCACCTCCGTACGCGGTCGCGTGACGAATCTGGTGGAACTGCTGCCGGGCATTACCCACGAGCAAATTTGCGATGCGATCCGTGAAGCCTTCTTTGAGCATTACGGCGAGCGCGTGGAGGCGGAAGTGATCTCTCCCGATAAGACCCCCGACCTGCCCAACTTCGCTGAAACCTTTGCCCGCCAGAGCAGTTGGGAGTGGAACTTCGGCCAGGCACCGGCGTTTTCACACCTGCTGGACGAGCGCTTCACCTGGGGCGGCGTCGAGCTGCACTTTGACGTGGAAAAAGGCCATATCACCCGTACGCAGGTGTTTACCGATAGCCTGAACCCGGCTCCGCTGGAGGCGCTGGCGGCACGGTTGCAGGGCTGTTTGTATCGGGCGGATATGCTGCAACAGGAGTGTGACGCGTTAATCGGTGACTTCCCGGCCCAGGAAAATGAATTACGGGAATTATCGGCGTGGATTGCGCAGGCAGTACGCTAGTAAAAAAGCCCGCTGGCGCTGCGCTTAGCGGGCCTGGAAAACCGTAGGCCGGGTCAGGCAAAGCCGCCCCCCGGCACAACAGCTTTTACTCTTTATCGCCCAGCAGAACGGATTCCAGCGCGATTTTGATCATGTCGTTGAAGGTGGTCTGACGCTCGGCAGCGGTGGTCTGCTCGTGGGTACGGATGTGGTCAGACACGGTGCAGATGGTCAGCGCTTTCGCACCAAACTCAGCCGCCACGCCGTAGATACCGGCCGCTTCCATTTCCACGCCCAGGATGCCGTATTTTTCCATCACGTCGAACATGTCACCTTCTGGCGAGTAGAACAGATCGGCAGAGAACAGGTTACCCACGCGCGCGTCAACGCCCAGTGCTTTTGCCGCGTCAACCGCGTTACGCACCATGTCGAAGTCGGCGATTGCCGCAAAATCGTGATCCTTAAAGCGGATGCGGTTAACTTTAGAGTCGGTACACGCGCCCATGCCGATCACCACGTCACGCAGCTTAACGTCCATACGCACCGCACCGCAGGAGCCAACGCGGATGATTTTCTTCACGCCGAAATCGGTGATCAGCTCTTTGGTGTAGATGGAGCAGGACGGGATACCCATACCGTGGCCCATAACGGAGATCTTGCGGCCTTTATAGGTACCGGTGAAGCCCAGCATGCCGCGCACGTTGTTCACTTCACGCACGTCTTCGAGGAAAGTTTCTGCAATGTGCTTCGCGCGCAGCGGGTCGCCAGGCATCAATACGACGTCAGCGAAATCACCCATTTCTGCATTAATGTGAGGAGTTGCCATCTTCAGTTCCTTTTCATTTGTTTTTTTGCCCGGTGGCGCTTCGCTTACCGGGCCTACGGTTTTGTAGGCCGGGTAAGGCGCAGCCGCCACCCGGCAATGACATCAGAACATAGCCTTGCCATATTCCATGTCAGACGTACCAAAGTATTTCGCAATCGTCTGGCCGATGTCCGCGAAGGTTTCACGGTGCCCCAGCGAACCCGGTTTTACTTTCGGGCCGTACACCAGCACCGGAATGTGCTCGCGGGTGTGGTCAGTACCGGTCCAGGTTGGGTCACAGCCGTGGTCGGCGGTCAGGATCAGAATGTCATCTTCCCCCACCAGCTCCATCAGCTCTGGCAGACGGCGGTCGAACAGCTCCAGCCCTGCCGCGTAACCGGCTACATCGCGACGGTGGCCCCAGGAGGAGTCGAAGTCCACGAAGTTGGTGAAGACAATGGTCTTATCGCCCGCCTCTTTCATCTCTTTGATGGTGGCGTCGAACAGCGCATCCAGACCGGTCGCTTTGACCTTTTTGGTAATGCCGCAGTTGGCGTAAATGTCCGCGATTTTACCCACGGAAACAACCTGACCGCCTTTCTCGTCGACGAGCTTTTGCAGCACGGTAGGTGCCGGTGGCTCAACGGCCAGGTCGTGACGGTTACCGGTACGCTGGAAGTTACCCGCTTTGTCGCCGATAAACGGACGTGCGATCACGCGGCCAATGTTGTAGCCGCCTTCGGTCAGCTCTTCACGGGCGATTTCGCACAGTTCATAGAGTTTATCCAGGCCAAACGTCTCTTCGTGGCAGGCAATCTGGAACACGGAGTCAGCAGAGGTGTAGAAAATCGGCTTGCCGGTTTTCATGTGCTCTTCGCCGAGCTGATCCAGAATCACGGTACCGGAAGAGTGGCAGTTACCGAGGTAGCCCGGCAGGTTGGCGCGCTTCACCAGCTTATCGAGCAGCTCCTGCGGGAAGCTGTTCTCGTGATCGGAGAAGTAACCCCAGTCGAACAGCACCGGCACACCGGCGATTTCCCAGTGGCCGGACGGGGTATCTTTCCCGGAAGAGAGCTCGTGCGCCCAGGCGTAGGCGCCCACGACTTCCGCGTTACCGTCCATACCGGCTGCGATTTTACCGGTAGAGCCTTCATGCGCTTTTACCAGCCCGAGGCGGGTCAGATTTGGCAGGTTCAGAGGGCCTTTACGACCGTTATCCGCTTCGCCTTTTGCACAGGCTTCCGCGATGTGACCCAGGGTATCGGAACCCACGTCACCAAAACGTTCTGCATCTTCGGTTGCGCCGATGCCGAATGAGTCCAGCACCATAATAAATGCACGTTTCATAATTGTTCTCCGTACTTAGTGCTTCATAAAAATGCGATCAGATCAGTATACCGCTATTCAGTGATACGACGATAGACCGTCGGTGTGGTTTCCGGTGCTTTATCGTCAAGAGATATTGCCGCTTTCACCGCTTTCGCCGCGTCCTGCCAGCTGGCTTCGTCCTTCGCGTGGACCACCGCCAGCGGACGTTGACCGTCAACGCTGTCGCCCAGACGGGCCATATCGGTAAAGCCGACGCTGTAATCAATGGTGTCCGATGCCTGACGACGACCGCCGCCCATAGACACAACAGCCATGCCGAGCGCGCGGGTGTCCATGGCGGAGACAAAACCTTCGCTGTCCGCGTAGACCGCCTTGCTGAGCATCGCGGTTGGCAGGTATTTCGCGTAGTTTTCCACGAAGTCGGTCGGGCCTTTCTGCGCCGCCACCATACGGCCAAAGATCTCCGCCGCTTTGCCGTTGTCCAGCACCGCCTGAAGCTTCGCACGGGCTTCCGCATCGTCTTTGGCCAGCTTGCCGGAAATCAGCATCTCCACGCACAGCGCCATGGTGACGTCGAACAGGCGCGGGTTGCGGTATTCACCCGTCAGGAACTGCACGGCCTCGCGCACTTCAACCGCGTTACCGGCGCTGGAGGCCAGCACCTGGTTCATGTCGGTCAGCAGCGCGGTGGTGCGCACGCCTGCGCCGTTGGAGACGCCAACGATCGCTTCGGCAAGCTGAGCAGAGAGTTCATAGGTCGGCATAAACGCGCCGCTGCCCACCTTCACGTCCATCACCAGCGCGTCCAGCCCTTCCGCCAGTTTTTTGGCGAGGATAGAGGCGGTGATCAGCGGAATGGAGTCTACGGTGGCGGTAATATCGCGCGTCGCGTAAAAACGCTTGTCTGCCGGCGCAAGAGAGCTGGTCTGGCCGATAATCGCCACGCCAACGTCTTTAATAATCTCGCGGAAGCGATTGTCATCCGGGAAGATATCGAAGCCCGGAATGGCTTCCAGTTTGTCGAGCGTACCGCCGGTGTGGCCCAGGCCGCGCCCGGAGATCATGGGAACGTAACCGCCGCAGGCTGCCACCATAGGGCCGAGCATCAGCGAAGTCACATCACCCACGCCGCCAGTGGAGTGTTTGTCCACAATCGGGCCGTTAAGGTTAAGGCTTTTCCAGTCCAGAACGGTTCCTGAATCTCGCATCGCCATGGTCAGCGACACGCGCTCAGGCATCGACATATCGTGGAAGAAAATGGTCATCGCCAGAGCAGCAATCTGCCCTTCTGAGACGGTGTTGTCACGAATGCCGTTGATGAAGAAGCGGATCTCTTCGTCGCTTAAAGCAAGACCATCACGTTTTTTACGAATAATTTCTTGTGCGAGAAACACGGTAACCTCCATGCGGAATCGGGGGAGTTGTGGCGGGTACACTTACCCGCCCTACGATCCTGTAGGCCGGATAAGCGAAGCGTCATCCGGCATTGTCTGGCAATCAGTAGCTGCTTGCGCTCTTACCGTCGCCGTGACCCAGCGCTTTCAGCAGGCTGGCCAGCAGGCTGGACGCGCCGAAACGGTAGTGACGGGAATCCGCCCAGTCGGCACCAAACAGTTCATCGGCAATCGCCAGGAACTGCTGCGCGTCTTCGGCGGTACGTACGCCGCCCGCAGGTTTGAAGCCAACGGTTTTGGATACGCCCATATCGCGAATGACTTCCATCATGATGCGCGCGCTTTCCGGCGTGGCGTTGACGGGCACTTTACCGGTAGAGGTTTTGATGAAATCTGCGCCAGCGTTGATGGAGATTTCAGATGCTTTACGAATCAGCGCTTCTTCTTTCAGCTCGCCGGTTTCGATGATCACCTTCAGCAGCACGTTTGCCGCCGCACAGGCGTCTTTACAGGCTTTCACCAGGTCAAAGCCAACCTGCTCGTTGCCGGCAATCAGTGCGCGGTACGGGAACACCACGTCAACTTCGTCTGCGCCGTAGGCAATCGCCGCGCGGGTTTCCGCCAGCGCAATCTCAATGTCGTCATTGCCGTGCGGGAAGTTAGTCACGGTTGCAATGCGCACGTCCGGCGTGCCCTGCTCTTTCAGCGTTTTGCGGGCAATCGGAATAAAGCGCGGGTAGATACAAACGGCGGCGGTGTTACCCACTGGCGTTTTCGCCTGATGGCACAGGGCGATGACTTTTTCATTGGTGTCGTCATCGTTCAGGGTGGTCAGGTCCATCAGCTTCAACGCGCGCAGGCTGCTTGCAGTTAAATCGGTCATAACATTCTCCAACGGCAGTGCCGTATCAATTTTACCTTGCGGGTCTGTGAGTATTCTAACATTCACCCGCCTCTACACTTCGACATTCATCACAGTTAATGAAAACTGTGTGCAAATTTGCATTACTGTAATGAGATCTTCTTCAAACTTTCATGCGCCAACCGCCGACTAAAGCAGCGATACCCCCTGTCGGATCAAAAGCGCCAACGGGCTGGCTTTCTACAATTCGTTCACCATCCGCAGAACCCTCAAGGAAGTTGAACATGCCCGACGCCCTGCAACAACGATGCCAGCACATTGTGACAAGCCCGGTGTTAACCCCGGAACAAAAACGTCATTTTCTGGCGCTGGAAGCGGAAAACAATCTGCCCTATCCCGCTCTGCCAGAGGCGGCACGCGCCGCGCTGGATGAGGGATTTATCTGCGACATGTTCGAAGGCCATGCGCCTTACAAACCGCGCTACGTGCTGCCGGATTACGCTAAATTCCTGACTAACGGTTCAGAATGGCTGGAGCTGGAAGGGGCGAACGATCTGGATGACGCCCTCTCGCTGCTCACTATACTTTATCACCACGTTCCGTCCGTCACGTCCATGCCGGTCTATCTGGGCCAGCTCGATGAAATCCTCAGTCCTTATGTTAAAATTCTAACACAGGATGAAATCGATAGCCGAATAAAACGTTTTTGGCGCTATCTGGACCGCACCCTGCCAGACGCCTTTATGCATGCCAATATCGGCCCGGCGGATACGCCCGTCACCCGCGCCATTCTGCGCGCAGATGCTGAACTGAAGCAGGTTGCGCCGAATCTGACCTTTATCTACGACCCGGACGTTACCCCCGACGATTTGCTGCTGAGCGTGGCGAAAAACATTTGTGAGTGCAGCAAGCCGCATATTTCCAACGGCCCGGTGAATGATAAAATTTTCACAAAAGGTCGCTATGGCGTGGTGAGCTGTTACAACTCTCTGCCACTCGCGGGCGGCGGCAGCACGCTGGTGCGCCTTAACCTGAAAGCGATTGCGGAGCACAGCCACTCCCCGGAAGACTTTTTCACCCGTACCCTGCCCCACTACTGTCAGCAGCAAATCGCAATAATCGACGCGCGCTGCGATTTTTTATATGAGCAGTCCGGCTTCTTTGAGAATAGCTTCCTGGTGAAAGAGGGGCTGATTGACGCCGATCGGTTTGTGCCGATGTTTGGCATGTACGGTCTTGCCGAAGCGGTGAACGTACTGTGTGAGAAAGCAGGCATGGCGGGGCGTTACGGGAAAGACGAGCAGGCCAACGCGCTGGGCTACCGCATCAGCGAACAGCTTGCGGCGTTTGTTGAAAATACGCCGGTGAAGCACGGCTGGCAGCATCGCGCTATGCTGCACGCCCAGTCAGGCATCAGCTCCGATTCGGGCACCACGCCGGGCGCTCGCCTGCCCTATGGCGACGAGCCGGATCCTATCAGTCATCTGCTGGCCGTAGCGCCGCACCATAAGCACTATCATTCCGGGATCAGCGATATTTTAACGCTGGATGAGACGGTAAAACGCAATCCGCAGGCGGTGGTTCAGCTTTGCCTTGGCGCGTTCAGGGCCGGTATGCGTGAATTCACCGCAAATGTGGCCGGTAACGATCTGGTACGCGTGACCGGCTATATGGTTCGCTTGTCGGATCTGGAGAAATACCGGGAAGCGGGTTCGAGAACGAACACCACGTGGCTGGGCGAAGAGGCCGCACGCAAAACCCGTATTCTGGAACGTCAGCCGCGCGTGATTAGCCATGAACAGCAGATGCGCTTTAGTTAGTCAGGTCATCCCCTTCTCCTGCGTGGACGGACCGGGCAGCCGCCTGGCGCTGTTCCTCCAGGGCTGTAACCTGCGCTGCAAAACCTGCCACAATCCGTGGACAATAGGGCGCTGCAACGACTGCGGCGACTGTGTTCCTCACTGCCCTCATGACGCGCTGACTCTTCAGGCCGGGCGCGTCTGGTGGCAGGAAAGTCACTGTCAGCAGTGCGACACCTGTCTGCACCTGTGTCCGCAGCAGGCGACGCCGATGGCGCAGCGCTACAGCGTCGAGGAGATCCTCGCCCGAGTCCGCACGTCCGCGCCTTTTATCGAGGGCGTGACCGTCAGCGGGGGTGAAGCCACCACACAGCTGCCGTTTGTGGTGGCGCTGTTCACCGCGATCAAAGCCGATCCGTCCCTGCGCCATCTGACGTGCCTGGTAGACAGCAACGGTATGTTAAGCGAAACCGGCTGGCAAAAGCTGTTACCGGTGTTTGACGGCGCGATGGTGGATCTGAAAGCCTGGGGCAATGAGCATCACCGTTTTCTGACCGGGCGCGAAAATTCGCTGATCAAGCAGAGCATCCGCTGGCTGGCCGAGCGTCATCGCCTGACGGAACTGCGCCTGCTGGCGATCCCCGATCGGTGTGATTATCTGCAACATCTGCCATCGCTGACCGCTTTTATCCACGCATTGGGGAACGTTCCGGTCCGGATCAACGCGTTTCATGCCCATGGGGTTTACGGGGAGGCGGCGCAATGGCGGAGCGCCACGCCGGAGGACGTCGAGCCGCTGGCGCGGGCGCTGGAACAGCAGCACATTACGGTGATCCGCCCGGCCCTTTATCTATAGCGTGATGCCAAAGACCGCGCGGGTATTTTCCAGCAGCGCGCCGGCAATCACCTCTTCAGGTTCCTGACGCAGTTCACACAGCACGTCAAAAACGCGCGCCGCCTGCTCCGGGCGGTTGGGCTGGCCCTGAAAACCATTCAGCGGCATGTCAGGCGCATCCGTTTCCAGCAGGAGCGAAGACAGGGGGAGTTGCGCCATCACGTCGCGGGTTTTGCTGGCTCGCGGATAGGTGATGGTGCCGCCGACGCCAATCTTATAGCCCAGCCCGATAAAACGCTGCGCCTGCTGAAGGCTGCCGGCGAAACCGTGGACCACGCCCGTGCGCGGCAAATCGATGCGCTTCAGGTGCATCGCCAGTTTGTCATGGGTACGTCTGGAGTGGAGGATCACCGGCAGATCGTGGCGCTTTGCCAGCCGGAGCTGCGCATCCAGGATCGTCTGCTGGCGTTCAAACTGCGGATCTTCACGATAGAGATCGAGACCGATCTCCCCGATGGCAACCAGCTTCGTATCCGCGTTTTGCAGCGTGGCATCCAGCCTGTCGATATGTTCATCAAGATGGTGCTCAATCACGATCGGATGCAGACCCAGCGCGGCGTACAGCGCATCGTGAACGCGGGCAAGTTCCAGGACGTTCTCAAACCTCGCCGCCTCAATAGCCGGGACAATAATGGCCCTCACGCCGGCCTGAGCCGCGCGCGCGATACTTGCGGCTTCCTCACCGCTAAACGGGGGGAAATCAAAGTGGCAATGGGTATCGATAAAGCAGTGCGTCACGCCAGATCCTCATTATCGAGTAGGCTATCGTTGGCTTGTGGCGCGTCCACCAGCGGCATCGCCACCGCGTCATTGGCCACAACGGCGGGCGGCAATATGATGCTTTTATGCCGATGAAGCGGCGGTTGCTCGGCCAGCATTTTCCCGACGGTCGCAAGGAAGTAACGCCCGCACAGCCGCCCCGTTTTGTAGTCCATACGCAACGCAGGCAGCCGGCTGCCCAGCGCCATGCTCAGCAGCGGCTTAGGCGGATAAATTTCAAAGATGCGCAGCTTGCCCGGGGGTTTTTCAATAAAGCGCTGCATCGCGCCGTAGGTCGTTTCATGCTGCTTTGCGATATTCACCAGCGGTTGCAGGCTGCTGTCGCCCAGCCAGCGTTCCATACGCTTAAACCACTGTGGGGTGTAATACATCTGCGAAGGCACCGTGCGGATCACCACAATGGTGTTCGCCCCGCGCCGCGCCGCCTCCTGTACCGGTACCGCGTCGCTGATACCGCCATCAAGATAGCTGATCCCCTCCAGCAGCGCGCCGGTGCGGTAGAAACCGGGGATCGCGCTGGAGGCGCGGATGATATCCAGCCAGTTCTCTTTCTGCGGCGAAAAGTAACCCGGTGAATAGTCATCGCCGCGGCTGGCGCACATCCAGAACTCTTTTCCGGTATCGAACAGTCGTGACGCGGTATCCATGGCCAGCGGCATCTGGCTGGAGGTGGCATCCAGCAGCCAGTCGAGATCGATCAGGTTCCCGCCGCGCACGAAGCGTACCGGGTTGAAGAACGCTTTGGAGGTGGTGTAGCGCATAATCACTTTGCGCGCATAGCCGGGCTGGTTACAGACGTAGGCAGAGAGATTCTGCGCCCCGGCAGAGGTGCCGAAATAGAGATCGAACGGGTTAAACTCAGCGCGCATAAATTCGTCCAGCACGCCTGCTGTGAAAATACCGCGCTGTCCGCCCCCTTCACAGACCAGCGCAAGCTGGCCTGCATGAAATGGTTTTAACGTCAGCGGCGCAATATTGCCGATCGTCACGGGAATTCGCTGCCCCACCTCTGCCTTCCTGTTTTCATTATTATGTTCAGACACAGTAACGCAGATCCCTGCCGGTTCTCAAACGAGAAAAAGCCAGTCACGAGGACTGGCTTGAGTTTGTTTAATGAATATTGCGTTTGCTACGGGCGACGTCGACCCGTAAACAGGCTCACCAGGAACAGAATAATACCAACGACGAAGACAATTTTCGCTGCCCATGCCGCGGTACCCGCCAGTCCACCAAAGCCCAATGCGGCGGCAATTAACGCGATAACCAGAAATATAATGCCCCAACGAAACATAAGCCTCTCCTTTACCATAGTTAATGTCGGCCGCTAAACGTGAGCGCTCAGGCCACTCACCGGCGTTTTTCCAGAGTCGTTTTTATTTCGCCCGCGGCTTTAAGCCAGACGGGCGAGTGGTGCTGCTTTACTTCGTTTTCAGATCGTTTTTAACGCTTTTCACACCATCAATCGCTTTCGCAATTGATTCAGCACGATCGCTTTGTGCCTGGTTCTCAACCGTACCGGACAGCTGGACCACACCATCGGTGGTTTCAACTTTCACCATACGGGATGGCACGATGTCGTCAGCTAACAGTTTAGCTTTGATTTCGCTGGTAGTTGCTGCATCTCCGGCATAACCCTTCACCGAAGACTCTTTGCTGTCACGTACGTGCAGTTTGTCGCTGACGGAGCTTACGCCCTCAACGCCTTTGGCCACTTTAACGGCCTCTTCGGCCTGGGTCTGGCTTTCAACGAAACCGCTCAGGGTGACAACCTTGTTGTCGGTTTTAACAGAAATATCGGTGCTCTTAATGGATTCATGATCCACCAGTGCGGCTTTCACTTTTGCTGTGATAGAGCTGTCATCCATGAAATTACCGACTTTATTCATAGAGCTATCGATTTTTTCCCCTGCGGTATTGGCGGTATTTTGCGCTTTATCCATGGTGCTGGTTTCCGCCAGAGCAGAACCGCTTACCAGGACACTACCCAACGTTACAGCCAGCAGAGTTTTAGAAATCTTCAGTCTTGTCATATTCATCGATTTATTCCTGTGTTTTGCCCGTTATTCGGGCGACATACTTCCCTAAATCTTGGTTTTATATATTGCGAATTAACACACGGGCGAAATGGAGAACCAGTGGACATGCATTGAACAGTTAATTCATCCATGCCCGGTGCTAAACACTGAGTTAAATATAGATCACAATTACGGGGGTGCATTCAGAATTGGGGAAAAAACGAACGAATAGCGAAAAATTGCGTTGAATTAAGAACATTCCGCAAGGGTTTAATAACACAGGAATTAAAGAAGAGCACGGCGGCTGCCGTGCTCTGAGAGGGAATTAATGCTCGCGCGTTTTGCGGAACTGAACGTCAGGATAACGTTCCTGTGTCAGGTTCAGGTTCACCATGGTCGGGGCGATATAGGTCAGATTATCGCCGCCATCCAGCGCCAGCTGAACTTCGTTCTTACGCTTAAATTCTTCGAATTTCTTCACGTCTGAACACTCAACCCAGCGCGCGGTCGCCACGTTCACCGATTCGTAAATCGCTTCCACGTTGTACTCGCTCTTAAGACGGGCAACCACCACGTCAAACTGAAGCACACCCACCGCGCCCACGATCAGATCGTTGTTGGCGATTGGGCGGAACACCTGTACAGCCCCCTCTTCGGAAAGCTGAACCAGACCTTTCAGCAGCTGCTTCTGCTTCAGCGGATCGCGCAGGCGAATGCGGCGGAACAGTTCCGGCGCGAAGTTCGGGATACCGGTGAACTTCATCATTTCGCCCTGCGTGAAGGTATCGCCAATCTGAATGGTACCGTGGTTGTGCAGACCAATGATATCGCCCGGATAGGCTTCTTCCACGTGCGAACGGTCGCCCGCCATGAAGGTCAGCGCGTCGGAGATCACCACGTCTTTACCGATACGCACCTGACGCAGCTTCATGCCCTTCTCGTATTTACCGGACACTACGCGCATAAAGGCGACGCGGTCGCGGTGTTTCGGGTCCATGTTGGCCTGAATTTTGAAGACGAAGCCGGAGAACTTCTCTTCCTTCGCTTCGACTTCACGGGTATCGGTTTTACGCGGCATCGGCTGCGGGGCCCACTCAACCAGACCGTCGAGCATATGGTCAACGCCGAAGTTGCCGAGGGCGGTACCGAAGAAGACCGGGGTAATTTCACCGCTCAGGAACAGCTCTCTGTCGAACTCGTGAGAGGCGCCTTGCACCAGCTCCAGCTCATCGCGCAGCTGGGCGGCCAGCTCTTCACCGACGGCGGCGTCCAGCTCCGGGTTGTCCAGACCTTTTACGATGCGGACTTCCTGAATGGTGTGGCCCTTACCGGTCTGGTACAGGTAGGTTTCGTCTTTATAGAGGTGATAAACCCCTTTGAACAGCTTGCCGCAGCCAATCGGCCAGGTGATAGGCGCACAGGCGATCTTCAGCTCGTTTTCCACTTCATCCATCAGCTCCATCGGGTCACGGATGTCACGGTCGAGTTTGTTCATAAAGGTGAGGATAGGCGTATCGCGCAGACGGGTCACTTCCATCAGCTTGCGGGTACGATCTTCAACACCTTTCGCGGCGTCGATTACCATCAGGCAGCAGTCCACCGCCGTCAGGGTACGGTAGGTATCTTCGGAGAAGTCTTCGTGCCCCGGGGTGTCCAGCAGGTTCACCAGGCAATCATGATACGGGAACTGCATCACGGAGGTGGTAATCGAAATACCACGCTGCTTTTCCATCTCCATCCAGTCAGATTTTGCATGCTGGCTGGAGCCACGGCCTTTAACGGTACCCGCGGTCTGGATCGCCTGTCCGAACAGCAACACCTTCTCGGTGATGGTCGTTTTACCGGCATCCGGGTGCGAGATAATGGCAAAAGTGCGGCGTTTGGCCACCTCTTGCAGATAAGGAGACAACGTCATAATCAATTCTTCTTAGGTAGGCGCGGCAGCAGGCCGCGCATCATGGAATACGAAAAATGCGGCTATTTTACCCATCAACAGGGGGCAGGCAATCATTGTTTACACAGGAGCTGCTCCAGTTCGTTCAATGACGTGACGGTCCAGGTCGGCTTGATGCCTTCCGGCAGCTCGCGACCATGCGCGTTCAGCCAGACGGTCGACAGACCCGATCTCATACCCCCCAGAATATCAGATTCTGCGGTATCGCCCACCATTAGCACGCGATCGCGGTCAGGATTGCCAGCCTGCGCCAGCGCATAATCGAAAATACGCGGATCCGGCTTCGGTACGCCCACCTGCTCGGAGATCACCAGCGCGTCGAAATGATCGCGCAGGCCGGTACGCTCAAGGCGGATCTGCTGAAGCGCGGTAAAACCGTTGGTGATGATCCCAAGCTTCACCTTCCCTTTGAGCGAATCTAAAAGGGAAACGGCGCCGGGCAGCGGCGCGCAGATATCCGCCATCGCATTCAGGAACGCCTCATTCAGCGCCCCTGGACTGACTTTTAACCGCTCCGCCCACGCGTCAAAACGCTGATGCTGAAGCTGTAACGCAGTGATGGCTCCGTTCTGGTAGTCCACCCACAGCGGTTTATTCACCGCCTGATAGTCCTGAAAATCTTCAGCGGTGAAGGTCACGCTATAGTCGAGAAACATCCGCTGTAGGCCGCCGAACGAGTCAAACGTAAACAGCGTTTCGTCGGCATCAAAGAAAATCCAGTCCCATTTCATCGTTACAACCTTATTTTCGTTATCCAATCGGCAGAGCCATGATAATGGCGTCTTCACGTCCCTCTGCGGTGGGGTAGTAGTTACGGCGGATGGTCGCCTCGTTAAAGCCTAAGCTTTCATAAAGTGCGATGGCGGCGACATTAGACGCGCGCACCTCCAGCCACAGAGTGAAAACGTCACGGGTTTCCAGCTCACGAATGAGGTGCTCAAGCAGTTCTCTGCCCAGCCCGCGGCGCTGGAAAGCGGGATCGACCGCGATATTAAACAGCGTCGCTTCGTCCAGAACAACCTGCGTAATGGCAAACGCGGCCAGGGTGCCGTCCACGTCCAGGCGCAGATTTAAATAGCGTTCGCCCTGATTGCTGGCAAACGTCTTTTCGCTCCACGGAAAGGCATGGGCGCGGGTTTCAATCGCGAACGCGGTGGTCAGGTCAGCCGTCGTGAGGGAAGAAATCGTGTTCATATTCACAAATTTGTTGCCATAGCGCGCTACGCGCCTTTGGGTTGGCTTTCAGTTCGTCCAGCGCTGGCGAGCTGATCTGGCTGCCTTCAAGGGGTAGCTCATCCACCGCCCCGATTCGCCAGCTGTTACAGCGGCTGTCAGGGGGAAGCATCGCGACGCTTTCGGGCGCCAGCTGTAATACCTGATCGTTTGTCACCTTCAGGCTGCGAAGGACATCTTCAATCAGGGGTTCATTCAGGGCAGGCGGCGCGTCTGCCACCATCACCAGGCGGACATGCGCAGGGATGGAGATGGCTATTTCGCCCCGCAACGCCGTCGGGCGACGCAAAGCCCACTGGGTGATGCCCAGCTGCTGCAACTGCCAGTCTCGTCGGGATGTCATAGCGAAAACTCCTGTCTCTCAGGCGCGCAAATATAGCAAATGTGTCGAAACTGCGCCATCTACCTACTATAATCCCCGCCTGAGTTTATTGAGGAACAATTCATGTCTGCATTTACCCCGGCAAGTGAAGTCTTGCTGCGTCACAGTGATGATTTCGAAGAAAGCCGTATTCTGTTTGCCGGAGATATGCAGGATGACCTGCCCGCGCGTTTCGACTGTGCTGAAAGCCGTGCCCACACCCAGTACTACCACCACTGGCAGGTGCTGAGCCGCCAGATGGGCGAGCGCGCGCGCTTTAGCCTGGTGGCGGAGCAGAGCGATATTGCTGACTGCGATACGTTCATTTACTACTGGCCGAAGAACAAACCGGAAGCCCAGTTCCAGCTGATGAACCTGCTTTCTCTGCTGCCGATCGGCTGCGATATTTTCGTCGTCGGTGAGAACCGCAGCGGAGTGCGTAGCGCAGAGCAAATGCTCGAAGCCTACGCGCCGCTGACGAAAATCGACAGCGCCCGTCGCTGCGGCCTGTATCATGGCCGTCTGGAAAAACAGACAACCTTTGATGCCGACACCTTCTGGGACGAGTATCAGCTCGACGGGCTGACCATCAAAACGCTGCCGGGCGTATTCAGCCGTGACGCGCTTGATACGGGCAGCAAGCTGCTGCTGTCCACCCTGACGCCGCACACCAAAGGCAAGGTGCTGGACGTTGGCTGTGGCGCGGGCGTGCTGTCAACGGTTCTCGCCAGCCACTCGCCGAAGGTGCGTTTAACCCTGTGTGACGTGAGCGCTCCGGCGGTGGAAGCCAGCCGCGCCACGCTTGCGGCGAACGGTATCGAAGGCGACGTTATTGCCAGCAACGTCTTCTCCGACGTGACCGGTCGCTTTGATATGATCATCTCTAACCCACCGTTCCACGACGGGATGGAGACCAGCCTTGAAGCGGCGCAAACGCTGATCCGTGGCGCAACCCGTCACCTTAACAGCGGCGGCGAGCTGCGTATCGTGGCGAACGCCTTCCTGGCCTATCCGAAAGTGCTGGATGAAACCTTCGGCTTCCACGAGGTGATCGCCCAGACGGGCCGCTTTAAGGTGTATCGCACCGTAATGACGCGCCAGGCGAAAAAGTAATCCCCGCCTTTGTCCGGCGATGGCTGACGCTGCCATCGCCCATTTTTGCAGCAATCAAAACAACGTGCGCAATTTTCTGTTGACGTAAAGCTGAAAACATCTAGAATGCGCCTCCGTGGTTACGATACTTTTACAGTGTCGATGGTATGCGAAGGTGGCGGAATTGGTAGACGCGCTAGCTTCAGGTGTTAGTGTCCTTACGGACGTGGGGGTTCAAGTCCCCCCCCTCGCACCATAAATCACGTTGATATTGCTCGCACTGGGCGAAGGTGGCGGAATTGGTAGACGCGCTAGCTTCAGGTGTTAGTGTCCTTAGGATGTGGGGGTTCGAGTCCCCCCCCTCGCACCAACGAGGCGATATCAAACCAGTAAGATGACTGTGCGAAGGTGGCGGAATTGGTAGACGCGCTAGCTTCAGGTGTTAGTGTCCTTACGGACGTGGGGGTTCAAGTCCCCCCCCTCGCACCAATTATCTTACATCCTCCCGGCAGTACCTCTCGTTTTTCCCGGCTATTTCAGACTCATCAAAATCACCAGTATTCCACTGACCAGCGCAACGCAAGACGGCAGCAGCACGTAATGCCGAAGCTGTTTATGCCAGATCATCGCCGACGTCACCAGCAGCCCTGAAACAATGATCGCCTTCCAGACGTCAATGGAGAGATCGGCAAACGTCAGGCCGCCAAGGATGACACCAGGCAGTAAAATCCCCCACCCACTTCCCAGCGCTTTGCTCAACATGGTTTATCCTCTCACACTGATAATGATAACCAATATCATATGATAATAATTATCACCTGTCAGCATGCGCGGGCACAAATTGCTTCTACATTCGCTTTCCCATAATGACAGAGAATGTGTAAGGTGATAAATTGCACACCTGTTAACTTTCTATAAAGTTTTTCTGATAATAAGAATTCAATTTCCTTGCATCCATAACGAATAAATAACGCCTGGCGCATTGTTTTAATTGAGTTTTAATAAAAACGCACGCATATGACATCACAATCCTGGCTGTCTTTGGTCAACAAGAAATATCAGTTATCTTTACGTTTATTTTTATTTCTGAATGCCGCCTCAGCGCTGTTCTCGATAACAAACCCGCTCTATTCCGTGCGCGTGTTATCGGTGCCCCTGGTTGCCGTATTGACTATCAGCACCGGCTTACTCATCTGGCACTGGAAAAACAGCGCGCGGAAAATAAATATTCCTGCGGTTTCCGCGATTTTCGGCTTTTTATGGGCCTGGCAGATCGTCTCTAAATTTTTAGTTATCACGCACGATCGCGCGCCGTTTTTAATGATGGCGCTTTTAACGGTGCTTTTTATAGGGGCTCTGGCGTTTGCCAGTAATATCAAAGCATTTACGCTACATTCATTACCCGCGTTTATTATCTGCCTGTGGTTAAGCCCTGCCGAAAACTGGCTGAGAATGACCTATTTCTTCGCGCTCCCCATGGTCGCCATTGGCATTCATCATGTGATCCAGCGGCGCAACGACCGTTTCGCTCAGGAGCTGCTCTCCGAGCTGCTGGAGGAGCGTGAAACCCTGACCGATCTCAGCATGATGGACCCGCTGACCGGCTTGTATAACCGTCGCGGGCTGCAAAGCCGGCTGGAGAATCTCCCCACGCCCGACGGCGGCGAGCACTTCGTGCTGCTGATGGATATCGACCATTTCAAAGCCTATAACGACCATTACGGCCATATGATGGGCGATCAGGCGTTGATCCGCGTCTCGGCAGCGATCCGCGATGCCGTGCGTTCACGCGACGTGGTCGCCCGGTTTGGCGGGGAAGAATTTATGGTTCTGTTAAGTAACATTCCGCTGGAGCAAGCACGCCAGACGGCAGAACGCATACGCCAGAAAGTTTACGATCTTAAAATCCCCCATATGTTTAACGAAAGCGTCGCCACTAACGTGACCATCAGCATTGGCATTGCCATGTACGAAGGTGAAGACGTTGAGGGTGCGCTGGCGAAAGCCGATAAAGCCCTCTATGAAGCCAAGCACATGGGACGCAACAGCATTCTGATGAGCGAAGAGCTGCATACCGCCTGACCCCCCTCACAGAGCCAGGATAAATCTCTTGCGCTCGGTTTTATCTATAGTTAGGATTGGCAATCATTATCATTTAGATTTGTAATCCACACTATGGCGACTCGTACTGCACACATCGTTGAGCCCCTGCTCTGGCGCGCTCCACTCTCCGCCGGGGAGACGACGCTTGCGGACGCCATTCGGGAAAAAATCGCCGTAACGCGCGCCCATCTGCTGGATTTCATCAAGCTGGATGAAGCCCCACCGCATCATGCTCTGACGCTGTCCCAGTGGCAACGTCCTGCCGAGCTGCGCTCGCTGCTGGCGGCCTATTCCGATCATATCTACCGTAATCAGCCTACGCTTGCGCGGGAAAACAAACCGCTGCTTTCCCTCTGGGCTCAGTGGTACATCGGGCTGATGGTGCCGCCGATCATGCTGGCGTTGTTGACCCAGGAAACCATGCTCGATCTCTCTTCGGAGCATTTCCACGTCGAATTTCATGAGACCGGGCGTGCCGCCTGTTTCTGGATTGACGTGCATGAGGATCGCAGCGCGATGCACCTGTCTGCGCAGGCGCGTATGGAATCGCTGATTACGCGCGCGCTGGTTCCGGTGGTGGATGCCCTGGAAGCGACGGGAGAGATTAACGGCAAACTGATCTGGAGTAATACCGGATATCTTATCCACTGGTATTTGACGGAGATGAAGCCGCTGCTCGGCGACGAAAAAGTGGATGCACTGCGTCAGAGCTGTTTCTTTGCCAAACAGCTTTCAGATGGACGGGATAACCCTCTTTACCGCACCGTCGTTCCGCGTGAGGGACTTCTGGTGCGTCGTACCTGCTGCCAGCGCTACCGTCTGCCGGACGTGCAGCAGTGCGGCGATTGCACGCTTAAGTAGTCTGGCCCGGACTTGATGCCCTCACCCACGGGGGAGAAGCAACAAACACTAAAAACGGCAACCTGCGTTGCCGTTTTGCTTTTACCTACGCTATCTGCTGATTTTCCTCTTCCCCGTTACGCTGTGCTTCTTCCGCTTCCTGCTGAAGCAGCTGCTTCTCATACACCTTGAAGAACGGGAAATAGATAATGGCGGAAACGCAGGCCAGGACAAGCACCAGAATGGCGGCGCGGAAATCCCAACCTAGCGCCCAGGCTGCGCCTACCGGCGCCGGCGCCGTCCACGGCACCACGGAAATCACGCGGCCAATCAGATCAAACTTCATCGCTGCCCATGCCAGCACGGCGTTGACCATCGGCGCCAGCAGGAAAGGAATAAAGAACACCGGGTTCATCACAATCGGCGTGCCAAAAATCACCGGTTCATTGATGTTGAATATGCTCGGCACCACGCTGAGGCGGCCAATCGAACGCAGGTGCGCGGAGCGGCTGCGCAGGTAGCAGAACACCAGCCCCATCGTCGCGCCGGACCCACCGATAACGATAAAGAACGTCCAGAAGGCCTCCATAAAGATGTGTGGCAAAGGCAGGCTCGCCGCCAGCGCGGTCTGGTTCGCCCCCAGGTTGGTCAGCCAGAACATTTGCAGCATCCCGGAGACAATCGCTGCGCCGTGGATCCCGGCAAACCACAGCAGGTGGCCAATCAGCACCGCCAGCAGGATGGCAGGCAGCGAGTCAGCCGCAGAGACCAGCGGCTTAAAGATCGACATAATGGCCTGCGGGATCAGCATGCCGAACTGCGACTGGATCAGCAGGCTCAGCGGATAAAGCGTCAACACCACCACCAGTACCGGGATCAGCAGGTCAAACGAGTTTTTGATCATCGGCGGAACCTGGTCCGGCAGGCGGATCCCGATGTTGTGTGCCTTCAGAAAACGCATCATCTCAACGCAATAAATCGCCACCAGAATCGCGGTGAAAATCCCGGTCCCTCCCAGGCTATCGACCGGCAAAGCGCCTTTAGTTTTAGGGGCCGCCACCAGCAGAAACGCCATTAGCGACAGCATGGCGCACATGAACGGATCCAGCTGATGGGTTTTAACGTAATGTTTGCCCAGGTTGTAGGCGATAGCCGCACAGATATAAAGGGACATCACGCCCATCGTCATATCAAACGGCGTCAGAATTTGTCCTTCAAACTGCTTCGCCATATCCAGCCAGGCGCGGGCAAAACCCCAGGTGGTATCAGGCGAAAAAGGAGGATAAGCGAACACTAATAAAAACGAACCCACGATCATAAACGGCATCGCCGAGATGAACCCGTCGCGAATCGCCATCACATGACGCTGAGAAGAGATCCGCCCGGCAACGGGGCTGACGTAATTCTCAACGAAGCGGAAAATCAGATTAAATGCAGCATGGTTGGCAGACATAGCAGATCTCCTGTCAGACGTTCGTTTCGGACGTTCTCACGTCACACGTTGTTCCATAATTCAGCGTCACAACCTTGCCGGATCGTGTACCCGCGGTAATGCTCAAACGGAATGGTTTCATAATTAGCTCTTATTATTAGATACAGGGGAAGTTACACCCTCAGTATTAATCTCTGCATCACGCTCTGCAACCGGTTACTGTAACCGGTTTCTGTGAATGTGAAGGCGATCCAGAAATCGACCCTGACGAATATTTGTTACCTAAGGGATATTTACAGCGACTAAATTCTTATGACAGATTACGCAGGATATTTGTCAGGAGGAATCAATGAGTTTGCAGTCTGTACAGCAGTTTTTCGCCGAACACGCTCCGGATATAGAGATCATTGAGCTTAATCAAAGCACAGCGACTGTTGCACTTGCTGCTGCCGCGCACAACGTTGAACCCGGCCAGATTGCCAAAACGCTATCACTGAAGATTAAAAATGACGTGATTCTGGTGGTCGCAAAAGGCGATGCGCGTCTTGATAACAAAAAGCTCAAAGAGACATTTGGTGCAAAAGCCCGCATGCTCAGCAGCGATGAGGTCGTCACCCTGACGGGTCATCCTGTAGGCGGCGTCTGCCCTTTCGGGCTGGAAAACCCCCTCTCTGTTTACTGTGACATCACATTAAAACAGTACGCGGAAGTATTACCCGCAGCGGGTGCCATCCACAGCGCGGTGCGTATCTCGCCCGACAGAATGGCGGAACTGACCGCAGCAAAATGGGTTGATGTCTGTATTTGAACGTTGCGCCAGAAGCACTCTGGCGCACCTCTTAACGCTAAGAGAAGGAAGGAACGGTGAGAGCGCAGCGATGCACTTCCCTGGCGGGGAGATGCGCCAGGATATCCGCCGCATCCAGTAACCCCACGTCAGAATTGACGCCCAGCTTTACCATTGCGTTAAACTTATGCGCCCGAATGGTTTTAATATTGCGTTCAAGCTGTGCCGCAATTTCAGGGATCGAAAAACCCGAGGACATATAGCGCAGTATGGCCCTTTCGGTTGGGCTTAACATGCGATTCTGGCTCATATCCCCTTGATTGTACACGTTATCATTCACCTGATGTGTTTCGCTGAGCAGTGTCTCCAGCCCTTCCAATAATTGCTTTAGCGGAACCGATTTACTGATGATCCCATGTAAGCGAGAAGGCGAAAGCTGGCTGACCAGCCTCGCCTCCATTTCATCAGAAGCCAGCACGATACGCTGGACGTCGCTGTGGGTGAAGGTGAGATCCCGCAAACAGGCCAGACAGTTTCGCCGCTCCTCACGCTCATCAGACAATGAATAGATTACCGAAAAGAATGAGATTTCCGAGAGCGCCGCTCTGAAGCTGTCGAATCGGCTAAACAGATGCACCTGGTAATGGCTCAGGACGGGCATCGCAAAGAGATGCCTCAGCCCCACAGCGCTCATTGAGCAGCTTTCGATGACGGCGATATGTCTTGTTGCAGTGGTCTTTTCCATTCCTCAAACTCTCCATAAGCCGACATTAAACTGAGTTCTCGCATACCCTGAGTACTGCTTATCCACGCGTACATATCGGCATTGCTGCGCAGTGATAAGCGGCGCATTGCACTGTTTTTCTGTGCACTGATCGTTTTATTACTTTTATTCAGCAGCGTGGCTATTTGGTTGATTCCCCAACCTTTACCTAATAAACGCAACACCTTACGTTCAGAGTGGGTGAGCGCGATCGTTTGCTCACTCTCCTCTTCAATATCAGGATTTTCTGGTATTAATAACGTCTGGCTTATTCGCTCGGCACGTTCACTGCCCGCGCGAATAGCGTTAATAACGCCTTCAATCGGTTCCATATCTGAAAGCAGCGTGCTTTCCGGGCGCATAAGCAGCTCTACCGCAAGCGGATAAAGAGGACGCGAGACGAGGAAAATCCAGTGAATATCCCGGTACTGATTCATTAATCCATAATACTGCTCAAGCGTGCCACGCGGATTACGATATTCACCCGAAATATCGGCAATAACGACCCCAGCGCGACGCAGCTGGAGTAGCGTCAACTCCTGCATCGAACGGCAGTACGTTATCTCAAAATCGGGAAAATGGCGCGTCATGACGCCCCCTAACCCATTTTGCATTACGGGTACTCTACTGATCACAACTCCGTGTTTACCATTCAATGGCAACATAGACCCTCCATGTCTTTAATACATTTATTTAATGACGAGCAAACCCTACGAGGTTAAACACGCTTGCATCCCTAAGTACAAAACGGCTTAATACTCGCACTTTCTAAAATATGTCACATGGGTTATGAAACGCCCAATACTGGCTTAATATCGCATAAAGACCATAAATATTTAATTAAAACCACCTGAAAATATCGACAATATGAAATTAGAAATACTTAATGTATTATTTATATATATTCTTCGTTTATATTCATTAAATAAATAAAATACGTTTTCTCTTCCTGACTTCAGACGCGCAGCCAATCGCACAAATCTTGATCTGGCCCAGCACAACGGCCACCGCACTTTGTGTTAAAAGTAAGCAATCTCTCTTCTTTTCAGGGCGTTTCATGCAGGCAGATCGGTCTACGCAGCGTGCCGCAACGCGGCTATGTATTCAGTGCGGGCTTTTCCTCTTACAGCACGGGGCCGAAAGCGCCCTCGTCGAAGAACTTTCCACGCGCCTCGGGCTGGCGCTGGGGATGGACAGCGTGGAGAGTTCCATCTCGTCAAATGCCATTGTGCTGACCACCATTAAGGACGGACAGTGCCTGACCTCCACGCGTAAAAATCACGATCGCGGCATTAACATGCACGTGGTAACGGAAGTGCAGCACATCGTGATCCTTGCCGAACACAAGCTGCTCGATCTCCGGGAGATAGAAAAACGTTTCAACCAAATCAAACCCCTGCGCTATCCGCGCTGGCTGGTTGTTTTGATGGTGGGGCTGTCCTGCGCCTGCTTCTGTAAGCTCAACAACGGCGGGTGGGACGGCGCGGTGGTGACTTTTTTTGCCAGCAGCATCGCGATGTACGTCCGCCAGCTTCTGACGCACAGGCAGCTGCATCCGCAGATTAATTTCTGCATTACGGCCTTTGTGGCGACAACCGTCTCCGGCCTGCTGCTGCGCCAGCCCGTCTTCGCCAGCACGCCTACGGTTGCGATGGCCGCCAGCGTATTGCTGCTGGTGCCGGGTTTTCCCTTAATCAACGCCGTCGCCGATATGTTTAAAGGCCATATCAATACCGGTCTGGCGCGCTGGGCGATAGCCAGCCTGCTGACGCTGGCAACCTGTATCGGGGTGGTCATGGCAATGACGATGTGGGGGTTACGCGGATGGGCGTGATAGATTTTCTGCTCGTACTGGCGCAGGACATGCTCCTGGCAGCCCTTCCCGCCGTTGGATTTGCGATGGTGTTTAACGTCCCCCAGCGTGCGTTACCCTGGTGCGCGCTGCTCGGCGCCATTGGCCACGGCTCGCGTATGGTGATGATGACCGCGGGCTTTAATATCGAATGGTCGACGTTTATTGCCGCCATGCTGGTCGGCAGCATCGGTATCCAGTGGTCACGCTGGTATCTGGCACACCCGAAGGTGTTCACCGTGGCGGCAGTCATTCCTATGTTCCCGGGCATTTCGGCCTATACGGCCATGATTTCCGCCGTAAAAATCAGCCACTTTGGCTACAGTGAACCCCAAATGATCCTGCTCCTGAGCAACTTCCTCAAGGCCTCGTCGATTGTGGGCGCGCTCTCAATCGGTCTGTCGATACCCGGATTATGGCTTTACCGTAAACGTCCGCGTGTATAATAAAATCGCTTGCAATTGTATCGCGCACTATCTATATTCATTTCATGGACGCAAAAACGAACGACACCACCAATGCGCTTCTGCTGGATAACCAGCTCTGTTTTGCCCTCTATTCGGCAAACCTGGCGCTTAACAAGCTGTACCGGCAACTGCTAGCACCGCTTAACCTGACCTACCCGCAATACCTGGTGATGCTGGTGCTGTGGGAGCAGGATGATATTACGGTGTCGGACATTGGCGAGCGGCTGTTTCTGGATTCCGCCACGCTGACGCCCCTGCTGAAACGCCTGGAAAGCGCAGGACTGATCTCCCGCCAGCGCTCCCGTCAGGACGAACGTCAGGTTGCCGTCACCCTGAGCGACGCAGGTCGGGATCTGCAACAGCAGGCCGTGACGATCCCGCATGCCGTGGGCTGCGCCGCGCAGTGTGATACCGACACCATGCTGGCACTTAAACAACAGCTCGAACTGCTGCGCCAACAGCTGCATCGCGCGTGAGGCTATACTTTACGCGTCTAATTTTAACCATATATATCGCGCGCTATTTAATAGTGCACTTAAACACAAGATGAGGAACCTGCCATGTCTTTAGAAAAAGTTGTCTACACTGCCAAAGCCAAAGCAACCGGAGGCCGTGACGGTCGCGCAACCTCTTCCGATGGCGTCCTGGACGTCAAGCTGGGTGTGCCAAAAGAGATGGGCGGCATGGGGGGAGAAGTCACTAACCCTGAGCAGCTGTTCGCGGCGGGCTACTCTGCCTGCTTCCTGGGCGCGATGAAGTTCGTTGCAGCCCGCGATAAATTCGCCCTGCCAAAAGACGCTTTTATTGAAGGCGAAGTGGGGATCGGGCCGCTGCCAACCGGTTTCGGTATCGAAGCGAAGCTGAACATCCACGTTGAAGGGATGGACGCTGCGGAAGCCAAAAAGCTGGTGGATGCCGCCCACATCGTATGCCCGTACTCTAACGCAACGCGCGGCAATATCGACGTGACGCTCAACATCATCGCGTAAACAGCGCCTGTGATTGTTGCCCCGGTGGCGCAGCGCCGCCGGGGAAATCCTCTCCTTTCCTCCCCTCTCTCTGTGCTACCATATCCCTCAATCACGCCCGTAGTAATCAGTTGAGAAGTGTTATGTCCTCCAGAATCCTGACCACCAGCATTGCTGGCCTTGATGCCTTTATGCGCGACCCTCGCGGTGCGTTGACGCGCGCCGAAGGCGGCACGCTCGCGGTATTTGCCGACAACGCCCCGGCGTTTTATGCGGTCACGCCGGAACGTCTGGCGCAGCTTCTGGACATTGAAGCGAGGCTCTCGCGTCCGGCGAGCGACGTCATGCTGGATAATCAGTTTTTTGATGAACCCACCAGCGCCCCGGTGACCGTGCCGATGGGGAAATTTCCCATGTACGCTGGCTGGCAGCCGGATGCCGATTTTCAGCGCCAGGCGGCCTTATGGGGAATAGCCCTCTCGCAGCCCGCGACGCCGGAAGAGCTGGCGGCCTTTACCGCTTACTGGCAGGCTGAGGGAAAAGTATTCCACCATGTTCAGTGGCAGCAAAAGCTTGCGCGCAGCCTGCAAATCAACCGCGCCAGCACCAACGGCCAGCCAAAACGTGATATCAATGCCTTTTCAGAACCGGACAAAAAAATTCCTGATGGATTCCGAGGTGCGAAATGAAAAACGTCGGCGACCTGATGAAACGTTTGCAGAAGATGATGCCAGCTAACGTGAAGCCCGCCTTCACCACCGGTGAAGAGCTGCTGGCGTGGCAAAAAGAGCAGGGTGAAATCCGTGCGGCTGCCCTCGCCCGCGAAAACCGCGCGATGAAAATGCAGCGCACCTTTAACCGCTCGGGCATTCGCCCCCTGCACCAGAACTGCTCCTTCGACAATTATAAGGTCGAATCGCAGGGGCAGATGAACGCCCTTAACCAGGCGCGCCAGTACGTGGATGAATTTGACGGCAACATCGCCAGCTTCATCTTTAGCGGTAAGCCCGGCACCGGGAAAAATCACCTGGCGGCCGCTATCTGCAACGAGCTGCTGCTGCGCGGGAAATCAGTGCTGATTATCACCGTGGCCGACATCATGTCAGCCATGAAGGACACCTTCAGCAACCGCGAAACCAGCGAAGAGCAGCTGCTGAATGATTTAAGTAACGTGGATCTGCTGGTGATCGACGAGATCGGCGTTCAGACCGAATCCCGCTACGAAAAAGTGATCATTAACCAGATTGTCGATCGCCGTTCGTCGTCAAAACGCCCCACCGGTATGCTGACGAACCACAATATCGACGAGATGACCCGCCTGCTGGGCGAGCGGGTGATGGACCGCATGAAGCTGGGCAACAGCCTGTACGTCATCTTCGACTGGGACAGCTACCGCAGCCGCGTCACCGGCAAAGAGTATTAAGACATTTCCAGGGAGCGCCGGAGGAGCAGAGGTATATACTGGAGCCCCTTCCGGCCCTAATGAGTAAGTCATTATGAAAAAACAGTTTCTTTTCAGCATTCTTTCTGGCGCCCTGCTGGTGGCTGGCGCAGCGCAGGCCGCTTCATGGCAGGAGTCGCTTTCCAGCGCGGCGAATGAGCTAACCAAAGAGAGCGGCACGTCTCAGGGCGGGCTGTCCGCCTCTTCCCTCACCGGCCTGCTGGGCAACAGTTCCCAGAGCCTGAGCGCCGGCACGATGAACAACGCCGCGGGCATCCTGGAATACTGTGCGAAGCAGAAGCTGGCGTCCGTGACCGATACCGAAAACATTAAGAATCAGGTGCTGGGCAAGCTGGGCCTGGACACCCAGGAGCAGAAAGCGGATACCAACTATATGGACGGTATTCAGGGTCTGCTGAACGCGCAAAATGGTCAGCAGCTGAACCTGAGCACCCTTGGAAACTCCTCTCTGGCAAAACAGGTGAAAACAAAAGCCTGCGATCTGGTGCTGAAACAGGGCGTTAATTTCCTCTCCTGACCCCCGTTTTCTGCCACAACACGCCGCGTTTATGACGTTACTCCTTCAGCGCGGCGTGAAGCGTGCATTTTTCTCTTTCTCTACCGCCTCAGCGTCCGTCTGTCAGGATGCGACCGTCCTCAAAAAACCGGTTTTATAAACCAAATCCTAACCACAGCACACTTTCGTGACACTAAAATTGCAGCTAAGCGACATCGCAATTACAGTGTATTACCCAAAAAAATAAGCTATTAGCCGGCTAAGCGTCCGGCATGATGAGGATCTGCTGTTGTCAGAGTTACTATCCCTTGTCCTTTTTCTGGCATCCATCGGCGTTTATGCCTGGAAAGCCGGTCGTCACACCTGGTGGTTTGTTGCCACCCTGGTCGTGCTCGGCATTTTTATTGTTTTAAACATTACCTTATATGCCAGCGACTACTTTACCGGCGACGGTATTAACGACGCGGTGCTCTATACCCTGACGAACAGCCTCACCGGCGCAGGCGTGGGCAAATACATTCTCCCCGGCCTGGGGCTGGTGGTTGCGCTGGTGGGTATTTTCGCTGCGCTGGCCTGGGTGCTGCGCCGTCGCCGTCACCGTCCGCATCACCATGGCTACAGCCTGCTGGCGCTGTGCCTGGCGCTGGCCTCCGTGGATGCCAGCCCGGCCTTCCATCAGATTACCGAGCTGGTAAAATCCCAGTCGCGCGATGGCGATCCGGACTTCGTGGCCTATTACAAAGAGCCGGCGAAAAAAATCGACAACCCCAAACTCAACCTGGTCTACATCTACGGGGAGAGTCTGGAGCGCACCTGGTTTGACAACGAGGCGTTTCCGAACCTGACGCCGGAGCTCGGCGCGCTGAAAAATCAGGGCCTCGACTTCAGCCACACCGCGCAGCTGCCCGGCACGGATTACACCATTGCCGGGATGGTGGCCTCCCAGTGCGGCATCCCACTGTTCGCCCCGTTTGAGGGTAACGCCTCTGCCTCAATGTCGAGCTTCTTCCCGCAGAACGTATGCCTCGGCGATATCCTGAAAAACTCGGGCTATGAGAACTACTTTATGCAGGGCGCTAACCTGCGCTTCGCCGGGAAAGACGTGTTCCTGAAATCCCACGGTTTCGATCACCTGTACGGTTCTGAAGAGCTGAAAACTACCGTGGCCGATCCGGCTTACCGTAACGACTGGGGCTTTTACGACGATACCGTTCTGGATGAAACCTGGAAGAAATTCGAGGAGCTTTCTCGCGCCGGTAAACGCTTCTCGCTGTTTGCGCTGACCGTTGACACGCACCATCCGGATGGTTTCGTCTCGCGCACCTGTAAGCGTAAGGGCTACGACATTGACGGCAAAAACAATAAGTCGTTCAGCGCCGTAACCTGTAGCCAGGAGCATATCGCGGCGTTAATCGAGAAAATTAAAGCGTCGCCCTATTTCAAAAATACGGTCATCGTCGTGTCGTCTGACCATCTGGCGATGAAAAACAGCGCCTGGGATGAGCTGAACAAGCGCGATCGCAGCAACCTGTTCTTTGTACTGCGCGGCGATAAACCGCAGCAGGAGGTCATTGCCGCTAAGCGTAACTCGATGGATAACGGCGCTACCGTGCTCGACATTCTGGGCGGCGACAACTTTATCGGCCTGGGCCGCAGCACGCTGTCGGGGCAGTCCCTGTCGGAAATCTTCCTCAACATGAAGGAAAAAATCCTCGCCTGGAAGCCGGATATCATCCGCCTGTGGAACTTCCCGAAAGAGATAAACGATTTCACCATCGATCGGGATAAAAAAACGATCGCCTTCTCCGGCAGCCACTTCCGCCTGCCTCTGCTGCTGCGCGTGTCGGATAAGCGCGTCGAGCCGCTGCCGGAAAGCGAATACTCCGCGCCGCTGCGCTTCCAGCTGGCGGAATTCGCCCCGCGCGATAATTTCGTCTGGGTCGACAGGTGCTACAAAATGGGCCAGCTCTGGTCGCAACAGCTGTCGCTGTCCACCGACTGGTGCGTTTCTCAGGGGCAACTCGGCGGTGAGCAGACCGTGCAACACGTTGACAAACCGCAGTGGCAGGGAAAAACCGCGTTTAACGATACGGTCATTGATACCGCACGCTATCAGCGCAACGTTGACCTGCTGAAAATCGTCGACAACGACATTCGCTACAAAGCAGACAGCTTCATCTTCAATGTTGCCGGCGCGCCGGAAGAGGTGAAGCAGTTCAGCGGAATTTCACGTCCCGAATCCTGGGGGCGCTGGTCTAACGCACAGCTGGGGGATGAGGTGAAAATTGAGTATACCCATCCGCTGCCGGAGAAATTCGATCTGGTGATCACCGCCAGGGCATTTGGTCCCAATGCAAACCGCCCGATTCCGGTGCGCGTCGGTGATAAAGAACAGATGCTGACGCTGAGCAATGATGTCTCCACCAGCACGCTGCATTTTGATAACCCCTCGCACAGCAATACGCTGGTGATCGTGCCGCCAGACCCGCAGTCCACTAACGAAGGAAATATCCTCGGCCATGCCCCGCGCCAGCTTGGGATCGGCATGGTGGAAATCAAAATCGTCAAAAACAGCGGCTAACGCGCGCAAAGCCCGGCTTCCAGCCGGGCGTTTTTTGAAATTATATAATCCTTTATAATGTTTATAAATTAGATAAAAACGCTATATATAAGCAATTTTTATTTATAAATATCCCGCCAAATTCACAATTTATAAAATGTGCAGCTTCTGAATTTACCACGGAGCGTTACGCACTTTTATCATGCTAACCGGCTACAAGTTCGAATCCATCCGGGCACTGCGCAGCGAAAACGTCATTGCCTGGGAGGTATTGTCCACGGCGATGCCTCACGTCGATCTCGAAGACTATTTTTGCTCAATGTCCGCGACGCAGCGTAAAGCGCATTTCTTTGCGCAGCTTCGTCATGCCATGTTCTGCGAAGCGGGCGACAAATATTATCTCAACGCGACGACGGATCTGCTGCTGGAAACGGACTTCCTGGACAGGCTGAAAGAAGAGACGCCCAGCCCGGAGAGGCTTGCTATCGAAGTCACCGATCTTCACAGGCTGGTACACCTTGACGATACGCAAAGCCGGGCCCTGCGGACGTGCATCGCCACGCTGCACCAGTGGGGAATAGAAGTGTGGGCCGACGATGTGTGCGAAGACATTCTTCCCGACCTGCTTGCCAGCCAGATCCGCTTCTGCGGCGTAAAAATTGACAAGCATACCTTCTGGAGCGGACGCACCGAGCGGGAAAAGTTTTTACAGCTCACCCGCCAGTGCAAACGTCTCGCCGGCAAGGTGTTGATAGAAGGCATCGAAACCGCGGGGGATTTCGCACTGGCCCGCGCCAGCGTGGCCGATTACGGCCAGGGTTATCTGTGGGGCAGATCGTGACGTCTTGTATCGTTAACGCTGGCTATCAGGTCATCGTCCTGAGCGAAAACGCCTATTTATGGCTTGGCCTCGAGTGGCTCATCTCGACGGCGGTCACCCCTCGCCCTGATATGTACTGGATCAAAAACGCGAGCCCGGAAGGGCTTGTGCGCCTACAGGAGCGCCTGCTGGATACGCATGCCGGCGCGGACTGGCTGGTATTTACCGATGCGGACCGGGTCAGCGACGTCAACGCCTTCCTTCGCGGCGAGCGGGCGAGAGCGGTGGCGGACAATGTATCGCTTGCCCAGCTGAGCCGCTGTTTTAGCGACACGACCTTCACCTTCGAAAACACCGCCACGCTGACGTATCAGGAGATGCGGGTTTGCATGCTGTTTCATAAAGGATTTAGCCCGGCACGTATCGCGCAAATCCTCAATAAATCACCAAAAACGATCTACACCCACAAGCGTAACGCGATGAACAAATTTTGCTGCCATACCCTGGCGGAGTTTCATCGGAAGCTCTGCCTGCTGGACGCTCAGTCCTCTTCTTTGTCAATGCACCGTTAATCACGTTAGGAAATACAATCATGAGAATTATCTCCACCGCTGTATGTTGTTCAGTTCTCCTGCTTCCTGCCGCTGCAATCGCCGCAGACAACAGCACCGCGAGCGCGACGATGCACGTCTCACTGGAGGTGGTAAAGTCCTGCACCCTCAACGCCAACGATCTCAACTTCTCGCGCCACGGTACGGATGAAGCCGGTGAAATTGAGGCCAGGACGCAGGTCGATATCGTCTGCACCAACGGTACCCCGTTCACCCTTTCCGCGACCAGCAGCGACAGCAGCGAGAACGGGACCTTCTGGCTGAAGCCGGAAAACGGCGAAACGGGCGCGCAAAAGATTGCGTGGAAGCTGTTTGCTGACGAAGGCAAACAGACGCAAATCACCGGCACCGGGGGGCTCACCGATACCGGCAACGGGATGAAACAGGAAGAGACGCTGTATGGCGTGATTGATGCTGGCGCCCTGACGACTGCCCAGGCGGGTACCTACAGCGACGATGTTACCTTAAACCTGGAGTACTGATCGTGCGTCGCTTTCTTCCCTGCTTCATTATCTGGCTCATGATGCTGGCGCTGCTGTCACGCTACGCGCTGGCCGCCACGCTTCAGGTCGCGCCCGTGACGCTCGACATGCAGAGCGGTCAACGCGCAACGGCCGTTTACCTCACAAACAGCGGGAAAACGGCCATCCACGCTCAGATACGGGTGTACGAATGGTCCCAGAAAAACGGCAAGGATGTGCTGGAAGCGACCGAGGAAGTCGTCAGCAGCCCGGCGATGACCTCGCTGGCGCCGGGCCAGCAGCAACTGGTGCGTATTATCGTGATGCAGCCGGGTGCTCATGAACAGGAGCAAAGCTACCGGCTGATCATCGATGAGCTGCCAGACGCCGCGTCCCGTGCGGCCAACCCCAGCGCGGTCCACTTTCTGCTGCGCTATTCGATTCCGGTCTTCATCGCCGGAAGCCAGACAACGCCCGTCAGCCAGGCTGTCCTGAGCTGCGAACAGGCCGACATTCCGGCCACGCTGCGCTGCTATAACGCCGGAAACCGCCATATTCGCCTCAGCCACCTTCAGGTGCTGACGGCCGACGGGCAGGTTGCTGCCGCAGTCAAAGGACTGGCGGGCTATGTGCTGCCGGGACAGACCGCGCTTGTGCCGCTTAAGCAGACTCCCCGCCACGCGCTTAGCACGTTACGCGCCTACATCAATGACGATCGCCATGCCAGCCAGATCCCACTGCGCCCGCTCGCTGCTCGCGCTCCTGCTTTGGCTACCGCTCATGCTGCCAGCAGCCCGGGCTGAACCTCCGGTTGACGCCGTTCAGTGGCTGGCCATTACCGTAAACCACGCCCCGCGTGGCGAGCTGTGGGCCTGCCGCGTAGAGGGCGATGCGCTGTGGATTGGCCGCAGCGACATCGCAAAGCTGGGGCTTCGCGCCCCGGAAGGCCGCAGCGAGTGGGTTGAACTGACGTCCCTGCCGGGCCTGAAGGTCAGCCTCGACGTGCTTTCGCAGCAGGTGTCCATCAGCGCCGAGGCGAAGGCGCTTGAGGGAGAGCAGCACGTGACGTTCGGGAGGCCTCCCTCGCAGTACCGCTATCCTGAAGCGCAGCCCGTCAGCGCTTTTACGCTCGGGTACGCGCTCTATGCCAGCGAGTCCGAGGGAAAACGCCAGCTTAACGCGCAAACCACGCTGTCCGCCTCCGGGCCGCTGCCCGGCCTGTTCAGCAGCAGCTTTTCCAGCCATGCCGGGGAGGAAAACAGCGCGGGTCGCCCCACCCATACGCGCCTTGAAACCCGCTGGCAGCGGGATAACACAGACTCGCTGACCAGCCTGGCCCTGGGAGACAGCATCACCACCGGTACCCGCTGGAGCCGCCAGGTTCGCTTTGGCGGGCTGCACTGGGCGCGCAACTTTGAGCTCAATCCGCAGCTCAACACCGAACCGCGCAGCCGCTACAGCGACACGGCCGTGCTGCCTTCAACGGTCGATCTTTACATCGACGGCCTTAAGCAGAGCAGCCAGCAGGTAACGCCGGGAGATTTTCTGCTCGATACCCTGCCCGCCTTTACCGGCAGCGGGCAGGCGCAGGTGGTGATTACCGACATCAACGGCCAGCGGCGCACCGTTCAGCTCGATTTGTACGGCGCGCCGGGAATGCTGGCGGAGGGGCTCAGCAGCGGCTCGCTGGACATCGGCTGGATGCGGCAAAACTATTCGCTGCGCTCCGATGATTATGCCGCCTCGCCGATGCTCGACGCCGGCTGGCGCTATGGCGTGAATAACCAGCTAACGCTGGCGCTGCATACGGAACAGCAGCGAAAGCTGCGCAACGTGGGAACAGGCGCAGACTGGCTGATCTCTCCCAGTGCGGGCATTCTCAGCCCGCACGTTGCCCTGAGCGACAGCGCCTACGGTAAGGGGATGCAGTGGGGCATCGGCTGGCAGTGGAACGGTAACGGAACAGGATTTTCCGCCAGCACCGTTCGTACCGATGCCGCCTTCGCCGATAACGCCCGCATGAGCGGAGCCGAGCCCGTCCGGCGCAGCGACAGCGTATGGGTCAGCCACGCATTTCCCCACTTCGGCACGCTGGGTGCGGGCTGGGTGCAGCAAAATATACAGGGCAACCGGCAGCGCTATCTCAATGCCTCCTGGTCCGTTTCGCTCCCGGCCCATCTCTCTACCACGCTGAGCTATACCCGCTCGTTTACGGACGGGTCGAGCAACATCCAGCTTATGCTCTCCGTCCCGCTGGGCCGCCAGAATACCCTCTCGGTTCAGGCCAGCCGGGAAAGGCCGCGCGTGGACTATCGTCACCAGCCAGACAATCAGGCGGGCGGCTGGTCCTGGCAGCTGGGGCAGGGCTTTGGCCAAAACCGGGAAAGGTATGCAGACGTGGGCTACCTTGGCCGCGCCGGAGAGTGGCACGTCGGGCTGGAGCAGAGCACTAACGCGGTCAACCAGTACGCCTCGGCCGAAGGCAGCCTGACGCTGCTGGACAACAGCCTGCACGCTTTACGCTACAGCCAGCAGGGGCTGGCGCTGGTCTCCACGCGCGGTATCGGGCACGTGCCGGTGATGCTGGAAAACCGCCGGGCGGGCGAGACCGATGAGAAGGGATACCTTCTGCTGACCGACCTGCCGCGCTACCACAACAGCAAAGTCAGCATCGATCCGCTGGATCTGCCGCCCGACGTCATCGCCCCCGTCACCGACATGTATGCCAGACCGGGCAACAGCAGCGCGGTAAAAGTCGATTTTAACGTCCACCGCGCCGTGACGGTTCAGGCCCGGCTGGTCGACAGGCGCCGCCAGCCGCTGCCGCTGGGCAGCGTCGTTTCAACGCCACACGGCGCCACTATCGTGGGTCGCGACGGGTTTATCTGGCTTGAAGATCCGCCCCTGCCGGGCGAGCTGGTGGTGAAAACCGGTGAAGGCGAGTGTCGGGTCACGCTTCCGGCCCCGCGCACCGCGTCAACCGTAATCAATATTGGAGAACAGCTGTGTCAATAAAAACGCCGTTAACATTGTTGCTTGTGCTGTCCATGAAGGCGATGGCGGCAGCGTGCTGGATTACCTCCCCCGCGGTGATTAACTTCGGCAACGTCGTGCCGGGTAACGCCGCCTCGACCAACACCGAGGTAAAGTTTAGCTGTCAGGCCGATAACTTCGGCACGGCAGAGTACATCAACGTCTGTCTGAGCAGCATCGACGCCCCGCCCTTTCAGATGCTTTCGACGGGCGACCAGGAGGGAAAGCAGTACACCCTGCTGTTTCGCCTGCTTAACGGCCTCGCGCGATCGCAGGAGCTGGGCCCCGCCAGCCGCGGGGATCTCATCCAGCAGACCATCACGGCGCGAAGCAACGCCAGCGTCAGCGGCAGCTTTCCGCTTATCGCCACCCTGCCGGCGGGGCAAAGCCAGCTCCCCGCGACCCACTATTACAACTACAACATGAACCTGCGCATCGCCTGGCACAGCGCTACCCGCCAGGATGCCCTGCAAAGCTGTGCTGATGGCTCCGCAGAGGGGGAACAGGTGCAGGGCGGGAGCAATGCGCAGGCCGAAATCAGCGAGGGATGCTACATAGAGCGTGTCACCCCGCTGAACTTCGGCACCCTGACCAGCACCACCGCGCTGCGCCCCACGCGCTCGACGGCGACCCTCACCACGCGCTGCCCGGCCGGAACCGCATTCACGCTTGCCATGGGGAAAGGCAATCATGCCAGCGGCGACTGGCGGCAGCTTTGCAACGATGAGGGGCAGTGCCTGCGCTATGGGCTCTGGCAGGATGCGGGGGCGACGCAGCGCTGGGGCGATCAAAGCAGCGGCGATACGCTGAACGTCACCAACCCCGCCGGCGGCACGCAGGACTTCACCGTTTACGGGGAGGTTCCGGCCCAGCCCCTGAGCGGGACGGGGGAGTTCATTGACGACGTGATAGTCACGCTGACTTATTAAACTCACCAAAAAACCGTCTGGATCAATGTTATCGGTAACAGTGGCGCTAAAATAACCAACAACGCTGTTTGCTCAGGCGTAATGCCTGTTTTTTTTAATTGAATATCTCTGTTTGTATTACAACAACTTATGAAATACCTGCTTGCTGACGCCCTCGTTTACAACGACGAGGACGGTACCATTGCTCCTGTTAATGCGCCAGACGAGGATGCGCAGATCCTCACCTGTACGGCCAATACCATCCTGAAGCTGCTGGTGAAGCATCACGGGAACGTCGTCGAACGGGAAACGTTCCTCCATGAGGTCTGGGATCGGCGCGGGCTTCAGGGATCCAACAACTCGTTAAACCAGTACATCAGCATCTTGCGCAAAATGCTGGCCAGCCTGCTTCCCGACGTGCTGTTTATCGTCACGGTGCCGAAAACGGGCTTTATGCTCTGCGCGGACGTCACGGTCACGGCGCTGGAGGAAGAGGCGCCAGAGGGCGTAACGGCGAAACCGACATGGCGCGTTCGTCCGGAACTGCTGTTCTGCGGCGCGCTCACGCTGGCGATTGTTGCGCTGTGCGTCTGGATAACGGCCATTAAGCCAGATGCCCCGCAGAGTGAAATTCACCTGCTTACCCATATCGACACGTGTCCGGTTTACACCTTTACGCCGCTGGCGGATGTGTTCCACGACAGGGCAATTGCCCTGGCGCAAAAGCTTCAGCAGGACGGTCATCTCCCGTGTCTGAAAAATTCGATCTTTTACATGCACATCCAGAGAACGCTTTTCTACGGTCACGAAGGGCGGCTGGTGCTATCCCAGTGCTCGCTCACGCACGATAAAGCCAGCGCCTGTCGTACGCTTTACTATTACGAGTGGTGATATGAAACACAAAAAAGTGTGGCTAATACTGGTCCTCAACCTGCTGCTTCTGGGCGCCGCGCTGGCGTGGTATTACTACACGCCCCCGCTGTCGGTGGCCTGCGATGGCAACCTGACCTTCTCCGACAGGCGCGACAACCATGAATTCACGTTCGACGGGGAGATCATAATGCGTTTTCACCCGGATAAAACGGGCTACATCACGCTTAACGGCAACGTCGAGAATGCCCCGAACAGCTGGGAGGTTTCTCGTCAGGAGATGTTTAAATGGCGGCACGTGGAGGGAGAGCTGTATGAAATTATTATTCAAAAAGTGGAGCGCTTCAGCCATGACGCCATGCCGCCGGGGGTATTTGAAAAGTACGTCGCGGGCCTGACGCTGGGGAAAAAAAGGCTCCTGACGATAGAGCGCACGCCGCAGAGCGCGCTGGTGATCAGCAATTTTTACTCGCCGGTGCTGGTTTGCTCGGAGTAATAGCGGTCGCTCAGGCTATACTTCCCGCCATGAACATTGAAATCCGCCCCACAACCTGCGATGACGCAACCGCCCTGCCCGCGATCGAACGCGCGGCCGGGCAGCGGTTTCGCGACGTTCCTGAGCTGGCCTGGCTTGCCGACGGCGACGTAATTTCGGTTGAGGATCACCTCGGCTATGCCGCGCGGGGATTAAGCTGGCTGGCGCTGGCTGACGGGTGCCCGGTGGGCTTTATTCTCGCCGAAGCCCATCCATCATCGCTGTTTATCGTGGAACTGTCGGTTGATCTGGACTGGCAGGGACAGGGGATCGGACGCCAGTTGATTAACCGTGTTGCAGAGCGTGCCCGCGCGCTGGGGCTCGCCTCGCTGACGTTAACGACGTTTCGTGATGTCCCGTGGAACGCGCCGTTCTATGCGCGGCTGGGGTTTGACATGATGGCAACGCTGACGCCGGAGCTGCGTCAGAAACGTGAGGAAGAGGCGGCGCACGGTTTAGCGTATGGTTCCCGCTGCGCCATGCGCCTGCCTCTGTAAAATCGCCCGGTGGCGCTACGCTTACCGGGCCTACAAAAAACGCGTTCCGTAGCCGCGATCCCACACCGTAGGCCGGGTAAGGCGTAGCCGCCACCCGGCAACACGCACATCCCGTAGGCCGGGTCAGGCGCAGCCGCCACCCAGCAAAACGCACGCGATCAGAACGTTTCCCAGTTATCACCCGCATCTGCGGTCGCCGGTTTACGCGCTATCACCGGTGCGGCAACGCTTTTCGCGGAGGCAAACTCGCGCGCCTTCATCTGCTCCTGCTGGATACGGAACACCGCAACGGCCTGCGTCAGACGGCTCGCCTGCTCTTCCAGTGCCGCCGCCGCCGCTGCTGACTCTTCTACCAGCGAGGCGTTCTGCTGGGTCACGCGGTCCATCTCCGCCACCGCCAGGCCGACCTGGTCGATACCGCGGCTCTGCTCGTCAGACGCAGAGGCAATCTCGCCCATGATGTCCGTCACGCGGGTAACCGCATTCACGATTTCACCCATGGTTTCACCGGCGCTTTCCACCAGCGTTGAACCCACTTCCACCCGGCCAACGGAGTCCTCAATCAGGCTCTTGATCTCGCGCGCCGCCTGGGCGCTACGCTGCGCCAGGTTTCGCACTTCACCCGCAACTACCGCAAAACCACGGCCCTGCTCACCCGCACGCGCCGCTTCTACCGCCGCGTTCAGCGCCAGAATGTTGGTCTGGAAGGCAATGCCGTCGATTACGCTGATAATATCGGCAATCTTCTGCGAACTGCCAGCGATGTCGCGCATGGTCTGCACCACGTTATCCACCACTTTACCGCCTTTTTGCGCCGTCTCAGAGGCGCTCAGCGCCAGGTTGCTCGCCTGACGGGCGTTCTCGGCGTTCTGCTTCACGGTGGCAGTCAGCTGTTCCATGCTGGCCGCCGTCTCTTCCAGAGAGGCAGCCTGCTGCTCGGTACGGGATGAGAGATCGTTATTGCCCATCGAGATCTCGCTCGCGCCGCTGTAAATGGCGTTTGCGCCGTTACGCACGTCACCCACGGTACGCACCAGTTCACCCTGCATATGGCGCAGGGAGTCGGCCAGTTCGCCCATCTCGTTGGAGCCTTCCACGTCGATGCGCTTCACCAGGTCGCCGCTCGCGATATGACGAATGCTGTCGATCAGACGGTTCAGCGGCGATATCAGCGCCTGCTTAATGCCCAGCCAGACGGCGACAATCACCACCAGCACGGCAACCAGCACGCTAATCAGCACCCAGATAGCCTGGCGGTAAGAACTGTTGCTGTCTTCAACCGCGGTCTGGTACAGCGCGTCGTTCTGTTGCAGGTAGGCGACGTACTGCTTCTCAAAGCCGTCCTGATAGCTCTGGGTCGGCTGGTCGAAGAACGCATTGATCTTGCCTGCCCCCAGCAGCTGGATCAGCTCGGCCAGCGCGCCGTGGTAGATATCGTAATTACGTTTAATCTCCAGCGCCGCAGCGTCGCTCTGACGCGGGTCGCGCGGCAGCGCTTCGTAATCCGCCCAGTTTTTTTCCGCCTGCTTCAGGGACGCAGACGCAATTTGCATCAGCTCGGCGACGGTAGAGCCGCTGCCGATATTGTTCTGATCCATCATGTAGCGGATACCCGCGCGGTTCAGGGTATTACGGGTTTGCAACAGCGCCACCCAGCTACCGTTCAGGGTGGATTGTTGCTGGCGAATGGTTTGCAGGACGGTGAAATTCTCTTTGTCATGCTTCAGGGCATTGAAGAAAAGACCACCGGATGTGAGTTGTAAAAGGCCAAATATCGCTAAAACCAGCAGTAAGCTGGTGACAATCTTGATTCGGTTTAACATGTTTTCTCTTTCCTCAGACAGATACAGAATATTCGGCCTGGCATGAGAAAACTTTACGAAAATCATCCTGGAATTTAGGGTTTTTACGCTTCGTCCCGCGCGGCGATATGTCGGTTTCCGAGTTCAATAAACTCTTCCAGCAGCGCCGTGAGCTGCTTCATCTTCTCCGGCGTATATTCCGCCTCAATCTGCTGGTACGCCTCTTCCACCTGCGCCTGAGCACGCTGGTACAGCGCGTTACCTTCTTTCGTCAGCGACACGTACAGCTTGCGCTGGTCGTTCACCGGCTTTAAGCGCAGCACCAGACCGTCGCGCTCCATGCGCGTCAGAATGCCGGTCAGGCTCGGGCGCAAAATGCAGGTGCGAAACGCCAGATCGTGAAAATCCATGGAGGGATGCTCGGCCAGCACGCGGACGATACGCCACTGCTGCTCGGTCAGATTATGCTGCTTCACTATTGGGCGGAAGTAGCCCATCGCCGCTTCACGCGCCTGCAACAGCGCGATGGTTAATGAATCATGCATAGCCTTCCCCTTACATCATTAACAACTAAACAATTCAAAACAGATGCTTTTATCAACAGCACGTTTTTACCTAAAAAGTCTAACAGAAACAACTCGCTTTTTTTAATCCATTGATTCAATGATATATTTACCTGTTTATGTAAATTTATTGTTACTCATATCACAAATTATTCACTTCTGATTGCGAAACGTTCAGCAAAAGCATAAAACCAGATCATTAACATATTAATGAAATCCGCACCGGATATCCGGTCTGAGGAGTATGGGAATGAAAGGTACTGTTTTTGCCGTGGCGCTAAACCACCAGAGCCAGCGTGCTGCCTGGGCAGAGGCGTTTGAAAAAGCCCCCTATAACGCGCCGCCAAAAACGGCGGTGTGGTTTATCAAGCCACACAACACCGTTATCCGCGCAGGCGAACCGATTCCTTTCCCGCAGGGGGAAACGGTGTTAAGCGGTGCGACGGTGGCGCTGGTGGTAGGAAAAACCGCCAGCAAAGTACGCGCTGAAGAGGCGGCGGCGTACATCGCCGGGTATGCGCTGGCCAACGAAATCAGCCTGCCGGAGGAGAGCTTTTATCGCCCGGCCATTAAGGCCAAATGTCGGGATGGATTTTGCCCGCTCGGCGAGCCTGTCGCCGTTGATAGCGTGGACAACCTGACCATCATCACCGAGATCAACGGCCGCGAAGCGGACCACTGGAATACCGCCGATCTGCACCGCAACGCCGCCGAACTGCTGAGCGCCCTGAGCGAATTTGCCACCCTGAACCCCGGCGATGCCATATTGCTCGGCACGCCGCAAAGCCGCGTCGAGATCCGTCCGGGCGATCGGGTACGCATTCTGGCAGAAGGTTTCCCGCCGCTGGAAAACCCGGTGGTGGATGAGCGCGACGTCGCCCTTACCCGTACCGCGCCGCCGCACGCCACGCTGTTCGCACTCGGCCTTAACTACGCCGATCACGCCAGCGAGCTGGATTTCAAACCGCCCACCGAACCGCTGGTGTTTATCAAAGCGCCGAACACCTTTAACGGCGACAACCAGACCTCGGAGCGTCCAAACAATATCGAATACATGCACTACGAGGCGGAGTTGGTGGTGGTTATCGGTAAAACCGCGCGTAAGGTGAGCGAAGCCGAGGCGATGGAGTATGTCGCGGGCTATACGGTCTGCAACGACTACGCCATCCGCGACTACCTGGAAAACTACTACCGCCCGAACCTGCGGGTAAAAAGCCGCGACGGGCTGACCCCCATCAGCCCGCACGTCGTGCCGAAATCAGCGATTCCCGATCCGCACAACCTTCGTCTTCGCACCTACGTCAACGGCGAACTGCGTCAGGAAGGCACCACCGCCGATCTCATTTTCAGCATCCCCTACCTGATTGCGTATCTGAGCGATTTTATGACCCTGCAACCCGGCGACATGATTGCCACCGGCACACCGAAGGGGCTATCCGACGTGGTGCCGGGCGATGAAGTGGTGGTGGAGGTGGAAGGCGTGGGCCGCCTGGTAAACCGAATTGTCAGTGAGGAGACAGCAAAATGAAAAAGATTAACCACTGGATCAACGGTAAAAACGTCGCCGGAAGTGAGTACTTCCACACCACTAACCCGGCCTCCGGCGAGGTATTAGCGGAAGTCGCCTCCGGCGGTGAAGCGGAAATTCATCAGGCCGTTGCCGCCGCTAAAGAGGCGTTCCCGAAATGGGCCAACCTGCCGATGAAGGAGCGCGCGCGCCTGATGCGTCGCCTGGGCGAACTGATTGACCAGAACGTGCCGGACATTGCCGCAATGGAAACCGCCGACACCGGCCTGCCGATCCATCAGACCAAAAACGTGCTCATTCCGCGCGCCTCGCACAACTTCGAGTTTTTCGCTGAGGTGTGCCAGCAGATGAACGGCAAAACCTACCCGGTCGACGACAAGATGCTCAACTACACGCTGGTGCAGCCGGTGGGCGTCTGCGCGCTGGTGTCGCCGTGGAACGTGCCGTTTATGACCGCCACCTGGAAGGTCGCGCCCTGTCTCGCGCTGGGCAACACCGCGGTGCTGAAGATGTCTGAACTTTCGCCGCTGACCGCCGACCGTCTGGGCGAGCTGGCGCTGGAGGCGGGCATTCCGGCGGGCGTGCTGAACGTGGTGCAGGGCTACGGCGCCACGGCGGGCGATGCACTGGTGCGCCACCACGACGTGCGCGCCGTCTCCTTCACCGGCGGCACCGCCACCGGGCGCAACATCATGAAAAACGCCGGGCTGAAGAAATACTCCATGGAGCTGGGCGGCAAATCCCCGGTGCTGATTTTTGAAGATGCGGATATCGAGCGCGCCCTGGACGCCGCGCTGTTCACCATCTTCTCCATCAACGGCGAGCGCTGCACCGCCGGCTCGCGCATTTTCATCCAGCAGAGCATCTACCCGGAATTCGTCAAGCGCTTTGCCGAGCGCGCCAACCGCCTGCGCGTGGGCGACCCGACCGATCCGAACACCCAGATTGGCGCGCTCATCAGCCAACAGCACTGGGAAAAAGTCTCCGGCTATATCCGCCTCGGCATTGAAGAAGGCGCAACCCTGCTGGCGGGCGGCCCGGACAAACCGACCGACCTGCCCGCGCACCTGAAAGGCGGCAACTTCCTGCGCCCGACGGTGCTGGCGGACGTCGACAACCGCATGCGCGTGGCGCAGGAGGAGATCTTCGGGCCGGTGGCCTGCCTGCTGCCGTTTAAGGACGAAGCGGAAGGCCTGCGCCTGGCGAACGACGTGGAGTACGGCCTGGCGTCGTACATCTGGACCCAGGACGTCAGCAAGGTGCTCCGTCTGGCGCGCAACATTGAAGCGGGCATGGTGTTCGTGAACACCCAGAACGTGCGCGACCTGCGCCAGCCGTTTGGCGGCGTGAAGGCCTCCGGCACCGGGCGCGAAGGCGGCGAGTACAGCTTTGAGGTGTTCGCGGAGATGAAGAACGTCTGCATCTCCATGGGCGACCATCCGATTCCAAAATGGGGGATCTGACAATGGGCAAGCTAGCGTTAGCGGCAAAAATCACCCACGTGCCGTCGATGTACCTTTCCGAGCTGCCGGGGAAAAACCACGGCTGCCGCCAGTCGGCCATCGACGGGCATAAAGAGATCAGCAAGCGCTGCCGCGAGCTGGGCGTGGACACCATCATCGTGTTCGACACCCACTGGCTGGTAAACAGCGCGTACCACATCAACTGTGCGGATCATTTTTCAGGCGTCTACACCAGCAACGAGCTGCCGCACTTTATCCGCGACATGACGTATGACTACGACGGCAACCCTGAGCTCGGGCAGCTGATCGCCGACGAAGCGGTGAAGCTCGGCGTGCGCGCCAAGGCGCACAACATCCCGAGCCTCAAGCTGGAGTACGGCACCCTGGTACCGATGCGCTACATGAACGCGGATAAGCACTTCAAAGTGATCTCCATCTCCGCGTTCTGCACGGTTCACGATTTCGCCGACAGCCGCAGGCTGGGCGAGGCCATCGTCAGCGCCATCGAAAAGTACGACGGCACCGTGGCGGTGCTCGCCAGCGGCTCGCTGTCGCACAGGTTTATCGACGACCAGCGCGCCGAGGAAGGGATGAACAGCTACACCCGCGAGTTCGACCGCCAGATGGACGAGCGCGTGGTCAAGCTGTGGCGCGAAGGCCAGTTTAAAGAGTTTTGCAGCATGCTGCCGGAGTATGCCGACTACTGCTACGGCGAGGGCAACATGCACGACACGGTGATGCTGCTGGGGATGCTCGGCTGGGACAACTACAACGGCAAGGTGGAGTTTCTCACCGAGCTGTTCGCCAGCTCCGGCACCGGCCAGGTTAACGCCGTTTTCCCGCTGCCCGCGTAAGGAGTCGTTATGCCGCACTTTATTGCTGAATGTACCGACAACATCCGCGCGCAGGCCGACCTGCCGGGGCTGTTCGCCAAAGTGAACGAGGCGCTGGCCGCCACGGGGATCTTCCCGCTCGGCGGCATCCGCAGCCGCGCCCACTGGCTGGACACCTGGCAGATGGCGGACGGTAAGCATGATTACGCCTTTGTGCATATGACGCTGAAGATCGGCGCGGGCCGGAGCCTGGAGAGCCGGGAAGCCGTGGGGGAGATGCTGTTTGCGCTGATCAAAGCGCATTTTGCAGAGCTGATGGCGGAGCGCTATCTGGCGCTGTCTTTCGAGCTCGACGAGCTGCACCCGACGCTCAATTACAAACAAAACAACGTACACGCGTTGTTTAAGTAGACATCTTTTTCGCCCGGTGGCGCTTCGCTTACCGGGCCTACAACGGCTCGAACGTAGGCCGGGATCGCTACGCGCCACCCGGCAACAGCCGCACAAAGGATACGCCATGCTCGACAAACACACCCATACCCTGATCGCCCACCGCCTGCATCAGGCGGAACAGTCCCGGGAGCAGATCCGCGCGATCTCGCTGGAGTACCCGGAGATCACGATTGAAGACGCCTACGCCGTACAGCGCGAATGGGTGAGCCTGAAAATTGCCGAAGGCCGCGTGCTGAAAGGCCACAAGATTGGCCTCACCTCGAAGGCGATGCAGGCCAGCTCGCAAATCAGCGAGCCGGACTACGGCGCGCTGCTGGACGACATGTTCTTCCACGACGGCAGCGACATCCCCGTTGACCGCTTTATCGTCCCGCGCATTGAAGTGGAGCTGGCCTTCGTGCTGGCAAAACCGCTGCGCGGCCCGAACTGCACGATCTTCGACGTTTACAACGCCACGGACTACGTGATCCCCGCGCTGGAGCTGATCGACGCCCGCTGCCACAACGTTGACCCGGAGACCCAGCGCCCGCGCAAGGTGTTCGACACCATCTCCGACAACGCCGCCAACGCCGGGGTGATCCTCGGCGGCCGTCCGATTAAGCCCGACGCGCTGGATCTGCGCTGGATCTCCGCCCTGCTCTATCGCAACGGCGTGATCGAAGAGACCGGCGTCGCCGCTGGCGTGCTTAATCACCCGGCGAACGGCGTGGCGTGGCTGGCGAACAAGCTCGCGCCGTACGACGTGCAGCTTGAGCCCGGACAAGTCATCCTCGGTGGCTCGTTTACCCGTCCGGTTGCCGCCAGCAGAGGCGATACCTTCCATGTTGACTACGGCAGCATGGGTTCCATCAGCTGTCGCTTTGTGTAAGGAGGCGACCATGCAAAACGCATTCAAAGCGGCGCTGAAGGCGGGCCGTACGCAAATCGGCTTATGGCTGGGGCTGACCAGCAGCTACAGCGCCGAGCTGCTGGCCGGGGCCGGTTTTGACTGGCTGCTGATCGACGGCGAGCACGCGCCGAACAGCGTGCAGACCGTGTTAACTCAATTACAGGCTATCGCCCCCTATCCCAGCCAGCCGGTGGTGCGCCCGTCGTGGAACGATCCGGTGCAGATCAAGCAGCTGCTGGACGTGGGGGCGCAAACCCTGCTGGTGCCGATGGTGCAAAACGCTGACGAGGCGCGGCTGGCGGTAAGCGCCACCCGCTACCCGCCTGCGGGCATTCGCGGCGTCGGCAGCGCCCTGGCACGCGCGTCGCGCTGGAACCGTATCCCGGACTATCTGCATCAGGCTAACGACGCCATGTGCGTGCTGGTGCAAATCGAAACCCGCGAGGCGCTGAAAAACCTGCCGCAGATCCTGGACGTGGAAGGCGTCGACGGCGTGTTTATCGGCCCGGCGGATCTGAGCGCCGATATGGGCTTTGCCGGCAACCCGCAGCACCCGGAGGTGCAGGCCGCTATTGAGCAGGCGATCGCCCAGATCCTCAGCGCGGGCAAAGCGCCCGGCATCCTGATGGCGAATGAACAGCTGGCGAAACGCTATCTCGGCCTCGGCGCACTGTTTGTGGCGGTTGGCGTTGATACCACCCTGCTCGCCCGCAGCGCCGAAGCGCTGGCGGCCCGCTTTACCGACGTCACCACAGCAGTTGATAACAATAAATCCGTCTACTAAACGTACGATGTGGAGCGCAACATGACGACCTCAACCCTGCATAATAAAGATGTAGAACATCGCGCAATCAATAAGCTGTTCCGTCGTTTGATCGTGTTTCTCTTTATCCTGTTTGTTTTCTCGTTTCTCGATCGCATCAACATCGGCTTTGCCGGTCTGACGATGGGCAAAGATCTTGGCCTCACGTCGACCATGTTTGGCCTGGCCGCGACGCTGTTTTACGTCACCTACGTGCTGTGCGGGATCCCCAGCAACATCATGCTGGCGAAGGTCGGCGCGCGGCGCTGGATCGCCGGGATCATGGTGGTGTGGGGCATCGCCTCCACCTGCACCATGTTCGCCACCAGCCCCGAAACGCTTTACGTCCTGCGCATGCTGGTGGGCATTGCGGAAGCCGGTTTCCTGCCGGGGATTTTGGTCTATCTCACCTGGTGGTTCCCGGCCTATCACCGCGCCCGCGCCAACGCGCTGTTTATGATTGCCATGCCGGTGACCATGATGCTTGGCTCGATCCTCTCCGGGTATATTCTGGCGATGGACGGGCTGTGGAACCTGAAGGGCTGGCAGTGGCTGTTTCTGCTGGAGGGATTGCCGTCGGTGGTGCTCGGCGTAGTGACCTGGTTTTACCTCAACGACACGCCAGATCAGGCCACCTGGCTGGATGAAGACGAAAAGCAGGCGCTGAAAACGATGATCGCCCGTGAGCAGGAGGTCGCCATCGCCCAATCCGTCACGCCGCGATCGACGCTTCGCGAGGTGCTTACGCCCGCCGTGCTGCTCTACACGCTGGCCTACTTCTGTCTGACCAATACGCTGAGTGCGATCAACATCTGGACGCCGCAGATCCTGCAAAGCTTCAACACCGGCAGCAGCAATATCGTGATTGGCCTGCTGGCGGCGATCCCGCAGTTTTGTACCATTCTCGGGATGATCTGGTGGAGTCGCCGCTCCGACAGGCTGAAAGAGCGAAAAAAGCACACCATCCTGCCGTACCTGTTTGCAGCGGCGGGATGGATGCTGGCCTCCGCGACCGATCACAGCCTGATCCAGCTGCTTGGCATCATCATGGCCTCAACCGGATCGTTTACCGCCATGGCGATATTCTGGACCACGCCGGACCAGGTTATTAGCCTGCAATCCCGCGCGGTGGCGCTGGCGGTGATCAACGCCATCGGCAACGTCGGCTCTGCCGTCAGCCCGCTGTTGATTGGTATTCTGCGCGACGCGACCGGCAGCTTCAGCTCCGGGCTGTGGTTCGTGGCGGGTCTGCTGGTGGTCGGCGCGCTGGTGCTGACGCGCATCCCGATGACGCAGCGGGTTCAACAGAGGAACGAGCATGTGCCAGAGCCCTATCGCCAACATTGATATCAGCAAGGAGTACGACGAAAGTCTGGGCTCCGACGATGTGCACTACCAGTCGTTCGCGCGCATGGCGGCCTTTTTTGGCCGCGACATGCAGGCGCACCGTCACGACCAGTATTTTCAGATGCACTTTCTCGACACCGGGCAGATTGAGCTCCAGCTCGACGACCACCGCTATTCGGTGCAGGCGCCGCTGTTTGTGCTGACGCCGCCGTCGGTGCCGCACGCCTTCATCACCGAATCCGACAGCGACGGCCACGTGCTGACGGTGCGCGAGGATCTCATCTGGCCGCTGTTAGAAGTGCTCTACCCCGGCACGCGGGAAGCGTTCGGCCTGCCGGGGATCTGCCTGTCGCTTGCCGACAAGCCTGACGAGCTGGCGGCGCTGAAGCACTACTGGCAGCTCATTGCCCGGGAATCCACGGCACAGCTGCCGGGCCGTGAACATACGCTGGTCCTTCTGGCGCAGGCGGTCTTTACCCTGCTGCTGCGCAATGCGAAGCTCGACGACCACGCGGCCAGCGGCATGCGCGGCGAGCTGAAGCTGTTTCAGCGCTTTACCCAGCTGATCGACACCCACTATCACCAGCACTGGACGGTACCGGAATACGCCAGCGAACTGCACCTCACCGAATCCCGCCTGACGGACATCTGCCGCCGCTTCGCCAACCGCTCGCCGAAACGGCTGATCTTCGACCGGCAGCTGCGCGAGGCCAGGCGCCTGCTGCTGTTTTCCGACAGCGCGGTCAGCGAGATTGCCTGGCAGCTGGGATTTAAAGATCCGGCCTATTTCGCCCGGTTTTTCAGTCGCCTGACGGGCTGCTCGCCCAGCGCGTATCGGGCGCAGAAAGTACCGGTTTCCTGAGCGCATCGCGGTATGTAGGGCGGGTAAGCGCAGCGCCACCCGCCAAAAACCCGCACAGATCACAAATCCCAATCCCGCCCGAAAAGTACCCGCCGTTGTCCCAATCGTCCCTTCACGTTCCGCCCCTCTCACGCTTCAATTAAACAACAAAAACAAAACATAAATTTAACAACCATCTTCCGATACGAGGTCCCTATGAAGCCTGAAGATTTCCGCGCTGATGCCAAACGTCCGTTAACCGGCGAAGAGTATTTAAAAAGCCTGCAAGATGGCCGTGAGATTTATATCTACGGCGAGCGCGTTAAGGACGTCACTACCCACCCGGCATTTCGCAATGCGGCGGCGTCCATCGCCCAGATGTACGACGCCCTGCACAAGCCAGACATGCAGGATACGCTGTGCTGGGGCACCGACACCGGCAGCGGCGGCTACACCCACAAATTTTTCCGCGTGGCGAAAAGCGCCGACGACCTGCGCCAGCAGCGCGACGCCATCGCCGAGTGGTCGCGCCTGAGCTACGGCTGGATGGGGCGCACACCGGACTACAAAGCGGCGTTCGGCTGCGCGCTGGGAGCGAACCCTGCCTTCTACGGTCAGTTCGAGCAGAACGCCCGCAACTGGTACACCCGCATTCAGGAAACCGGCCTGTACTTTAACCACGCCATCGTCAACCCGCCGATCGATCGCCATAAGCCGGCGGACGAGGTGAAGGACGTTTACATCAAGCTGGAGAAAGAGACCGACGCCGGGATCGTTGTCAGCGGCGCGAAGGTGGTGGCGACCAACTCGGCGTTGACCCACTACAACATGATCGGTTTTGGCTCCGCGCAGGTGATGGGCGAAAACCCGGACTTCGCGCTGATGTTCGTCGCCCCCATGGACGCCGAAGGGGTGAAGTTGATCTCGCGCGCCTCGTACGAGATGGTGGCAGGCGCGACCGGATCCCCGTATGACTACCCGCTCTCCAGCCGCTTCGACGAGAACGACGCCATTCTGGTGATGGATCACGTGCTGATCCCGTGGGAAAACGTGCTGATTTACCGCGACTTCGACCGCTGCCGTCGCTGGACGATGGAGGGCGGCTTCGCCCGCATGTACCCGCTTCAGGCCTGCGTGCGCCTGGCGGTGAAGCTCGACTTCATCACCGCCCTGCTGAAAAAATCCCTGGAGTGCACCGGCACCCTGGAGTTCCGCGGCGTGCAGGCGGATCTCGGCGAAGTGGTGGCGTGGCGCAACATGTTCTGGGCGTTGAGCGACTCCATGTGCTCCGAAGCGACGCCGTGGGTGAACGGCGCGTACCTGCCTGACCACGCGGCGTTGCAGACCTACCGCGTGATGGCGCCAATGGCCTACGCGAAGATCAAGAACATCATCGAACGCAACGTGACCTCCGGACTGATCTATCTGCCGTCCAGCGCGCGGGACCTGAACAACCCGCAGATCGACCAGTATCTGGCGAAGTACGTGCGCGGCTCCAACGGGATGGATCACGTCGAGCGCATCAAGATCCTGAAACTGATGTGGGACGCCATCGGCAGCGAGTTTGGCGGTCGCCACGAGCTGTACGAGATTAACTACTCCGGAAGCCAGGACGAGATCCGCCTGCAATGCCTGCGTCAGGCGCAAAGCTCCGGCAACATGGACAAGATGATGGCGATGGTTGACCGTTGCATGTCCGAATACGACCAGCACGGCTGGACCGTGCCGCACCTGCACAACAACACTGATATCAACATGCTGGATAAGCTGCTGAAATAGCGCAGCGGGAGGTTTCAATGCAATCTGAAGAACGCCTGCGTTTTCGCGACGCGATGGCCAGCCTGTCGGCGGCGGTAAATGTGGTCACCACCGAGGGCGACGCCGGTCGCTGCGGTATTACCGCCACTGCGGTCTGTTCGGTAACGGATACTCCGCCCTCGGTCATGGTCTGCATCAACGCCAACAGCGCCATGAACCCGGTCTTTCAGGGCAACGGCAAACTGTGCGTCAACGTGCTGAACCACGAGCAGGAGATCATGGCCCGCCACTTTGCCGGAATGACGGGCATGGCCATGGAGGAGCGCTTCGCGCTCTCCTGCTGGCAGAAAGGCCCGCTGGCGCAGCCGGTGCTGAAAGGCGCGCTGGCAAGTCTGGAAGGGGAGATAACCCAGGTGCAAACTATCGGCACCCATCTGGTCTATCTCGTGGAAATCAAAAACATCATTCTCAGCAGCGAGGGGCACGGCCTGATCTACTTCAAACGCCGTTTCCACCCGGTGATGATGGAGATGGAAGCCACGGTTTGATCCCGTTGCACAAAAAGCGCTGCGTTTCCGCACAGGCCTGAACGGCCACGCCCGAAGCGCCAGATTATCCTTAGTGATCTCAATCACATATTTCTTTCCGCCGGGGGTGAGCCTTAACCACTCGCCCCCGCTTTTGACCGCTCACGCATCGCTTTCAACCACTCACCCATTTACCGTGCTTTACGCGTGCGGGGATCTGGCACGATCGCTCCAGCATTAATCAATACCTCCTCACAACGAACCCTGACCCTTTTTTCTTTACATAAAAAACCAGGTCTTACTATGGATACTAAAAAACTACTCAAGCACGTGCCCTGGGCCTTACTCGGGATCCTCGGTGCTTTCTGTCTGGCGGTTGTCGCATTACGCCGGGGCGAGCACGTCAGCGCCCTGTGGATCGTGGTCGCGTCGGTTTCCGTCTACCTTGTGGCTTATCGCTACTACAGCTTATACATCGCGCAAAAGGTCATGAAGCTCGACCCGACGCGCGCCACCCCGGCGGTCATTAACAATGACGGCCTGAACTACGTGCCAACCAACCGCTACGTGCTGTTTGGTCACCACTTTGCCGCCATTGCAGGCGCGGGTCCGCTGGTCGGCCCGGTGCTGGCCGCGCAGATGGGCTACCTGCCGGGCACGCTCTGGCTGCTGGCGGGCGTGGTGCTGGCGGGGGCGGTGCAGGACTTTATGGTGCTGTTTATCTCCTCGCGCCGTAACGGTTCGTCGCTGGGCGAGATGATCAAAGAAGAGATGGGCCGCGTGCCGGGCACTATCGCCCTCTTCGGCTGCTTCCTGATCATGATCATCATCCTGGCGGTGCTGGCGCTGATCGTGGTGAAAGCGCTGGCCGAAAGTCCGTGGGGCGTCTTCACCGTCTGCTCGACCGTGCCGATTGCGCTGTTCATGGGCATCTACATGCGCTTCCTGCGCCCGGGCCGCGTGGGTGAAGTGTCGGTCATTGGTATCGTGCTGCTGGTCGCCTCGATCTACTTCGGCGGCGTGATTGCGCACGACCCGTACTGGGGCCCGGCGCTGACCTTCAAGGACACCACCATCACCTTCGCGCTGATCGGGTACGCGTTTATCTCCGCCCTGCTGCCGGTGTGGCTGATTCTGGCTCCGCGTGACTACCTGGCAACCTTCCTGAAAATCGGTGTCATCGTCGGGCTGGCGATCGGGATTGTGATCATCAACCCTGAGCTGAAAATGCCGGCGGTGACCCAGTACATTGACGGCACCGGTCCGCTGTGGAAAGGCGCCCTGTTCCCGTTCCTGTTTATCACCATCGCCTGCGGCGCCGTTTCAGGCTTCCACGCGCTGATCGCCTCCGGCACCACGCCGAAGCTGATGGCTAACGAAACCGACGCGCGCTTTATCGGTTACGGCGCGATGCTGATGGAGTCCTTCGTGGCGATCATGGCGCTGGTGGCGGCGTCGATTATCGAGCCAGGCCTGTACTTCGCGATGAACACCCCACCGGCGGGTCTTGGCATCACCATGCCAAACCTGCATGAGATGGGCGGCGAAAATACCGCGCTGATCATGGCCCAGCTGAAAGAGGCCAGCGCACACGCGGCGGCGACCGTCAGCTCCTGGGGCTTCGTGATCTCGCCTGAGCAGATCATGCAGACCGCGAAAGACATCGGCGAACCGTCCGTGCTGAACCGTGCAGGTGGCGCGCCGACGCTGGCGGTAGGTATCGCACACGTGTTCCACAAAGTGCTGCCGTGGGCGGACATGGGCTTCTGGTACCACTTCGGTATTCTGTTTGAAGCGCTGTTCATCCTCACCGCGCTGGATGCCGGTACCCGTGCAGGCCGCTTTATGTTGCAGGATCTGCTGGGCAACTTCGTGCCATTCCTGAAGAAAACCGACTCTCTGGTGGCGGGTGTTCTGGGTACGGCGGGCTGCGTAGGCCTGTGGGGTTACCTGCTGTATCAGGGCGTTGTCGACCCGCTGGGCGGCGTGAAAAGCCTGTGGCCGCTGTTCGGCATCTCAAACCAGATGCTCGCAGCCGTAGCTCTGGTGCTGGGCACCGTTGTTCTCGTGAAGATGAAACGCACCAAATACATCTGGGTGACCGTGGTTCCTGCACTGTGGCTGCTGCTCTGCACCACCTGGGCGCTGGGTCTGAAGCTGTTCAGCACCAACCCGCAGCTGGAAGGCTTCTTCTTCATGGCTAACCAGTACAAAGAGAAGATTGCCGCAGGTGGCGCGGATCTGAGCGCGCAGCAGATTGCCAACATGAACCATATCGTGGTGAACAACTACACCAACGCGGGTCTGAGCATTCTGTTCCTGGTGGTGGTGTATAGCATTATCTTCTACGGGATTAAAACCTGGATGAAAGTGCGCAACGCCGATGGCCGTACGGATAAAGAGACCCCGTACGTGCCAGTGCCGGAAGGCGGCGTGAAGACCTCTTCACACCATTAAAAAAATGGCGGGTGGCGCTACGCTGACCCGCCCTACAACGGTACTGTAGGCCCGGTAAGCGTAGCGCCACCGGGCTTTGTCTTATCAGGATGCATTATGTTTGGTAACTTAGGCGAAGCGAAAAAATACCTCGGTCAGGCGGCGAAGATGCTGATTGGCATTCCGGACTATGACAACTACGTTGAGCATATGAAGACCAACCATCCGGATAAGCCGTACATGACCTATACCGAATTCTTCCGCGAGCGTCAGGAAGCGCGCTACGGCGGAAGTGGAGAAGGCGGCGTCCGCTGCTGCTAAAGGAGAGACCATGACCCCGATTGCCGTTACCCTGCTGACCGGTTTTCTCGGCGCAGGCAAAACCACCCTGCTGCGCCACATCCTGAACGAGCAGCACGGCTTCAAAATCGCCGTTATCGAAAACGAGTTCGGTGAAGTCTCGGTGGACGACCAGCTGATTGGCGATCGCGCCACGCAAATCAAAACCCTGACCAACGGCTGCATCTGCTGCACCCGCTCTAACGAGCTGGAAGACGCCCTGCTGGATCTGCTCGACAGCCGCGATCGCGGCGACATCGACTTTGACCGTCTGGTGATCGAATGCACCGGCATGGCCGACCCGGGCCCGATTATCCAGACCTTCTTCTCCCATGACATTCTGTGCCAGCGCTACCTGCTGGACGGCGTCATCGCACTGGTGGATGCGGTGCACGCCGACGAGCAGATGAACCAGTTCACCATCGCCCAGTCTCAGGTTGGCTACGCCGACCGCATCCTGCTGACCAAAACCGACGTGGCGGGCGACAGCGAAAAACTCCGCGAGCGCCTGACGCGCATTAACTCGCGCGCGCCGATTTACACGGTAACGCACGGCGATATCGACCTGTCACAGCTGTTCAACACCAACGGCTTTATGCTGGAGGAGAACGTCACCACGAAACCACGCTTCCACTTTATGGGCGACAGGCAAAACGACGTGGCGTCGATTGTGGTGGAGCTGGACTACCCGGTGGACATCAGCGAAGTCTCCCGCGTGATGGAAAACCTGCTGCTGTCGTTTGCCGACAAGCTGCTGCGTTACAAAGGGATGCTGTGGATCGACGGCGAGCCAAACCGCCTGCTGTTCCAGGGCGTACAGCGCCTGTACAGCGCCGACTGGGACCGCCCGTGGGGCGATGAAGCGCCGCACAGCGTGATGGTGTTTATTGGAATACAGCTGCCGGAAGAGGAGATTCGGGCAGCGTTTGCGGGGCTGAAAAAGTAAATAGCCGCTCCCTTGTCCGCGCGCAAGGGAGCGTATTTTTCTGAGGCAGATTTGCTCGTATCGCGCTTTCTGTTTGCCATATTGTCTGTTAATGTCATTAATAATAACAAATTATGCTTCAATTAATATTGTCTGAAATATTAATTGAATGGAATTATATAATTTTCATGAATTGGTAGGCGTATTATGGCAATCATTATTCCCACAATCAGCAGCTGTAGTGAGAAGATAACGGCCGGAGAAAAAAGGCTGGCAAGGCTTCTGGAGGGTGGGCTCAGCGAACAGTGTACCTGCTGGTACGACACCCGAATGGGAGACAGGCAAGAGCATCCTGACTTTGTGATTCTGGCACCCGAAAAAGGTTTGTTGTTTATTGAGGTGAAAGACTGGTTTATCACGAAAATAAAATCCGCGAATAAAACGCATATTGATTACGAGACCAAAAACGGCATTGAGCCGCTGAAAAACCCGCTCGAACAGGTTCGACAATATACCTTCCACATCATCGACAGCCTGAAAAAAGATCCTCTACTTCGCCAGCAGCAGGGTGATTATGAGGGCAGTTTTATTATGCCGTACGGATACGGGGTGTACTTGAGCAATATCACCCGGGCGCAGCTGGAAAAGAATTTTACACCCGACGAGCTGAATGAAATATTGCCCGCCAGCCAGGTGATTTGCAAAGATGAACTCACCGAGTTTATGACCCGAGAGCAGATCTCCGCCCGGCTCGAATCCCTTCTCAGACATCGCTTCGTTCATCATACTACGCCACAACAGCTCGACCGCATTCGCTGGCATCTTTATCCCGACGTACGCATTAACGCGTCCGTGACGCGAGTCGATCTGGATCATTTTACCTTCCATACTCCCGATGTGGTTTGCATGATGGACAGGAATCAGGAGCAGCTGGCCCGCAGCATGGGAGCCGGACACCGGGTTATTCACGGCGTGGCAGGCTCCGGCAAAACGCTTATTTTGCACCACCGCTGTATTGAACTTGCCAACAACATTGAAAACACTAAACCGATACTGGTGATTTGCTACAACATTACGCTGGCTAAAAAGCTGAAAGCGCAGCTCGAACAGCACAGCCTCAGGCTTCCAGTCGAAATTACCCATTTCCACGCCTGGTGTTATCAGCAATTAAAAGCGCATCGGCGTCTGCCACCTAAGAGCAAAAACTTTATTGAACTGATGGAAAATGCGCTGACGGAGGCATTTGAAGAGGGAGCGATCAAACCGGAGCAGTACAGCGCCGTTTTGATAGATGAAGGACACGATTTTAAGCCGGAGTGGCTAAGGATCCTCGCCAAAATGCCAGACAATAAAGATAGCTCCTTGCTTTTCCTGTACGATGATGCTCAGTCAATTTATCAGAAAAAGAAAGCGCTCGATTTTACCCTGTCCAGCGTGGATATAAAGGCTCAGGGCCGCACAACTATTCTGGATACCAATTATCGCAACACCCGGCAAATACTCCATTTCGCCAGCAGCGTAGCGTTTAATTATCTCAATAATCACATAGAAGCTTCCCTCAAATACCAGCAGCCTGCCGCAGGAGGACTGTCCGGGAAATATCCGGCGCTGGCCAGCTTTGATAATCAGGACGAGGAGATTACACGCGTCCTGGATTGGGTCACAGAGCAGCGACAGCAGGGTGTTCCATGGTCGGAAATTGCTATACTGTGCCCCTCAACCTACAGCATTTCAGGTATTCTCGCACCAAGGCTTGAAGCCCGTAAGATCCCATACCAGATGATTGTCTCCAGCGATGATAAAAAGCACTGGTCTCCGCAGAATGATTACCTCTGCGTCATGCCGCTGCCCAGCAGCAAGGGGCTTGAGTTTAACTCGGTTGCCATTATGGATGCGGCAAAGGAAAGGGAAAGTGAAGATCTGAGTGACGATATCAAGCGCCTTTACGTCGGCTTTACCCGCGCGCGACAGAATCTTTTGGTAACAATGCACGGGACCGGAAGCCTGCGAGATCATCTGGTCGAAACCTGGGAAAAGAGCGTTAAGACGATTTAGCTGTCCAATAAATGTCTGCCCCGAACAATCCCCTCTCCCCTTTGGGGAGAGGGCTAGGGTGAGGGGTAAGCCCTGGTATTATTTCAACGCCTCCGGCAGCGTCACTACCCACAATTCGCTGTCAGATTCCGGCTTCTTCAGCGGCTTCACGCTGAGCGTGGTCTCCACCGGTTTGTCATCCAGCGTCAGCTTGCCTTCCGCGTTTACCCGATAATCCTTCAGCTTCTTGCCGTCGACCGGATTCTGCATCGCGACCTTCACGCCAAAGTCGTTATCGTTCGCCACCGCAAGCGTTTTGCCGTCTATCAGCGCCAGCCCTTCGGCCTTTTCCTGCTGCCAGCCCAGGGCACGCAGATTGACCACCTGCGTTTTTGCAGCAAGGGTAATGCCGCGCTGCGCCAGCGTTTTCTCATCGTCAAACTCCGGGTAGTCGCCCGGCTTGTCGAAGGCGGTCAGGTCGCTCGCTTTGCTCAGATCCACCTTGTAGATGAGGTTACGCATCGCGTCGTTTTTATCCTCACCCTGTTCAATCAGCAGGATCGTGTGGTTATCCAGCGCCACGATATCGCCGATTTTAGCGTCGCTGTTTTTGCTGTAGGCCGCGCTGTCAACGGGGTAACCGTACATCGCGGTTTTCCCGGTCGCCGGATCGAAGCTAACCAGACGCGTAAACAGCGCCTGCTTTTTGCTCTTACCGTCGATATCCAGCGTGCTTTGCACGGCGGCGATAATGCGCCCGTCCGGCATCCGGGTCAGGCCCTCAAAACCACGGTTCGCCTGGCGCCATTTGATGATGTTTGGCAGACCGCCCGCAATGGATTTCTCCCCTTCCGTCGCCTGCGGGCCGTGGATCGCGAGGATTTTCCCTTTGCTGTCGATATTGATCAGGAACGGACCATACTCATCGCACAGCCAGTAACCGCCCTTCCCGTCCGGCGTGATGCCTTCCGTATCCAGCCCGCGGTTATCGCCTTTGAGCACGTTTAAGGTGTCGCTGAACGCCACTTCATTGGTCGAGCCAATCACGCCGCTTTCCAGCGGCAGGCCGTTAATCTCGCCTTTATCATCATGCAGCGGGCGAGCATCGACGGCCTCCGCTTTGCCGTTCTGGACGCGGATGGTCATCAAGAGCGGCGCGAAATCCGGCGTAACAAAAATTTTGGCTTCGTTTTTGCCCTTCTTTGGCGCGTCGGCGTTTGGACCGCGATCGGTCACGGTCGCGAAGGTCAGGGTATCGCCCTGCTTGCCGGTGAACAGCAAACCAGAACCCACCCCCACAGGAAGCCCGTTCGGAAACGCGCTGGCAAACGCACCGCTGTATTTAACATGCGATCCTTCGGGGAAGCTGACGACGTAGCGCTCCGCGGTTGGCTGTGCCGCCAGGGCAGAGAAAGAGAGCGCACAACCGATTAGCACAGGAATGATTTTTCTTTTCATATTGTTAGCATCCAGTAAGTGAAGCCAACAACGTAATGAAGAAACGTGTCAGAAAAATGACATGTAACGACAGCGGATCGGCAAAGAAATACGTATAGCAATCACCAGAAATGTAAACCTCTGTCTTTATCTGTGACAGCTGAAATATTTTTGGAAATTATTAGAAACTTAATTAATTCACCTCAAACGGCTTTCTTCGCCTCGTTCATTAAACGTTTAGCCAAAAATATAAACTTTCCCTAAACGCGAATGGATTGGGGATTGACGATTTGCCATAAAAACATCTCATCAACATTTAAGATTAAAAAACCCAACAAAAACAGCATAAAACTGCGACACTCATCACATTTGCAGTCATAAACATCCCTTGTTAAGGTGCCCTCAGATTAATTTGATGACGAGGAAACACTCATGAAAAAGCTTAACGTTCTCATCCTTTCTGCTCTTACCGCCGTATCGGGCTCCGCACTGGCAATGGGCGGCAGCATTGAGCAGGGTAAAAACTTTACCAACCTGAATGTGGAAATGGGCAAATCTACCTCTGGTCTGTACACCGAAGGTAACTGGCTGAAAAACACCGACGACGGCACCACGACCGGTGGCGTGGGTGCAGGCTACAACTTCGAGGTCGGCCCGGTGATGCTGAACGCAGGCGCTAAGGCCCTCTACGTTGGCCCGAAGAAAGGCGATAACGGCGTGGCGTTCCCGGTCGGCGGCGGTGTGAACGTTGCCCTGACCGACAGCATCAGGGTATTCGGTGAAGGCTACGTTGCGCCAGACGGCCTGAACAACAGCGTGAAGAACTACGTTGAAGCTAACGGCGGCGTAAGCTGGACCCCGATCAAACCGGTTACGCTGAAAGTGGGCTACCGCCACGTGAGCGTTGATGGCAAAGACGGTCGTCCAAACCACACGCTGATTGACGGCGCATATGTTGGCGGCGGCGTGTCCTTCTAAGACTGATTGCCCGTTTCGCCCGGCGGCGCTACGCTTGCGCGGGCCTACAATGAAGGGTGCAATAAAGTAAAATTATTGCACATTGTAGGCCGGGTAAGCGCAGCGCCACCCGGCAAGAAAGGCGATGAGACTGTTAATAAAAAACCTGCCGGATGGCAGGTTTTTTTTATTTCCGACATTACTTGCGAACAACCACCAGCTTCTGGTTCACAAACTCTTTGATCCCCAGGTCCGACAGCTCGCGTCCGTAACCCGAACGTTTTACGCCGCCGAACGGCAGTTCTGCCGCCGTATCGGTGAGCCAGTTGATGTACACCATCCCAGTCTCAATACGCGACGCCATTTTCTTCGCGCGCTCGATATCCTGGCTGAACACCGCGCCGCCCAGACCGTAGTGCGAGTCGTTCGCCAGAGCAACCGCCTCGTCGTCATTTTTCACTACGTAGATCTGCGCCACCGGGCCAAAGAACTCTTCGAAGTACGCCGGGTTCTCACGCGATATATTCGTCAGGATGGTCGGTTCAAAGAAGCTCCCGTCACGCTGTACTGGTTTACCGCCATAGTGCAGCGTTGCGCCGTTTTTCACCGCCTCGTTGACCTGTTTGGTCAATGTTTCAAGCGCGTCTTTCGACGACAGCGGCCCCAGCGTGGTGCTTTCGTCCAGCGGATCGCCAATCTTCACCTGCTTAAACGCCTCGGTGAATTTCTCGAGGAAGGCGTCTGCGATGCTCTCGTGCAGGATAAAGCGCTTCGCTGCGGTACAGACCTGCCCGGCGTTATTAAGCCGCGCGTTAACGCCGATCTTCACGGCCTTCTCCAGGTCCGCATCGTCCAGCACCACGAACACGTCGTTCCCGCCCAGTTCAAGGGTCGATTTTTTGATGTGCTTCGCTGCCTGCGCCGCAACCACGCTACCCGCTTTTTCAGAACCGGTCAGCGCCGCCCCCTGTACGCGATCGTCGGCGATGATGTTTGCTACCTGATCGGACGAGATAAACAGGTTGGTCCACGCCCCTTCCGGCGCGCCCGCCTCACGTACCAGGTGGGCAAAGGTCTCGGCACAGTGCGGCACGATGCTGGCGTGCTTGGCGATCACCGGGTTACCCGCCGCCAGGTTTGGCGCCAGAACGCGCATCAGCTGATAGTACGGGAAGTTCCACGGCTCTACGGCCATCAGCACGCCGATGGGGTGATGTTCCACCCACGCTTCCCCGAGTTCAGACGGATATTTCACCGGGGCCAGGAACTGCTTCGCATTGTCCGCATAATAGCGGGCGATTTGCGCGCACAGCTTCACTTCGCCGCGGCTTTGTTCGATGAGCTTACCCATCTCCTGACTGGCAATTTTCGCCAGCTCCTCGGTGCGCTCGTCGATCAGGTCGGCAAGCTTATGCAGTACCGGCAGGCGCTGGCTGATGTCGCCTTTGGCCCAGTCAGAATGATAGAGCGCATCGGCCGCCTTCAGCGCCGCTTCAACATCCGCGTCGGTATGTGAGGGGTATTCTTTGATGAGCTGGTTGGTGGCAGGATTTACTGTCTGGTAAGCCATATCGAATCTCCTTGTTTTACCGCTTAGGGTATTAAGGGTAGTCAATGTGACTGGCTATGAAGGTAAAGTTGGGTATATACGGAAGGTTCTTAGTAAGACGCTGCCAGAGCAGGCGCATACATGGTATAAAAAAAGCTCATCACTGGAGCTCTTATGACTGATACCCGCCACATCCGCCAGACCTTTCATCGCGCCGCAGGTCTTGAGCTGCGCAGTACGTGGCAGAGCACCCGGGCGTACAAACGTCATTGTCATCCGCAGCTCTCCATCGGCGCGATTATGGAAGGCCAGACCTGCTGCGTCAGTCATGGCAGAGAGTCTATCCTGAACCCCGGCGATCTCATTGTCATCCCGGCTTACGCGCCGCACAGCTGCAACCCCGTCAATGGGCAACCGCGCAGCTACCATATGCTCTATATCGACACCGATCTTCCTCTGGCGTTCCAGGTGATTCGCGACCCTGCGCTCTTCAAGCGCTACCTTGATGTTGTTGAGACGATGTCACCTGCATCCGTGGACACGCTACTTTCTGCTCTTCCCCGCTGCGTGGAAAACGCAGACGCGCTTCGCTCAATCAGTCAGCACCTTCAGCAGGCATTTCTTGCCGACCTGGCCGCTCCGCCTTCGCTTGACGAACTAGCCCAACGATTCTCGCTGCGCAAGGAGACGCTGATCCGTACCTTCCGGCAGGACACCGGCCTGACGCCGGTCAGCTTTCTCAACGTCTCCCGCGTGGAGTTCGCCAAAGCGCGGCTGCGTGCCGGGGACGACATCGCCGACGTCGGCTACCAGAGCGGGTTTGCCGACCAGAGCCATTTTCATAAGACCTTTGTCAGCTATACCGCGGCCACGCCGCGTCAGTATGCGACAGGCCGATCAATATCTGACAATAAATAGCGTTTGCATCACCGTAGGCTGACCTCAGATTGTTAACCGAGGTTGCTATGGAACTGTTCTTCCCTTCCGCTTTTCTCGCCCTGGCGCTGGCGCATTTTGTCGCCCTGTTAAGCCCGGGCCCGGACTTCTTCCTGTTGGTGGGCTACGCCGCGCGCTACCGACTGCGCGGCAGCGCCGGGTTGTGCTTCGGTATCGCCGCGGGTAACGGGCTGTATATCTTACTGGTGATTATCGGCTGGAGCGCACTGCGCCAGTTTGCCTGGCTGTTTACGCTGATAGAGCTTTGCGGGGCGCTGTATCTGCTGTGGATCGGCTCGCATCTGGTGCGCAGCCAACCGCAGGCGCTGGCGCTTGCAGAAACCCGACAGCGGTGCCCTTCTTTGATGAAGCAGATCCTGCTGGGGCTGGGGTCGGCGCTGTTAAATCCGAAGAACGCGCTGTTCTACCTGGCGCTGATGACGGCGTTACTCGGGCCGGACGTCACGCTGCTTCAGCAGACAACGTGCGGCGTCTGGATGGTGACGGTGGTGCTGGTGTGGGATCTGGCTCTGGTGTCGATGATGGGGCTATCGGCGGTGCAACAGAAGCTTAGCCGTTCGCTGTGGTGGATTGAGCGCACGGCGGGCGTGGTGCTGATGGGGTTTGGCGGGTGGGTGCTGTGGCGGTTTTTGCACATTCCCCCCGTCTCCCTCTATCCTTAACCCATGGAAAAAATAGCTGAACTCAAACGCGCCAAGCTTCTTGCGCTGTCGCTGCTGCTGATTGCCGCTGCGGCCTTTATCACCACCCTGTTTCTGCCGCAGACCTTCTGGGTACGCGGCGTGAAGGCCATTGCCGAGGCGGCGATGGTCGGCGCGCTGGCGGACTGGTTTGCCGTCGTCGCGCTGTTTCGCAGGGTGCCCATTCCGTTCATTTCACGCCATACGGCAATCATCCCGCGCAATAAGGACCGGATTGGCGACAATCTCGGCCAGTTCGTGCAGGAGAAGTTTCTGGATACCCAGTCGCTGGTCGCGTTAATTCGCCGCTACGAGCCGGCGCAGATGATCGGTGCCTGGTTCAGCAAGCCCGACAACGCCCAGCGCGTCGGGCTGCATCTGATGCAGGTGATGAGCGGTTTTCTTGAGCTGACCGACGACGGGCGCATTCAGCGCCTGCTCAAACGCGCGGTGCATAAGGCTATCGACAAGGTCGATTTCACCGAAACCAGCGCCGTGATGCTGGAAAGCATGACTAAAAACAACCGCCACCAGGTGCTGCTGGACGCCATCATCAACCGCCTGATTACGCTGATTCAGCGGGAAAGCACGCGGGAGTTTATCTCTGACCAGATTGTCCACTGGCTGAAGACCGAGCACCCCCGCAAGGCGATGGTGCTGCCCACCGAGTGGCTGGGCGATCAGAGCGCAGAGATGGTGTCGAACGCGGTGAACACGCTGCTGGACGATATCAGCCACGACCGCACGCACCAGATCCGCCGGGCATTTGATCGCGCCACGCTGAAGCTTATCGACAACCTGAAAAACGACCCGGAGATGGCGGCCAAAGCCGACAACATCAAGCATTATCTGAAGAATGATGAAGCGTTTAACCGTTATCTGGGTGAAATGTGGGCCGACCTTCGCCAGTGGCTAAAGGCGGATATGCAAAGCGAGGACTCGCGCGTGAAGCAGCGCATCGCCAACGCCGGGCTGTGGTTTGGTGAGACGCTATCGAATGATGCCAGCCTGCGCGCGTCGCTGAACGAGCATCTGGAGCAGGCGGCGCACCGCGTCGCGCCGGATTTTGCGGCGTTCCTGACGCGCCATATCAGCGACACGGTGAAAAGCTGGGACGCCAAAGATATGTCACGCCAGATCGAGCTTAACATAGGCAAAGACCTACAGTTTATCCGCGTCAACGGCACATTAGTGGGCGGGACGATTGGCCTGATCCTGTTTTTACTCTCGCAACTGCCAGCCGTGCTGGCGCACTAATCCGCTTTTGGCGGCGCGATAACGTAGCGCGTCGCCTCGAAGCGGTTCAGGATCAGGTGCACCAGAAAGACCATCGTCAGGGTGACCACCAGCGCGAAGGTGACGGAGGTGATGCGGTACAGATCGCTGAACACCAGGTCGCTGTCCGGGTGCATGTTCTGTCCGAACATGATGCCGATGGTGGTAATACTGGCGAAGCCTACCCCGGCGCCAACCTTCTCCATCACGTGCAGACGTGCCCCAAACGCCAGCCCAAGGCCGATTAGCGGCATCATCAGCAGCATATGGCTGCTGTGATCGTACAGAATAAGCTGAACGACAAGGATATAGAGACACCCCAGCACCACGCCGACCACGCGCCAGATAGAGCTGATCACCGAGCCGCGATAGTGCATCGGGAACAGGATCAGAATGCCCGCCATCAGCGCCGACAGGGAATCGCTGAGATCGCTTAGCTGGAAAACCACGAAAATCAGCGTCGCCACGGTGCCGGAGAGCAGCGACTCGTGGCGCACGCGGGCATCGTTTTTCTCGATCAGCGGCGGCGGCTTACGCGGCTCAACGTCCGGCAGCAGGTAATTCATCAGCGCGCTCAGACACACCGCCATCACGCTCGCTTCGATGTTTGAGAACAAAAGCGTGTGCCAGTTAGTGGTGGGGTAGCTCATAAAGTTGAGCATCACGCTCTGGCATACCACGCCCATTGAACCGAACAGGAACAGCGGCCCCTTGCTCATAAAGCGAAAACGCATCACGTACAGGGCGAACACCACCAGCGTCATAATGATCGGCCATTGCGATAAATAGCCGATGATAATCACCATTTCGACGCAGTTCAGCGATGCGCTGAAGATAAACTGCTTCGCCACGTGGCGGTTAAATACCGGCACCAGCGAGAGGAGCATGATCGGGTAGACCACGAAAAACACGCCGTAGCTGGTGTTGTAGAAGCTCGAAATGCTCAGCGCAATCATCCCGGCGAAGACGATGCGCAGGGTCTGGCGAAAGTCGTTTGCCGTGTAGACAATGTTGCCGTGCGGGGTAAAGACCCGCGCCAGGGTGCTAATAGACATAGTGAAGCAGGCTCACCAGATGGATTTGCATCCCGGAGAAGAATCGCGCAAACGGCCCTTCGCTATTATAGAGCTGCACGGTGGCGCGCGCGCCGGTCGGCAGCGGCTTCGGTAAGGCTTCATCCAGCGCCACGTGAATGCGCATACGCTGGGCATCACGCACCCAGCGGTTGGACGTTTCCGGTTCAGAGAGTTGGCCGTTCACCGCCTCCTGGCCTGCAAGGATCCCCGCGTCGCTGCTGGTCACGTGGGCACGGAAGACCTGCCCCGGGAAGGCGTCAAACACCACGGCAGCGTCCGTCCCCTGGTGGGTATGACGCAGGCTCTTCTCGCGGAAATCCGCCACGATATCGGTCTGGGTGTTCACCAGCGCCAGCGCGGCCGAACCGGACGAGGCGTAAAAACCGGGGCTTAATTGCAAATTACTGACCGTACCGTCCGCCTCGGCGTAGACCTTCGTCCAGCCAAGGTTCAGCTCCGCGTCATCCAGCGCGTTACGGTATTTTTGCAGCGTCACGTTACGGTGCTCGTCCCGCTCGCCGCGCTGAATGCGCAGGTTATGAATATTCGCCTGAATCGAGCTGACGGACTGCTCGCTGCTCTGCCAGGTGGTGCGAACTTTATCCAGATCCGCCTGCGACACGTTCTGCAAGGTGCTCAGTTTCTGGTAGCGGTCGAAGGTCACCTTGTCGTTACGCGCCGTCAGCACGGCGGTTTTCAGGCTGGCCTGCGCCGCGGCAATCTGCGCGTCCAGCTGATCGTTAGACAGACGCGCCTGCTCCAGCGCGATTTGCGCCGCTTCGACCTTATTGCGAAACGGCGTGGGGTCGAGCTCAAACAGCAGATCGCCTTTCTTGACCTGACTGTTATTGTGGACATGTACCGCCGCCACATAGCCGGAGACGCGCGCGGACACCGGGGTCACCACGCGCATCACGGTGGAGTCCGGCGTCAGCGGGATCCAGATATCCGCGACGATAAAGTAGACAAACATCAGCAGGAAAGAGGCAATACTCACCCTTACCCAGCGGGCAAACTTTTGTTCAGGAGTCATTATTTTTCGGTCTTATTATCTTCTTCGCGGATTGTCCGCAAATTGCAGGCGATTTGATTGAGCGTGGCGCTGAAAATGTCGATATGTTCCGGCGCGATGTTTTGCGATACGCGCGCCTGAAACGTCTCGATCACCTGAGTGAGCCTCGCAAGGATGGCTTTGCCCTCGGGCGTCAGCGTCAGCAGCCGGATACGCTTGTCGTATGGCGAGACGGTGCGCAGCAGATAACCCTGCTTTTCCAGCTGCGTCAGCGTGCGCATCAGCGGGGGCAGTTCGATACCCTGCACTTCCGCCAGCTCGCTGACCGAGACGTTATCCCCGAGCTGATGAAGCTGCATCATCACCGTCCAGCTCGACTGGGTTAGCCCGGTGTCGAGAATGGCGTCGTCGATGACGGCGCGCCACTGACGCACGATCATCGCCATCCGCATGCCCATCGGCCTGCGGCTAAACAGATCTTCTTCACGCATGGGGAATCCTCTCGTAATACGCCACTACGATAATAGTTATCAGGGTAAGTATCAAGAAACGAGAAGTTAAAGCGCAGGAATTGCGAAAGAGAGTTCGCCCACTCAGTGTGGGCTGAATGATATGCACGGATTAATCCCCTCGCCCCTTTGGGGAGAGGGTTAGGGTGAGGGGAGCAGGCCGCACTGTAGGCCCGGTAAGCGCAACGTTATCGGGATTATTCCAGATTAGCCTTATTCAGCCCATATGCCGCATCCAGCGAGCCCGGCTCCATGCGGGAGGTAATGCCCAGGCGGTTCCAGGCGTTGATCGCGACAATGGCGAAGTTCAGCTCTGAAATCTCCACGTCCGAGAAGTGCTCCGCCACGCTGCGGTACAGCGCGTCGCTCACCCCGTGTACGCCAATCTGGGTCAGCGCTTCGGTGAAGGCCAGCGCGGCTTTCTCGCGGGCGCTGAACAGCGGAGATTCGCGCCACGCCGCCAGATGGTACAGGCGCAGCTCGCGCTCGCCGGCGATTTTGGCCTCTTTAGAGTGCATATCCAGGCAGAAGGTACAGCCGTTCAGCTGCGACACGCGGATGTCGATCAGGTGCTTCAGCGCCGGGTCAATGGAGGTTTTCGCCAGTTCCATGCTCAGGGCGGAAAGCGCGTTGGCGAGTGCAGGTGTGGCTTTATGGTGGTTTACGCGAGTGCTCATTGTCTTTCCTCTTTTTTTGCCGTTTTTGTCATGCGATGAGGCAAATCTACGCCGTTAATGACATAGTAAAAAGACACAAAAAACATGAAATGAGGTAGGACATGAAGCCGGGCTATCACGAGATTTATACCCGCTACCGCGATAATATCACGCGCGGCGTGCTGAAGCCCGGCGACAAGGTGCCTGCCATCCGCGTGCTGGCGGAAGAGCTGAAGGTCGCGCGAAAAACCGTTGAAACGGCCTATGCCATTCTGACGGGGGAAGGGTATCTGGTAAGCCAGGGCGCGCGCGGGACGCGGGTGAACCCGGATCTTCTGCTGCCCGCGCAAAACGCCCCCGCAGAACAAGCGACCGGCACGCTGCCACCGTCGTTGATTAGCCAGCGCGAACGGGCCGGTTTTCTGCGTCCCGGCATTCCCGCGCTCGACAGCTTCCCCTACAAAAAATGGCTGCTGCTGGCGGGCCAGGCGACGCGCGCCATGCGTCAGGATGAAATGCTCAATCCGCCGGTGCTTGGCTGGTATCCGCTGCGCGAGGCGATTGCCCGCTATCTGAATATCTCGCGCGGGTTATCCTGCACTGCGGAACAGGTGCTGATTACCAGCGGCTACAGCGGCAGCCTGCGCCTGATCCTCGACACGCTCGCCAGCCGCAGCGACAAGGTGGTGTTTGAGGATCCGGGCTATTTTATGGGCCAGCAACTGCTCAAGCGGATTGTGCCCCGCCTGCACACCGTGCCGGTCGATCGCGCAGGGATGGATACGGACTACCTGCTGCGCAATCACCCCGATGCCCGCTTCGCCATTGTCACCCCGTCGCACCAGAGCCCGCTGGCGGTAACGCTCTCCCTGCCGCGCAAGCAGCAGCTGCTCGACTGGGCCAGCCAGAACGAGGCGTGGATCGTTGAAGACGATTACGACGGAGAGTTTCACTACACCCGCAAGGTGCTGCCGTCGCTGAAAAGCCTCGACCAGCACGACCGGGTGATCTTTATGGGCACCTTTAGTAAAACCATCATGCCGTCGCTGCGCATGGGCTACGTGGTGATGCCCGCCAGCACTGTCGACGCGTTTACCGACTGCGCGGATATCACCACCAGCGGCCAGCCAATCCTGACGCAAAAAATTCTCACCGCGTTTCTCAACGAGGGGCATTTTTTTCGCCACCTCAAGAAGATGCGCGCCCTCTATCAGACCCGCCGCGACTGGATGATAGCCGCCCTGCGTGAGGTCTATGGTGACCTGTTCTTCACCGAACAAAACGACGGCGGGATGCATATTGTCGCGTTCCTAGCAAAGGGAAGCGCGGACCGGGAGATCGCCCGCTGCTGGCAGGAACACCAGCTCCAGGTAAATGCCCTCTCAGCGTGGTATCGCGGCTCGGGCAAACGCTACGGGCTGGTGATGGGCTATAACAACGTGCGGACGTATCAGGAGGCGGTGGATTTACTGGAAAGGCCGAAACGGCAGACGCTTGAACTGTTGAGCTGAACATCGCCGGGTGGCGGCTGCGCCTTACCCGGCCTACGATCCGCGTTATACATCATGTCGCGATAACCCTACGTCCCTGAGTTGCTCGTCGCTCATCTGGCTCAGGATGCGGCGGGTCCGGTTGATGCGATACCAGTTGCGGATCGTTTTGCCGATCCAGACAAATACGACGAACGGACGTTTTGAACGGTTCTCGTAGAATTCCATGATGCTCTCCTCACTGTGCCAGTGGGGTTATCATCCTGGAAATCGGCCTGCGCAATACAGATGCAAAAACAACTTTTGTTTAACATACAGATCCGCTAAAACGGTATCTGCATGCCGTTTTTTGCGGCAATCTGTACTGGTTTAACAATCTGTATGGTGAAAATAAAGGATACAGCATGACGCGCTATCAACACCTCGCCAACCTTCTGGCAGAACGCATTGAACAAGGGCTGTATCGCAGCGGCGAGCGTCTGCCGTCGGTGCGCGCCCTGAGCCAGGAGCACGGCGTGAGCATCAGCACCATACAGCAGGCCTACCAGATCCTCGAAAACCTTCAGCTGATCACCCCCCAGCCGCGCTCCGGCTATTTTGTCTCGAAACGCAAAGCCCAGCCGCCCGTTCCGGCGATGACGCGCCCGGTGCAGCGCCCGGTGGACGTCACCCAGTGGGATGAGGTGATGATGCTGCTGGACGCCCGCGCCGACAAAGAGATGATTTCGTTTGGCGGCGGCTCGCCGGACATCAACCAGCCAAGCCTGAAGCCCCTGTGGCGCGAGATGAGCCGCCTTGCGCAGCATAACCCGAGCGAGATGCTGAGCTATGACGTGCTCGACGGCCGCCTTGAGCTGCGCGAACAGATCGCCCGCCTGATGCTGGACGGCGGCTCTACCGTCGCAGCAAACGAGATTGTCATCACCAACGGCTGCCACGGCGCGCTGTCGATCGCCCTGCTCTCGGTGTGTAAACCGGGGGACATCGTGGCGGTGGAGTCCCCGTCGTTTCACGGCACCATGCAGATGCTGCGCGGGTTTGACATCAAGGCGATTGAAATCCCTACCGATCCCGAGACCGGGATCAGCATTGAGGCGTTAGAGCTGGCGCTGGAGCAGTGGCCGATAAAAGCGGTGATCCTGGTGCCCAACTGCAACAACCCGCTCGGGTTTATCATGCCGGAAGCGCGCAAGAAGCAGGTGCTGGCGCTCGCCCAGCGGCACGATATCGTGATTGTGGAGGATGATATCTACGGCGAGCTGGCGGCGGAGTACCCGCGCCCGCGCACCATTCACTCGATGGACATTGATGGCCGCGTGATCTTGTGCAGCTCATTTACCAAGACCGTGGCGCCCGGGCTGCGCGTCGGCTGGATTGTCCCGGGGCGCTATTACGACCGGGTGATGCACATGAAGTACGCCGCGGGCGGGTTTAACGTGCCGGGCACGCAGATGGCGGTGGCGGCGTTTATTCGCGACGGGCATTACCATCGCCACGTGCGCCGTATGCGCCAGATTTATCAGCAGAATATGGAAACCTACACCTGCTGGGTGCGGCAGTATTTTCCGGCGGAGATTTGCGTCACCCGCCCGCAGGGAAGCTTCCTGCTGTGGGTCGAGCTGCCGGAGACGGTGGATATGGTGTGTGTGAGCAAGCAGCTGTGTCGGCTGAAGATCCAGGCGGCGGCCGGGTCGCTGTTTTCCGCATCAGGGAAGTACCGCAACTGCCTGCGGATCAACGTGGCGCTGCCGCCGACGGATAAACATCGCGAGGCGTTGAAAAAGATGGGTGAAGCGATTGTGATTGCGATGGAGGAGTAGTTCGTTTTTTAGCGCCGGTGGCGCTACGGAATAGAGTAGGCCGGGTAAGGCGAAGCCGCCACCCGGCAAAATCAACGACTCAGAACTTCCACGAAACGCTGCCCACAATGCTGCGTTCTGCGCCGAAATAGCAGTAAGAGAGCGAGTTACACGCCGCAACGTAGCTTTTGTCCGTCAGGTTATTGACGTTCAGCTGCGCGCTCACGCCCGTGAGCCCCACTTTCGACAGGTCATACCCCACGACCATGTCCACCAGCGTGTACGACGGAAGCGTATGGGTGTTCTGGCGATCGCTGGCGATCCCGTTGACATAGCGCACGCCGGAGCCGACGGTCAGGCCGTCCAGCGGGCCGGTTTTGACGTCGTAGCTCAGCCAGGCGCTGGCCATGTTACGCGGGGCATAGACGGCGCGCTTGCCCTCCTCTTCCGGGCTGCTCTTCTTATAGCGAATATCCGTGTAGGTATACGCCGCCTGCATGCGCAGGCTGTCGGTCAGCTGACCAATCGCCTCCAGCTCAACGCCTTCAGATTCGATTTCACCGATGGAACGGTACGGATCGGTCGGCTCCTCTTTGGTGGCAATGTTCTTCTGGTTAATGCGGAACACCGAGGCGCTGAACTGGCTGTTCATCCCTTCTGGCTCATACTTCACGCCCGCTTCCCACTGCTTGCCCTTCATCGGATCCAGGATATTGCCCTGCTCGTCGGCAAAGCTGGTCGGCGTAAAGGCGGTGGAGTAGCTGACGTACGGGGCAACGCCGTTATCAAACAGATACAGCAGCGCCGCGCGACTGCTGAAGTTGTTTTTATCCAGATCGCTGCGGGTGTGGTTAAAGTTGTCGACGTTCGACACGCTCACCTGGTCGTAACGCCCGCCGAGCGTCAGGCGCCAGCGGTCAACGGACATCTGATCCTGTAGGTAGTAGCCGGTCTGGCGAAGCTTATGCTTTTCCCTGCTGTACTGGGTGATGTAGTCCGGCTTTGCGCCGTAAACCGGGTGGAAGGCGTCAATCGGCGGGAAGCCGCCATAGTAGCCGGTCACGTTGTTGGTGCGGTCCTGGTAGTCCATGCCGATCAGCACGCGGTGGTTTACCGCCCCGGTGTCGAAGCTGCCGTCGACCTGATTATCCAGGGTGATGGCGTTCATCTTCTCGTCGGAGCCGGAATAGCCGCGGTTCAGCTCGGTGTCATTCAACCAGCCTGCGGCATACACCTGGTTCAGCTCCACTTTGGTGTGCAGGTAGCGCAGCTTCTGGCGCACGGACCAGCCGCTGTCAAACAGGTGCTCAAGGTTATAGCCGACCATGTTTTCCCGACGATCGTACTTGTCGTAATCGTCTTCACCTTCAAAGAACGTGTTGGAGATTTTCTTCCCGCTGTGCGGCACAACGGTGCCCTCATACGGCAGGCCGGAGTGGCTGCCGCCTTCCGGATCGCGGTGCAGGTAGGCCATCAGATCCAGACGGGTGTTATCGGTGATACGCCAGGTCAGGCTCGGCATCAGCGCGTAACGCTCTTCCTTCAGCGGATCGAACTGGGAATCGGCATAGCGGGTCATCCCGCTGAGGCGCACCGCCACGCGGTCGTTATCATCAACCGGGCCGGTGACGTCGAACATCGCCCCACGCTGGCTATTGTTCCCGGCGAAGAGCTTGATCTCCCCGCCCGGATCGAACGACGGCTTACGGGAGGTAAGCGCCACAATCCCGCCCGGCGATGAACGGCCATAGAGCACGGAGGCCGGGCCGCGCACGACTTCGATACTGTCCAGGAACCACGGATCAACCACCAGCGAGCTGTGGGAGTTGGTGTCGCCCATCATCTTCAGGCCGTCCAGGTAGACGTTGTCCAGGCTGCCGTCAGAGAAGCCGCGCAGCACCATGTAGTCAAAGCGGTTAGACGCCCCAATCTGGTTGCTGTAGACCCCCGGCGTGTAGCTCACGGCCTGACGCACACTGGTTGCGCCCTGCTCTTCGAACTGCTCGCGCGTGACGATAGAGACCGACTGCGGAGTCTCAATATCCGGCGTTTCAAGCTTGGTGGCCGCAGACTGCATCTGCGAGGTCACCACCACGGTGTCAGTTTTTTGCGCATCCTGCGCCAGTAAAGGAAAAGCGACGCTACCGGTAACCCATCCCACCAGCAGTGCCAGACGCGATTTAGCAAACATAACCCTCTCCAGAGATATTTCTTATTGTTAATAAGAATTATTACCTTTTTGAGAGTGCAAACGGCTATGCGCGCCGCCAGGTTACGTATGCGCGATGCTAAACCGCACGGGATGCGTTCGCGCGATGGGCGAAATTACGTTAGCGGAGTTTGCGCACGTCGCCCGGAGAAATCCCGTAATGACGACGAAACGCGGTGGCGAAGTTGGTGGCATGCTGATACCCGCACATCCAGGCCGCCTGCTGCACGCTGTGGCCTTCCAGCAGATAACGGCGCGCCAGCGCAAGGCGACAGTCGCGGAGATAATCGAAAAGCGTGCAGCCGTAGCGCTGACGGAACTTGCTGCGCAGGCTGCTTGGGCTCATTGCAGCCAGGGCCGCCAGCTGCGCGAGAGTATGATCCCGTTCAGGAGACTGTTCCAGCATGCTCCGCACGCGTTCCAGACGCGCATGCTCAGGGCGACTCGGGCAGGGCTGCTGGCGCTGATTCAGGCCGTAGCCGAGCAGCTGGTACATCAGCCCCTCCAGCAATAGCTTACGCGCGAGCACGCTTCCCCTCTGCTGCTGCGCATGCTGAATGCCTGACATAACAAACTCGGGAACGTGCCAGACAAACGTGGGTGTATTCAGGTTTTGCCATTCCAGCAGCAGCGACTCAAGCAGAGCTTCACGCCCGGCTTCATGCGGGTACACGCCAAACGAGAGCGTTTTCAGCGAGCTGTCGGCGTCGTGACGCGCGCTCATCACCTGTTCCTCACTCAGACGGGCGCTGAACGCCATGCCGGGACGCACGTGATAGTCGATACCATTGAGCGCGATCGTAACGCACCCTTCCAGGACGACCAGCATATAGAGCGGGCTGCTGTGGCGGGATGTGGTTTCGTAGGGTTGTAATACATGCACGTCGGAGTGGGTCAGCGAAATGCCGGACGAGAGCGTCATCTCTTCCACATTCCCCTGCAACACCGGGCTGCCGCTGACCTGCTCCCCTTGTAACAGCGGGAAACGGTAGTCGATGCCGTAGCGCTCGCCGAATATCTGAAAATCTTCAACAAAAAATAGGCGTTTCGCTGATCTATTTTCACTCTGGAGCATAATTCGGGGCCTGCATCGGGGAAAGGTCAGGCAAAACAGTACCATCCCTTTGCCATATCAGCAATCACCGGGCGCAGACACTATTACGCTCCGGACAAAGCCGGAGCGAAGGCGTATATTTCTTAACGAGAAATATATTTTATGCTTCCTGCCACTCAGCAAAAACCTCTTTATGGTTTTTGGTCAGGACAACTTTATTATCTTCGACCTTATCGACCCAGCCGAGAGGAATAAAGTGGTGCTTGCCGCCCGATTCCGGGTCGCTCTTCGCAAGCTTGATACGCTCGCCGTCTAAATGGTCCACAACCCCGACGTGCGTTCCGCAGCTGGCGACAACCTGAGTGTGATCCTTAATTGCGCTTTTATCTACCATAATCATTCTCCTGTTTCGGTTATTTGCCTGTTGCACGAAATTAACTGTAGCGCATAAATTCAGGCTTAAAAGGCTTATTAGCATTTTGAAACATCATTGACAGAATGGAATATTATGTCTATTTAACGCCGAATTGAAAAAATAAGAATGAGATGAATTATTACCGAGTGATTATTTCCCGTTCATAATTAAATTATCGCAACCAACGAGGAGGTATTTATGACGATTCGCAACAATAATCGGGCAGAAATTTCGCTGGCTCTTGGTGAAGCGGTCTTAGACATCGTGCAAAAAGGCCATGAGGTATCGCGAGAGAATCTGGCCCAGGCGATGAAAATCAAAGCGGAGAAAGAGCGGGACGACGAGCGGCTTTTGAACTACTGGAAGGCGTGTAACATGCTGGTTTGAACGTAGCGGCGTTTAGGCTGACTAAACGCCGCCTGCTGTTACTCGTCGAAGAACCAGTAGCCCTGGTTAATCAATCCGGTCAGCTCGTCCACAAACGCCGGATTATTCAGCGCGTCGCCCAGCTCGGCCTGGCCGAGCTCGGTGTAGCGGCACAGCGCGTCTGCCCCGTTCATATCCGCCGTTTCCAGCTGTTCACTGTTGATAAACACGCTACCGTTGACGTTCAGCACGCGCAGCCCGCTCAGGCGGGAGAGCGTTTCGCCCCCTTGCAGCGCGTCGAGCACCTCTTCCGCTGAATACGGCGGCTCGGCGGCGGCAATATCCAGCTCGTGACGCGGCGTGGAGACGAAGCTGCCAAACCATTTCGTGAAATCGTCCGGCTTGCTAATCATGTCGATCATCATCTGGCGGATACGATCGAGTTCATACTGCTCGACGCGGCCCGGGTGTTCGCGGCAGGTCAGATCCGGATCGCTGTAGTGCTCGCCGCCCAGATCGTTTTCCAGCGCGTAATCAGCAAAGCTGCTGATCAGATCGCGGCCGTTCGGCCCGCGGAAGCCGACGGAGTAGTTGAGCGCGGTTTCATGGGTGAAGCCGTCATGCGGGAATCCAGGCGGAATATAGAGGATATCGCCCGGCTCAAGATCTTCGTCGATGATCGGCTCAAACGGATCGACATGCAGCAGCGCCGGATGCGGGCAGAACTGACGCATCGGCAGCTTGTCACCCACGCGCCAGCGACGGCTGCCCATCCCCTGGATGATAAACACATCGTACTGATCAATATGCGGCCCCACGCCGCCCCCCGGAACGGAGAAGGAGATCATCAGGTCATCAAGACGCCAGTCCGGCAGCACGCGGAACGGACGCACCAGTTCGGCGGCGGGCATATGCCAGTGGTTCACCGCCTGCGCCAGCAGGGACCAGCCGGTTTCACCGAGGTTATCGAAATGCTCAAACGGACCATTGCTCGCCTGCCACTTGCCGTTGGCATGGCTTACCAGGCGGCTATCGACTTCCGGCTCCATCGCCAGACCCGCCAGCTCGTCCGGCGTAATCGGATCGACAAAATTCGGGAAGGCATTTTTCAGCACAACGGGTTGTTTTTGCCAGTATTTTTCAAGAAATTCCGGCCAGTTCAGGTTCAGTTGATACGCCATGGTTAGCACCAGTGAGAGGGTAAACAGGCGCGATTATAGGGGAGACGGCTGGGGGGGAACTTGTCATGGGTCAAACGAGCGCGCGTAGGTCGGGTATGGCGAAGCCGTCACCCGACGCACGCGCGGGCTAAAACTTAATCCAGGTTCAGCTCGTCATAATGGGTAATCAGCTTGCCCACAATCCCGTAGTCCAGCGCTTCCGCCGGCGACATCCAGAAGTTGCGGTCAGTGTCTTTCTTCACTTTCTCCAGCGGCTGGCCGGTGGCGTCAGCAATCAGCTTGTTCACGCGTTCCAGCATGCGGATGATCTCGCGCGCTTCGATCTCGATATCCGTCGCCTGACCTCGCACGCCGCCCAGCGGCTGGTGGATCATAAAGCGAGTATTCGGCAGCGAGTAGCGGTGCTCTTTTTTCGCTGCCAGGAAGATGGTGATCCCGGCGCTCGCCACCCAGCCGGTGCCGATCACGTGCACTTCCGGACGGATGAACTTGATGAAGTCGTGGATGGTGTCGCCCGCTTCCACGTGGCCGCCCTGACTGTTGATGTACAGCTTGATCGGATCGTTACTGACGCTTTGCAGCAGGATCAGCTGGGTGATGACCTTCTGGGCCAGCTCCTGGTTAATCTCGCCGGAGATGACAATCGAACGGGATTCCAGCAGTTTTTGCTGTAGAGCGCCCGCGCCGGTCGTTCCTTCCGCTTTTTCTTTATCGTCACTGCTTTTCAGTGTGTAGTGCATTGTTATGTCCTCAGCTTGTCGCGCTCAAAACCAGAGTGTAGCCTGTTTTACCCGTCTCCGTCCTCACTCAAAAACATCGCGGGTTAAGATGCATATCGCCTTGCGGGCGTTCGGGTTCCGCAACCGGAAAGTCTCTAAAAACAGCGTTTCGATACTAACTAAATCGCCACATTTTTATTACACTTTCATATCATCTTCATATTGATAAATGATAATGATAATTAATGTGTTAGTATGAATGAGCATAGCAAACAGTCCCTTACGTTCATTTCGGGGCCGTTTTTATTCTCAATGATTTACTGAGCGCACACCGGGGCGGTGAATGGAACACATAGTTTATGTGGTTGATGACGATGATGCAGTCAGGCAGTCCGTTATCAGGCTGCTGGAATCCGCGGATTTACACGCCCTTGGCTTTTCCTCGGCAGAAGCCTTTCTTCAGCACCCCTTTGACGATTTGCCCTCCTGCGTGATCCTCGACATGCAAATGCCCGCCATCTCGGGTTTTGAGGTGGCGGACGCGCTCAAAGACAGCGGACGCGAGATCCCGATTATCTTTCTCACCGGGCACGGCACTATTCCCATGTCGGTGCGCGCCATTAAAGGCGGGGCTTATGAATTTCTCACCAAGCCCGTCGAATCCAGCGCGCTGCTCGACGCTATTGAATCCGCCCTTCAGCTGGCGGAAAACAACGCCGAGCGCAACAAAGAGCACTACGCCCTGAAGCAGCGCCATATGTCCCTCACCCCGCGCGAGCGTGAGGTGCTTGAGCTTGCCATCATCGGCAAGCTCAACAAGCAGATCGCCGCCGAGCTGGGCGTCAGCGAGATCACGGTGAAAGTGCACCGCCGCCGGGTGATGGAGAAAATGCAGGTTCGTTCCGTGGCCGAGCTGGTCAGGGCCGTCGAGCGCCTGACCCAAAGCCAAACCGTGGAATAACCCTTACGCCTCCGGGCCGGCAAGCGGCAGCGCAAAGGCAAACACCGTGCCGTGCGGCTCCCTGCGGCGCGCGCTCAGTTTTCCCCGGTGCCGCTCAATGATGCTGGCGCTGATGGTCAGCCCCATCCCCATTCCCTGCGCCTTGGTGGAGTAGAACGAGTCGAAGATCCGCTCGGTAAGCTCCGGTTCAATGCCGCTGCCGGTATCGGCAATCTCGAAGATCACCTTTCCTTCAATGCAGTTCGCGGTGGAGATCGTGATGCTGCACGGGCGATCTTTTATCTCCGCCATCGCTTCCACCGCGTTCATCACGAGGTTAAGCAGCACCTGCTGGATCTGTACGCTGTCGCCAATAATAAAACTGTCGTGAGCGTTTAAAAGGTAATCAACGCTAATGTGTCGCAGCTCAAGCTCGCTGCGGGAAAGCATAATAATGTGGTGGATCAGGAAGTGCAGATCGATGCGCGTAAGCGTGGGATCCTGCTTGCGGGTCAGGGACTGAATGCTGCGGATGATCTCCCCCGCCCGCTCGCCCTCGGCGGCGATCTCCTCCAGCCCCTCGCGCACCTTGTCGAGCCGTGCCGGATCGCGGCCAAGCCAGCGCAGGCTCGCCCCGGCGTTCGAGACAATCGACATCAGCGGCTGGTTGATCTCGTGGGCGATCGAGGAGGTCAGCTGCCCGACGGTGGTGGCCCGGGACACCCGCGCCAGATCCGCCTGCGCCACCCGCATCGCATCCTCCGCCGCCCGCTGGCTGGTGATGTCGGTGATGATGCCGTAATACTCGTTCACCTCGCTGCCCACGCCCACCGGATCGCCAATCCCCAGAATGTAGCGCACGGAGCCGTCGGTGCGGATAATGCGAAACTCCGCGCGCATGGACAGCCCGTCGCGCACGCTCTGGTTAACGAGGGCGCCAATCCGGCCATAGTCGTCCTCATGGACGTAGGTCAAAAACTCCGCCATTGACAGCATTTTTTGCTGTTCCGGCAGGCCGAGAATGCGGGCGTACTCTTCGGAGATAAACATCAGATCCTGCACCAGCTCCCAGCGCCAGCTGCCGGTGTGGCTGATCTGCTCGCCCAGCATGAGGGACGTCTGGCTGGCACGCAGCTCTTTCTCCACGCGCCGACGGTGGATGTTTTCCGCCAGCAGCTCGGCGTAAAGCCGCGCCGTCTCCAGCGAAACCGCCGCCTGCGCGCCCAGCAGGCTGACCACGCGCGAGTGCTCGGCGGTAAACACCTCCGGCATCAGGCGGTTTTCCAGATACAGCACGCCCACCAGCCGCGCCTGCTTAAACATCGGCACGCACATCACGGCAGCGCCGGACGTCACCAGGTACGGATCCTGACTGAACGGGTGGAACGCCTCCGGCTTGCCGGTGCGGATCTCCTGCCCGGTGCGGATCACCGCGGCCAGCACCGACAGCGGCATGTCCGTCGCCATCGGTGACTCTTTCACGATGCGTACCCGCACGCCGTCGGTGCTGGTCCAGGCGCTGGCTTCAATTTCCGGTATATGATTATCGCTGACGCGCAGCAGCAGACCGCGCTGCGCCCCGGCCCGTTCGAGCAGCAGCGTCATCAGGTTTTCGATTAAGCGTTCGAGGTTAATCTCTTCGGACAGGGCGCGCGAGGCTTTGATGACGCTCTGTAAATCGCGGATCACCTCGTCCTGGGCGAACGCCACCGACTCATACGCCCGGCTTTGTCCGGAGGCCAGCAGGTGCGGGAAATCCTGCTCCAGCTGGCGCACCTTGGCCTGCGCCCCGGCGCGGCCCCAGGCGGCAATCGACCCGCGGAAATGGGCGTCGGAGGCGGTCGGGTAGCCGCAGGCCAGCGAGAAACGCCCCGCCAGCTCGTGCGCCAGGGCATTGACCGGGTTAAACCCGCCCTCCCGCGAGAGGCGCACCGCCTTTTCATACTGCTCCAGCGCGATGCTGTTCATGCCGTCCAGACGGACGATTTCGGCGTAAATCAGCGCCTCTTTATCGGCAAACGTGCCCGGATTGATCCGCGCCCAGAGGGCAATTTTGTCGTAGTGGTGATGAATGCTGCGGCGATAATCCGCCGAAAAGGTCTCCGGCGTGAGCTGGCGCGAGAGGGCCAGCGCGCTGTAAAGATGGTAATCCAGCAGATGGATATGGCCCGGCGCGGACCACGCATACCAGCCCGCCATCTCTAAATCCGCCTGCGCGTCGGCATATTCGCCGCAGGTAAAGTGCGCCATCCCGCGATAGAGCCAGTACCAGAACAGCATGGTCGACGTCTGCTCGGGCGCCTGCTCCGGCGGTGCGGGCAGCAGATCGTCAGGCAGCGCCTGGGCGGCGCTCCAGGTGCCCGTCACCGGCGTGCGTAAAAACTCCACGTAGCGGCGCTGAATGTGCAGAACGGTTTCAATGTCCTGGAAATCCGTTTTACGCACGAAGGCCAGACCGCGATCGATGCTGGTCAACACGCCGTCCAGATGATCGCCCCGGGAGAGGAAGTTAATGATTTGATGACAGGCTGCGAAGCAGGCCATCGTCGTGTCGCCGTGCGTCACCGCTGAGGTAAAACAGGCTTTCGCGCACTCGATAGTGTACGACAGCGGCTGGGTCCAGACGCTGAGCTGGTCGAGCGGCAGCAGGGTTTTGGCTTCATAGGCATCATAACCGTGGCGGTTTACCAGCTCGCGAGCCAGCGTGCCGTACTCAAACCCGAGACGGTATTCGGCGTAGCGGTGGCCAATCAGCACGCCAAACCAGGCCATCGCCGTGGTGGATGCCCCGGTAATGCCGTGGTCGAGCGTGAGGTGCATCATCCGGCACAGGAGTAAAAAGTGCAGCCGAGGGCAGGTAAAGCTGGCGAACATACTGGCACTGTAAAGCAGGTTCATTACCGCTTCAGTCTCTGCATTCTTCATCAGCGTCAGCTGAGAAAACGGGTTCTGCGGCGCGTCGGCGATGCGTTCGCAGAACTGCTGCCAGGCCTCGTCACAATCGGCATTTTCCGGGTAGCGGCTGACCTGGATCCCGAACACGCCCAGCCAGCACAACGAGGCCTCCAGCGCCAGGCGGATCTCCGACTGGCGCATATAGACTTCCGCCAGCAGGTTGGCCGCCAGCGCTTTCTCCGTCAGCCCGCCCGGTGAGCCGAGGATCGTATCGCACAGCGCGCGCGTACGCTCCAGGTGCCCGAGCGCAAACTCGCAGCCCGCCTCTTCGATATCCAGCATAAAGTCCGAGACCGGACCCGCATTCCCGAGCGCTCTGGCAGTCTGGATATAGCTCAGGGCAGAGAGGTAATCCCCGGTACGCTTCGCACGCCGCGCGGCCTGGAGGCTCAGCTCACGGAATCTCTGGCGCTGCGGCGCAGGCTGGATGCAGTCCAGCGCGGCGCTGACGTGGTGAACCGCGCGGAACAGCAGCTCATTGCCTGCCGCCTGGCGCGCGGCGTCCGCCAGCAGGCTGGCGGTGGTCAGGTGCAGATGGCTTTTCTCGCCCTCATCCAGCAGGGCAAAGGCGGCTTCCTGCACCCGATCGTGGGTAAAGGCGTACTCTTTTTCCGTCAGCACAATCAGCTGAGCGGTCACCGCCGGGTGAAGCGCGTAGCGGATTTCCGCCGCCGACAGTCCCACCACGCGGCACAGCATCTCCAGCTCGCCCGTGCAGCCGAGGCAGGCGATGCTGCCCAGCAGACGGCGCGTTTCGTCAGGCATCTCCTTGAGCTGTTCCAGCACCAGCGTTACCACGTTTTCGGTGTAGTGCCGGGCGCGGATCGCCTGAAGATCGTAATGCCATTTACCCTGATATTTGTTGTGCACTACCAGCCCGTCATCGACGATGCGGCGGAAAAATTCCTGCACGAACAGCGGGTTGCCGCCGGTTTTTTCATGGATCAGCGTGGCAAGATCGGTGGTGCCGGCGCTGCGGGCATGAAAAATCCCTCCGAGCCAGCGCGCCACGGCCTTCACCGACAGCGGCTGCGGAACGATCGTCGTGGCGTGCTGCGCCGCTTCCGGCAGGCTCGCCAGCGCGGTCTGCAAGCTGGGGTCAGAAAGCGAACTGAGATCGCGGTGCGCCACCACCACCAGCAGCGGAATGGCGCCGCAGGTACGCAGCAGGTGATCGAGCGTTTGCAGGCTGGCGACGTCGATCCACTGCACATCATCCAGCAGCAGCACCAGCGGCGTGCCCTGGGTGGTGAAGGTTTTCACCAGCGCCAGCACCATATGGCTGAAGCGCGCCCGCGCGTCGATGGAAAACGTATCCGCTGAGAAACGCGGTTTGTTCTCCAGGAGTAAATTCAGCTCCGGCACCAGGCTGACGGCCAGCTCCTCGTAGCCTTCCAGCGCGCGCGTCAGGCGGATCTTCCACGTCGCCACCTCCCCGGCTGGCAGCCCGAGCAGGTGCAGCGTGAGCGTCCGAAACGCCGAACTCAGCACGCCGTAGGGCAGCGTGGGGGAATATTGATCGACCTTGCCCACCGCCAGCAGCACCTTGCGCTGTTGCAGCGATTTCAGCGTGGTGGCGATCACGGAAGATTTGCCGATCCCCGACGGTCCGCCAATCGTAACCAGTTCCGGCGCACCGCTCTGGCTCACCCGCTCAAACGCGGCGATGACGTCGCTGGCCTGCGGATGAGCGGAAAAAAGCGAATCGGCCAGATGGATCGCCGGAGAGCGATCCTGCTGGCCGGGAATAAAGTCGACAATTTCGCCTTCAACCGTCAGCGTCGCCTGGCAGCGCCTGAGGTCGGCAATCAGCCCGTCGACGGTCTGATAGCGGTTCTCCGGATTCTTCTCCAGCAGCTTAAGGATGATGGTCGACAGCATGCCGGGGACGTCCGGGCGCACCCGGCCCGGCGCAAGCGGCTCAGAGGCAATGTGGTAATGCGCCCAGCTGGTCTGGTCATCCGCGCTCAGTTCAAACGGTAATCGCCCGGTCAGAAGTTCATACAGCACGATACCCAGGCTGTAGAGATCGCTCCGGCTGTCGACGGCGCGCCGGGTACGGGTGGTGTGTTCCGGTGACATGTAGGCGGGCGTGCCGCCAGACGCGGCAAGCCGGGTCTGGGAGAACGCGTCGGAGGTGCCGCAGGCAAGGCCAAAGCTGCACAGACGGCAGGTGGCGTCATGGTGAACGAAGATCGACCCGGGTTTGATATCGCCGTGGATCAGGTTGTGCAGATGCATCTGACGCAGGGGACCGCAGATGCGGATTGCCATCTCAATAAAGCGGGCGATCCCGGAAATCGCCTTGCCTGCCCGGCACGCCAGCAGTTCAAAGCAGAACGGCGCGTAGACCAGCGCAAAACGTCCGCGGTACTGGGTAGAGGCGACGGGCCGGATGGCCCAGCCGTCATGAAGCCGATCGCGCAGGGCAAACTCGTTCTTCAGCAGGCGGGTTGCCCGCTCCTCTTCTTCATCGCTGACCGCGGTGGCAATAATAAACGAACCGCCGGACTGGGGATGCCGCGCGTTCATCCAGGAGATGCCGCCCTCCTGCGCCAGCACGGTAAAAATAACATCCTCTTTCAGAACAAAAGCCCGCCCTTCATGGAGACTTCCCCGGGCGGGCCAAAATGCAGGCGACGTATGTTCGTTCATCCGCGATCCTTATTGTCGGCGGGTCAGCTCCCGCTGAATATGATCCAGCAGAATATCGATGTTAATCGGCTTACGCAAAAATGCAGCGGCGCCCAGACTGAGTGCATACCGCTGCATATTTTCATCAGCATGGCCGGAGATAAACAGTATTGGCGGCGGCGGCGCGGCCAGCAACCGCAGCTTCTCAAACAACTCGATGCCGTTCATGCCGCGCAGCTTGATGTCGGCGATCACCAGCGACGCGCCGGACAGGGCGAGAGGGTGGCTTAAAAACACCTCTGCCGAATCGAAGGTATCGGTAGCATACCCTTCCGATTGCAGCAGATTACTGAGCCCGCTGCGAACAGAGCGTTCGTCATCGATGATGGCAATGCGCCACGGCAGCGTCATGCTGTCTTTCCTCAAACAAATCGTTACGCGTCGCGGCTTTCCTTCGCGGGCGCGGGGGGCGCAGTACCGCTGATTTTCGGTACGCATTCATGACGAAACCAGGCCAGGGTCAGCGGTTCGCGGCTCACCAGACGACGCCCGATGGGGATCAGCTGTTCACCCACCAGCATGCCGAACAGGCCTAGCAGCGCGACGACCGGCGGCGCCGGGGAATGTACGTCGAGCAGGGCGTAAAGTACCCCAGCCGCGACCCCGCACACCAGCGAAATAATCCAGGCCTTCATGATGACGCTCCGGTCGGGTGTTGAACGTGGGGAACCGTCACCTGCACGGCAGCCGGATTATCGCGGGATAAAAGATGACGCATCGCCTGTTCGCCTGCCAGCATGCCCAGCAGGCCAATCAGCGCCAGCGCGGGCGGCGCGGGGGACCGCACCTTCAGCACGGCGTACATCAGGCCAATCAATACGCCTGCCGCGAGGGATATCAACCCTGTACTCATTGAGAACTCCAGAGAAAAAGGCGCGGCGAGCCGGATGAGGGACCAGCCCGCCGACGAGGCTTAGCGTGCCGGGACCGGCGCTAAGGTGCGGTGCTCGCTCTTCTGGCGAGACGGCGCTTTGTGCACCATGGTGTAGGCGTAGTCCACGCCCATGCCGTAGGCGCCGGAGTGCTCGCGCACGATATCCATCACCGCGGTGTAGGTCTCTTTGTGCGCCCAGTCACGCTGCCACTCCAGCATGACCTGCTGCCAGGTCACCGGGATCACGCCCGCCTGGATCATGCGCTGCATCGCGAAGTCGTGGGCCTCTTTGGAGGTGCCGCCGGACGCGTCCGCCACCATATAAATTTCGTAGTCGCCTTCCAGCATCGCGCACAGGGCAAAGCTGTTGTTGCACACTTCAGTCCACAGACCGGCGACAACCACTTTCTTCTTGCCGTTGGCCTTCAGCGCGTCACGCACTTTCTGGTCGTCCCAGGAGTTCATGGAGGTACGCTCCAGAATGTCCTGGCCCGGGAACACGTCCAGCAGCTCCGGATAGGTGTTGCCGGAGAAGCTTTCGGTTTCAACGGTGGTGATGATGGTCGGGATGTTGAACACTTTTGCCGCTTTCGCCAGCGCTACGGTGTTGTTTTTCAGCACCTGGCGGTCAATAGACTGCACGCCAAACGCCATCTGCGGCTGGTGGTCGATGAAGATGATCTGACAGTTGGCAGGGGTTAAGACTTCGAGCTTTGAAGTGGTCATAAGATTATCCAGTGAGGTTAAAGGTTAAAATCGTCGCGAAAGACACGCCGATAAAATCGCATTCATCCTATGACCCGCGCCGCCGGGGCGTAATTATCTCTTCGTATAGTTAACCTTAGGTATAGTTATACTTTGGTATACCTATCCTATTGTATAACTGGATCTTTCCCGAAACCGGTTCCCATAATCCTGACCATTCCCCTCTTAGTCTGGAGCTATTATGGTTACCCTCGGTAAAGCCGATCTCATTCTGGTTAACGGCCAGTTTCACACCGTCGATCGCGAGAATCCCCTCGCGGAGGCCGTTGCCGTGCGCGACGGAAAATTTCTGGAAGTGGGTACCGTCGCCGAGGTGATGCAACACCACTGCGACGGCACCAAAGTGGTTGATTTGAAAGGCCACACCGCCATCCCCGGCCTGAACGATTCGCACCTGCACCTTATCCGCGGCGGGCTGAACTACAACCTTGAGCTGCGCTGGGAAGGCGTGCCGTCGCTGGCTGATGCCCTGCGCATGCTGAAAGAGCAGGCCCTGCGCACGCCGTCGCCGCAGTGGGTACGCGTGGTGGGCGGCTGGAGCGAGTTCCAGTTTGCCGAGCGCCGTATGCCGACGCTGGATGAGATTAACGACGCCGCGCCGGATACCCCGGTCTTCATTCTGCACCTGTACGACCGCGCCCTGCTCAACCGCGCCGCGCTGAAGGTGGTTGGCTATACCAGGGATACGCCGAACCCGCCGGGCGGCGAGATCCAGCGCGACGCCAACGGCAACCCGACCGGGATGCTGATCGCCCGCCCGAACGCCATGATCCTCTATTCAACCCTCGCCAAAGGGCCGAAGCTGCCGCTGGAGCAGCAGGTCAACTCCACGCGCCAGTTTATGCGCGAGCTGAACCGCCTGGGGCTGACCAGCGCCATCGACGCGGGCGGCGGCTTCCAGAACTACCCGGAAGATTACGAGGTGATTGCCGAGCTGCACGAGAAAAAGCAGATGACTATCCGCATCGCCTATAACCTGTTTACCCAGCGTCCGGGCCACGAGCTGGAAGACTTTGAAAAATGGACCGACATGCTCACGCCGGGCCAGGGCAGCGACTTCTTCCGCCACAACGGCGCGGGCGAGATGCTGGTCTTCTCCGCCGCCGACTTTGAAGATTTCCTCGAGCCGCGCCCGGATCTCGCGCCGGGCATGGAGGACGAGCTGGAGCGCGTGGTGCGCCATCTGGTGGAGCACCGCTGGCCGTTCCGCCTGCACGCCACCTACAACGAATCCATCAGCCGCATGCTGGACGTGTTCGAGAAGGTGAACCGCGACATTCCGTTCAACGGGCTGCACTGGTTCTTCGACCACGCCGAAACCGTATCGCAGGCCAATATCGACCGCATCAAAGAACTGGGCGGCGGCATTGCCGTGCAGCACCGTATGGCCTTCCAGGGCGAGTACTTTGCCGAGCGCTACGGCATTGAAGCCACTCGCCACACGCCACCGGTGGCCAAAATGCTTGAGACCGGCGTGCCGGTGGGCTTAGGCACCGACGCCACCCGCGTGGCGAGCTACAACCCGTGGACCGCGCTCTACTGGCTGGTCTCTGGTCGTACCGTTGGCGGGATGCAGATGTACGATCACAGCGCCCGTCTGGATCGCGATACCGCCCTGATGCTCTGGACCCAGGGCAGCGCGTGGTTCTCCAGCGAGCAGAATCAGAAGGGGCAGATCAAAGCGGGCCAGCTCGCGGATCTGGCGGTGCTCAGCAAAGACTACTTCCGCGTGCCGGAAGAGGAGATCAAGGGCATTGAGTCCGTCCTCACCGTGGTGAACGGCGATATCGTCTATGCCGCTGGCACCTTTGGCCCGCTCGCGCCGCCGGCCATTCCGGTCCTGCCCGAGTGGTCCCCGGTGGTGAAAGTGCCGGGCCACTACCGCAGCGCGCCGCCGCAGGCCGCACGCGTGGGTATGAGTGTGGCTCACCACTGTAGCGGCCCGTGCGGGGTTCACAGCCACCAGCATGATTTTGCCCGCACGTCAGAGATGCCGGTATCCGACGATAACGCTTTCTGGGGGGCGCTGGGTTGCAGCTGCTTTGCATTCTGATGAAACATTATGACGCTTCGCCCCGGATCGATCCGGGGCTGTTTTTCCTGCGCCTGACCGGCAGCCTGCTGTTGCTTTACGTGCACGGCCTGCCGAAGGTGCTCCACTTTAGCGAAGAGCTGACGCGCATCGAAGATCCGTTTGGCTTCGGGCCGTATGCCAGCCTGATCCCGGCGATCGTCGCCGAGGTCATCTGCCCGCTGTTTATCATTGCAGGCGTCTACACCCGCCTGGCGTGCCTGCCGATTATCGCCGTGCTGCTGGTGGCGATGCTGGTGGTCCACCCGGGCTGGTCGATTGCCGAGGGGCAGTTTGGCTGGCTGCTGCTGATTATCTTCACCACCCTCGCCCTCACCGGGCCAGGCCAGTGGCGGTTGCAGCGTAAGGCGACGGAGAGGTTCGCATGACCCAGGTTAACGACGTTCGCGACGCACACGTCGAGACGACGCCCGCACCTGCGGCTTCGCCGTGGCAGCCGCTGAGCCAGCCGGTGTTCCGCATGCTGTGGATCGCCACGGTGGTCTCTAACGTCGGCTCATGGATGAGCGACGTCGGCATCAACTGGAGCATGCTGACGCTCAGCGCCGATCCGCTGGATATCGCGCTGGTGCAGGCGGCCAGCAGCCTGCCGATGTTCCTCTTCGCCCTGCCGTCCGGGGTGATGGCGGACATCGTCGACCGGCGTAAATACCTGCTCTTCTCCCAGCTGTGGGTGTTCATCGCCGCCGCTGGGCTGACGGTGCTCTCTTTTACCGGACACGTCACCCCCACCGTTCTGCTGGCGGCAACGTTTCTGCTGAGCGTGGGCGCGGCCATGAGCTCGCCGCCGTTCCAGGCGATTGTGCCTGACCTGGTGAGCAAGCCCGAGCTGGGTTCCGCCGTGGCGCTTAACTCGCTCGGGGTCAACATCAGCCGGGCGATTGGCCCCGCGCTGGGCGGTTTTCTGCTGTCGCTGGCCGGGCCGTGGATGGTGTTTGCCCTGAACGCACTCTCCGTAATGGGCGTGGCGTGGGTGCTGTGGCGCTGGCGTCCGGCGCCGTCCGTGCAGCGCCTGCCGCCGGAGCACTTCTTCTCTGCGGTGCGGTCCGGCATCCGCTACGTGCACGCCGCCCCGGTGCTGCGCAACGTGCTGGTGCGTACCGTGGCCTTTTTTGTCTTCGGCAGCGCGGGCTGGGCGTTACTGCCGCTGGTGGCGCGCCGCGAGCTGGGCTTAGGCCCGGCGGGCTACGGCGTGATGCTGGCGTGTATCGGCCTGGGGGCGATTGCCGGAGCCATCCTGCTGCCGCGCCTGCGCCAGCGGCTGAACGCCGACCGCCTGATGGTGGCCGCCAGCCTGACGTTTGCAATCACCATGCTGGCGCTGGCGTTCGTGCGCCACTTCTGGCTGCTGAACCTGTTTGAGTTCCTTACCGGCTTCGCGTGGATTGCGGTGCTTTCCACCCTCAACCTTGGCGCGCAGCGCAGCGCCGCCCGCTGGGTGAAGGCCCGGGCGCTGGCGGTTTATCTGACGGTGTTCTTCGGCTCGATGACCGCAGGCAGCGCCGTCTGGGGCCAGCTCGCCTCGCAGTTTGGCACCCCGACCTCGCTGGTGGTCGCCACGCTGGGCATGGTGCTGGCGAGCGCAACGGTGTTCCGCTGGAAGCTGGAGAAAGATCCGGATTTAAATCTCGACCTCAGCGGCCAGCCGCTGGACGGCGTGGAGATTGAGCTGCCGAACGAGCGCGGCCCGGTGCTGGTGTCGCACGAGTACATCATCGACCCACAGAACGCGAAAGCGTTTTTGCAGGCCGTGCACGAGCTACGCCGGGTACGCCGCCGCGCCGGGGCGATGAGCTGGGCGGTGTACGAGGATATCGAACGTCCGGGGCTGTTTATCGAGACTTTCCTGATGGGTTCCTGGATCGAGCATTTGCGCCAGCAGGAACGCCACACCATGAATGACCTCCTGTTGCAAAGCCGCGTTCTGGCTTTTCATCAGGGCACAACATCACCGGCAATTCGCTATCTGGTCGCGCCGGTATAACCATAACAATCACCTGCACAGGAACACACTATGGCACTGTTTAAGGCAAAAGACGGCACGCAGATTTACTACAAAGACTGCGGCGCGGGCAAACCGATCCTCTTCAGCCACGGCTGGCCGCTGGACGGCGACATGTGGGATAGCCAGCTGAACTATCTGGCCGAACGCGGCTTTCGCGCCATCGCCTTTGACCGTCGCGGGTTTGGCCGCTCCGAACAACCGTGGAACGGCTACGACTACGACACCTTTGCGTCCGACATTAACGACCTGATTACCACCCTGGATCTGCGCGACGTGACGCTGGTGGGCTTCTCCATGGGCGGCGGCGACGTGACGCGCTACATCAACAACTACGGCAGCGAACGCGTGGCCGGGCTTGCGCTGCTGGGCGCGGTAACGCCGATTTTCGGCAAATCCGATAGCTACCCGGAAGGCGTGGATCAGAGCGTGTTCGACGGTATTCGCGACGGACTGCGTAAAGATCGCGCCCAGTTCATCAGCGATTTCGCCACGCCGTTCTACGGCACCAACGCCGGACAGACCGTTTCCGCGGGTGCCCTGACGCAGACGCTGAACATCGCCCTGCTGGCGTCTCTGAAGGGCACCATCGACTGCGTGACCGCCTTCGCCGAGACCGACTTCCGCCCGGATATGGTGAAAATCGACGTGCCGACGCTGGTGATCCACGGCAGCAACGACCAGATCGTACCGTTTGAAACCACCGGCAAGCTGGCGGCGGAGATGATCAACAACGCCACGCTGAAGGTGTACGACAACGCGCCGCACGGCTTCGCGCTGACCCACCAGGACCAGCTCAATGAAGATCTGCTGGCGTTTGTGAAGTCGCTGTAAGCGGTTACCGCTTCCCACCACGTTAACGCTCGTGGGCGCGTTGTGTTTCTGTTCAGACTTTGTCCAGCTACATACGCGCCCCGAAATAGCGACGCTCGCAACGATTGAACAGAATAATTTCCTGCCGGAAAAGAGGTGATGAATTTACAAATAATCATTTGACTGCATGGCATATTCTGCAACGCCATGAAGCGAAACCTAGATCTGGATTTTAATTCTCTCCCCGAGTCATAAAAGCGTTTTTTATCTCCCCGCGCGCAATATAATTCCGTTTCCCTCAACCCGCCGTAAATTTTACAAAGCGCTTTAATATAAAAGACTTAAATTTACTGTTTGACTGAATAACTTTAATTATTCCTTCCGGCTAAGATCGAGCAGGCCGATCGATTGTGGATCATTGATAGGACTTATCAATACCTTAAAATCGATCGGAATTGGCGATCATTTTTGCTTTAAAAATGCCTTAAAGACATATAAAATCGCCGACTTACTTTATAAATCCTATTTTAAAGAGTTACCTGTTTTTTACTTGTAATTTTAATGTTAACTAGTGTGGTTGAAGTGAAAAACATATTCCCGAGGCGGAAAAATAATTTCCGCAAAGAGATTCACATTACGTTCTTTATTGTAATCCTAACGACTGCGCTGGGCGGCATAATTGCAAACGTTCTTCAGTGGAAGAATCAAGAAAGAGTTTATGACAATATTTCACTACAGATAACCGAAGATAAGAAAAATGAAATTGAGTATATTATTCGGTACGTTGAGAGGAAATTTAATAACCTGACGAGGCTTCTCGAAAAAAGCAAGAGCCCTGATAGTCTCTTTAACGAGAAAATCCATCTGCGAGAAAATCTCATGGGTGCCTTTGGGCTTATTCCTGCGGTTTCGTCAGTCTACATCGGGGATACAAAGGGCCGCTTTTTAGCCGTACCGTCGTTAGAGCTGGAAACCGGCCTGAAGCCAGGCGGGAGGCCGTGGTTTGTACGCCCCACCGACGATCTCTCCAGCGTGAAATATTCGGGAGGATATCGCGATCTGCAAACGGGCCAGCGCGTTTTCTCCGTGTCCAGGGCGCTTTTTATCGAAAACGGCTATTACGCCGTGATTGGTATGGACGTCAACCTGCTCAGGCTCGGCGTTCTCTATGAAAAAATGCGCCATACCATGCCGGCCGATCTCTATATTCTCGACGAGCGCGGCAACCTGGTGATTGGTGACGAAAAACGCTGGCAGACGTTGCCGCAGCAGTCATTCACGGCCCTGGAGGGGAACAGCGGAGTGCTAAGCCAAACCCTCAACGGAAAACGTTTCTACTATAGCAAAATGCGCGAACCGCACTGGACCGTGCTCATGGCGGTTGATGATAAAGTCCTCGCGGAAACGCTTTACCGGGAAAGCGTTTTGCCGGCGATCACGCTTCTGACGATGCTGCTGTTTCTGCTGTTTTGCTGGTGGCGGTCGCTCGAAATCCTACAGATTTTCTACTTCAACCTCCTGAACAAGCTCAAGGGCCACAGCAGCAGCGTGGATAATCTTCTTGAAGAACAGATCCGTAAGAGCAGCAACGAGCTTGGGATGATGGAAACCTGCGCGAAAACGGATGGCCTGACGGGCTTATTAAATCGTCGCGTCTTCGACCGCGATCTCCATGACGCACTGAAGCGCCCTGATTTGCCTGTTTCCCTGGCGATGGTGGATATCGATAACTTCAAGCTCATCAACGATACGTATGGTCATCTCATTGGGGATGATGTGCTTCGTGTCTTCGCATCCATGGCGATCCAGTCTCTCGAGAGCGAAGCCATACGCGTGTATCGCTATGGCGGAGAAGAGTTTGCAATCCTCTTCCAGGGGCTCTCTTTTGCAGAGGCTAAACGCGCGCTGGAAACCTTCAGGCATGCATTTGCCGCACGTAAATGGCGAGATAATCTCTCATCCGTGTCGTTCAGCGCCGGGATAAAGCAGTGGGAGGGAGAAAAGCTGGCTCCCTTTGTCGCGGCGGTGGATAAATTGCTCTATCGGGCAAAGAAATCAGGGAAAAATAATATCAACGGTGACGGCGGCAAGAAGGACGATAATCAATGAAAAACTTGAGTATTTATGCAACGCTTAACCGCCTGTTTTTAGGTCTGGCCATCTGCTCAATATTCTTATTCGCCCTTTTTTATTTGAGTCAACGGGTCATTATTGCTAATTCATACCATCAGATGAACGATGATTATATTAGCAACATGCGCAACTATGTACTCCAGCGGCTAACCGGATATCAAGAAGAGACAAAATTTATCGCGGAAACCATCGGTGCGAATGAATCCTTAGCGACCATCATTAGTGGGAAGAATGAGACTAAAATGCTCAATACCTTTCAGATGCTCCCACACAGCGGCGCATTGACCGTGAGCGACATGGAGGGACACTATCTTCTGCTGCCCCAAACGTTTTCCAGAAAGCTCGATGTTAGCTTTGATCCACGCGAGCGCCCCTGGTTCATACGCAGGGCAACCTACGGTTTACGGCCGGAATTTACCCTCCCCTATCGTGATATTTTTAATAATCAGCCGTGGATTAGTATCTCTTTACCGATCTTTTATAAAAATACCAAACAGGAAGGGGTCGTATCCCTCTCGATAAATCCTCAGGTATTGACGGACCTGCTGAAAGTTTCAGTGGGCCCGTCCAGGGGTAAACTGTCACTGGTGGCGCATGACGGGACGTTTATTGCCGGCACGCCGCCTGCGGTCATACCCAGCCAAACCGATCTCAACGGCGAAGTAGGATTCTATGAAAACGTTGAGGCAGCCTATTACTACGCCTCCCTGACGCATCCCAACTGGTACATTGTTTATGAAGTTCCGAAAAGCATTCTCAATGGGATGATCAACGACGAAAGCAGCGCGGTACTGTACGCGGCGGTATTCTCGCTGCTCATGCTCCAGCTGTGCTGGATCCGCATGCGTGCAAATGCCAATCGTATTGAAAAACATTTTACCGGCCAGCTGGTGCAAAACGGCGACGACACAAGGCATGTCAGCCTGCCATCGGCACTGAATCATCTCTCTGAGAGACGTAATAAACTCAGGAAGGAATCGATCCAGGACGGTTTAACCGGCCTGTACAACAGGCGGGCGTTTGACAAGCTGCTACAGGAAAGCAGCCAGGATAAACATCTTTATCTGGCGATAATTGATATTGATAATTTCAAAGCGATAAACGATATCTGGGGACACCCGATCGGCGACGAGGTGCTAAAGCGGATGGCCTCCATGGCAATGCTGGCGTTTCACCATCAGGGAATGTTTCTCTTCCGCTACGGCGGCGAGGAGCTGGCGGTAGTATTCCGGGACGTTGCGCCCGCCGTCGCCCTGCATGCTCTGGAAACACTGCGTAAAGCGGTCGAGCACTATAAATGGGACAATGGCCCTGAGCAGGTCACATTCAGCGCCGGGTTCTGCCAGTGCAGGGAAGAAGATGTTCAGCTGATGCTGGCTACCGCAGATGCGCTGCTTTACCAGGCAAAGCGTAGCGGTAAAAACAGAATCATCTGCGAGGCCGGGTTGGAACCGAACCTTACCTGGTAACCTGGCCGAGAGAATAAAAATGCCCGCGTGGTTTCACGCGGGCATTTTTTTACGCGTATTTTCCTCGCCTCATTCAGGCATGAGAGGCCGCGTCACGATCGCAGCAATACTCCACGAAGGCACTGAAGGGAAGCGGCTTTGAATAATAATACCCCTGGAAAAAGTCGATATTGTTCTCCAGCAGCCAGCTAACCTGATAATCGTATTCCACCCCTTCGGCCACCGTTTTAATGCCCATTTGCTTCGCCATGGCAATCACGCAGTTGATTAACGGCGTTGAAGCGGCGGGTGAAATTTGATTGATAAACATACGGTCTATCTTGATGCTGTCCGGGTTGAGCGTGCTTATCCATGACAGATTCGAAAAACCGGTGCCAAAGTCGTCCAGAGCAATCGATACGCCCTTTTCACGAATAAACTTAATCTTATTCAGAAGATCGTCATTCATCTCAATTCGTTCATTTTCCGTAAATTCAAAAACCAGCCGTAATCCCATCTCACGAAAACGTTGTGCAAAACAGGTAGTAAATGCGCTAAAGCTGTCAAGCGACAGATGAGAATGGCTGATATTGACATTAAAAATGAAGTCTTGCGGCCAGATATTTCCCGCCTGACGACAGTCAGCCAGCACCCGATTAAGCAAATTTTCGGTCATCATGCCAATAAGATGATTTTTCTCCGCCAGGGGAATAAAAATATCTGGCCTGACAAACCCGAGGTCATGGTGTTCCCAGCGCGCCAGGATCTCCGCGCCGATGACGCGATTATCGCTGGCGGAAATAATAGGCTGATAGTGCGGTTTAATATGATCGTTAATGATTGCGGTAGCCAGATGCTGTTCAAGTGAACGACGGCGTGACATGACCATCCAGGCCAACAGCGTAAGCAAGAAAGACGGAGCAATAATCAGAAAGAGATATATCCAGGACTGGCCGATCTCCTGCCAGACCTCGTGCCTGTCAGGTAAACGCCAGGAGAGGGTATAAAAATCGGAGGCCTCGTGCCGGGTATAGTCCGACAGGATCCTCTCCGCCTCTTGCCCTTTTAAAATGCCCTGTTTGGTCAGAAGATTATCGTTAATCTGTAAGACGAATCGCCGATCGAGATTGGCATTTCCCATGATCCCCCACAGATAACGAAGATCGGCGGAGACGATCACTCCCCCTCCCGGCAAACGCTGGTATAACGACAAAACGGGAATACCCACCGAAGCCATTGTATTATCAATTTTAATGCCGTCCGTACCAAAGCTGCTGAGGTTCACCCGATGACCAATGTTATCAAGAAGCGAGGAGCAATATATTCGGTCTTTATTCAGCAGGTTAACCACCAGCATTCGCATTTCGTGGGCCGTTAGCGTATTGAGCTGGTTCTGAAGCCGCGCATCGCACTTTTTATTTATCCACTGATCGGCCTTTCGGGCAACGTCCTGCGCTTCGGCGAGTAAACTTTCAACAGCATTTTGAATCGGTACCGTCTGCTGGATAATTTGCGCCTCAAGCTGGCGCTGCGCAACGAAGAAAGTTAACAAGGTCGCCAGAGCCATCGACGACAAAGAAAATAACGCAAGAAGAAAATATCTTCTGCGTTGGGCTTTGCCCGCGTTAATTGTGTTCATGTTGTTCCGTCTGTCCGGGGAAACGATCCGTTTAACGTGAAGCGCCTGTTACACGCTCTTTTTGTTTTTGCATATATTCGTTAATAAAACGCTCTTTACTCAGCGGTCGTGAGAACAGATACCCCTGCCCGTATTTTACGCCCAGCCTTAACATGCTGGATAACTGAGTGTAATTCTCGACACCTTCAAGAATAACGTCGGTATCGTGCTGGCTTATTACCTGCAAAATCTCTTTAGTGGACGCCTCGTTGCCCCGTGCCAGGCAGGCGCGATCGAGCTTAATATAGTCGGGGCTCCATTCTGCCAGACGTGTATTAAGCGCATCCAGCGTGCCTATTCCATCCCAGGCAATATGGAGGCCCCCTGTCTTTAGCGTTTCAAGATTCTGTCTGGCAATATCCGATAGAGGCCCTTCGCCATGCGTAATTTCACAGACGAGCTGAAGTGCTGGAATCGCCTGTTTTTCAACAATGCTCATTGTCTTGCGGCCAAAGTCGGGCGTATTGATCTGAACGGATGAGATATTAAAAGTATAAAGATAAGAGGTGTCCGTCTCCCCGTGCTTTTTGGCCATAAACGACAGGGCCTTTTCCAGAACGTAATACCCCATCTCCACGATAGTGCCGTTTTGTTCCAGAAGCTGGATAAATTCAGCCGGCGGGACAACGTTGCGACGATGGGTGCCACGCACCAGCACTTCGCCACCAATACAAATAAAGCGAGATAAATCAAAAATGGGCTGAATAACAAAATCAATGCCGACATCAAATTTTGCATCTTCTACACAGCGCACGACGTAATCGGTACTTTTTTCCATATCGACCTCGCAGAAATAAATTTTTTAATCAAAGCGGCCGCAGACGGTAAGAACTTAAATGCCGTAAGATTCGATCGCGGGCGTACGAAAAGAGGGTACGGGCGCAAACCGGTCAGAAAACGCCTTTTTGCCGAATGGCCTTCATCTTCTGCGCCGGTGCGTTCAGGCTGCTCAGCGCAATCTCTTCCGTCTGTCCGTTTTTTACGCTTTCAGCGGGTTGGACGCTGCCAGCGCCCCCCAAGCTTAGCTTCCGCAACAGCCGTGTTTGCTGGTCCAGCAGTGTTTTCAGGTGAACGACCTCGCTGCGAAGCTGCGTCAACTCTTCACGCGACGCCTCATCCAGCGCGGCTGGCGGTTGCCGTTGCAGCGCGTCGGACATGAGCGCGCGCAGCTGACGCAACTGCTGTTTGCTGAAATCCGCGTTTGCTTTTGCCGGGTCTGTCTCCACGGGAGCAGACCCGTGGGCAGGAAGCAGATCGGCGCTGGAAAGCTCCTGACACAGGGCATACAGGGTGAGCCCTTCGCGGCCAAGGGATTCCGCGATATGGCTGCAAAGTAGCGGGTTCAGGAGCTGCAACTGAAGGCCGGCCAGATAAACGTTGCGGTGGAAACGACGCATCTCCATCTGGGTATCTTCAGAATTGCTTCCCTGAAGCTTAATGGCCTCGTGCCATTTTTTAAGCTGTAGCATTGCGCGCATGTCCGCGCGCGAATGCTCAGGCGACAAATGAAGGGTAAAATTTACCCGCCGAATTGGCCCGTTACTCATCGTCACCCACCTCTGCCATATGCGGCAGGGCGACCTCCTCTACCTCCGAATCGGCATGATAGAGGCAAATTTCCCGCGACAGTGCGCTCTGAGGGTTATCGATGGCGATCACGCGATCCCCCAGCGTGGCATAGGTTTCACGAACGGCCTTTTCAACCAGATGTGCGCCCCCGCCAACCAGATAAACGCGATTCGGGTTTTTGGAGAACTTCTTCGCTTCGTAAGCCACCTGATCCCCCAGCTCCTGAATTTTGATTTCAATTCGTTCCAGGATATCTGTAATGCGAGATTCATCGTTAATGACGCTTTTCACGAAATCCATATCATGGCGACGTTTGATGAGCTCGTTAGCAACAAGGTAGCTGGAGTCGCTATCGGCAGCGGCTAACAGCTTACGCGTCGCGTCAGTCACCATGGCCACGCCAATTTCGTTGTTACCGTAGATCGCAGAAACATCATCAAACTCACCAACAATAACGCCCATATCCAGCGTGGTGCCGCCGCAGTCAATCACCAGTGATTTGGTGAATTCATTGACCCGTGAGTTAAGCAGGTGAGAAAGCGCCGCAGGTAAACTTTCCGGCATCACCTGAACATCGACGATGCGGAATAATTCGCCTTTATTCAGCGAGATATCCCGCATCAGATTGCGCCGTTTTGCGTCAATGCGGCTTTCGTTGCGCTGGCAGTCATCTGGGTTGTAGTACTGCGTGATCGGCAAAGTCACGATGATTTCAACCTCGCATGGGGCAATTCCCGTTTGCAGCAGGGCGTGGTGAACGGCCAACAGGTTGAGATCGTCATACTGATAGTCGATGTGCGTGGTCGAAAGCGCCTTGTCGGAGGTCGCGTCGTACGTATATTTCGTCGTCCCAATGGTGTAGTTGTAAACCGACTGTCCACGCAGTAGCGCAGCGCTTTTCCAGTCTTTGCGGAAGGAGTTTGGTGATACCACCGTTTTCAGAATGCCGTCCTGGATCCAGCTGATTTTGACGTTAGTGGAGCCATCATCAATGGCGAATTTCATACGTTTTGCAGTCATTATTAAAGTCTCATTTCAGGTATGTAAGAAGGCTTTCTGCACGGCCTTACAGGACGCGTCGTGCACCTAAATAACGTTTTTGCCAGAAGTCATCGGTGAGTTGGCTAATACGGATAGTGAGCCCGGTTCGCGGGGCTTCGATAAACTGCCCCTCGCCGAGATAAACGCCAACGTGATCGGCTCCAGGCCGCTGGTTGATATTGAAAAAGACCAGATCGCCCTTCTTCAGGTGTGGCTGTCGCACCGGCTTTAAGCGGTTGTCCTTGAACATGCTGTTCGCCGTACGCGGCAGCTTTTGCTCCAGAACATGGTTGAAGGCGTAAAATACCAGGCCACTACAGTCGAAACCTTCGTGCGGGCTTGCCCCGCCCCACTGATAGGGTTTTCCAAGCTGGCTTTCCAGACGGTGAATAACGGTGCGTAACTTCGTCTGGCTCTCTCTCATGCGGCGCGGATCCCGCGCCTTTTTCATTATTTTTTCTGAGCTACCGAGCGCACCGGGCGACCAGCGTACGTGCATAGCCAACGTCTTTCGGTTGCTCGCTCGCTCCACCCGTTTCCTCTCACGCTCGCGGGCCATCTGTCCGGGCGTGGGCGGCAGCCGGTTTTCGCGCTTTTTCGCTTCTGCAAAAAGCCGGTCACGGTTTGCCTTACGCTTCTGAGCCTCGGCGGAAACTGGCGATGCGGATAACGTCAGCGGCTGCGCCTCAACCGGGGATATCGAACCAACCAGAGTGACCATCAGGAAGAAAAAGCGCACCAGACGGACGCAATCAGTCCGTTCAGGTACGAAAGTGAGGAAGCGAGGAAAACGTTTCACAGCGATAGTCTGGACGTTACTGACGATGGTTAAGCTTATCTGCCAATGGCTTAATGACTTTCTCGCCCTGGTGTCCGAAGAACTGATACAGCGAATCGCTGGCCGAATGGGTCAGCACCATGATCTCAATTCGTCGGTTCTCGGAACTCAGGGGGTTGTCCGGGTCCAGCAGCACCTGGTCAGCCATGCCGCTTACCTGCAATACTTTTTCCGGATCAAGGCCGCCGCGCGTCAGCACGGCACGGGCCTGCATCGCACGTTCGCCAGAGAGCGCCCAGTTGTTGTACAGCTCCTGATCGCGAAAACGGGTTGCATCGGTATGGCCTGTGATCACAATCTTGTTTTCAATTTTGTTAAGCTCAGGCGCAAACTCGGTCAGCAGACGTTTGAAAAAAGGCGTCAGAATGGCGCTGCTGCGCTGGAACATTTCGCGTTTACGATCGTCGGTTATCAGGATACGTAACCCCTGAGGCACCACTTCCATCTTGAGGTTCGCCTGCGCGTTATAGGCGGAGGTGATCTTCATGATAACGCGCGCCAACTCCTCAATTTCGTTTTGAGAGCGCACGCTGACGTCTTCAAGCGTATCCGCATTTTTCGCCAGCGCCTCGAGTTCCTTGCGTTCCTCCGCGACGGCCGCGGCCGCGCCCTCATCCTTATCCTCGTCATCCTCATCCTCATCCTCATCGCTGCTGCCGTTATGCTGGTGAACGAGGGGGATCTGGCTGCCTCTGTTGAACTCTTCCTGGGAAATCTGAATGATGGAGCTGCCTTCAAATATCGACTCGCCGTTCAGCCGCGAGACGATCTCTTTACGTTCTTCTTCTGTTACCGCCCCCATAATCCAAAGCACCATGAATAGCGCCATCATCGCCAGGGTAAAATCGGCAAAGGCCACCTTCCACGCCCCGCCATGAAAAGCATCATGGCTTTTGCGCGACGAGCGTTTGATGATGGTGGTATGTTCTTTATTACGACCGCGCATCAAGCATCACCAGTCATCTGGTTTACCCAGCCGTCGAGTGTGGCAAAGGTGGGTTTGGTGTCCATCGGTAGCATTTTGCGGCCCGCATCCACCGCCAGCAGCGTCGGTTTACCGGCAACATGGTTGACCAGCACGGTGCGGACGCACTCCAGTACCGCAATCTGCTTTTTGGTGCGCTGCTCCATGGCGTTTGCGACAGGATCCATCAGGCAGTAGCAGAAAAACACGCCCAGGAAGGTCCCGACCAGCGCGGCGGCAACCTTCACGCCGATGACCGCAATGGAGCCGTCGATAGACTGCATGGTGATGATAATGCCAAGCACCGCGGCACAGATGCCGAAGCCGGGCATCGCTTCTGCCGTACGCTGTAGCGACCGGGACGGCTGAAGCAAGTTTTCCTCCATCGCGACCAGCTCTTGCTCAAGGATGCCTTCCAGCTCGTGCTCGTTGATCTTGCCCATCGCCATCAGGCGGAAGTTGTCAGAGATGAACGTCACCAGCGCGTTGTCGTGAAGCATGAGCGGGTACTTCTGAAACAGCGGGCTGTTCTCGGGCGATTCAATATGTTCGTCCAGTACCTTCAGGCCACCATCCTGCACCAGCTCCAGCAGTTCATATAAGAGCATGAGCAGCTGGCGCTGGTACTCATTGGTATATTCATTCTTACGCATGATGCCGCGGAACTGGCGATACATTTCCCCCATCACCGCAGGCGGGTTCGCCAGCACCATCGCCCCCAGCCCCGCGCCAAGAATGATAATGATTTCACCCGGTTGCCAGAACGCAGTGAGCTTGCCGCCAGACATAAGAAAACCGCCAACAACGCAGGCCATAATGATTAAAATACCTAAGAGTTTCTGCATACACCTTTCACTTCTGGAAAAAAGACTGAATTTTTTGGGCGATTTTTTTATTGAGCTGACAGACCCTGGCTTCCGTTAAATCAAGGACCAAAGCGATCTCTTTAAGGCTCATTTCATGCTGGTAATAAAGCGTCAGGATCAGCTGTTCGCGTTCATCCAGCGCCGCCAGCGCACTGCGCAGCGTCCGGCTAACGACGATTTCATCCTCCAGCTTGCGGCTATCCAGCGCGCTGGTGTGAACATCATCGCCTAACAGCTCATCCAGGCTCTCTATGGTTTTGGCGCAATCCAGCAACAGGTACTCCTGGTACTCTTCCGCCGAAATGGAGAGATGACGTTTGATATCCTCAAACGTGGGCGTACGCCCGAGTTGACGCGTCACGTCGCGGATATCGTCATTGAGTTTGTGCGTCTTTTGCCGCAGGCGCCGCGGACGCCAGTCAAGCGAGCGGAGTTCATCCAGTATCGCGCCGCGAATACGCTGTGCCGCATAGGCAGCAAATTGCTCGTCCGGATGACCATAGCGACGCAGGGCGGTTAACAGGCCCATGAGCGCGATCTGCTCCATATCTTCCTGACCCATCACGCTGCTGGTCTGGTACGACAGCTGTTTCACAATCTTTTTGACCAGCGGCAAATAGGCGCTGAGATAGCGCCCTTCATCCGCAGGGGTCAGCGTTTCGTTCGCGACAAAATCCATCATTTGCATTGCGGTGCCGCTTTCACTGGAAGACCATTTTGCTGATGATGACGTCATCGAAAGGCACGCTCATCTTCAGGCTCTTGAAACGGGCTGCGTAGGCGTCCTGTAGTTTTTTATGCAGTTGTTCGACGCTCATTGCGCGCACCACGTCGTAATCCAGGTCTGAGAGCAGGCTTACCGTGGCGCCGCGAACGGCAGGGATCATCTCCTGCGCTTTACGCGTACTTTCCGCATCGCTGGTCGCCAGATTGAGCTCAAGCAACAGATAGCGTTCTTTATGCCCGGTCCCTCTTAGCGTGATGACCACATTTTTGATCTCCACAAACTCAACGGCGCCTTTCTCAGGGCTGGAAAACATCCCGGACAGGAAGCTCTTACCCGTGGTTTCATCCAGACGAAGCAGATGCGTGCCGACCACCGTCATACCGGCGGCCAGCATGGCGGTCACGAGGGCGATGATAATGCCGAAAGAAAGCGTTTTTGCATTCATAGTGTTCTGTGCCTTATACCGTCAGAAGGACCGAGTTATCGCGGCGAGCGTCGTCGCCGTTCGGGGAATGAGCAGCAATCTCTGCACCTGCCAGAATGGCGTCCTGCTGCCCGTTAAATGGATGTCCTCTTCCCTGCTGTTGTCCTCCGGACTGGGAAGAGACCTGGACGTTAACCTGGACAAAGTTTTGCTCTGTCAGGCTCTGCCGAAGTTCATTGCTTGTCTGCTGTAAGGCACGATAAACCTCGGCATGACTGGCGTTGATTTGTACCTGTACACGTCCGCTATCGATTTGCATCGCGATGTCGATTTTGCCCATATCCGGGGGATCGAGACGGATAGTGGCATGTTGAATTTGCTGCTTAACCTGTACCTGAAGGCGCTCTCCCAGCGCGCTTTGAAGTTGCTCGCTCCAGCGTGAAGGTTCAGGATCCATCTTCAGCGTCGTCGCGGGCAGGGATGGCGTGGAGGTCACAGCCGCGCCGACGGACGGTGCCGGAGAGGGTGATGCTGACGCTGGCGTTGACGTTGCTACCGGCATCACCTGCGTCAGGTCAGCAGCTGCCGGTTGCGAAACGACGTGTGCAGCAGTGGCGGCTGGCACAGCGTCCACGCCTGCCGACCGCGGTGCGGGCTGCGTTAGCGGTGTTAGCGGTTGCTGCGTCGGTGCTGAGGCAAGCGGAACGCTTTGTGAAGCCAGTGACGTATGCTGGACCGACAGCGCGCGCGCGGCGTCACTCTTTGGCTTTAATTCCAGCGTCAACGCAGGCGGCGTCGCGCTTACCGCCAGCCCAACAGGGCTATCGGTGAAGGTCGGCGAAGCGGCTCGCCCCGACATGAGCAGCGTCTCAAGCAACTGCTGACGCGCATCATCCTTTAGCAGTGACTCGGCAGAGGGCGGAGCATCCTCCTCGGACAAGAGGGGTCGCTCTTCGCCCGGCAGCATCGGGGCAGGCGCGCCCTGTCCCGCCAGTAAGGTACCGATCACGTTGGATAACGCGTCATTAAAGTCCGCCGTCGGCTGCCCCGCCTCAGGATCCAGGACCGCCAGAGGTGCAGATTCGGCCTGCATAAGCAGGCCAGACCCGATGAAGGTGCCCTGAAAAAGATTGAGAATATCCATTAGCCCCCCTCCACGTCGCTAAACAGCGCATACGCCGTCGCGCCCTCGCGGTTACGTAACGCAAGGTCCATTTTTTCCGCCAGGATGTCGCTTTGCCCCTGGCAGTAGTCGCGCGCCTGCCGGTGCAGTTTTTTCAGGTGATCCAGCGCCTGACGCTCGTGAGACAAGAGGGGGCGATCCCCGAGCCCCGTCAGGAACTCAGCGATGCTGGCATCCACGTTCATGACGGCGGGCCAGTTATGGTTTTCCGTTGCGTCACGCAGCGCTTTTGCCAGCGTCTGGAGGGTGTGAAGCGTGCTCATTTTCCCTGGCCCATTTTTTCCCAGCCCTCCTGGATATTGCCCAGAATCACTTCTACCTCCTCAATGATTTCTATTGAGAGCTTGTGGCTGGCGTCATACAGGCGATACACGCAGAAGTCGTATAGATTCGCCAGGCTCAGCGCCAGCTCGCCCCCTTTTTCGTAATCCAGCGAACTGGTCAGCGCATTCAGAATATCGATGCACTTATTGATGCTTTGCGCCTTACGCTCAAAACGGCGGGCCGCAATATGGCTTTTGGCGCGCACAAGCTCGTCCATCAGGCCGTTGAACAGCATCAATACCAGCTGATGCGGATTCGCGGCGGCGGCCTGGAGCGCCAGATCCGATTGTTGATAAAGGCCGTATCCTTCCTGTTCGTTACCGTACATAGCAGCGAAATTCCCTCAGAATTAACTAAACAGACCCATGGTGTTGTTCATCTGCGTCATCAATGACTGCAACTGCGTAAACTGCTTCAGATAGCGGTTGTAGGCAGACTCATAGCGCGATTCCATCTTTTCGGTTTTGGTATCAATCTCGGTCTGTTCGCGATCGAGTGTCTCCTGTCGCCCTTTAAGCAGGCCGCTGGAGCTGCTGAGATATTTATCCAGCGCTTTATCCATCGTCTTGATTAAGCCGTCGTTGCCGTTGAAGAACTGGGTGAGCGTTTGCGGATCGCGTTTGAGCTGTTCTTCAAAGTCGTCAGAATCGAGCGTGAGCTTGCCGTCTTTGTCGGCGGAAATACCGAATTTGGTCATGTTTTGCATGCCGTATGTGCCGCGCAGCAGCCCGCTCAGCTCGCTGGTCAGAGACGTGATGCTGGCGTCGCCCGCAAAGGCGCCGCGCGAACTGCCGCTGGTAGACGTCAGTTCGGAAATGGTGCTTTGTAGCGTGTTAAAGGCATCGATAAAGGTCTGGACCTGCGTTTTGGTCTCAGCGGTATCCGTATCGATGGTGATAATCAGTGGCTTATTGTTTTCGGTTGTACTGGTGAGCTTGATGGAGACCCCGTCAACCAGATCGTCCAGCGTGTTGGAGCTGCTGGTGTATTCCGTAGGCGAATCGCCCAGAGTGAATTTGGCGTCCCGGCCACTGGTGATGATCTCTTCGTTATCAAAAATGTCCTGCCCGCTGGTCATGCCGCTGGTATCCAGCTGGATATCGTATTTGGAACCGCTCTGATCGCTATTGAGAATCAGTGAGACCTTGCCATCGATGCGCATCAGCGAGGCGGTGACGCCGTTTTGCCCTTCGGCGCTGGTCGTTGAGTTAGACGCGCTTGGAAAATCCGTGCCGTTAATCGCATCGGCGAGATCGCCGAGGTTTTCGAGATCGTCCATCTCAATCTCAATGCTTTCGCCATTAAGATTGATTTTCAGCGTACCGGTCGCGTTCTTGACGGCCTCATCGTCCAGCCCACCGTAGCTTTTCTGCTGGGCGGTCGCTAACTGGTTAACGTTGATGCTGTATGTCCCTTTACGCGCGCTGGCGTCGGCGGTGACGGTCGCAATCCCTTCCTGGTTCAGCGTGGCGGAATTTTTGAGCACGCTGGCGCTACTGGAGTTCAGGGCGGTAATCGCACTGCGGAAGGTCGTCATCGCCGAGCGTAGTGATGAGAGCGCTTCTTTCTGCGCCTCCAGCGTTTTGGTCTTGGTCGTTATTGAGTTCTGGAGCGGAAGAATATCAAGGCTTGCCAGCTGCGAAGCGAGATAAGTGGGATCAAAATCAGACATTTTTCATTCTCCTGGCACGCAAACCGTGATTGACTTGCCAATGATTAGCAATTAGCGTGCCAACTTTTTAATCGTTTAAAATCAATTAATTATAAAAAACCAGGAATACGCTTTTCCGCTTTGAAGACGAAGCCGGCTGGTAAGCGGATACAAAAACACCGCCATACAGCGGTGTTTTAACTGCGTTAATGTGGGATGAATTAGCCCAGCAGAGAGACCACCATGCTGGACATGCTGTTGGACTGTTTCAGCATGGACATACTGGTCTGCGACAGCAGCTGGTTACGCGTCATGGAGGAAGCTTCCGTTGCGTAGTTCGCATCACGGACGTTACTTAATGCCAAATCCGTATTGTCCTGCATGTTTGCGAGGTTCGAAGCCGCATAGCTAAGACGGTTGATACTTGCACCCATTTTGGAGCGGACGCTGCCCACATCATCAAGGGTTTTCTCCAGGTCTTCCATCAACGCTTTCGCGCCCGCAGCATCTTTAATTTCAATTGAGCTGGTAGATGCACCGCTCGCACCGCTCGCGGAGATCGTGTATCCAGACCCGTTGAGGCCATTGAAATTGCCGCTGCCGTCAATCAGGCCGGTGCTCGCACCGCTCGCACCACTCGCACCGCCTGCACCGCCCAGCTCAGCGCTCAGATCGACCTTCATGGTTTCATCGGCGGAAGAACCGATCTGGAAGCTTAACTCTTTACCGAACTTACCGGAGGCGCCGAACAGCTTCTCACCCGCGTAAGAGGTATTTTTCATAATGTTGCCCAGCTCGGCGTTCAGGTCGTTCAGCTCGGTGTTGATGGCATCACGGTCTTTCTGGGTGTTCGTGTCGTTCGCCGCCTGGGTTGCGAGGTCCTTCATGCGGTACATGATGTTGCTTACTTCATCAAAAGCCCCTTCCGCGGTCTGCATCATCGCAGTGGAGTCAGCAATGTTACGCTGAGCAACGGTCATACCGTTGGACTGGCCCTGCAAGCGGGTAGCAATTTGCAGACCTGCCGCATCGTCCGCCGCGGAGTTGATGCGTTTACCGGTGCCCAGACGCTCCATAGAGGTGGTCAACAGCTTGTTCGCATTGTTCATTGCATTGGTGGATGCCATGGAGGCGGCGTTGGTAAAGATAGACATTGACATATGTATATTCCCTTTGTCGTTCAGGTGGTTCAGATGTTGTATTGACTAAAGACGACACAGGTGAAATGAACATTAAATCGCTGACGTTCGTTCGAACAAAAATTAAACACAATGAAAATTAAGCGATTGTTTTATCTATATTATTTTACGAATGCTGGCGCATAAAATACCGCATGGGGAGGGAAAAATGGCAGGAATCGCCTGTCCATGCCGCTCTGACTCACGCGTTAAACTGCTTTAATTTTCTTTATCTATTTTTAGCGGCTTTTACATAATGATAATTCTATAAAAAACCTTAATTTATATAGTTCTTTTTCGCATTATTCTTTAGCGAAATTATAAGAAGGCGCAAATAAAGCGACACAACCGCGCCTAAAATTAAACGCTGAGTTTTATTTTTTAAACAATAATTATTCAACTTTGAGCCAGAACAAACACACCACAATATTAATACCATGTATTCACTCTATAACCATATTATTAACATTAGGAATATTTAATAATTTCTGTTAACGTTGTGGTTACTAATCCTAATAACCAGGTAGACTTTTCCTAAATTTGAGTTGCGTGAAGCAGTTGGATCACGTAAAAATAGGCGCGGAAAAAATTATTCCTTCCTTGTGCCCTGTATATTGGAAGAGAAAATCTTCTGTTAGCATAATTTTTACAGATCATATGGAAGCGCATAACATCCTCTGACGTGGTTCACCGCAGGTACGCGGCATTCATTAAGAATCCTAAATGGAGTTGATAGAACAATCTGTTCATAACGGATTGCGACCGGCTATTTGCCGATTTGTTACTCTTATTCCTGGAATGGTGGAATCCATAACGCATACATGAATAAACGCTATTGTTCCGTAAACAACTGGCTGATTGATGTTGCTTCAGGCTCGATTCTCCATTTAGCTAGCGGAGAACGTAAACGCCTGGGTGAATATCAACTCAAGCTACTGGATATACTGTCGCAGAACGCGGGAAAAATATTTACTCGTGAGGAGCTGACCACGCTCGTATGGGAAAGGCGCGTGATCGGTAATAACAGTTTGCCGAATGCCATTCACGCGCTGCGCACCGCGCTGGAAGATGATGGTAAAAATCAACGCATCATCAAAACCATCCCACGGCGAGGCTACCTGCTTGAAGCAGAATATTGTTGCACGGTTGAGAAAGATGAAGAGGAGGTAAGCCAACCGGAAGAGCTCCTCGACGGGCAGGAGGAAAGTGCGGCCGGGCAGCGTGCTCTGCTCCCTGTGGCGCAGGAAGCCAATGAGGATAAGGTACCGAATGAGACGCTGCTGCGGGTCATTGAACCTAAAAAGGGTCATCGCCGTCTGTTCTCATTTATGCTGGTCATTCTGTTCACAGCCTGTATCACGCTTTTGGTTAGCGGGTATTTTTCTGGCAGCTTTGGCGAGCGTCTGAATGCACGTGAACTTCACCAGGGCATCTATAGCAACATTCGGATCTATTCCGTGGAGTCCAGGGTTGAGCCAGCCTATATGGCGGCCAACCTCTACAACAAGCTTAAGGATTCGCTGTATACCCTCAATCAGCAGATAAAAATGAAATCAGCCACGATGGAGGTCTTTTTTTACGGCAATACCCCCACGCTAAATTACAGCTTCGTGCTCACGAACGGGTGCGATCAAAAACAGCTGGCGATGGTCATTTACCACTGGCGTGTCGATCCCGTAAGGCTGAACGATCTGATCCTGCGCGAAACCAGGAGAAAGTTGAATGAAATGGCAACATGCAAAACGAATTAACTATCTGATTATCTCAATAACGTCTCTGTTGGTGCTGATCGTGTTGGCATTCAAGCTGCTTATGCCCAATTCGCCCGCCGGGAACCGTGACGTGTCGGCTAACTTTGACCTGGGCATGTATGATCTGATGTCTCAGAGTAAGGAGGTCTACAACGTCAATTTGCAGACGACCCGTAATGTGCTGCTGATGAGCATCACCAGCCCGGACGATAACCGTATCATGATGAAAGGTAAGCTGACGCCGACGAAGGAGATTCATGGCCGAATCTACTTCACAATGACGCCCATCTTCTATGGCGCACGCCAGAGCAAGCTGATGATTGATGGCCTTGCCGATCAGTTAATGAATTCAGGTTACTACTGGATGGAGTCGGTATCAGCCAAAGAGCGCCCCATCGTTGTGGGACAAAACGGAGCGATATTCCTTCATCCGCTCCCCCGGTAAGCGGGCCCCCGCTTACCGTTGTCCCAGCAAATTTTTTACCGTTGCCAAATGCACGTTAGCCTGTGCGCCCAAAGCCTGCGACAGCACGCCATAGCTGTTGCGGGCCAGCACCTCACCCAGATGACGCGATGCCTCAAGCGCCTGTCGGGTATCGTACGCCGTCGCCATTTCACCGATTCGCGAGCTGACGCGCTCCTGATGGTGCCGCAGCTTGCTGCGCTGGGTCGTGACGTGATCCAGGCTGTGCTGGAGCTTCATTTGCCCTTCTCGCTCGCGTCGCGCAGCAATATCAAGAAGTTCGTCACTGCTTGCGCTTTCCGCCTGGGGCGCCAGCAGCGTGAAGGCATCCGCCGGATAGTGGTGATTTTCGCCGCGAACGCTAAGCTGCTGACTCACCCGCTCCCAGCGGCTTTCATCCACGCTAAATAATAGTTGCCCACCTTGCGTTTGAGAGGCGTGGATCCCCAGACGCCCCAGCCCGACGTTCAGTTTCGTCAGCGTCTGACGCGGCGTCGCCTCTTCCGGCAGCGCTATTGCAACCATCTCCCTTTGGCGCCCCCCGAGCGAAAAGACAAGCGTTTCGCCAGCCGGGTCGCTCAGGAGTTTTTCGCTCCCCGGCAGCGTGAATTCCACCGTGCTTTTTTGCTCAAGCGAAGCCCGTAGCTGGCGATCGACCGTTCCGCCAGAGAGCTGCGTTCGCCGCGAAAGATGTTTTTGCAGCGCCGCAGCCTGCGCGCCGCTATCACCGCCACGGGCGACCGACTGGCGAAGCTTAAGCAGCTGCGCTTCGGTCTGGGCCAGATAGCTATCGGCCTGCTGAACGGAAGTGATCTGCTGGTTAAGCTGTACGTTATAGCGCATAGGCCGACGCGAGAGCAGCGCAGATTCAGGAAATGTGCTTCGGGACGGCGCCACGGTAGCGGGCAGAACGCGGCTAACCGTCTGCGGTGCATCAATATTACCTCGCCCGGCCGTCGCCGGGGAGGAGGTCGTAATGGAGGCGTTTTTTAAACTTACCTGCATAATAATTTACAACAAACTGAAGAGGTTAAGCTGGCTCACCTTGCTATAAGCCTGACTGGAGATCTGCATTGATATGGTATACAGCTGCAAGTTAATGGTGGCCGTCGCAGGATCTGCGCTGCCCAACTCATTCTGTACCAGCTCATTGGAGAGGCTGACGTCGGTATGCGCGTCGTCAATTAACGTCAGGCGGTTCTGGCGGCCCCCAAGATCGGTCAACAGCGATCCAAGGTTATCGCTGGTCGACTGCACCATGTCTATCATGGCTGTCACCTCGTCCTGGTAGTCGGCATAACTGGCGTTAGGATCCTGCATCTTTAGGCTCAGCGCTTTCAGATTGTTAAGCATCTCAAGGTCGTTACCGCTGCTGGAGAATGCACCAGCAACGTTTGTGTTTTCAGTGATGCTTACGCCGTTAGCAACCTGCGTTTCCCGCGTGCCGTCGTTTCCTCCATACACATACTCGCCCAGCGTTTCGTCCCAGGTCACTGCTTGCTGATCGGTCTTCGTCCCGGAAAAGAGATAGCTTCCACTCTCATTTTTGCTGTTTAACGTGGCCACCAGCGAATCGAGCATGGACTCCAGCTCGATGCCATACCCGGCGATGTCTTTCTGGCTGAGTGTACTGTTGTTAGCTAGCTTAAGCCTGTCGCCAATCGCCAGCACTTCGTTACTGAGCGCCGTAATGTGTGACTCCTGCACGGAGAGTGCGCCGCTCAGGCTCGCGATGTTGCTCTGATACTGTTTAATGGCGGACTGTTCCCGGTTCAGCTGTACCAGACGGCTGGCAGCGACCGGATCGTCAGAGGGAACATTGACGCGTTTTTGCGTGGCCAGCTGTTCCATCAGCTTACCCACTTTAACCCCCGTTGTTCCCAGCTGTGCCAGCATGGCGTTAGAGTGGTAAAGACTGCTTATACGCATAGGTTAGTGCTCCTGATTGCGTTTAAAAAATGCTCAACAGTTCGTTGAAAATTTCATTTCCAGCGGAGATAACTTTCATGTTGGAGGTATAGGCCTGCATATATATCTGAAGGTTGATAGCTTCCTCATCGAGGTTTACCGCACTGACGTTGTCACGCTGAGTTTGCGCCTCGGTATTGACCGCAACCGCTGCCTCCATTTCCGTCTGGTTCTGCTTACTGGCGATACCGATGCTCGAAATAATCGCCGCCGCTCCCTCGCTCAGGCTCATATTGCCCAGGCCCGGAATAGTGGTTTTTTGGTTTTTCAGCTTGATGAGTTCATTAAGGTTATCGCCATTACCCGGCTCATCCGCTTTGCCCGAAAGCGCCAGCTCTTCCGGCTCCAGATCGTTGACTTGCAGAATGCCCGCCGGATTGGTCGGGTCGAAGGTAAACAGGGGCTTACCCGGATCGCCGTTGAGATCGTAACCCTGAGCCAGCTGATTGTTGAACAGATCCGCCAGCGACTCCGCCATCCCCAGCACCGCATCGTTCATCTGCTTCAGGGTGCCGACTTCGTATTCATAAAGCGCGCCCAGCTGGCCGCCCGTGGACGGGTCAAGGGAAAACTCGCTGCTTGAAAACGTCAGGGTCAGCGTATGATTACCCTGACTGTCAGTCCCCGCGCTCAGCTGGCCGGCAGTCTTCCCGCTGACCAGCGGCTGACCGTTGCTCAACGAAACCGTGTAGCCGCCGCTATCTTCAGTGACCTTAACGTCCGTCATGGAGCTGAGCTGCTTAACCAGTTCGTCTCGCTGGTCACGCAGCACGCTGCTGTTACCGCCAGTAGAATCCATCTCAATGATTTTCTGGTTGTAATCCGCAATGCTGCTACTGAGCGTGTTTATCTCCTGCACGACCGCATCGCGCTGGGTATTGATGGAGCTTTTCTGGCTGTTAATGAAGTCATTCACGCTGTTGAAGCGGGTCGCGAGGCTGTTCGCCTGGTTCAAAAGCTGCTGGCGTAACGCCTGCGACTCCGGCTCCTGCGTCAAGGCGCTCAGGGCGCTAACGAGATCGTCCAGGCCATTTCCCAGGCTGGTCGAATCCGTACCCAATACCTGCTCCAGCGCGCTAATGTACTGATTACCCGTGCTGTAGAAATTGGCCTTACTGTTGGTTTGCCAGACCTGATTCACCAGATACTGGTTGGAGATACGACGAATACTGTCCACCTGGACGCCGCTTCCCGCCGAAAGCCCCGTCTGTCCCATCGGGCCTATGGCGCTCTGCATAATCCCTTGTCGACTGTAGCCGGGCGTAAGATAGTTGGCGGTATTGTTAGATGTCACGGTCATGCCCAACTGGGCAGCCTGCAACCCGCTGAAGGCAATATTAATCATGCTCATGGCTTACTCCTGCCCGCTGCGTCGGTAGTGTGACGGGCGTATTAAATGCTGGCGTTTGCTCCTGTAAAGCGGCCATGTCGACCGCATTCTTAAGCGGGGAAACCGTCTGCGGAGAGAGCTGGTTAACGATCATTTGTGTCATGCCGGTACTGCGCATTGACGCCAGCTCTGCCGCAAGCCTGTCGTCATGAAAATCCCGCATCATCCGCTGCTGTTTGCTGGTGAAGGGATTATCTTCGCCCAGCACGTCCGAGGCCTTACGCATCTGCGAGAGCATCGAACGCAGCATAATGGCTTCGAATTGCTCGGCAGCCTGTTCAAGGTTTTGAGGTTTCATCTGCCCGGTAAAATCACCGGGCAAAATAGTCTGCTGTCGGTTGATTGCGCTTAACATCACATCACCACCAGTTCTGCTTCCAGGGCACCTGCTTCATGAAGCGCCTGGAGAATGGCCATCGTATCGTCCGGCGCTGCGCCCAGACTGTTGAGGGTATTAACGATGCTGCGTAAGCTCGTCCCGGCGGGAACGGTAACCATCTGGCCGTGGCCACGATTCACGCTCACGTCGCTTTGCGGTGACGCAACCGTCTGCCCCTGGCCGAACGCATTTGGCTGACTGACATTCGTCGATTCCCGAATGGTTACGGTCAGGTTGCCGTGAGCCACAGCCGCCGCACGCACGATAACCCCATCGCCGATCACCACCGTACCGGTACGGGCATTGAACACAACGCGCGGACGCTGTTTGCCCGCATTAATCTGTACATCTTCGAGGGAAGACATAAACGCGACCCGCTCTCCGGCGCCCATCGGCGCGCGTACCGCCACATTGGTGGCACTTTGCGCCGTCGCGGTTCCAGGCCCGAACGCATTGTTCAGGGCGACCGCAACGGCATTGGCGGTTTTAAAACTCGGGCGCTTAAGGTTGAGCATCACCATCGGTTCCTGATGGAAGTCGGTGGGGATCTCTCGCTCTACGGACCCCCCGTTTGGTACGCGACCCACGGTCGGGGTATTAATCGTGACGCTGGAGCCGCTATTTCCCTCGGCTTTAACCCCGCCGACCACGACGTTCCCCTGCGCCAGCGCATAGACTTCGCCGTCAGCACCGCGCAACTGGGTTAACAACAGCGTACCGCCGCGCAGGCTTTTCGCATCACCAATAGAGGAAACGGTAACGTCGATGGTCTGCCCGGGCGAATATCCCGGCGGCAGCGTCGCGCTGATCGCCACCGCCGCGACGTTTTTGACTTTAGGATCGATCTTTGTCGGTAGCTGTACGCCGAACTGACGCAGCATGTTGGTTACCGACTGACTGGTAAACTTCACCTGGTTTTTATCACCCGTGCCGTCGAGCCCTACCACGAGGCTGTACCCGATCAGCTGGTTTCCGCGCACGCCCTGAATATCCACCACGTCGCGCAGAGGCTGCGCGACGGCGGCGCCACAGATAAGACAGAGAAGTACCAAAATGCGTTGTAACATCATGGCCTCCATCAAATTGGGAACAGCGGATGATTAAAGAAGCGAACCAGCCAGCCCGCCGCATTGGCATCGCTGAGCGCGCCGCGTCCCGCATAGGAAATGCGCGCATTGGCAATACGCTGCGACGAAATGGTGTTATCGCGTTCGATATCATCGGCGCGCACCAGGCCGGTAACGCGGATATACTCATCGCCCTGGTTAAGGGTTAACCACTTCTCGCCACGCACGGCGAGGACCCCGTTTGGCAGCACCTTATACACAGCAACGGTGATGGCACCCCGCAGGCTATTCTGCTGCTGTGACGTCGCGTTACCGTTAAAGTTACGCTCACCGTCTACTGTCCCGGAAAGCGTATCGGCGGAATGGCCGAACGCTTCCGGAATGCCGAGGGAGACATCGTTTTTCTTGCCGTAATTGGTACGCGCCTGCTTGCTAGCCTGCGTGGACTCGTCCAGCTTAACGGTCAGAATGTCACCGATGCGGTAGGCGCGGCGGTCCTGAATAAGCGACCAGTTATAGTTGCTGTTATATACCCCTCCACCGCGTACCCGGGTATCAGGCATGGCAAAGTCTTCCGGCGGCGCGTACGCCGCATCGTCTTTCTGGACCAGCAGCGCGGGGCTTTCACACCCCGACAGTGCCATCATCAGCAAACCCACTGCTACCTGCTTTTTCATCTCTCTCACTTTACTTGCTCTGCCGTTACATGGACTGGGTGACAAACTTCAGCATGTCGTCTGCGGCAGAAACCATTTTGGCGTTCATTTCATAGGCACGCTGGACGGTGATCATGTCCACCATTTCCTCTACAACCTGCACGTTTGAGCCTTCGAGCGAGCCCTGCTCCAGTAGACCGAGCGCATCCTCTCCCGGCACCCCCTCAACCGCCTCACCGCTGGCGGCAGTTTCGCGATAGAGGTTGCCGCCAATCGCTTCCAGTCCGGCTGGATTAACAAAGTTCACCAGCGTCAGCTGGCCGAGCTCGACCGGTTCATCTTCCCCCGCAACCGTTGCGGTAATCGTGCCGTCCTTCGCAATCTGGATGTCGCTGGCATTTTCAGGAACTTCAATCTGCGGGATTAACGGCAGCCCCTGAGCATTCGTCAGAATGCCGTCCGGCGTTTTTTGCAGGTTGCCCGCACGCGTGTAGGCGATATCCCCATTGGCGGTTTCTACCTGGAAAAAGCCCTGACCGGAGATCGCGACGTCCAGCTTCTGGCCCGTGTTCTGAATACTTCCCACGGTAAACTCTTTCTGAGTGCCGACGATTTTGACGCCGGTCCCGAACTGGATGCCCGTGGGGGCAATATTGTTTTGGTCCAGCTGGCCGCCCGGGGTGCGCTGGTTTTGGTAAAACAGATCGGCAAACATGGCGCGTTCGCGTTTAAAGCCAGGGGTGTTCACGTTCGCCAGGTTGTTAGAGATGGTGGTCATTCTGGCGTCCTGCGCCGCTAACCCGGTTTTACTGATCCATAAAGCGGGATTCATCTTTATTCCTTCATGAAGTCATTAAGAGACGCGAAGCAGGCGGTTACCTGCGTTAGCAAGATCTTCCGCCGCTTTCATCATTTTGATCTGCGCTTCAAACTGTCGTCCTAGCGCAATGCTCGAGACCATTTCGCTGATGGCCGACACGTTGGACGACTCCAGGTGTCTGGCCGCAACGGTCACCTCCTCATCGCGCGGATTTTCCGTCGCGTTGGTGATAAGAAAACCGGCGTCGTTTTTACTCAGCGCCTCAGCGGGAATGTTCACCAGCTTGATGCGGTCAACGTCTAACGGCGTCGCAATATCGGCCTCCTCCGGCACGATGCTGATTACGCCATCCTCGCTGATGCTCAGTGAGGCGAAAGGCGGTAGAACAATCGGGCCATTGTCGCCTTCCAGCGGCAGACCGTTGATGGAAAGTTCGCCGTCGGCGTTCACGTTGATTTGTCCATTGCGGGTATACACTTCCCGGTTGCCGCTCCGCAGCGCGATCAATCCATCGCCCTTGATGGCAATATCCAGCTCACGCCCGGTTTCACGCACCGCGCCGGGTGACATATCTACGCCACCCTGCGTGGGCTGCGCCAGATAGCGGGAAGCGTACCCTTCCCCGGCAATCTGCTTCGCCACCGCATTATCTAAATCGCTGCGAAATCCCTGCGTATTCACGTTGGACAGGTTATTCGCGTGGATCTGCTGCTGATTGAGGCTCCGCGAAGCCCCGCTCACGGCGGTAAAAAGTAAGCGATCCATAAATTACACGGCCTGGAATAGCGAGTTCATCATGGTGTCGTTGGTGCTGATGACCTTCGTGTTCGCCTGGTAATTGCGCTGCGCGGTCATAAGCCCAACCAGCTCAGAGGTCAGGTCGACGTTTGAGGATTCGAGTGCCCCGGAGACGATTGAGCCCAGCAGTCCCGTACTCGGTGCACCGGTCAGCGGCGCGCCGGAGCTGGCGGTCTGAGCCCAGGTGGTACCATCCTGCGACTGAAGGCCGTTCGGATTGGTAAAGTTGGCCAGTACAAGCTGCCCCTGAAGCAGGCGCTCGCCGTTGGAGAAGGTGGCATAGACACAGCCATCCTCGTCGATCGCCTGCCCGGTACGCTCACCCGACGCATAGCCATCGCTTTTGTTTTTGCTCACGGAGAAATCGGAACCAAACTGAGTCGAGCCAGAATAGTTAAGCGAAACGCTGATATCGTCCGCGCCGGCGATAGCCGCATCCAGCTTAACGGCGCTGGTTGGAGAGGTCAGCACACCCTGGCTGTTGAAGGTCAGGGCCTGCGTGACGGCAGCACCGCTGCTGTCGGTTACCGCCACGTCGTCCATGTAATAGTGGACTTCCCAGGTATTGGTGCCGGTTTTGACAAAATATTGGTTCAACGTATGTTCGCGGCCCAGTGAATCATAGACCTGAGTGGTATAAGAGTTGTTATAGGTCGTATTGTTTTTCGGATCGAACGGGGTGGTCGCCGGAACATCCGCGCGTGCATCCATGTTTGCCGTAAAATCAATGCTGCCGCTCGCTTTTGCCGGAATCGAACCGCTGCTGATATTCAGATTACCTATCGTGCCCACCTGTAGCTTGCCGTTGGCATCAACCGGATACCCCTGTAAATACATTCCCTGGTTGTTCACCAGGTTTCCGTTACTGTCGGTATTAAAATAACCGGCACGGGTGAAGGCGGTCGTTCCAGCGCTGTCCTGGACCATGAAAAAGCCGTTACCGTTAATCGCGAGATCGAGCGCGCTACCGGTGGAAGTGATGCTTCCTCCTTTGGTAATGCTTTGCGTGACGGCTGTTACCCCAACGCCCAGCGGCTGGCTTTCGGCATACAGCGCGGAAAACTCTGCGCGGCCCGACTTAAAGCCTACGGTGCCGGAGTTGGCAATATTATTTGAGATAGCATTAAGCTGCTCAGTAACCGCGTTCAGTCCAGAAGTTGCAATACTAAAACTCATAATCGTTCCTGTTTAATTAACGGCCTGATTCACTTCAGGCTTTATCTTTTGAGGCTTCGTCTGTGGAAGTCTTACCAAACTGGCTAATGTTGTTGTAGGCAATCTCGCCCATACCGCCGACGTTCAGCACCGTTGCGCTACCGTCAAGCGGGATACGCACATTTTTGACGATGCCGCCCACCTCGATCTGCACGGTTTCTTCCCCCGTATCGGTCACCACGCTCAGGGTGTATTTTCCTTCGCTCAGCCCAAGCTCCTGCGGATCGATAGTGAAGTCCACGAGGCCGGCTTCCTGCTTGCCCAGTTCGATTTTTTGCTCAACGCCGGCAGCATCTTTCACAATTACCGTCACAACGTTGGCTGAATGTTCCAGCGTCAGGCGTCCATTAAGCGCCGTTTCACCATCGCTCTCGATCGTGTTGGTCTGCACCATGACGTGCTGGCCCACCAAATTGCCGGTGGCCAGGGTCTGTAGGTTATCCATCAAGACGGCGTTGTTCGCCATCAGCTGTGATACCGTCTCCATGGACTGCACCTGCGTCAGCTGGGCAAGCTGGCTGACGTATTCCGTTCCGTCGGTCGGGTTGAGCGGATCCTGATTTTGAATCTGGGCCACAAGCAGCTGCATAAACATGCCCGACATCCCTGAGACGGTGCTGTTGCTGGCCACATTTGGCGCAGAGCTGGTGGCCTGGCTGCTGCTGTAGGTGCTTTCAACATTCATGATTACGCTTCTCCAAGCCGCAGCAGGCTTTGCTGCATACTTTTGATGCTGTTTAAAACTTCAACGTTGGTTTCGAATCCGCGCGAAGCAGACATCATGTCCGCCATCTCTTCCACGACGTTGACATCCGGGTAGTAGACGTAACCTTCGGTGTTTGCCATGGGATTATTGGGCTCGTAGCGCTGGACCGCATTGCCGGTTTCAACGACATCCATGACCTGAACGCGGGCTCCGCTTAGCGCCTTGTCACGCATTAATTCATCGTTCTGATAAACCGCTGCGAAGACCGGGCGCCTTGCCTTATAGGTGTCGGTTTCCGTAGCCGAGGCGGTTTCCGCATTCGCGAGGTTGCTGGCAATAGTGTTAAGACGCACCGTTTGCGCCGTCATCGCCGACCCCGAAACGCGATAGATATCCGAAAAAGACATATTTCGTCGTTACCTGTTCTGGATTACTTGCCTTCAATGGCCTTTTTCAGGCCCGTGAATTTCATGTTTAAAAAAGCCAGGCTCATCTGATAGTCCTGCGTGTTTTTGGCAAATTCAGCCTGCTCGACATTCAGTGACACGGTGTTTCCGTCTGACGAGGGCTGATACGGCACGCGATACATCTCCTGCGGCGAAGACGGCAGGGAAAAACTTGACCGCGACCGTTGCATCTCTGCGGCAAAGTCAATATCTTTAGCCTGGAAGTTGGGGGTATCGACGTTTGCCAGATTGGCTGATAGCAACTCTGCTCGGGAAAGTCGAAGCGCTACAGCCTGTGGATGAACGCCCAGGGCTTTGTCAAAAGTTATACTCACAATTCACTCCCTCTGATGCTAAACCTGCACGATGCACAACAATTAAAGCAATAATCGTGCCAAGGTTGCAATTCCATGATTTATATAAGATTTAAAGAATTTTTCACCCAAAGTATGAAGCGGCATTTCCGCTTATTCGCTGCACTGCCGCTGCTTATCACTAACCTTTCAACTGCCTCGGCTAACGATACGGCGCCCCTCAGCGCCCGTAAGCAAATCTATGCAGCCGCTCAGAGCCATACGGCATCGCTCATTCGTCAGGAGGCCCGGCGGAAACGCTGGCCCGACTATCAGGCAAAGATGAACATCTTTATTCCCGCCGAAGCATCGCAATATCGCTCATGCAGTCAGAAACTCGCGGTATCCCATTACGGCGGTGAAACCCCTGACTTCTACCGCCTGCGTCTCAACGTGAGCTGCAACGATCATCAGGGGTGGGAGACCGCCGTGACGGTGAAGCCGGATATCTACCTGCCGGTAATCATTGCTAAAACCGCCCTTGAGCGAGATCAGGTGCTCAGCGAGGAAGACGTCACGACAAAAAAAATCAACATCAACAGCACCCGCGGGGAGTATCTGACGCAGGTAGATGATGTTGTCGGCATGACGGTGAAACGCCGCATCCGCGATCGCCAGCCCATCACAAAACATCAGTTAGACATGCCGTTGCTCGTCGAGCGCGGCCAGCGCGTGATAATGGTGGCGGTACAAAATGGCGTGGAAGCGCGCACGGTTGGCGAGGCCATGAAGAAAGGACGTAAAGGCGAGACCATTAACGTCAAAAACCAGAGCAGCGGAAAGGTCGTGACCGCCGTTGTGACGGAGAGAGGCGTTGTGCAAACGGCTAACGATTCCACCCTATAAAAATCTTTCCGCCGCGTTTAAGTTTTCGCTTTCGCAGGCCGCTTATTTCCTGCAATGGCAGAGGAAATCAGGCTTCCGCAGAGCAAGATTCATGCGCAACCACAACGAAAGAAGAAAATGAGGGCAAAGCGATGAAAATTTCAACAACACAATTCAACCTGGCCACCGCGATTAATAAGGCCAGCAGCGCAGAACAAACGCCCACCGTGGCACAGGAAGGTTCAGCTGTGGTTCGCAGCGCCGCTATCGACCCGGTCCTTGGCGAAGCGCAGACCCAGCTTAGCGCACTGCCGGAAGTTGACATGGCGCGCGTCGCCGAAATGAAAGATGCCATCAGCAGCGGCAAAATCAGTATTGACGTTGATTCGCTGGCGACGGCTATGCAGAAGTATTACCAGAGGTAACTATGACTAACGCCGCACAGCGCGTTAAAGCCCTGATTCAGGGTATGACCGAAGACAGAAAACACTACCAGACGCTAGGCGAAATGCTCATGGAGCAGCGTCATCATATCATCGCCCGCAATGCTGCATCGCTGGATAGCGTCAACGCGCAAATTATGGCGCTATACCAGCAAATTTCACACAATAGCCAGCAACGTCGACGCCTTCTTGAACAGCTCGGCATCACTGCCAGTGGCGAAGGCATGAAAACCCTCATTGCCCGCCTGCCCTCCTCTCATCAGGCCCCCGTCGCGGCCCTGTGGCAGACGCTTCAAAAACAGGTTGAAGACTGCCAGCATCGCAATGAATACAACGGCACCCTGATAAACATGCAGCACGATATTCTGCAAAATTTGCTGAACAGCAGCGAACCGGAAAACTGGCTGTATCAGCAAATATAGTTCTGATAACCGCTACGCAAGAACGTCTGATGAATGTTCATCACTCAGTACAGGGCAGCAGGTATAAAAACGCTGTCATTTTCTTACTGGTTTAGATTCTAAGGAAACGTTGCACATGGATATCGACTGGTCAGTTTTTGACAAAGTCATTTATATCAACTTAAAAGAGCGTCACGATCGCAAAAACACGATCAAAAAAGAGCTTCGGTCGCTCGGTATTCCGCCCCATCTGATTCACCGCGTTGAGGCAACCCGCCATCTTGTCGGGCAAATTGGACGCGCCCGCTCCCATCTGGCGGCGGTTGAAACGGCAATCTCAGAAGGGTGGGGAAATGTTCTTATTCTCGAAGACAATATGATCTTCGACACCACCGCTGAGGCAAAAGAGCGCCTCAACGCGTTCCTGCAAACGCTGAAGAAGATTGACTGGCACTGCGCCCTCTTAAGCACCCGTTACAGAAAGGTCATCACACTTAAAAGCACGGACCGGATAGTGAAGCCTGTGGACGCGGGCTCCGCCTGTGCCTATGCCGTTCACCGCGATTATCGTGACACCATGCGTGCCTGCTTCGCCACGGCGACGGGATATTTGCTCAAGGGAGGCAGCCCCCATGAATATGCGCTTGAAAATACATGGCTGCCGTTAATGCAGCAGCACCGATGGATCGGTATGTACCCTGTCGCAGGGCATCCCGCGCCGGGAATGTCCGACACGGAGGGGTGTGTCGTGGACCATACTGAACATTATTATAAAGAGCTTTCGGTAATAGCATTATGAGAATACCTAAGATCATTCATGTTGTTTGGATCGGCGACGAAACCAAAACGCCGCGAAAGATGATTGATACCTGGAAAAAAAACAATCCCTCCTGGACGGTAAAAGTCTGGAATAATGCCGCGCTACGCCAGACTAAATGGATTAATAAAAAGCATATCGACGCGATGATTAAATCAGGCAGGATGTGCGGGGCGGCAGATATTATGCGTTACGAAATTCTTTTTAATCACGGCGGATTTGCGGTAGATGCAGATTCGATATGCCTGCGTCCCCTTGAGGACTGGCTTTTTGACAGCCAGGTCTGCGCCAGCATGGAAAATGAGATCGTCCGTCCTGGCCTTATCGCGAACTGCTTTGTGGCATCAGAGCCACGGTCGGCACTGATGGCTGAATTAATCATGCGGCTTGAGCAGAAAAAAAGCGTCATTTACGATTTGCCGTGGATTGTAACGGGGCCGAAATTCCTGACGGATACCGTCCGGGAACTGGGATACGCGAATATCACCTACTGGCCAAGCCACTACTTTTTACCCCAACATTTTACCGGACAACGATATCTCGGACCGGGGCGTGCCTTTGCACATCAGCTGTGGGGGACGACCAATGGTCTGAATGAAACGCTCTTCGAGATAGACGTTCCCGAGTCTGCGTAATCATCAATAACAGGCAAGACGGCCCGACTAGCATCGGGCCGCACGTCTGAACAGATTCGCCCGTTATTCCGCCGGGCCCGTCTTCTTCTGGACACGTCGATCGAAGAACTTATCTGACGCGATAAAGCGCTGGATGCGCGAATAAAAATCATCGGGCATGAAGCCACTCATGCAGGCATAGGACCTGTTATTGGGGCACCATTCATCAAACTTCTCATCCGAGCCCAGACGATAGGAGCTGGCGCAATGGTAATAGCTACAGGCGATATCCACCGCCAGTGAATTCCAGCCCTGCTCACCGTGACGCCAGGGCAAACGATACTCTCCGGGCACAACCGAATAGAGGGCGCAAATAGCAATATCGGTTGCCCCCGCTAACGCCACGGGTCCGGAATCACAGGCGACAAGCAGTGTAGCCTGGGTCATTAAATAGACCGTTTCCAGTATCGTAAACCGATCGATGGCATTCACCACGGCAGCGTTTTCAATCTCCAGCGCTTTTTTATGGGAGTAAAAGTTGGTATTACTGCCGATCAGCACCACGGACCATCCGTCGTCGACGAAACGCGCGATAAGCGCTTCCCAGTATTGCTGTGGCCAGGTTCGGTTTGGCACGCCTACGTTAGGGTGAACCAAAACGATTTTATCCGCCCCCGTTAAGCCGTGGTCGTTCATAAACGCGTCAACTTGCCGCTTATCAAGCGCGTCAAGCAACAGGACAATCGATTTCCTGCTATCGTCGACCGGCTCGCCCCCAAAGGCGTCCACAAAAGAATCAATCTGATGCTTTTTGTCGAGAATATGTTTTACGTGGCTTGGTAAGTGGTATTGCCCCAGCTGCTGCGCAATATAAATGTCTGCCGCCTGCTGTTGAGTAAAGTACTGAGGTTCCCAGAGCTCATCCACCCAGGGGCAGAGCGATAATAGATCGTGATAAATTTTGGGCACGATACAGATAAATGGGCCTTCCAGCCTGTCGCGAAGCGCGTTGAGCGCTCCAGCAGCAAACAGGACATCCCCCATGGACTCAGCCAAAAGAAAGATATGCTTTGTAGAATAGTTACCAGCTATTTTTCTCTGCGTTTCATTAACATAACGGAAGGTTTTTTTAGCGAAACCATTTAGGGTAAGATAGCGGCCCAGCGTTGCATTTTCTGAAAAATTCTCGTGCTCATGGAAAAATATTTTTTGGATGCTTTTAGCCGGCGCGAGAAAAAGCTCAAAGACAGGGAATCCGTAAACGTTGCGGGGCGCAACGCCTGCCAACAATAAAGATGCAAAAGTGATATTATCAGGCAGCGCAATGACATTAGCGCCACTTACGTTTAGCGGAATCGGTCCTTTACTATTCAGGATAACGATATAATCAACGCTATCGGCATCAATTTCCTGTTGTAAACAGGCGCCCTTTCCTTCCTGCCCCAGGAGATGCGTTTCACCATCATCAACGAAAAATAATGTTTTTTTCTTTTCGTTCATTTCACGCAATGAATCCAGAATAACATTATCCACGCCCAGCAACCTGAGTGCGCCTGCGGCTGCATCAGCGTTAATGCTGTTAAGCAGCTGGCTCCAGTAACGAAACTGCGGCGCTGCAAAAAACTTTTTATACGTATTCCGATGGAAATCAGACAGGTAATAGGTTGTGTTTACCAGAGCGTTAAACAGATAATTATAGACCGGGCTCCACTCTGCGTTATGATGCGTAACTTTACGCTTTAACTGCTGCGAAAAGCCGCGCACGTCCAGCCCTTCATAGAGGAGTTTATTAAGCTCTTGTCGAAAAACGGCGTCAACGATGCGCGTCTCATAGAGGCAGAAGGCGAGCCGGAACGTGTGCGCCTTCTGACTGAAAGCCTGGAGTAGCGGAAAGTTGATCGACTTACCACAGTGGACAGGCGCATGGATCGTGACGGCGTCTGCGTTGATTTTGCAGGCAAATTGAGAAAGAGTATTACACCACTCATCCGTAACGGCGGCCGGGAAATCACATACCATGACATTTTTGTCATTATGTAACCCAGGATACTTTTTTTTCAAAAAGAAAAGGTAATAATCATTCTGCCTGACGTTTTTTGCATAATCTATAATCGGGAAAAGATGCCAGGCATCTTCATCCTGAATATATATATTCAACTTCACCAAGAAATTCGACTCCATTCAATACCAAAGCGTGCGCGCAGGGTGATAAACGCCATTTCACATGGCGTTTATAAAACAATTATCGTGACGTGTTAGTCGCCAATTTTTTTAATGACAATTTCGATACCACTCTCCGCAAACGGCGTTCTGGTCTGATCTATGCGCGGAACATTTGTTAAATAGCTCTGATTCAACAGCTCAATCTTTTGAATTTCATACGTTCCATTTAACGTGTTGAGCAGGTCCAGAACATTAATCGACACGGGTGACCAGCTCTTCTTTTTCGCTAAAGTAAACGTATGTTTGTGATCGAAGTTATAGGTTGAAGGCCAAACGCCTTGCTCATACATATCTTCGTCAGGAATGGTGAGGATCATATGGCCGTTTGGCTTTAAAACGCGGAACCAGTTATTTATCGCGATGGTTGGATCAACCATATGCTCCAGACAGTGTGCAGAATAGACGAAATCAAAAGCATTATCCGGCACATTATACAGGAACTGCGCATCACCCTGTGGCATATCATAAAGCGTAACCGCTTTAATTAACGGGAAAAGCGATTGATAAATACCGATACTGTCGTTGCCTCCGCCAATATCCAGCCCATAGCCAACCAGCCAGCGAGTCGAAAAGCGTGAATCGTGCAGTCGGCGGTTAATCGACATCGACGTGGTGCCCGGCACGCCTGGCGTTACGCTGAACGTCGCGGTTGGATCGCCCGGGAAAATATAAGGCACCAGCACATTTTCACCCCAGGCTTTCGGCCACAAAATGACGTATCCCGTGTCATGCGGCAATAAGTGTATTTCGTGCGTAGCGCTGAAACCGTTTAAGAGCTTGATGAAAAGCTCGCGGCTCTCAAAATCATTCTCCGCGATGTCGCCAATCGGCCCCTGATAGACCTCTCGTTCCTTAAGATATATACGATAATCGTCAATAATAACTACGCTGTTGTTGCACTTACCCTGTAGCGCGAGCAATTCATTGAGCAAGGGGAGTTTCGTCTCCTTGTCCCATTTGTCAGTTTTATAGTCCTCATAACCAAAATCCGCGCCGGGGTAATGGGCATCAAGGAAAATTAAACAGCGGTTCTGTTCCAGCGTCTGGTTAACGATGTCGGACTGGATAAAATCCGTACTGTCGGAGAGCGCGACGGAAATCTTCTCATTCTGTATCGCCTGTCTGTGCAGATCGGGATAGATTTCACACGATAGCGCTTTAGAAAAGCCATAGGCGATAGCGGCTCGACACGAGACCCCTTTACCATACCCCGTCTCAATAAAATGGGTGACGCCATAATCAGAGACCAACGTATTTACCGGAAAACGTACAATATTACCCATTCGCGAGTATCCTTTAATGTTGTTATTTATTTCGTGCCGTTCGGGTGTATTACGCGTAAACGGCAGCGCAGGCGCCACTAAAGAAGCGATAATCCATACAACAGGCTGTAGTCGGGGGTATTTTGTGTTTCCCCTGCCGCATTCTTCAGGTGCCAGTCGCGCAGGGCGCTAACAAGCGGCGCGATATCCTCCTGCGTTAGGGCCTTCTGCTCTGCGCGGAAGGCACACAGCATCTTGAACTGGAAGACCTGCCGTGCCAGATCTAAAAAGGCCTGACCGTAACTGGTGCAGTCAACGCCGGGAAACACGTCATGATAGAGTGAATAGATAATTAAATTGCGCATGATGTATGGGTTATCGTGGAGGATTGTCGCTTCCCCCCAGGCCGCTTCCAGCTCATGCAATCGGTCGGTCAAGCGGGTTGGCTGCATTACTGACAGCTCGCTCAGCTTCAGCGCTACGCCTATTTTATCCACCATGGGTAAATTCAGATCCAGGCGCATCGTGCCCATCTCTTTTAACGTGGCAATGCGATGCTCATTAATCGGCGGCAGCATCGTGAACTGCTGGGTCAGAACACCCTGCTCTGCTAACAGGCTCAGCTGCGCGCCCATCTCTTCAAGCAGCGCCGGAGAAAGCTCGCCGTTATCGCGATAATGTTGCGCTTTGCTGAGGAGCACGCCTATCCCATACAGGCTTACTTCGAGCGACAGCGCCGGATGAATGGCCAGATTAATGCACTGCTGATTTAACGTTTCGCTCCAGGCTGACAAGGTCTCTTCTGCGCTCGCGGCAATCTTTGCCTCGTGCAGAACAAACGCGTCAGGACTCAGCAGCATTTCATGCGCCGCCGTCTCGCAGCGAATATCCAGGCTATCGCGCTGCTGATTTTTAAACTTCACGCTGCTGTGCGGCCACGCGTCATCGGCATTCTTACAGGTTGGACAGTCGCAGCGGGTCTCACGCGCATCAAAGCGCAATACGAATTCGGGTTGGTATTGTTCAATCAGTTCCATGTCTGTTCTCTTCCAGCGATAGCGTCTTAAGATTGTTTACGGAAAAACCAGTGGGTGCAGTCGATCACCTTTCCGTTTTGTGGATCGGTCCAGTGCTGTAGGAAGGCGAAGCTCGGGCTAAAGCCGAGCCATATTGCGTCATAACGCATCAGCACCTTCCAGCAGCGGTCCAGGCTCGCCTTCAGCGCTATGGTCTGTTCATAGGCATCCAGCAGTACGGTGTAATAGTTCGCATTTACCGCGTAAGCGCAGGCGCAGCCGGCACTGTAAATACGGGCCACCCCTTGCAGCGACTGGGTCGGAGTGAAGTTGTCATAGCGCCCTCCCAGCAACAGCATCTGCCAGTTGATCTGATCCAAACCGTTGAGCAGCTTATTGATGTTGGTAACCACGTTTTCTTTTCTGACAAAGCGCAGCTTTGCATCAAGCAGCAGCACATTTTTCCAGCCCTGCTGCTGCGCCTTTGCAATCACCTGATAATGCGTTTGCAGCTCGCTATCCTCGGGCGAGCTTCCCTGCGCGTTGGCAACGGTCCAGAGCTGTTCTTCTTTAATCCCCAGGGATTTCAGGTTTTCACAGCAGGCTGGCAGCTCGGCTTCCTCGAGGGGATCGTAAAGCACGGCAATTTTCTCAAACGCGTTCCAGTTCACCTGGGTGTTGAGCGGCGCGGTGCTCAGGCGACGATAATGAGCCAGAAGGTTGGGATCGCTGACGAAGTCCTCCAGCGTCAGGTCCACCGGCGTGGAGGAGCTGAGCACAAAGTCTTTATCGTACGTATTACTGCTATGTGAGATGCACAGGATCGCCTGTTTTGGGTCAATCTGAAGAACCGGCGCGGTAAAGTCCTTCAGGAATCCCACCTCTTCCGCCAACGAGGCATCGTCAAGGTAACGATGCTTTTTCAGGAAGTTACGGTGGTAGCCAAAGGTACCGTTGAGCGCATGACGCGGGCCAAACCCGTGGGTCATATAGATTTTGTCGAGATGGCTGTACCAGATGTAGATCCGATCGCTGCCGGAGAACAGGGCCTTATTTACCTGCATCTCCGCAACCTGATGGGAAATTTTATTTGGCGGATAATAGTCATCATCATCAAAGCAGATGATGTATTCCCCTTTCGCCATGTCGTTGAGGCGGTTACGCTTGTTACCCAGCACCAACCGCTCGGGGCTGTGAATATAGCGCACGTTAGCCTGAGCCGGATCGACCATCATCTCCACGAGATCGGCATTGCTGACGGGCGAGTCGTCAAGAATGATCAGCTCGCGCTTTTCGGCAGGGTAGTCCTGATACTGCCAGATATAGAGCAGGTAGGGCAGAAACTCGCGGCGGTTATAGGTTGGGCAAATAACGCTCACAAACGGCGTCGGCAACGGCTGAGTGCGCTTATTGCGCGCCATAAGCGCGTTAATCAAAGAGGAGTGGGCGGGCTGTTTTACAGTCTTCATAACACTTATCGTTGACGTGTGGTGATCTGCTGCTGGCGCAGCCAGCATTGAGCAGAAATAGAGTCGGTCATTTTTTGTTCGCGGCGATTGTGCTCCTGCTGGCGATCGCGGCGTTTCGCCTCCAGCACGAGCTCAAGGCTCTTCTCGCGCCTGGCTTCGGCCACAAGCGTCCCCTGCATCTTTTGCGCTTCCAGATTTGCCAACGCATGCTCTTGCTTCTGCCAGTCGATAACCCGCTGGATAACGTGCTTATACGTCGACTGGTTACTCATCATCACCGGGCTGTTGAGGTTCGAATTCGCCATGCCGGACGCGAGGGAAGAGAGCGAGTCGATATTTTTCTCGAACCGCTGGCAAAGCTGTTTTTGCGTAGCCAGCTTGAGGCTTAAATCATCGACGGCGCGGGAGCGCATAAGATGCAGCTGTTCTAGCGTTGAAATAAGTTTGCTCATCATTCCTTATCCTGCGTTTGCCAGCGCACAGAGATCGCTGATAGTGGGCGCCAGCAATGCCGCATCCTGAACCTCCTGCTGTAGGAATCCGACGATGGCCGGAGAGAGTCGAACGGCTTTGTCCGCCAGCGCATCCGCGCCGGCAACATAGCCGCCCAGCGGGATCAGCGGTTTGATATTTTGATATTCCGCGTAAAGCTGCTTAACGGTGCGGGCGGCCAGCTGGTGCTCGCGCGCCGTCACCTGGCTCATGCAGCGGCTGATTGACTGGCCTATGTCGATGGCCGGGTAATGCCCCGCCTCCGCCAGTTGGCGTGATAACACGATGTGACCATCGAGTACCGCTCGGGCACAGTCGACGATCGGATCCTGCTGATCGTCTCCTTCCGCCAGCACGGTATAGATCGCCGTCATCGATCCTGTGCTCTCGCTGTTACCCGCGCTCTCCACCAGCCGGGGGATCATGCTGAACGCCGAGGGTGGGTAGCCCTTGGTTGCGGGGGGCTCACCCAGCGAAAGCGCAATCTCGCGCTGCGCCATCGCGTAGCGGGTTAAGGAATCCACCAGCAGCAGAACGTCTTTCCCTTTGTCGCGGTAGTAACTGGCAATGGTGTGGCACAGTTCGGTCGCCTTAATGCGCATCAGCGGCGATTCATCCGCCGGCGCGGCAACAATCACCGATTTCGCCAGTCCTTCGGCCTGGAGGGAATTTTCAATAAACTCCTTCACCTCGCGACCACGCTCGCCAATCAGGCCCACCACGACCACCTCGGCCTGCGTATAGCGGGTGATCATCCCCAGCAGAACGCTTTTTCCCACCCCGCTACCCGCCATGAGTCCGACGCGCTGGCCTTTACCGATCGTCAGCAGTCCGTTGATGGCCCGCACGCCCACGTCCAGCGGCGACTCCACCGGCTGGCGCTTAAGGGGATGTACCTGGGGAAGCTGGGAAGACAGTAATGTATCCCCGCCGAGCCTGCCTTTTTCATCCAGCGGTTCGCCGAGGCCGTTCACCACCCTGCCCAACCACGCGTCGCCAATCATGATGCCTTCGTTCTTTCCGGCAGGAAAAACGCGCGCGCCAGCAATCAGCCCGGACGGCTGCTTAAAGGGCATCAGGAAGGTGACGTCCCGATCGAAACCGACAACCTGAGCGTCAATCATGTCGAGCTCAACGCTCTCCACGTGGCAGAGCTGGCCTATCGCCAGCCGGCAGCCCACGCATTCGAGGAGGATACCGTTAACCCGTACCAGACGACCCGCAACGCGTGCCAGATCAATCTGTTCGATAGAGCGCAGCGCGTGTTCAAAATCAAGATTGCTCATGGCTCTCTTCTGGCAGTAGTTTTTCTTTTAATACGGAAACACACTGGTCGAGACGGTGCTGGCAACCAATGTCCATCTCGGTAGACTCGGTCACTACGCGGCACTCCCCGAGCGCCAGCCCCGGGTCCGCAGCCAGGCCCCACTCACGGGCTTTTTCGGGCTCCGCTTCGCTAATGCGGCGGAACTCTTCAGCGTTAAGCAGGACACGGATCTGTTCGGGCGGCTGCGGCAGGCTGGTCAACGCCTCCTCAACCAGCGCTAAAAGTTGGGTTGGATGGAGCGACAGCTCGCAGCGAATAACCTGCCGGGTGACCTTTTCGACCAGCTGTAGCAGCTCTTCGCGACGGCGCTGCTCGTAATTGTCCAGAAAGCGCTGAACGTTGGCGGTCATCTGCTCGAAGGGCGTTGCCGCCTCAAGAAACAGCTGGCGGGCCTGAAGCGCCCCTTCAGCCTGCCCTTTCGTCATGCCCTCTTCAAAACCAAGCCGCATGCCTTCCTGGTATCCCGCCTGCTTACCCTCTTCCACGCCCTGCGTAAAGCCCTGGTTCATGCCCTCCCGAAATCCCTCCTCAAGCCGCTGCTGATATTCAGCGGGGTTCAGTGAGACCGGCTCGTTGCCGGCTCCCGGCACGTCGGGCACGTTCACTCCCTTTCTTAACGGAGGGAACTTATACGGCCGCGGCTTTACGTCGGTTGGCCGGGCGGTAAACACGGGCTGCGGCGAAATACGCCGTTTTGTAAACATGGCTTATTCCACCGTTTGCTCTGCGAAGAGCTGTACCTGGATTTCACCCTCATCCACCAGCTGACGCAGCGTTTGCATGATCTCTTTACGCACCTGCTCAATGCGGCTGATCGGCACCGGACCAAGGCGCGTAACGGTGCTTTGCAGCAGCGTTACCTGACGCTTCGGCATAACGTTGAAGATCGCTTCGCGCAGGACCTGCTCGGTTCCCTTGAGCGCCACGGCCCAGTCTTCGATAGGCACTTCGTCTATCAGACGCTGTAGCGTGACCGGAGACTGACGGCTGAGGATAAAGAATTCGTACATTTCGTCCTGAAGCTCTTCAACGACGCTCTCATCGCGTTCACGCAGCTGGTCCAACAGCTCCTGCTGATTCTCAGGAATGCGGTTGACGATATCCGCTGCGTGCTTGATCCCTCTCAGCTTCGAACCATGTTCAGAGAGAACGGCAATACCGCGATCGATCAGGCGATCGAGTTCATCAATCACGTCGCGGTTGATGTCGTCCAGCCGGGCAATACGGTAGATAATTTCATCCTGTCGCTCGCGCGGCAGCACGCCGAGCACGCCCGCGGCGATATCCGGCGGCAGGAAGGCAAGAAACACCGCCTGCATCTGCAAATGCTCATGCTCGATCAGCGCCGCCAGCTGTGGGGTATCAACCCACTGTAGGCGAGCCATGCGGTAGCGGATCTCTTCGCCATAGATGCCGTTGATCACGCTGCGGGAGATCTCGCTGCCCAGCGCCTTCTCCAGAATGCTGCGCAGATAGGAACGCGAGGCGCCGTTAATCCCGCTCTGCTCACTGTAATCAGAGAAGAAATTATTCATGGCCTGCCGCACCTGGCTCATTTTGACATCGTGGAGCCGCGCCATAGTGTCGCTCAGGAGCATCACCTCTTCCCGGTTAAACTTCTGCATTACCTGCGCTGCGGCCTCTTCGCCCACGCTCATCAGCAGGATAGCGGCCTGTTCAAGGGGGCTACGGCCAGCAGAACTATTCATTTGATTTCGCGTTGCTTCGGTCATTGCTGTTAATCCATTGTTTCAGAACCTCCGCTACACGCTCCGTTTCGTTCTGGGCGAGAACCTGTAGATACTCGACTTTGGTTTCCAGACCGGAGCTCTGCGGCGGCAGTTTGTCGTCATTGATATTGAATGCCGCTTTTGGCAGCACAGAAAGTTCATCTTCCTGCGGCGGTGTTTCCGTTGTTATGACAGGTAGTTCCTGCACATCAGCCTCGTGTTCAATACGTTCGCGTCGTCCCAGGCGCTTAACGAGTGGGCGCACGCCGAACAGCAGCGTCAACAATGCCAGCAGGCCAATCCCCAGATTTTGTCCCCAGAACTGCATATCAGGATCCTGCCACCACGCCAGCACCTCGGTTTCTACCGGTTTCTGTACGTTGAAGGCCAGCACATCCAGCGTCAGCACATCGCCACGCGTTTTGTCGATGCCCGCCGCGCTCTCCACCAGACGGGTGATCGAAGCCAGCTGTTCCGGGGTCGCGGCGGCCAGCGCCGGGGCTGATTTATTCAGCGCAACGGCCACGCTCAGCTTTTGCAGCTTGTAACCGGGATGGCGGATATGGCGAATATCGCGATCGAATACGTATTTACGCTGTTCCTGACTGCGCGCGGAAAGCTTGCGCGGATCGGAGGACGGATTGGCGGTCGCGGTATTACCAGCGGTCGCCTCACCGCCCGCAGCCTGTGCCGCAGCAGCCTGAGGGTTTTGGTTAACCGGACGATTGCTCAGCGACCCCGGGATACCAAACGCCATCTCATTGGTGATGTTCTCCTGGCTCAGTTGCTCGTCGCTCACCTTCGGTTCTTTGCCCAGACGCTCCTGCGTCTCCTCTACGCGGCTTAAATCGACGGTGGGTGCAACGCTAATGCGGAAATTGTCGCTGCCCACCAGCGACGTCAGCAGGCTGGAGACATTTTTGCTGGTATCTTCGCGAATACGCTGCGTCACATCGTTAGCAAGACGCTTTTCGCCGAGGGTGCCATCCTGGCCCTCAATGCCGCTCGACAGCAGGTTGCCCGCCTGATCGACCACGCGCACGCTGCCCGGTGCCATACCGGGCACCGAGCCAGATACCAGCTGGACGATCGACGCAACCTGCTGATCATCAAGCGTTTTGCCATAGCGCAGCTGAACCATGACCGACGCGCTGCTGTTGGGTTTGTTCGTCAGGACAAACGAGCTGGATTCGCTTAGGCCAAGATGGACGCGCGCATGCTCGACCGGCTGGAGCGCCATAATGCTCTTTGCAAGCTCACCTTCCAGGCTGCGCTTGTAGCGCACGTTCTGGACAAACTGGCTGCTACCCAGCATCTCCTCTTTATCCATAAGCTCATAGCCGTCCGGCATGATCGCACTGATACCCTTAGCGGCCAGCGCCATACGCGCCTGAGGAAGTTTGCTCTCTGCGATCAGCACCTGCCCGCTGTTGGGGTCGATACGGTAGGGAATATTTTCCCCCCCCAGCACCTCAACCACCTGTGAGACAGGAATGTTTTCCTGCGCGCCATACAGCGCAACATAGCCCTGGTTGCGGTTCCACAGGGAGGCAACAATAGCGATCGCTAACGCCGCCCCCCCGGCAATCACCCACAGTCGGGTACTCATCAGGCCGGCAGGCAGGGAGAGCGCGGAAAGACGATCTTTGATTTTGTTTAACACGGTACAAACCTTACAGCGGAGTATTCATCACTTCGTCGAGCGCGCTGTTAAGCTTGTTGCGCACCTGCATCATCGCCGAAAAGGCCACGCTGGCTTTTTGGCTCTCAATCATCGCGCCAGCCAGGTCGTCGCTCTGACCCATATCAATGGCGGTCTGCTTTGCGCCCGCGCTGTGCTGTAATGCATCCACCTGATTGATGGCGTTATCCAGCACGCGAGAAAATGAGACGCTATGCGTACCGGCAGAGGCGTTTTGAGCCGGCGCAATGGTTGGAAACGTGCTGACCTGACCGGCAGAGGCCAGTCTGGCCGTTTGCCGCATCTGGTTCAGCAACATCTGCTGCGTGGGTTGCATACCTACAGCGCCTATCTTGTCCATCATTTTTCCTTACAAACTTCAGGAATAGCATTCAATATCAATGCCTTCATCGCGCATCGAGGCAAGGCGGTAGCGCAGCGCTCTCGGCGTAATCCCTAAAAACTCAGCCGTTTTCGATTTGTTGCCTTTATGGCGTTTAAGCAGGTCGATGATGTATTGATACTCCGCCAGACGACCGTGAAGCTTAACGTCCTTAATGGCGGAGCTGCCGCTCTCCTGCTCGCGATAGGCAGGCATAAGATCAACCGCGGGCGTTTCAGGAAGCGGGACGCGGGGTTCAAGACCAAAATCTTCTGCGGTTATCTCTTCCCCGTTACTCAGGATCATGCCCCGCTGAATCACATTCTCCAGTTCGCGGACGTTACCCGGCCAGTCATAGCCCAGGAGTGCTTTACGGGCCTCTTCGCTCAGGCGGATATTGCCCTTGTGGAAAGCGCGATATTTATCAATAAAACGCTGCACCAGCGGCAAAATATCCTGCTTGCGCTCGCGCAGCGGTTGAATATGAATAGGCACAACAGAAATACGGTAGAATAAATCCTGGCGGAAACGACCTTCGGCGATTTCCTGCTGCAAATCCTTATTAGTGGACGCAATCAGGCGAATATCCAGAGGGATACGCTTATGGCTTCCCAGACGCTCAACCTCCTGCTCCTGCAAAACGCGCAATAATTTCGCCTGCAAGGAGAGCGGCATATCGCCAATTTCATCCAGCAGCAGCGTACCGCCATTAGCCTGCTCGAATTTACCCGCCACGCTGGCGACAGCCCCGGTAAAGGCGCCCTTTTCATAGCCAAATAAAATGGCTTCCAGCATGCTTTCCGGAATTGCCGCGCAGTTAACACCTACGTAGGGGGCATCGTCACCGCAAGCGTGCTTATGGATATATTTGGCGATGCACTCTTTTCCAGTTCCTGTTTCGCCGGTAATCAATACCGAAACATTATATTTTGCAACGCGCCGCGCCAATGAAATTACGCCAACGCTGGCAGGTGAAACAGCGACAACGCCATCTACATTACGGTTTTCACGCCCAATGATAATGTTCATATTTTGAGCCCAAGTAATAAAACAATGTAACCAACAGCACGTTAGAAATTTATTAAAAAAATGATAACAAACTTATTTTCCACACTTGCGCTACAAGGAGAAACTAATAAGCTATTAACAATGAAAGAAAACAAATATCTGCGTACTCTTCACAGGAAGCAAACCTTCCCTGAAAATGTGTTGCCTAGTATACGTTTCCGTTGAGAATTGTCTTATTTTTAATGTGTATTAAAGGATTAATCAATATAAAACAAAGAGTTATAGATGTTATTAAACTGAATTAATCCTAATTAATTATGGATTAATAACCGGAATAGTCTTGAAATAAAATGACTACAGATGTCTAATTCTCACTCTGAAAAAAAGCGTGTGAATGTGTCTTGCGGTGTGTGAGCCTCTATTTATCTATAGCGACACAAAACCACCTGAAATCGTTTTTTTTCAGAAAAAATTTTTACGTATGGTCGAAGAGCCCATCAGCGCGTCGTAAAAACGCACAACGGTTTCATCATGCATTGTTATTAAAGCGGAATGATTATGTACCCTGCTACCCAGCGCATCAGAATCCATCAGCAGGATAGTCTTCCTGAGCTGGAAATACTTGATATCAGCAAACTTGGTCGTCCATGGCATAAACTTCCTAAGTCCATGAACGACAGCTTTGACATCCTTGATGCACGCCTTGGCATTTACTTCCTGAAAAAACTTCGGGTAAACGCCACGCTGGAATCAATGACATTTACTGTCGACCGTCATTTTAAAAATGCACAGATTTTTTCCACTCCCTATGGAAATCTCGGGTTCGTTATCGATCGCCTGCTGCTGCTAAATATCCTGCACGACTACTACGGTCTTAATAAAGACAGCGTGCATATTGAGCCAGATGAATCGATGCCGGTAACGAAAACGGAAGAGCGTTTACAAAGCAAGCTGGGCCAGGAGCTCACGTCGCTGATCATCTGTAAAGAGACGCTGGGTGAAGATCTCGAGATTAAAGTGGATTATTCCACCGTCATTAATCAGTGGCCGTGGTGTATTACGTTTAATCTGGAAGGGTATAAGCACGGTAGTTTCAGCATACTGCTGGATAGCCACCACATTGATCAGATGCTGGCAAATTTGCGCTCGCCCGTATCAAAAGAACACCGGCAGCGAAAAACGGACTCGTTGAGTCCCGCTCAGCTGGAGCGCCTGTTTGATAGTTTACCCATCAAGCTGAACGGTCGGTTAGCCAGCCTGAACCTCACCGTGGCGCAAATTGCCGACATTAAACCCGGGGATATTATCCCCATCACCATCAACGAACCGATGCCCGTTTTTATCGGTAAAGAGCAGATTTTCGAAGCCACAATAGCCGAGGATTACGGCAAGCTTTTCTTCTGCGACATCCATGAAAAGACGCCCGAGAAACAATATGAGTGATTTGCAACATGAGCTGAGCCAGTCTCTGGATTTGGACGATCTCAACCTCAGTGATATGCCGCAGGACGCGCCGGCGGAAGGCACTATCCGCAACGATTTACAGCCTGAGCCTTCACACGCGTCGATGACCGATATGCGCCGTATGGCGTTATTTAGCCGTATCCCGGTCACCCTGACGCTGGAGGTCTCCTCCGTGGATATTCCGTTGTCGGAGCTGATGAATATCAGCAGCGACTCGGTGATCGAGCTGGACAAAATGGCCGGCGAGCCGTTAGACATCAAGGTCAACGGCATCCCGTTTGGGAAGGCGGAAGTGGTCGTACTGAATGATAAATATGGCCTGCGGATCATCGATTTCAACACCAAAGAGCTGGGCGAGCTGACCCGATGAACCGCGAGCTTATTCTGTGGGGCATGACGCTGCTGCTTTTCGGCGTGCTGTTTAATCAGCAGGCGATGGCGGCGAACGGCGATATTACGCTGCTCAGCACCGCAGCCAACGGCGATGGCCAGGACTACAACGTAAAGATTGAGATCCTGATCCTCATGACCTTACTCGGCCTGCTGCCGATTATGGTCCTGATGATGACCTGCTTTACGCGCTTTATTATCGTGCTGGCCATTCTGCGCCAGGCGCTGGGCCTGCAATCCAGCCCGCCGAATAAAATCCTGACCGGTATCGCCCTGGCCCTAACGCTGCTGGTGATGAGACCGGTATGGACCACTATTTATACCGATGCGGTTGAACCCTTTCAGAGCGATCGCATTACCCTGAAGCAGGCGCTGGTCAATGCTGAAGCACCGCTGAAGCGGTATATGCTTGCCCAAACCAATGAAAAGGCCATGGCCCAGATCATGACGATTGCGGGCGTGGAGGGGGATGCTCGCGAACAGGATTTGACGATCGTGACGCCCGCCTATCTGCTGAGCGAGCTGAAAACCGCCTTCCAGATTGGCTTCATGATCTACATTCCTTTCCTGGTGATCGATCTTATTGTCGCCAGTATTCTGATGGCAATGGGGATGATGATGTTGTCGCCTCTCATCGTTTCACTCCCCTTTAAGCTGATGCTCTTCGTGCTTTGCGACGGCTGGACGCTGATCGTCGGCACGCTCACCGCCAGCGTGCGGGGATTATAGCCATGATGAATATGGACACCGCCGGCGACATCATGGCGACGGGCCTTCACCTCGTGCTGATGATCTCTGCCGTTGCGATTGTTCCCAGCCTGCTCATCGGCCTGTGCGTCAGCATTTTCCAGGCCACGACCCAGATCAACGAGCAGACGCTCAGCTTTTTGCCACGACTGGTGGTAACGCTGGGCGTACTCGTTTTCGCCGGAAAATGGATATTGACGCAGCTGGTGGATTTTACCGTCCAGCTCTTCACCCAAGCGGCCGCGCTGGTTGGTTAAAACACGATGGCTATTGATATTCACGCGCTGATCGCGCCGCTAATGGCACTGGTGCTCCCTTTTTTCCGTATCCTCGCCTTTATCCAGTTCGCGCCGGTTCTCGACAACCGCGTCTTCTCGCGCCGCGTAAAAATCGGTACCGCGCTGGCGCTGGCTATTGTGATTGCCCCCATGCTGCCGGAGCGGGTCGTGCTCACGGAACTGCTCTCGCTGCGCTCGGTGTTACTGATTGGCGAACAGCTGCTGTGGGGCATGCTCTTCGCGACGATCCTGCATCTGGTCTTTGTCGCGCTACAGACGGCCGGGCATATGCTTTCCATGAACATGGGGCTGGCGATGGCCATGATGAACGATCCGGTTAACGGCAGCTCGACAACGGTGATTTCACAGATTATCTACGTCTTTTGCGCCCTGCTGTTTTTCATCACCGACGGCCATCTTCTGCTGGTCACCATCCTGTACAAAGGGTTCACCTACTGGCCCATCGGGCAGGCGATTAACCAGCCGACGCTGATGTTGGTTGCCCAGGGCCTGGGATGGATTATCGCTGCCGCCGTGCTGATTGCGCTCCCGACAACCTTTGTCATGCTGATCGTTCAGGGAGGGTTTGGCCTGCTGAACCGCATTTCACCGACGTTAAACCTGTTCTCGCTCGGTTTCCCAATCAGCATGCTTTTTGGGCTTCTGTGCATCTCGATGCTGGTCACGAACATTCCTGACCACTATCTCAACATGACTAACGACATACTGGCGAAGCTTGACGCCATAAGGGTGCAATAGTGTCCTCCAGCGGCGATAAAGGTGAAAAACCCACCCCCGGGAAACTGCGAAAGGCGCGGGAGAAAGGGGATATTCCCCGCTCAAAAGACCTCACCATGGCGGTGGGGCTTGTCGCTTCCTTTATTATTTTGGCGACATTCCTGCCTTACTATCGCCAGCTTATCGGGGAGTCGTTTACCGCCGCCGCACACATGGCGAGGGATATCGATAACCCTGGCGTACTGAGTCAGTTCCTTATGCTTAACCTGAGCGTAATGCTGCGCTTTATCGCAACGCTTGTTCCTATCCCGGTAGCCTGCATCATCGCCAGCCTGATCCCCGGGGGATGGCTGTTTACGCCTGCCAAATTAAAGCCCGATTTTAAAAAAATCAGCCCGATAGCCGGTACAAAGCGACTGTTTTCCGCCAGCCACTATACGGAAGTGGGCAAAATGCTGCTGAAGTGTTCGGCGATACTGGCGGTGCTGTACATGATGGTGGGCGATAACATGGCGGCACTGCTGAATCTGCAACGCCTGTACCTGAACGAGGCCATTCTCCGGGGATTTGCGATTTTCCATCACGTTGGCAGCTATTTCATCGCTGTTATCGTCTTTTTCTCCCTGCTCGATGTGCCGCTCAGCAAATTTATGTATACCAAAAAAATGCGCATGACCAAGCAGGAAGTGAAGGAAGAGCATAAAAACAACGACGGTAACCCGCAGATCAAGGGCCGAATCCGTCAGCTACAGCGACAGATGGCGATGGGGCAGATTACCCGCACCGTACCGACCGCCGATGTGATCATCACCAACCCGACCCATTATGCGGTAGCGCTGAAATACGATCCGCAGCAGGCGGAAGCTCCCTACATCGTCGCAAAAGGGATTGACGATGTCGCGCTGTGGATACGAGAAGTCGGTGCCAGCCACCGCATTGAGGTCGTGGAGTTTCCACCGCTGGCGAGAGCGGTTTACTACACCACCCGCGTTAACCAGCAGATACCGGCTCAACTCTTTCGCGCCATTGCGCACGTGCTGACCTATGTGATGCAGCTGAAGTCCTGGCGTGAAGGCCGCATTGAGCAAAAACCCCGCCTGAACAGGCAAATAGACATTCCTCAAGAGGTATTTAAACACCATGGCGAACGGTAAGTTATCCAACGTGTTCGGCATGCTCCGGAAGGGGCAGATTGCTGTGCCTATCCTGCTTCTCTGCGTTCTGGCGATGGTGATCCTGCCGCTGTCGCCGCTGATGCTGGATATTCTGTTTACGTTTAACATCGTGTTGGCGGTCATCGTGCTGCTGGCCTCGGTCAATATGCAGCGTCCGCTGGATTTTGCCATCTTCCCAACGCTGCTGCTGATCACGACCCTGATGCGCCTGACGCTGAACGTGGCCTCCACGCGCGTGGTTCTCCTTAAGGGGCATGAAGGGGAAGGCGCGGCGGGTAAAGTCATCGAAGCCTTCGGACAGGTGGTCATCGGCGGCGACTTCGTCGTGGGTTTTGTGGTGTTTATCATCCTGATGATCATCAACTTCGTCGTTGTGACCAAGGGTGCAGAGCGTATCTCGGAAGTCTCGGCTCGCTTTACGCTGGACGCCCTTCCCGGTAAACAGATGGCGATTGATGCCGACCTGAATGCCGGGTTGATCAACCAGCAGCAGGCCCGCAGCCGCCGTCAGGAGGTCGCCAAAGAGGCGGACTTCTACGGCGCGATGGACGGGGCATCCAAATTCGTCCGCGGCGATGCCATTGCCGGGATCATGGTTCTGATCATTAACGTGATTGGCGGGATCTGCATCGGTATCTTCAAATACGATTTAGAGGCCAGCGTCGCTTTCCGTCAGTACGTCCTGCTCACCATTGGTGACGGTCTGGTCGCCCAAATTCCGTCCCTGCTGCTCGCCACCTCCGCCGCCATCATCGTGACGCGCGTCAGCGAAGGCAATGACATCAGCGATGAGATCAAGACGCAGCTTCTTTCGAAACCGAAAGTGCTCTATACCGCCGCGTTTGTGATGTTTATTCTGGCGATTGTGCCCGGCATGCCGCACGTTGCCTTCCTGAGCTTTACCGCGCTGCTGCTGTTTGCCGCCTGGCGTCAGAGCAAGGTGGTTCAGCCCGCCGCACCGGAAATGGACATGGAGGCGATCAACGAGGCGCTGGCCCCCGACACCTCCACGGCCATCACGTGGGACAATATCCCGCTGGTTGAGCCGATCGGTCTGAGCCTCGGCTACAAGCTTGTCACCCTGGTAGACGAGTCCAGAGGTAGCCCGCTTTCGCTGCGCGTCAGGGGGGTAAGGCAGGTCATTTCCGAACTGTGTGGGGTGCTGCTGCCGGAGATCCGCATACGCGAAAACTTCCGGCTAAAACCTTCGCAGTATGCGATTCACGTCAACGGCATACGCACGGCAGTGGCTGAAGTTCAGGCCGAAAAGCTGATGGCGATCCCCGGAACCGAGCTGTACGGTGAGATTGATGGCGTGCTGGACACCGATCCGGCCTACGGTATGGCGATCGTCTGGATCGATCCCGACCAGAAGGCGAAGGCGCTCAATCTGGGGTATCAGGTCGTGGATTGCTCAAGCGTGGTCGCCACCCACGTCAACAAGGTCGCGCGTGAATATTTACCGGAGCTGTTTAACTATGACGACATCACGCATCTGCACGCGCGCCTGGCCCAGCAGGCTCCCAAGCTTGCCGAGGACTTAAACGCCGCGCTCAACTATAGCCAGCTGCTGCGCGTTTATCGCCAGCTTCTGCTTGAGCAGGTTTCGCTGAAGGACATTGTGACCATCGCCTCAACGCTGCTGGAAAGCTCGGCCATCACGAAAGATCCGCTGCTGCTTACCGCCGACGTGCGCTACGCGCTTCGCCGCGCGCTGGTGCATAACATTAACGGCGATCGCCCTCAGCTGGCTGCTTATACGATCGATAATCAGCTGGAAAACCTGCTGCTCAGCGCACTGAACCAGGCCCAGCAGGCGGGTAAAGTTGCTCTGGATAACTTCCCGGTCGATCCCAACATCCTGACGCAGCTGCAAAATACGATGCCAATGATCTACGAGCAGATGAAAGCGAAAAATATGCCTCCGCTGCTGCTGGTCACGCCGCAGCTGCGGCCGCTGATCTCGCGTTATGCCCGCCTGTTCGCTAAAGGGCTACACGTACTTTCCTACAATGAAGTGCCTGACGATGCGGATTTAAACGTCGTTGGCACGCTGGCGTAAAGCTCAACACGCGTCCTGGAAACAGGACGTGACGCTTAATGCTCCATGTAGCGCATGCGCCATTCCGCTATGGTGCGCGGCATTTTGCTGACGTCATTATGCTGCGTGCTGTAGTAATAGAAGGTCAGTTTGCCTTTTTCATCAGGAGCAATGCGGGCAGCCCAAATATGGCTGGCGTTATACATAATAAGTGCGGTGCGGGTATTGGCCGCCCCGCGCAGCCAGGACGAAATGACCGTGGCGCCAATATTGTCGATATCTTTGCGGTATATATACGCATTAGCCGTCTGAATAAATTTCTGATAATCATCCCCCACCAGCGCACGGAATCGTTCTTCCGTTTTCGCATCGGGCAGGATTTGCAGCGAGAGCAGCGTTGCTTTTGGGCGCGGGTCCTTTTCTGACCGGGCGTAAATACCGTCAATAAAGGCCCCGTTGGGCACGGAGAGACTGCATCCTCTTTTGCCGCTGCTAAAAGCCTGAAGCGCACCGCTGCTTTCGGGGATCAGCAGCACTTTGCAGCGTTTACTTTCCGCCATATTGTCGATGAGCAGCATGCCGTCGACCTTGCGCGCTTCGGCGGTATAGGTCTCTTTATTCAACCCAGACCAGATGCGAATATCAACATTGACCGTCCAGTCGGCGTTGTGACTGAATTCAATCACCCCGCCGTTCATATTTGCCGCCTGGGTATTCCACCAGCGCCCCTGCCAGAGAAAGTGCGGAGGGGCTTCGGCCAGCTTGCCGATTCCCGCGAAGTAGGCGTGCTCTATACAGCTTTCTGACGTGCACTTTTTGAGTGACGTCTGCCATGCCAGATATTCCTGATGAACAACGTGTCCGTCGCGGCGCACCAGCATATCGCGATAGTAAGTTGTCATAATGTTATTAAGCCAGCTGAGATTTTCACTGCTACAAATCGTGTTCTCAAGAGGGGTCGCCGCACGCTGGCAGTTAACGGCAAACGCGCTGGTTGCCATTAATGACGCGATAAGTATGCCTAAAACATTCATGAACTTTATCATAGCGGGTACTTTTTAACCGAAAAAGGGCGGGTATTTTGGCTAAATCGCGCTCACGTTGCAATAAATCAAATTAAATTATTGACGAACTAAATATATAGAAAAACGGCTAATGTAGATTTTTACAATAATAATTTTCAGCAATGTAAAAATTATTTCCTACTTACGTTAAAAATAAAGAAACCCGGTAACGTGAATACCGGGAACAGGTATTTTTGTGCCGGTGTTTCATGAACGTTGAGATGATGCGGTAAACACCATGCCCGCGTAGGGCTTCTCGCGACACGCCGCCAGCCGCGCGGCGAGGCTGCCCACGTGCAGCTCCAGCTTGTGCCCGTCCGGATCGAGAAAATAGAACGACGCCCCCTCGCTTTTGTTCTGCTTCCAGACGGTGACGCCCGCCTGCTCAAGCCTTTGCGAGAACGGTTCAAAATCCTCTTCCGCCACGGTAAACGCGTAATGCGTGTAGTCGCTCTCCTGCGGCGGCACGTACCGGCGCGCCTCGTCGTACGACAGACAGACCCACAGTTCGCCGCAGGTGAGATAGGCCCCTGTATTCCAGCGGGCGTGCAGCGTCAGGCCCAGCAGCCCGTGCCAGAAGGTGACGCTTTTTTGCAGGTCGCTGACCGCGAGGGTCAGGTGGTTGAGAGATTGCAGCATGACGTGCCCTTTTGTTTTTCGCGCCGGACGTGGTACGGTAAAAGCATGAACATAAACCACGCCGTCCTCACCGTAAACCGCTGGTGGCTGCCTTCTTAAAGGCGGCACGGAGTAGTTTTCCCTATTTTCAGATAGCCGCCGAAAGGCGGCTATCGCACACAGAAGACCCCTTTCGGCATTGCAACGTTAAGGAGTCTTTATGAACGCACCCACCATCCTCACCGGCGACCGCCCAACCGGCCCGCTGCACCTTGGCCATTTCGTCGGATCGCTGCGCCAGCGCGTGGCGCTCCAGCACACGCACAGCCAGTTCGTGCTGATTGCCGACCTTCAGGGGCTGACCGACAACGGCAGCAACCCGCAAAAAATTCGCGACAACATCCCTGAAGTGCTGGTCGACTACCTCGCCGCCGGTATCGACCCGAACCTGACCACGATCTGCCTGCAATCCGCCCTGCCCGCCCTCGCCGAGCTGACGATGCTGTATATGAACATCGTCACCGTCGCCCGCGTGGAGCGTAACCCGACGGTGAAGAACGAGATTGCGCAGAAGGGCTTTGCTCGCTCGCTGCCGGTCGGGTTTATGGCCTATCCCATCAGCCAGGCGGCGGACATCACCGCGTTCAAGGCCGAGTGCGTGCCCGTCGGCGACGACCAACTGCCGATGATTGAGCAGACCAACGAGATCGTCCACAAGATGAACAGCCTGCTGCCCGCCCCGGTGCTGCGCCACTGCAAGGCGATGCTGAGCGACACCAGCCGCCTGCCCGGCATCGACGGCAGCGCCAAGATGTCGAAATCGCTGGGCAACACGCTGCACCTTTCGGCCAGTGAAGAGACCATCCACCGTGCGGTGAGCGCCATGTACACCGACCCGAACCACCTGAAGGTAAGCGACCCGGGGCAGATAGAGGGGAACGTGGTGTTTACGTACCTCGACGCGTTTCATCCGGACAAGGAGAAAGTGGCGGCGATGAAGGCGCACTATCAGGCGGGCGGGCTGGGTGACCGGGCGTGCAAGAACGAGCTGGAGGGGTGTTTGCAGGAGCTGATTGCGCCGATGCGGGAGCGGAGGGCGATGTATATGCGGGATAAAGGGGAGCTAATGGCGATGCTGAAGCGCGGGACCGAACGGGCGCAGGGGGTGACGCAGGAGACGTTGAGGGAGGTGAAATTGGGGCTGGGGGTGCCGGTGTTTTGAAGGCGGCATAATAAAGAATCCCGGCTCAGGGCCGGGATGTTTATCAGGCGTTGCGCTTAATCACCGGAATATCACCGGTGTCATTTAACGCGCCTGGAAATGTTTTTAACCACTGCGCGACTTTCTGCTTATTTATATTCACCACACTCATACCTTCCAGGCATCCCCATAATTCTCTCGTATGCTGTGGTGTAATCACAATGCAGTCTTTCATGGCGCGGATTTTTACGGGCATACCGTTGATAAAGCCCGCACGGGTTAGCCAGTCGCCACCCAGCAGAAGGTATTTCATGTCTATACGCGCATACAGTTCGCAGCAAGCGGCACTGTCCTGCGGCGTTTCCGCGCGGGGATGGACGGGCGCCGCGTTAGGCGGGTTGCCGTGAAGACGGCGGGCGCTGTTTTTGCGTACCAGCTCGCGGTTTTCAATCATGCCGGTGAAAGCGTCTGATTCTGTTTTGCAAACGTTAAACTCTGGCTTAAAATTCGTCGCAGCCATTTTCAACTCCTCGATAGTTGGTTGTGGTTAGCGGTATGGGGGTGTTGCAGCACCTTCATATCGCGAAATCCTCGTTAAATATTCTTTGATACTTCCTTTGCCGTTAGGCCTAATTTCTGCTGCTCATTATACAGGGCTGAATATAAATACAGCGGTTTTGGGTGGGGTAAATTTGGAATTTGCCAGGAGGATTCAGGAAATAGTGTTAAGGGAAAAGTTGATGTTTATGGGCTGTGGAAAAATACTTCACTTTTTGCAAGCGCTATTCCTTTACTTTGTACGCGAGAGCTTCCCAGGAAACCGTATTTGTAGGGTGCACACTTTGTTGCAATTTTACACAAGTAAGATTTTTTTATTTATTAATAAAGCACCAGACATTCCAAAAAAACATTTTTTACATGAAGAGTTGATGATTTCAGGAAGGGCCAGTTTAACTGTTTCCAGAAGCAAATAATTTCAATTGGTTATTATTAGCTTTTTCATCATTACTTGAGCTAATACTATTTAACCCTTTCATTCGTTACACGAAAACACGCATCCTTAACTCGAAGGCAAAAGTCCTATAGAGATCAAGGAAAAGCTCGTATAAAATAGGCGAATTCTTACTTTAGAGAACATGAAGTTATGAGCGCGATCACATTACGTAAAGCGTTAGGTGTACTTGCGAAGTCATCTTCGTTTTCTGTAACCACAGAAACTCATCGGCAAAAGGATGTGTTCGATGAGCTAAAAGAACAACTCTTTGTTAAACAAGAAATCGAAGAAGAGTTACAGCGTTATCTGGATACAGCGACTCCCGGTGAGATCATTTTTCTATGCGGAAGTAGCGGGGATGGGAAATCCGAAATTTTAACCCGCTGTAAGTCAGATCCACGATATCAACATAAGTTTAGTTTCCATCTGGATGCTACGCACAGCTTTGCGCCTCAACAATCAGCCATTGATGCACTGAATGATTTATTTGAAAATCATCACGCACAATCATACCCGCTCCTCATCGGTATCAACACCGGGATGCTCGCCAACTTTGCAAGAGAAGGTTCTGAGTCCCATATGGCTATCCGCGCTGCCATTGATTCATTCTTGTCAGCGCAACAGGAAGGTCAGCGTCCTTACCGCAATGAACATTGTACATTCTTTGATTTCGAACATTATCCAAAGTTCGAGTTTGACGAAGAGCAGGAATACTCCCCTTTTATCAAAAAATTAATGAATCACTTAACGGGGAATGGCGACAAAAACCTGTTTTACACAATTTATCAACGTGATGAATCAATAGGACATGATTTAAAAACCGTTGCTAACTTTAAACTACTGTGCATGCCCGGTGTTCAGAATGTTTTAATAACACAGCTATTTAAAGCCAGATTAATAAAAGATCAATTCGTTACCACACGAACCTTATTGGATTTTTTACATCACCTGCTGACAGGGCCAGGGTACCTATTTGATAATCTGTTTAATGGTGCAGAAAATGATCTAATTAAAAAGGTTTCTGATTTTGATCCTGCCAGATTGCATACATACGAGATTGATCAATTTATTTTACGCTATGAGCTTGGATTGGTTGATCCCGAACTGGATGAGTTCCTAATTACCCTTGCACAATTACCTCTTATGTTTGATCGTAAATGTGTTAAGCCAGGTGATGCAGCTTCTTTAATTAGACTTTTCTGGCTACTACAACATGAATCTTTAGGGAATAACTATCACAAAAAATTCTCTATCTTCTTTAAAGAAGCTGTCTTTGAGCGTTATTCTGAGATTTGGCATCTGCATAAAAACTATACCGCAGATCCGGAACAAAAAAGAGCACTGAACCGCTTTTACTCTTTCGAGCTTATCGCTGGTATTCAGCGCTATGCAAACCGTAAAGCACCTGAACTGAGTACACAAAAAGAAGAGTTCTTTTTAGGCGAATTTGGTGGGATTAAAATCACAGCACCTGTTGCGCTGAAACCGGACTGGGATTCCATCCTCAAGAAAAATACAGCCCATACAACTTGTTTCGATATCTATTTAAAAGTAGGACAGGATCCGCTGGATCCGATTAGAATCGGTCTTAATTTATTTGAGTTATTGAGCAAGCTAAATAATGGCTATCGCCCTAATAAATATGACAAAAGTGCGATTGTTTTACTGGATGAAATCGTTGAACTAATTGCGGAAAAAGCAAAATCCAGCAGCGAAATCAAGTTTTATGACGGTGTAACACGAGTTTACAGTGCAAGAGCGGACGACGACATGATTACTATCAGCGGCATGGAGGGATAACATCATGTATCCTATTGCAGAAAATTTAAAAGTTGGAAATAACCAGCTGGATAGTTACCTTCCAATACGTAATAAGAATAACAACATTGACTGGCAAATCGTCACAGGTTTAGTACTGAGCTATGCAGTGAAGTATAAAATCAATACTTACAGTCTCGAGCAGTTTCGCGAGGATTGTAAAACTCATCTGCAAATATTAATTGATGAGCCCGCGTTCTTGTCCGTGCTGGAACGGATGTATTTTTCCAGTCAGGATATTTTTCGTGTCTCCCCACTGTTCTTGCTGTTTCACGCTCAGTTTGATGGTGAAAAGATAAGCACAGGTTCTACAGCCGACAAACGCCTTGGAACTCTGTTTGCCAATCTGATGCGAGGTTTTAGCCTTAATAACCCTATACAAGATAAGTTAAATTTTATTGAAAAAGAGATGCTGAATAAGCTCAATAAGAAATTAATCCGACTGGGAGAGGGGCCATATGCAAAAGAACAACCTTATTTACCCTATTTGGTAACGTGTTTTCAGTCTGATTTGGCGTTTCTGGCTGAGCATCCACAATATCTATTGCAGGAACTGACCAATACTCTACGTTTGTATGCCTTTAGTTGGTGCGCACAACTGGCGCTCAATTTGGACAACTGGCAAGACGGCGAGCCGCAGAGTAAATCATTGTTCTTTATCCTCGATACTGAAAAAGCTAGCTCTGAACGAGATAAAATAAAATTCTTCGGCTATAAGTGGTTTGCCCGCCAAAGTGAAAAATTGTTCCCCATACTCTCTGCATTAGAGGTATTACAAGTAAAAGGTGAGGAAAAACGCCCTCTTTGGCAGGTATATCAAGATTGTTTGGGTTATTCAGACACATCAAATCGATTACTGAATGAACTCAATAATTATATACAGAAGTTTATCAGTAAGGAGGAGCGAGATCTTCCTGAACGCGATCGTGCTACAAACCTGGAAGATGCCTTTAAACAGCTGTTATCTGTTGCAGTTGAACAGTTTCAGGGTAAAAAAACCGAGCGAGCAGCGGTAAATCGCAAATACATCAACGAGCTGGAAAGCCAGATTTGCACTGACTTCATTCAGGTTCGTGGCCGAGCGGGGAAAGTACTGGTGCTGAACCAGGATCGACTACTGCTACTAACTAACCTTACCGTGGGTAAAAACAAAAAACTCCGGCTGCATGAGCTACTACGTGGTTTTGAGCAACGCGGATTTTATCTGGATAACCAGTCTACACAAATGCTGGTTGCGTTTTATGAACGCATGGGGAATGTGGAAAGAATGAGTGACAGTGGAGACGCCGTATATGTCCGCAAAACAGTATGAAACCTATCTGGCAGAAACCTTCATTGAATGGGTTAGCAGCATCATCCAGCCTGGTGAGCGCTACCAGTTTAAATCTCCCGATCCGGATAACGCCTTAAAACTTTGGATGGCTTTCGATTCTTTAGCGAATGGGAATAAACTAGAAATTGCACCGGGGCAATACCTTACCTACGTCCAATGCAATAATATCCATCTTATTCCAGTACTGCACGGCACAACTCCCCCTGCATTCACAGAAAACTATATTTCTCATTTACGCGATCAGGTTTCCGGCCGCAATGGCATTTTTGCCCAGACTGCGTTGTTGATTATCCACAACAGCATGCTGGATACCTTACTCAATAGTACCAAAGATGTCGCTGCACCGGATGCTATCTGGCATCCTGAAACCTTCCGTTACCAGCTTGAAAAGTTAATCACAACGGACAGCGCCCGTTCTCAAGTATCCCGCTGTTTGCTGGGAGATCAGCTGACAACAATATTGGACGAAGGCGCAACAGTTTTTGGATTTTCATCGTTATACCGTTTGTTGGATGACGGCAATCTGGATTTCTCTGAGCTAAAGTTATTTAACGATAATAACCTGCTGGACTTTAGTGATAAGCAGTTACGCGCTAGGCTCAATGAAAACCAGAAGTTATATCGTCAGATAGAGGACAGTGTTGAACGCTACAGCGGGCAACTGGAGAATGTACTAACTGAATTTAGTGCAAAATTCATTCAGGAGCATTTCGTTGACAATGACGATTGGCGTGAACTTGATTTCTCCGTCTACCTGAATGAAAAAGCACAAAACAGTGAACAGAAACTGGTGTTGGAAAACATTACTGCTGAAAACGGTGAGGTCTGGCAAAGAGCCAAAAGCACCAGTAAAGCAGGTAAACGAGATATCAGTGTCCTGGTTCAGGTTCTACCGGGGCAGTCACACGTTGAGCTGGAGTTTATCTTCCAGGGTAGCGACCTTCAGGACAATCAGGTAAAAATTGCTCATCATCGTCAGCTACAGAAAGAACGATTCTGGCGTACCAGCCGACTTGGGGGGAGAAACTCTAAGATTCTGGCATCTGTACCTTTCGATGGTCGGCCCTGTTTCTTTAGTCTCGAAATTATCAACCGCAATAACTCGGCGGAAGAGTACAAATTTCGCCTGCTGTTAGTTGAACAAGGGCAATTCTGGCTTAATGAGATCCTGCATTGTTACCGTATTGAGCCAGGTAAAGGCCAATTAACTCTGCAATTGGAAGATAACGAATTGCGTATTGCGGAGCTCGGCGACCAGACTTGTTTACTTGATGAAGAAAGTGATGACATTGATTGTCACCATTATGCACTCGTTAATTTTGAAACGCTGGCGAATCAAAGTGAGCTGATCAAATTTACACTGACTTCAGGTGACTCCCGTTTACTATTCAACATCGAAGGGCCAGGAGCAGAGGAAGGATTAACTCTGCCTCTACTTTTTGATCAGAGTCGTTTCAATAAACTCTTTAAAGAAGAAGGGAATGCAACCTGGAATAAGATGAAAGGTCGCGTAATCCTGGATAATATCGAACATAATGTGGTTGGTGTACGCCAGCAGTTACTTATGCAAGAGTACACTCTAATCGAGAGTAATCTGCTCAGCATAGGTAGCAATGGTAATGAGTTTGCTCTGGATGAGCTACTGGTAAGCTACCCCGACCTCCATAATGCGTACCACCAATTGTTCGTTTACTATCAACGACGAAATACTCTGCCGAGTCTGGTGTCATGGTCAGCGGAATATCGTGTATTAGTTAGTCACATGATCGCTACCTTTGAACAGGCATTACAGCAAATAAGTCTGAGCAGAGCATTAACGACCCAAGAAAAACGGCTCTTACATGTGGGAATTTGCCGTGGCGAGGATTATGAACGTCTCTCACCTCTGCACCCATTGGTAATGGCTTATCATTTACAGCTAGCTGAAACTATCATCGCAGAGCCCGGATTTCCCACATCAGCTTCCTTCGCTTCATTACCAGAGATTACTCTCGATCGTCTGGTCGTCTCGGGCTTAATGCCATTTGTGTATCATAGCGAACATGAATACGCACAGTTACAACCGATGTCAGAAAACCGCTTCTGGATAGATATTGTTCCCCAGCGCCAGATGAGCCACGAATACGTTAAGCGTCTTGTGAAAGACAAGCTAAACGAATTTACAGACGCCTATTCCCGGTTGTTCCAGAGTGCTGGGAATAATGCACTGGTTATTAATGCTATTAATATGGGAGATGCTAGAGAGCTCTTTTTGGGGCTGGTAGATTATTTTAAACAGGAAAAAGATAACGCAATTTCGATACACGTAAACTGCTATGACGAACACCTGCTCCCCAATGCCTTTGATCGCTTTGCTGAAAGTGGTAGCTATGAACAACTTAAAAATGATCTAGGCCTGAACAGCGGTGCGTGGCGTTCTGAAGCCGATATGTTGATCGATCTACTTCGCAGTCGCTTAACATTCAGCAAATTTGTCCTGCCACCGGAAAGCGATCAACTGGCTTACGCCCATCTCGCGTTTTTCACCAACACCGCACCGGTTGATTGCCGCCAGATTCGCATTGAGGATGCTGCCAGTGGCGTGTTATGTCATGGTCTTATTGCGGGTGAAGGGGCTGAAACACAGGGTGACGCCTACTTTACCGCATTTGGTCTACGAAATGTCGATACAGAACCTTATTGCGCCCTACGTCTCGCCCACTTGTTGGGTTGTCTGTGGCAACCGGCGCGACAAAGCAACAGTCAGTATCACGGCCAGGGGATCAGCCTTGCCGTCAGCGGTAACTTTAAGCAACTGCTGAATCGCTCTTATGATAGTTCTCTCTGGACCACAATTATCGACCCTAAGGTAACACTCGATTTCTTTACCAATCAAAAAGATGTCGTTCTAATTCATTACTCTGACCAGTACACCAGTTGCGCAGGTTATGACGCCGTAACTGTCACAAAACAGGTTGAATTGTTCTTGCGTCTGCTTCAGACAGGTAATCAAACCGGGCAATCCACCGTTGATAGCCAGCAACTACTTGCTGAATTTAACGCCTTTAACGGCGAGTGGCTGTTGAAAATGTTGCGTTCAAATGAGAAGGAGCGCAAAGAGAAGCACGGCATTATCGGTGCATACAAATTCGTACAGTCTATGTTGCACCAGTCAGATATTTGCTGGGTTCCATTGTCAGTAGCAGAGATGATCCGCGTGTCTGGCAACGTCGGGCTGAGAATGAAAGAAAGCGATTTATCCCGCCATTTACAGGGTTATCAGAAAGGAGCGATCTCTGACGATGTGCTCTTTGTCGGCTTCAAAGATAACAACCTGTATCTTTTACCACTTGAAGTTAAAACAGGGGCTCGCCCTGATTACAACCATGCTGGCCAGCAGGCCCGCGAGCTAAAACGCTATTTACAACAAGATATTCTTGGGCCACAAACTCTGGCATCACAGCTATACCGGGCACTTTTTATCCGCCAGGTATTAATGCAGGTAGAAAAGTTGCGTCTGTATGGGGTACTGGATAACGACAAGCTATCCCCTCTCCTGGAGCGACGCGAATGGTGGCTCACTGGCGACTATCAATTAGGCGAGCTTGCTGATTATGCAGATGGTTTTGTGGTAGCTCATGTAGACAGCGGAACCTGTTTTGATCTCTCCTATAAAGAAACAGCAGAGAATATTCTACAGATCGAAATCCCCTATTCATTGCTTCCATCGTTAATTGCAGCACAAGGTGATCAACCTCCACTAGCTGAACGCTATCGGGTGCCGGAAAAATATCTGCTTAAACCAGAGTGTGATGTCGATTCCTCTCTCCCGGAACAGGCGGCAACAACTGAACCGCAACCCATTTCAGCGCCGGAGCCTCCACAACCTAAAGCACCGGCACTAAGCCCCAGTAATGTCACCAATACACCATTACAGGTCTTGTTTGGTCATGATGCTGTACACCAGAATCCGTTGTACTGGGAGCCAACCAACACCGCTAAATTCATGAATACTAATACCGGTATTATTGGAACAATGGGCACCGGGAAAACCCAGTTTACTAAATCGCTGGTTACGCAACTGATGCGCAATCAGTCGTGCAACGTTGATGGTAAACCGATTGGATTATTGATCTTCGACTATAAATCTGACTATGTGGATGATGCGTTTCTGGAAGCTACGGGAGCTAAGAGGTATCAGCTATCGTTGTTACCTTACAATCCGTTATCGTTATTTGGTGATATGCCCATGTTACCGAGGCATACGGCCATGGCATTTGCTGAAACAATGGGCAAAGCGTATAACCTTGGCGTAAAACAACGCATGAAGCTGGTTACACTAATAATGGAGTGCTATGACTTAGCAGGAATAGTGCCTCATGATAGATCAACATGGAATCGTGTAGCACCGACTATTGAAGATGTGTGGCAGCAGTACCTGGCACAAGAGAAAGTCGACGAAGATTCATTATATGCTGCGCTTTATAATCTGGCTGGTTTCCAGATTTTTGAAACGGATCCAGAGAATATGACCAGTTTGTACGATCTGGTTGATGGCGTCACAGTTATCGAACTTGCGGGTTATCCATCAGAGATTCAAAACCTGGTGGTTGCACTCACGCTTGACCTGTTTTATGCCCAGATGCAAAAACGCGGTAAACCGATGGTGCAAGGGGATTATCGCCAGCTAACTAAAATGATTCTGGTTGATGAAGCTGATAATTTTATGCGCCAGGATTTTGCTAGTTTGCGTAAAATTCTTAAAGAAGGTCGCGAGTATGGTGTCGGTGCAATTCTATCGACACAAGAAATCACCCACTTCAAAACAGGGGAGAATAATTATGCTTCTTATATTCTGACTTGGGTGATTCATCGAGTTTCTGAGATCAAGAATGCTGATATCAAGGCCGTATTTAACATTGATGATAAAGGCGAACAGGAATCTCTGATGGGGCAGATTAGGCAGCTTGAGAAGCATTTTAGTTTGTATGTAGATGGAGATAAGAATGTTAAGAAAATGCGAGATTTTGCATTTTGGGAATTAGTTAGATGACGATTATTGAAGCTATATTAAATGTATTGAAGGAACATGGTAAGCCTTTATCGCACAAGGATATTTATGATTTCATCATAAAGAAAGGATATTATTCATTTGGTGCAAAAGATCCTTTATCCGTAGTTCGGGGTGAAATTAGAAAACATTGTTATGGAATTGATTTTCCGAGCGCATCGCCACGAAAAATATTTATTGAAGTTAAATCTCTAGGGCAATCAAAGCCACTATACGATCTTTGGCAGGGGCAAATTTCATACCTTAGCCCACTAAAAATTGAAAAGGTTGCAAAAGAACAGCTACCAGAAGAAATAATTCACGGAAAATATAATGAACATATTAAAACCATAAAAGAGCAATTGCTCGATGCTATCAATTCCTCGGATCCAGCTTTCTTTGAGAGACTTGTAGTAACACTTTTATTAAAAATGGGTTATGGGTGGCATGAGTCTGAGGCAGGTAAGGTTGTTGGTGGCGCTGGAGATGAAGGCATAGATGGCATTATTAATGAAGATAAATTAGGTTTGGAAAAAATATACATCCAAGCTAAGAGATATAATATTAAAAAAGTACCACCTAGTGAAATTAGAGAATTTATTGGTTCGATGAACCAAAAAGGAGCACACAAAGGAGTCTTTTTCTCATCTTCATGCTTTACCGAACAAGCAATTAATAGTGCGGAAAAAGCACAAGGCATGAATATTACTCTTGTTGATGGCGAACAATTATGTGAATTTTTAGTCCAAAATGGCATGGGAGTTGCGAAGGTAAGAACATATGAAATTTATGAAATAGATAAAAACTTTTTTGATTTATAATATTAATATAAAATGGGGGCGCCCCCCATTTTATTAAATTTGATTTTTTATCTCATCCTTAAATTCTCTTATTTTATTGAAAAAACAACTTTTTATAGCATCTAATTCCGATCTTATTTTTTCAATTTTATCTGAAATTTCTTTGCATTTTTCTGATTCGGGATTTTCATGACTTCGTTCAAATTCTATTATAAGCTTTCTTAATTCTACTGTTTTTTCCTTATAGCTATCTACACATTTTTTAGGTTCTAAAGCCCCTAATGAATGTAAGAGACTAGAAGCCATATTTTGTTCTTTAAAAGCAGGATAAACATCTTCAGAGGACTGTTTTTCTTTATCGCTAAAGCTTTCTTCTAGGGGTTTGTTGTTAGGATCGCTCAATGTTTTGTATTTTCTGTGTTTGTTCGAGGCATACAATCCTACAGCATCAGAAAACAAACAAAAGCAATCGAAGGCTTTATACAATAAATCTACTTCTTTTTCATAAACTTTGCTACGAGCAGTTTGATTGGGTGTTTTAAAAAAAATATAACATGTTAAAAATATGATTGCCACAGAGCTAATTAAGCTCCCAACGGAGGTTACATAATCCACCCAATCTTTGCTTGTAACAATTTCTGTTAGTTGTTTAATCTGTTCGAAAGTAATTTCCATTTTATATCCTTATATGCCAATACATAACGCATTGGCATAATAGTTATTTTACAATGAAATTAAAAAGTCTTTTAAGTTTCGATGATTTCTTACTGAAGCGATTCCATCTTCAACATGCGCTGCCCATGCCTTAATCAACGCCTTTTGCTCTAATTGTGGATAAAGCATCTTCAACACCAGTTCTGTGGCTTGCAATGTTTCCCCTAGCCACGTAATTTTATCCAGCACCAGCGTACCATCCAGCTTCTTACTATCTCGTTCAGGTGAATAGCGAAACTCACTCTCCACCGAGCGGAAAAATGCTAGCCGGGCAGCAATATTGGGTGTAATCCCAGTATACCCTTTGAGCTTTTTAAGCTGATCTTCAGTCTGACGGCTAAGCGCCATTCGATTTGGGAGCATCAGATAGCCTCCTTAGTTAATTCCCAGAAATAACCTGGTTTCAGCGTTGACGATTTAGTATGCGCATTAAACACAATCTCATAAGCATGAGAGATATCATCACGCAACTGATCGACAAAATAACGCTCATCTACTTCAGTATCGGTAGACAGCAATACAACCTGATGACTGGCTTCCGGGAAGTAGTGGTTAATCAATTTATCACGATGCTGAGAATCCAGACGTCCCAATGGCGTATCAATTATCACTGGTAAATCACGACCAGAGGTTTTCGCCAGCGCCTCAAGAATAGCAATTGCATAAATCTGTTTTTCACCAGCAGAAAGTAATTTACGGTTAATTACTGATCCATTCTCATCAATTAATTCAACATCAAACGTTTGAGGGTTGATATGCGCACTAAGTTGTAAATCCTCTTTGCGAGCCAACTTACGGTAAGCAAGCTCAAAGTTTGTAGACAGCGTTTTAACTCGAGCCTGGGTTAATACATCACTGTAGCGATCGAGTAAGTTTATCGTTTCCTGAGCATTCTTAAACGCACTACTATAACTGTGCTGATAACGAGCGGCATCATGCGCTTTTTGAATCTGGCGAACACAATCCAGTTGCTGCTGTTTCGTGCGTTTAGCATCTTCCAGCAATGACCGATATTTCTGCAATTGGGCTTCGCGCTGCCTATCCAGGTCACGTAATTTCTCAAAGAGATCCATCAGCTGATCATCTTCAGGAGCACGGGCAATATTAGCAGCCGCTTGTTCTAACTGTTGTTCAATCTCAGATAACTGTGTGCGATAAAGCTCAAAACGCTGCCATGCTCTTTTACTATCTATCTCAATAGACTGTTGAAGCATACCAGCTTCACGCTCAGAGATGTCAAAGAGCAAATCACCTTTTGGTTTCGTTGCCATATAATCTTTTAGATTATCGGTAATCGCTTCAGCTGCTATTTTGCCAGTCCCCGCAGAACGAAATGCAATATCATTTCTGAGTTGCGTTAAAAACTGGCTCAGCTCTTTTTCAAAGCTTTTTGCCTGTTTAATCTGCGTTTCATCAGCAATTTGTTGCAGCAAACGAGACAAAATAGTGGGCGCAAGCGCATAAGGTAGCGAGCCATCGCATTCTTGTCTCAGTGCTTTTTCCAGATGTTCTTTATCTTTTAGCAGCGTTTCGACTTTCTGTTTTTCCTGCGCTTTAGTCTGGGCAAAAGCGCCCCCCTGAGCATTTAGCAAGCCTTCATAACGGGTTATATCTTTAGACAGAAACTCAATCCGCGATTTGGCAAAATCGGCGCTTTCCAGCAGTGCTTCTGTCTGGCAGGCTAATTCTTTACTCTGTTTTTCAAGCTCTGCAATCTGTTGTTGCTGAGAACTTGCTAGCTGGCTGGATTGCTGACGCTTAACAAAAATCATTAAATCGTTACGCAGTTTAGATATGAGGTCCAGCCCCAATAAGCGTCGTACGGCGGTACGTAAAATATTACCGGATTCGTCCTCAGCAAGTTCTGCAATTTTCTCGCCATCGAAAAAGAACAAATCAGCAATGCCATGCGGAATTAACTCATTTAGAAATCCCTGGCACTGATCGTAATCCAGTTCACTGAGTGGCTGCCCATCCTGTTGCAGAGAAAGGCGGTCCCTCTTCCCCTTTTTCCAGGTTCGCGTAACGGTAAATTCGGCCTCATGACCGCCTTTATTATAGGTAAACGTCAGTTCTACAGATGCTTCTTCCGGCTGCTCAATATAGTACGCGCCGTTATGAATCAATGCGCTGAGTTGTTCGATATACTCTTGCTGTTGAGTCGCTAACCCAAACGCCAGTCGTCCATACAACGCTATGCGGATCGCCGACAGGATAGACGTTTTCCCTGCGCCGTTTAAACCACCAAACAGCACAATAGGTCGTGGATTCAAATCGTGCGGACGCTTTCTGGGTGCCAGATCAATGGTATGTGTACCGTTAAATACCCGAAAATTATGTAATACCAGCTGTTTAATGAGCACGTTATTTCTCCTCCCCAATCAGTAACGAGGATTCACTGGCATCAACAATTCTGCGCTGTAAAACCTGAAGTTCAGTTTCCAGCTTTGTAAGTTCTTCCTGATGAATATCTCGTTCAACTCGTTTTTGCAGAGTGACCTGTTGTTGTTCAATTTCTTCGAGAGTGCCCCAGTCCTGCTTTAAAATCGTGCCAAGTTTGTCAAAAATGCCCTGACGACGGCTTAAGCCTTCCATTGAAACTTCCAGCTCTATGAGTTTCATCACCATTTCAGGCACAACGTCAAACCCCTGCGCTATCTGCACCAACAGATCTGCATCGCTGGCATCAAAGCGCGACTGATCGTCCACCACCCAGTCTAAATCCTGTTGATACACTTCACGGTAAATACCCGGCAGCGTGTCATACCAGTCTGGTTCATTAGGATCTTTCAACCACTCTTGACGAATCGCATGTAGCTCTGGTTTGGTAATTAACGTAATGGTATGGCCTTGAGCATTCAAATCGCGCTCTATCTCCAGCAATTCTTTGAGCCATTGCTGACGGTATTTTAGCCAGTAAGGACCTGGAACATGCTTACGCTCAGCCCCCGGCTCATCACTTTCTTTAGCGTACTGATAGCTCACCTTACCAGTACGGCGCTTATAGTTTCGAAACGTGTCTTTATTCACCGGATCGGTGGTAAATGCCAGCAGATCACGATATTTCAGCAACGGAGACATCCATTCTTCACCGTTTTTAATCAGGCTTTCCATAGCCTTATCTTTAGTGACAACGGTACAGGTCCAACAGCCAAAACGCGAGTTGCCGCAGGAAGGGGTACTATCATCAATTACCAGCGGGCATTCACCCTGTGCGGAAGAATCCATATACAACGTCCACAGTGGACGGTTGTTTCCACCCCACGGGCTTTCCCACTCGTCGATATCTTCAGGGGCATAGCGGAACGCGCCGCGCAGAAGTTTCCAGACGTCTTCTACATCCCAGGTATCAATGGGTGTATAGATAAACGCATTTGCCAGCGTGGTATGCCGGGCAAGGCGTGATCCATCAATCTTGTGCTTTGCGATTACCTGCGCACGAGAAGCACTTTCGCTACTGCGCGAACCCAGCACAACAATAACTTCATCAAACTGGCTGACCTTATCTTTAATAAAGTCACTCACCGGATTGATTTTCATGCGCTCGGTGCACCAACGGAAACTACGAGTTGGAGCCGGATAACCTTTCCCCAGCAAATTGACCCAGAAGGTTTCATTCGTTTTAGGCGTTACCGCGTGTTGAGTGATCGGCAAGCCGTTACGCTTCGCTCCCGCCTCAATCTGCAACATCGTTTTCTTAATCAGATCCACGACTACCGGCGTTTCGACCAGCGTATCGGACGACACCACAAAAACATCTTTGCTGCGCATTTCCGGGGGCAGGCCGAGCAAGGCCAGATACACCAGCGTGATCACAGCGGAAGAATCTTTCCCACCGCTGTAGCCAATCACCCACGGACGCTTATCCGCACAATAAATTCGTTGAACCTCAGCAACATATTCGGCCAGAGGACGTCCGGCGAACTGTTCCAGATTAATAAAATCTTCGTATTCGGCCAAATCATAGGACTGAACTAATTTACTCATGAGACAACCATTTGAGCTTCAAGCTCCTGTTCTTCAGGAGTGAGGGGAATAGAGAGCGCGGTTTTTAGCGCATTGCAGGTGAGCTGGATTGCCGTACTGGTTTTACTCAGCTTACCGTGCTGCATCGCGCGCTTGATCAGATCAGGATTGTTTCTGCGCCAGTTAAAGGTCTTGAGTGCAGCGATTTTCTCAGGCCATTGCTCCGGGTAGTCTGTCAGCAGGGCATACCCCAATTGTCCGAGAGCCTGCAAACCAATACCGTGAGCATGAATATAATCCTGTCGTAGCTGAACTGGCGAAACCTCTTTTTTGGCCGCTAACTGCCAGTCCGGCATCACGTGAAAAATAGCCTGCCAGTAGCGGGTGGCTATTAACGTGCATTCTTCAAAATTGTTCTCTTTGGGATCTTTGCCCAACAACGCGCGGGTAGCCTGCTTGATACTACTTAAGGTAAACAGTTTATTCGATCGCTGGCTGATACCAGATTTTTCCAACTCCGTCATCCCAACAAATGGTTCTACGGACATAGCCAGATAACGTGCCAGATTTGAACAGGCATCACGATGGTCATATAAAGAGGCAAGCGATGGGCTGGGACGAATGGCGTATTTATTCAAATCTGCGAACATCTGCTGACTACGTTTTAGCCCCTCATCGACAAAAAATAGCACCGGTATATTATCCTGTCCCAGCTCGGGGCGTGCGTCTAAAGCGTCTTCAATCGCTTTACGGCGATGCTGACCGTCGTTGATGAGTATTTGAGCATCCATCGGCACGCATAACGTTCCAAGGTTATTAGAACCTTCAAATTCATCAAATTGGACATCAACGGCAATGGAGGCCGTTAGCGCTGAAAAAACATAATCTTTCGGATTTTCCAGTAGATATCGCACCATTTCGGGGATACGCGATTTGTTCAACGTGCGCTGCGCGCGTAACTCAGGCGGAACGTCATTTTCGTCAAAGCTGAATATTTTAGGGATGATGCGCATGGGGCACGTGGCGATGTAGAAAGGGCGACCAGCCTGTATGCCACGTATAGCTGGGAAAGAATAGCAGTAGTCTGCGTCAACATTAGCCATACCGTAATCCATCTCAAATCTTGTAAAGTGGTTACGCGATATTTTACGTAATGAGAGATAAGATTTATAGCTAAATTTACGTAATTTTTTGCGTAATCACTTCCAGAAAAAGCAATATGCTCATCACAGATTTGTTGTTTTTATTACTACAGCATCTAATAGCCAACCTGAATTCCAAACTGACGAAATACCAATAGACAAAAACAACCAATGACAATAAAGCCCTTCATCTGCAAGAAAAAATCTCGCAAAACTGCTTCGTATTACAGTTAGATATCTAATGAATTCAGATAAAATGGACACAAAAAAAGCCGCCCTTAAGCGACTTTGATTTGCATCTTTTGGTGCCGAAGGCCGGACTCGAACCGGCACGTATTTCTACGGTTGATTTTGAATCAACTGCGTCTACCGATTTCGCCACTTCGGCACTGAAGGGGATGCGGAAACGTTGTGGATTATACCTGTCGCGCGCCGCCATGCAAGCGACGACGCGCGAAACCCGCGCTAAGTGCCCAAAAAACCAGCGCCCTTTGTCACTCCAGCTCAGACACTGCCAGACGAATCACCCCTGCCGCCTTCTGCTCCGGCAGCGCCAGCACCTTCGCCCACATCGCCTGCACCATATCGCAGGAGAGCTTCTCTTTGCCCGCTGCCTTCTCCGGCATCTGCAACAGCTGGATGTCCTCGCCGTACTTATCGGCAAGCGCCTTCATAATTGGCCGCACATCCTCGACAGCCGCCTCGCGCTCGGCCTGCGTCACGGTGTGGCGATTTTTGCCGTAGGCCGCGCGCATCATGTCGGCATCGGCCTGCATGCGCCGGGTCATCAGGTCTTTATCCAGCATACGCATCGGGTTGATGCCGCCCTTCACCATCGGGTAGAGGAAGCGGAAGCAAGCGTCGTCGCTCACCTTCTGGATGGCGGCGGTCTGCTCCATGTTGATGGTCATGTAGTTCACCACGTTGGCGTCCGGGGCATTTTGCAGGCGCGTCATCTGCAAATGCAGGATCTGCGGCTGGATGGTGTCGATAATGTGCTGCTCCGGCTCGCCGGCCTTTTGCAGGGCGGCCATCTGGTCGAGAATGCGCTGATGCAGCACAGGCTCCTGCTCCTTGATCACCTGCCAGGCGGGCATCGCGTTAAGGGCGGTATCAATTTGCGCGTCCGGAGCGCGCTGCCTGTCGAAGAAGACCCAGAACGCCACGGCGGCAGCCGCGACAATAACAATGACCGTACTGATCCACGTTTTTTTCATCTCGCATCCTTATCCTTGCGTTATGCCGGTTTACACCGGCACGCCGCTGTGGAAGCGAAACTCGTGGTCCGGTGTCGAGATAAGTGTGGCTTCAATTTCGCCAAAATGCTGTATGCGCGGTGAGATATCGTCGTCGCTTACCTGCCGGGCCAGCGTCAGGTAATCCTGATAGTGGCGCGCTTCTGAGCGCAGCAGCGAGAGATAGAACTTCTGCAAATCGTCGTCGAGGAACGGGGCCAGCGCGGCGAAGCGCTCGCAGGAGCGGGCTTCGATGTAGGCGCCGCAGATGAGCTTGTCGATCAGCGTCAGCGGTTCGTGAGTGCGCACTTCCTTCAGCATCCCTTTGGCGTAGCGGCTGGCGGTGATTTTGACGTACGGAATGTCGCGCGCCAGCATCGCCTCGCGCACCTGCCAGAAGTGGTGCAGCTCCTCTTTGATCAGCAGCACCATGCTGTCGATGAGCGCCTGGCCCCACGGGTCGTCGGTTTTGGGCATTACGCTTTTGCCAATCTGCTTGTGCAGGGCGATGAAGTCCGGCTCCGGACCGTCGCGGAAGGTGAACTGTTCGTAGGGCTTGAGCCACTCGAGCAGCGCGTCGGCACCGCTTTCATCAGCGACGTATTTACGCACCAGCAGCAGCGCGGTCTGGGCGGCCTTGAGCTCGCACACCATGTGGTCGGTGAGCAGCAGCGGCAGGTTCGCCGGGTCGCGGGCTTTATCAATCCATGCTTGCGGGGTTGGGCACTGGAGGAAGTTGAGTACGGGGGCGAGTATCTGCGGGTAATCCATGGTTCTGCCTTGAAAAAAGCGGTGGCGCGCGCCACCGCCTGAAACGCTTAGTGACGCACGCCGTCGTCGTCTTCGTCGACGTAATCTTCGTCGTCGCCTTCCTCGCCGTCTTCACCGTTCGGATCTTCGAAGTAGGTTCCCCAGCCGTCGTATTCCACTTCAAACTTCTCGGCCAGGTTCATCAGCTGTTCTACCTGCGCGTCGATCAGCTCCGCCTTCAGCGCGCCTTCGCTCAGGATGTCGCAGCAGATGACGGTGTCGCCCTCTTCCACTTCCAGCTCTTCCGGCTCGGTCACTTCGTAACCCAGCTTGAAGGCTTCCACGGCCATTTTTTCCAGCGCTTCAAAGTCGTCCGCAGAGAAATGGTGTTCGATGGTGTACAGCGCGTCCGGATCGCTACCGTCTTCCAGCAGTTCTTCAATAATCAGACGCGTCTCTTCGCGTTGCTCTTCCAGTAATTCCGGGTTTGCCATGGCTCAATCCTCTTTAAAGTGCGGCAGATACTTCTATTTTCACACACGGACGGGTTTGCCTCCACCTTTGTTGGAAAGATTTGTGAAACGGGGTTGCAAATGAATAATTACACATATAAAGTGAATTTTAATTCAATAATTGGCGTTTGCCATGCGAGGATAAAATGGCCGATTTGTACAAGAAACACTTTCTGAAATTGCTCGACTTTACCCCTGCACAGTTCACTTCTCTGCTGACCCTTGCCGCACAGCTCAAGGCCGATAAAAAAAAGGGCAAGGAAGTACAGAAACTTACCGGTAAAAATATCGCGCTCATCTTCGAAAAAGACTCGACCCGTACACGATGCTCTTTCGAAGTTGCCGCATTTGACCAGGGCGCACGCGTCACCTATTTAGGGCCGAGCGGCAGCCAGATTGGGCATAAAGAGTCAATTAAGGACACCGCACGGGTTCTCGGGCGGATGTACGACGGCATTCAGTATCGCGGTCACGGCCAGGAAGTCGTCGAAACGCTGGCGCAGTATGCGGGCGTGCCGGTGTGGAACGGGCTGACCAACGAGTTCCACCCGACGCAGCTGCTGGCGGACCTGCTGACCATGCAGGAGCACCTGCCGGGCAAGGCGTTTAACGAGATGACGCTGGTCTACGCGGGCGACGCGCGCAACAACATGGGCAACTCGATGCTGGAAGCGGCGGCGCTGACCGGGCTGGATCTGCGCCTGGTGGCCCCGAAAGCCTGCTGGCCGGAAGAGAGCCTGGTGGCGGAGTGCAGCGCGCTGACGGAGAAGCACGGCGGCAAAATCACCCTGACGGAAGACGTGGCGGCAGGCGTGAAGGGCGCGGACTTTATCTATACCGACGTGTGGGTGTCGATGGGCGAAGCCAAAGAGAAGTGGGCGGAGCGGATTGCGCTGCTGCGGGGGTATCAGGTAAACGCGCAGATGATGGCGCTGACCGGCAACCCGAACGTGAAGTTCCTGCACTGTCTGCCGGCGTTCCACGACGACCAGACCACGCTGGGCAAGCAGATGGCGAAGGAGTTCGACCTGCACGGCGGGATGGAGGTAACGGACGAGGTGTTTGAGTCGGCGGCGAGCATCGTGTTTGACCAGGCGGAAAACCGGATGCATACGATTAAGGCGGTGATGGTGGCGACGCTTGGGGAGTGATCCCCTCTCCCACGTTATTGATTCGGTGCGATCTTCCCGCCGGGTGACGCTGCGCTTACCCGGCCTACAAGTCCCGTAGGCCCGTGCAAGCGAAGCGCCGCCGGGCAAACCGGCTCCCCTTCATTGATTTTTCACCCCGAAAAAGGTACGTTTTCGCCTTCATTCCAGCGTGGACATGCCAGCATTATGCCGATTATTCAGTCTGTTGAACGTGCGTTGCAGATCCTCGACCTGTTCAACGAGCAGGCCACCGAGCTTAAGATCACCGACATCAGCAAACTGATGGGGCTGAGCAAGAGCACCCTCCACTCGCTGCTGAAAACCCTCCAGCTTCACGGCTATATCGATCAGAACCCGGAGAACGGGAAATATCGCCTCGGCATGAAGCTGGTCGAGCGCGGTCATTTTGTCGTGGGCTCCATCGATATTCGGCAAAAGGCGAAAGGCTGGCTGACGGAGCTGTCACAGCGAACCGGGCAGACCACCCATCTGGGGATCCTGGACGGGCGTGAAGGGGTCTATATCGAGAAAATTGAAGGCAAGCTGGCCGCCATCGCCTATTCGCGCATCGGCCGCCGCCTGCCGGTTCACGCCACCGCCATCGGCAAGGTGTTGATTGCCTGGCTGGGCGAGGCCGAGCTGAACGCCCTGCTGGAGGGCTATCAGTACACCACCTTTACGCCTTCCACCCTCGCCTCTCGTGAAGCCTTAATGGCCGCCCTGGCGCAGACCCGCGAGCAGGGCTATGCTCTGGACAGCGAAGAGAACGAGCAGGGCGTGCGCTGCGTGGCGGTGCCGGTGTGGAACCACGAATCCCGCGTGATTGCCGCGCTGAGCCTGTCGACGCTCACCTCTCGCGTGGATGACGCCGAGCTGGCCCGCTTCCGCGAGGAGCTTCAGCAGGCCGGGCTCGAGCTCTCACGCGCGCTGGGCTATACCGGCTCGTAGGTGAAGTAGTCGAAGTCCGCGTGACAGCCGTCGCCGCTGATGTCCTCGCAGTGCAGCCCCACAAACGCGCCGGTAAAGAAGCCACGCCCGCCGATGTAGTCGTCCGACAGCTTCCACGCCTCATACGTCACCGGCACGGCGTGCCACGTCTCGCCGTCGAACGAGTAGCTGTAGCGGTAGACCAGCGTATCCACGTCTACCCGCAGCCAGACGCTCTCCGCATGTTCCGGCACCGGAATGGGCTGCTCGTGCAGCGGCCACGACGGTACGTTGTGGTCGAGCTGGATCACTTTGATGGTTCTCCCCTGCCCCTCCTCGTAGTCCACAAAGCAGTAGCTCCAGTTTTTGCTGTTGTAGTAGCAGGTCAGCCCCGCGCTCTGCTGGAAGTGAACCGGCGAGAACTGCATCCGCGTCTCGGCCCGGAAGGTGAAGTGCTGCCAGCGGCGCGCCACGGTCGACTGGGTGAAGGTCGAGTTGAGCGAGTCGTTGCCGTAGAGCCGTAAGTAGCCCGGGCGCGCGGTGAGCGAGCCGAGGGTGTCGTCGAACGGAATGCGCAAGGTCTGCAATTCAGGGTCAAGCGTACTGCCGTCGAAATCATCCCGCCAGTTACCCTTATCGGCTGCGGGCTGCTCCGCCACCTGCGGGCCGGGCACGGTCAGCTGCGCGTGTTTGCCGCC